>NZ_JACVAN010000003.1:0-479404 GCF_014851895.1 Ensifer sp. ENS11 | reverse complement strand
TCTGCTATATCGGCTGCGGCGTCACCACCGGCATCGGCGCGGTGATCAACACGGCCAAGGTCGAGATCGGCGCGACCGCGATCGTCTTCGGCCTCGGCGGCATCGGCCTCAATGTCATCCAGGGCCTCAGGCTTGCCGGCGCCGACATGATCATCGGCGTCGATCTCAACAACGACAAGAAGGCCTGGGGCGAACGCTTTGGCATGACCCACTTCGTCAATCCGAAGGAGGTCGGCGACGACATCGTGCCTTACCTCGTCAACATGACGAAGCGCGGGGCCGACCAGATCGGCGGTGCCGATTATACGTTCGATTGCACCGGCAACACCAAGGTGATGCGCCAGGCGCTCGAAGCCTCGCATCGCGGCTGGGGCAAGTCGGTGGTGATCGGCGTTGCCGGCGCTGGCCAGGAGATCTCCACCCGTCCGTTCCAGCTCGTCACCGGTCGCAGCTGGATGGGCACCGCCTTTGGCGGCGCGCGCGGCCGCACCGACGTGCCGAAGATTGTCGACTGGTACATGGAGGGCAAGATCGAGATCGATCCGATGATCACCCACACGATGCCGCTCGAAGACATCAACAAGGGCTTCGAACTGATGCATTCCGGCGAAAGCATCCGCAGCGTCGTGGTATACTGAGCGCGGGTTCACGACCGCATCACGAATGCAATCCGTTCATCACATCGCCAAGCGTCCGCCCGGCGATGCCAATGATCTGCCGGGCATACCGCGCCGGCCATGAAGGAGGAGAAGCCCATGCCAAGCGTTGCGATACATCCATCCCTCGATTCCGGTTTCCAGGCGACCGATGCAGCCTTCTCGGGCGGCACACTTGTGTGCAACTGCGCGAGCAACCCTGTGAAGGTCCGGATCAGGGGCGACATTGCCCATAACCATGCCTGCGGCTGTACCAAGTGCTGGAAGCCCGATGGTGCTGTCTTCTCGGTCGTCGCCGTCGCGCCGACGGACAATGTCGAGATACTCGAAAACGGCGACAAGCTCGCTGTCATGGACCCGGCCGCTCTTATTCTGCGCCACGCCTGCAAGGACTGCGGCGTGCACATGTACGGCCCCGTCGAACGCGACCATCCGTTCAAGGGGCTTTCCTTCTTGCATCCTGAGCGGTTCCAGGAAACGGGCTGGGCGAAGCCGGGGTTTGCGGCTTTCGTGTCTTCGATCATCGAAAGCGGATACGATCCGGCAAAGATGGATGGCGTGCGTGGCCGCCTGCGAGAGCTTGGTATTGAGCCCTATGACTGCCTCAACCCTGGCCTCATGGACTTCATCGCCACCTGGACGGCAAAGAAGAGTGGCGCGCTCAAAACTGACACGGCCTGAACAAGTCTGCCGCAGACATCTCACCGTTCTCGACATCCACCAACAGGTAACATCGAATGGATCGCCTACAGCCCGAATTCAAAGACGAAATTCGTAGAATTGTTGGTGACGAAAATCTCAAGGACGGGGAGGCCATTGCCACGGTCGACCACGGAGTTGCACCTGAAAATCTCGGGGCAGGCGCCGTAGTCTTCCCGAGAACGACCGATGAGGTTGCCGCCGTCGTCAAATGTTGCCTCGCCAACGGGATCTCGCTCGTCACCCATGGAGGACGAACCGGGCTCGTAGGCGGGGCGATGTCTCGGCCGGGCGAACTGGTGCTTTCAACCGTCCGCCTCAATCGAATCCTGGATATTTCACCAATCGAGCGGGTTGCGGTCGTGGAGGCCGGCGTGACACTGCAAGCGCTGCAAGTGGCGGCCGCGGAGCATCGACTTGAAACAGGGATCGATTTGCCATCGCGCGGTTCGGCAACGATCGGAGGTATGGCCTCGACGAATGCCGGGGGTATTGCAGCCTTTCGGTTTGGGGTCATGCGGCATCGCATTCTCGGCCTGGAGGCCGTGCTCGCGGATGGCTCGATCTATTCCGATCTTACACGGGTCGTGAAAAACGCGGCCGGCTATGATCTGAAACATCTCTTTGTGGGAGCCGAAGGAACACTCGGCATCATAACGCGTATTGCCGTCAAGCTTGAGCCCCAGCCCTTTGCCACGGCCACTGTCCTCTTCGGTTTACCGTCAGTTGATGCAGCGCTCGAGACAGTTCGTCGAGGTCTCGACGCCGAGTACGGTCAACTACGCGCTGCGGAAGCGATCTGGAACACCTATTTCCGTCTGACATCCGGCCATCATCGTTGGTCTGTCTCGGACTACAATGCCGAGCATCCGGTCAACCTGCTGGTTTCACTAAGCGGGGCCGAGGAGGGAGCGTTGCAATCGGAACTGGGACGTATCTATGAAGACGTCATCGAGGATCACCCCGACGCCTCAGCCGTCATTGCATCCTCAGGTGCGCAGGAGATGGATCTTTGGCGACTGCGCGAAGACACGGACCTCATCTACCGAAAGCATCCGAGCGCACCATCCTACGATGTCTCGGTTCCTCTATCGCAAGTCGGGTCTTATCTTAATCGCTGTCTTGCAGATCTCAGGGGACTGGATGCCACGTTCGATCCCTACGTGTTCGGCCATCTTGCTGACGGAAATCTCCATATCGTCCTCAACGCGGCTGGCAGTGACATTGCAGGCGAAAAGGCGAAAGCCATTGAGAAGGTGCTCTACAGGGACATAGTTACGATCGGCGGGTCATTCTCTGCCGAGCATGGGATCGGCACCAAGAGAGTGGGGTCACTGTCAGCCACATCGAACCCGGTCAAGCTGGCGCTGATGCATCGGGTCAAGGACACGCTCGATGCGTCCGCGATCCTCAATCCGGGAAAGGTGTTGCCCCGGCAACCGACCCTTCGGCGACGGGTTCACGCCACCCGATAGATCTGCGCCACCCCCCACCCCCGGAAAGGCCTTCGAGCTCATCAGCTTGAGAAGCGTCGGCGCGGCGATTTCGGAGAATAGCGGCAGGCCTTTGCTCAGCGCCGCGATGGGCTCACGCCCGCAATTCACGATCGAGCGGCCTTCGTGATCCCGCGTTTTGCTTCCATCGCCTGCGGCGAACTTTCCGCGGCACCCAATTGCTGCAACCTCCAACTTCACCTACATTGACCAAGTGGTAAAAAAGACGTGTTCCAAAACGCGCAATCAACCAGAGGGGAATTTAATGCATAGCAATTCCTTCAATTCCGCCATTTCCAGAAGAACCCTGATGAAAGTTGCTGGCGCATCCGCCGTGGTGGCCGCGGCGGGTCTGCCGAGCCGTCTGTTTGCTGCGGACCCGATAAAGGTGGCGGCCATCTATACCGTCCCGGTCGAGCAGCAGTGGGTCAGCCGTATCCACAAGGCAGCTAATGCCGCCAAGGAGCGCGGCAACATCGAATATGTCTATTCTGAAAACACCGCGAACAACGATTACGAGCGCGTCATGCGCGAATATTGCGAGGCCGGCCACAAGCTGATCCTGGGCGAGGTCTTCGGCGTCGAGGATGCCGCCCGCGCCGTCGCCAAAGACTATCCTGACGTCGCCTTCCTGATGGGCTCGAGCTTCAAGCCCGATGCCGCCGTGCCGAACTTTTCGGTTTTCGACAACTATATCCAGGACGCATCCTATCTGTCCGGCCTGGTCGCTGGCGCAATGACCAAGTCCAAGAACATCGGCATGGTGGGAGGCTATCCGATCCCGGAGGTCAACCGGCTGATGAACGCGTTCATGGCTGGCGTGAATGAAGTGGCCCCGGACACCAAGTTCCAGGTCGCCTTCATCGGCTCGTGGTTCGATCCGCCCAAGGCCAAGGAGACCGCATTCGCCCAGATCGATGGCGGTGCGGACCTTCTATATGCCGAGCGTTTCGGCGTGTCCGACGCCGCCAAGGAGAAGAAAGTCCTGGCCATTGGCAATGTCATCGATACCCAGGCGGACTATCCGGACACCGTTGTCGCCTCCGCGCTGTGGCATTTCGAACCGACACTCGACAAGGCTATCGCCGAAGTGAAGGCCGGCACTTTCAAGGCCGACGACTACGGCGTCTATTCCTTCATGAAGAACGGCGGCTGTTCGCTCGCGCCTCTCGGCACCTTCGACAGCAAGGTTCCGGACGACATCAAGGCCAAGGTCGCGGAGAAGGAAAAGATGATCAAGGATGGCTCGTTCGCCGTCGAGATCAACGACGCCGAGCCAAAATCGAGCTAGCCCTCTTCTCCTTCCGTTCATGGGAGAGGTGGTTGGCAATGCCGGACGAGGGATTACCCTTCGCCGGCAGCGACCATTCCCTCCCTGGACGGGAAAGGAAGCCTCCCCCGCAACGCCACTTCCGGTCACCGATGTGTCAAGCAATCCCGCCCTTCGTCTTTCACGCATCAGCAAGCGTTTCGGCCCGCTCCGAGCCAACGAGGCCATTTCCTTCGACCTGAAGCGGGGCGAAGTCATCGCGCTTCTCGGGGAGAACGGCGCCGGCAAGACGACGCTGATGAACATTCTCTTCGGCCACTACATCGCAGACGAAGGAACCGTAGAGGCCTTTGGCAAGCCGCTTCCGCCGGGAGATCCGCGCGCAGCCCTCGATGCCGGCATCGGCATGGTCCACCAGCACTTCACTCTCGCCGACAACATGACGGTGCAGGAAAACATCGCGCTTGGCACGCAGGGCCTCTGGCGCATGCGGCTCGACCGGGCCGCAGCGCGGCGGCGCATCGCGCAACTGTCTACCGATTTCGGCCTCGCCGTCGATCCCGCGGCCACCGTCTCCACCCTTTCGGTCGGCGAACGCCAGCGCGTCGAGATCCTGAAGGCCCTTTATCGCGAAGCCCGCATTCTCATCCTGGACGAGCCGACGGCTGTTCTGACCCCCGCCGAGACCGACGCATTGTTCCGGACGCTGAAACTGCTCGTCGCCAAAGGCCTGTCGATCATCTTCATCTCCCACAAGTTGCACGAAGTGATGGCTGTCAGCGATCGTGTACTGGTTCTGCGCTCCGGCCAGCTCGTCGGCGAGCGCGAGACAGGCTCGACCGATCGCAAAGAACTGGCCTCCCTCATGGTTGGCCAGGAGGTCAAGCCGGCGGAGGTCAGCCCGGTGAAACTGGGCGCACCGCTGCTGGCGCTCGAGGGCGTCTCAACAGCGCCGTATAACGGAGCCGGCCTCGATAAGGTGTCGCTCACGCTGACAGCTGGTGAAATCACCGGCCTTGCCGGCGTTGCCGGCAATGGTCAGGCTGTCCTTGCCGGCCTCATCGCCGGCATCCGGCGTCCAACCGGCGGCAGCATTTCCATCGCCGGGCAGGAAGTCGCTGACTGGTCGCCGCGCGCTGCGCTCGCCCATGGCGTGGCCCGCATTCCGGAAGACCGCCACGCTATCGGCAGCATCGGCGACATGAGTGTGGCGGAGAACGTCATCGCCGAACGCTACCGGAGCCCGCGATTCAACCGCATGGGCTTCCTGAACTGGAAAGCCGCCGGCCGCTTCGCCGAGAAACTCATTGCCGACTACGACGTCAAATGCCCCTCGCCCGAGGCCCGCATACGCCTGCTCTCGGGCGGCAATATGCAGAAGCTCATCCTCGGCCGGGCCCTTGATCCCGACCCGGCGGTCATCCTTGCAAGCCAGCCGACCCGCGGCCTCGATGTCGGCGCCGTCGCCTATGTTCACCGCATGTTGCTTGAAGCGCGGGAAAGGGGCGCGGCGATATTGCTGATTTCGGAGGACCTTGAGGAAATCCTGGCATTGTCCGACCGCATCATCGTCATGTCCAAGGGGCGCTTATCGACGCCGTCTTCGCGCGGTGAACGCAGCATTCGGGAACTGGGGGAGCTGATGGCAGGCCACAGCGGGGAGCCCAGCGATCATGCGGCTTGAGCCGAAGCCCGCACCGTCATTGACGGTCACCTTGCTGTTTCCGCTGGCAGCCATCGCCACCACGCTGCTGCTGACGTCGATGCTGGTTCTTGCCGCTGGCGCTTCGCCACTGTCCGTCTTCTATCTTGTGGCCAAGGGTGCGGCCGGCTCGCAGTTCGCGCTCATGGAAACCTTGACCCGCGCGACGCCGCTGATCTTCACGGGCTTGGCGATCGCCGTCGCCTTCCGGGCCAAGCTCTGGAACATCGGCGCAGAAGCGCAACTCTACATCGGGGGCGTCGTCACCGTGGTGCTGGGAACCGGCGCGCTGCCGCTACCTTCGGTCATTCTGATCCCGGTGATCATGGCCGCCGTCATGGCCGCAGGCGCAATGCTTCTGCTTGGCCCGGCCGTGCTGAAGACCCGCTTCGGCGTCGATGAGGTGGTCACCACGCTGCTGCTCAACTTCATCGTCCTGTTGTTCGTGTCGATGCTGCTTGAAGGTGTGCTCAAGGATCCGATGGGGCTCGGCTGGCCGCAATCGCAGAAGGTGATCGCCGAAGCGCAATTGCCACGCCTCATCCAGGGCAAGCGCCTGCACTATGGTTTCGTCATTGCCCTTGCTTCGGCCGTTCTCGTCTGGGTCGTCATGAAAAAGACGGTTCTCGGCTACGAAATGCGCGCCGTCGGCCTCAATGCCGAGGGCGCACGCTTTGTCGGCATTCTGGTCAACCGCACGCTCATGAAGACGGCGCTGCTTTCGGGCGGGTTGGCCGCACTTGCCGGCTTTTCAGAAGTCTCGGGGCTCAAGGGCAACCTGACGCTCGACCTGTCGCCGGGCTACGGCTACTCCGGCATCGTCGTCGCGATGCTGGCCATGCTCAACCCGCTCGGCGTCATCGCATCGGCCATCTTCGTCGCCGGCATTTTCGTCGGCGCCGATGCCATGAGCCGTGCGGCCAAAGTGCCGAGTTACATAGCCGACGTCATGGTCGCCACCTCGCTGCTGACGATGGTTGTCGCGATCCTTCTGACGCGATTCCGGATAAGGTGGAGGTGACATGGACGCGCTTGAGATCCTCTTCACCGCCTCCTTCTGGGTCGCCGCCATCCGCATAGCATCGCCGCTGATCTTCGCAACCATGGGCGAGTTGATCTGCGAGCGCGCGGGCGTCCTCAACCTCGGGATCGAGGGGATCATGACGGCAGGCGCCTTCGCCGGCTGGTTCACCGTCTATTCTGGCGGCGATCTTTGGGCCGGCGTGCTGGTCGCTGCCCTGGTCGGTGCCATGTTCGGCTTGCTGCACGCCACGCTCACGGTACCGCTCGGCCTGTCGCAACACGTCGTCGGCATCGGCGTTACACTGCTTGCTACAAGCCTTACCTATTTCACCTATCGTCTTGCGCTGCCCGAGGTGACGTCGCCGCCCAAGATCGAGCCGTTCCAGCCCTTGCCGATCCCGGGCCTGTCCAGCATTCCTGTCGTTGGTGAGGCGCTGTTTACCCAGACGCCGCTGACCTATCTCGCATTCGTGTCGGTCGCAGCCGTCGCCTGGATCCTCTATCGCACCCCCATTGGCCTTGCCGTTCGCGCTGCGGGTGAAAACCCGTCGGCGGTCGAGGCGCAAGGCATTTCGGTCACCGGCATACGCATGGGCGCCGTCGCCGTCGGTAGCGCGCTGATGGCGGTCGGCGGCGCCTTTCTCACCATCTCGGCCTTCAATTCCTTCTTCTTCCAGATGATCAATGGGCGCGGCTGGATTTGCATCGCGCTGGTCGTCTTCGGTTCCTGGCGGCCAGGAAAGGCGCTGATCGGCGCCATCCTGTTTGCCGCATTCGATGCCTATCAGGTTCGCCTGCAGCAGATATCGGGCGGTATCGTGCCCTATCAGGTTTTCCTGATGATGCCCTATGCGCTGTCGATCCTGGCGCTGATCCTGGTCGCACGCCGCGCCACCTATCCCAAAGCTTTGATGATCCCGTACCAGAAAGGCGAAAGATGAGTTTCGACCTGATCGTAAAGGGCGGCACGCTGCCCGATGGAACCGTCGCCGATATCGGCATCAAGGGCGACAGGATCGCCGCGATCGAGCCCCGTATCGATGCCGGGGCCGGTCGTGTCGTCGATGCCTCGGGCAACCTCGTCAGCCAGCCCTTTGTGGATCCGCATTTCCATATGGACGCAACGCTGTCCTACGGCCTGCCGCGTATCAATGCCTCAGGCACGCTGCTCGAAGGCATCGCGCTGTGGGGCGAACTCAAGCCGCTCCTGACCCACGAGGCCGTCAAGGAACGCGCGCTGGCCTATTGCGACTGGGCGGTCTCGATGGGCCTCCTCGCCATCCGCACCCATGTCGATACCTGCGACGACCGCCTTCTTGCGGTCGAAGCGCTGCTCGAGGTCAAGAAGGAGATCGCGCCCTATATCGATCTCCAGCTCGTCGCCTTCCCGCAGGACGGGCTCTACCGCTCGGCGAATGCGCGCGAGAACACCATCCGCGCCCTCGACATGGGCGTCGACATCGTCGGCGGCATCCCGCATTTCGAGCGGACCATGTCCGACGGCACGCGTTCCGTTACCGAACTTTGCGAGATCGCGGCCGAGCGCGGCCTGATGGTCGACCTGCATTGCGACGAGACCGACGATCCTCTGTCGCGCCATATCGAGCAGCTTGCCTATGAGACCCAGAGGCTCGGCCTGCAAGGCCGGGTGGCTGGCTCGCACCTTACCTCAATGCATTCGATGGACAACTACTACGTCTCGAAACTGCTGCCGCTGATTGCGGAAGCCGGTGTCTCGGCGATCCCCAATCCACTGATCAACATCATGCTGCAGGGGCGGCACGATACCTATCCCAAGCGGCGTGGCCTGACGCGAGTGCCCGAAATGCTGAAGGCCGGCATCCGCACCGGCTGGGGTCAGGATTGCGTGCTCGATCCCTGGTACTCCCTCGGCACGGCCGACATGCTCGACGTCGCCTTCATGGGATTGCACGTCGCCCAGATGTCCTCGCCCGCGGACATGCGCACCTGTTTCGACATGGTCACCAAGGTCAATGCCGAGATCATGGGACTCGATCATCTCGGCCTAGCCGTCGGCAAATCGGCAAGCCTCGTTGTGCTCGATGCGGGCAACCCCATCGAGGCGGTGCGGCTGCGCGCCGAGCGGCTCTGTGTCGTGGCGAAGGGCAAGGTCGTGGCTGAACGCGAGAAGCGCGATACGGCCCTGTCCATCAAGGGCCGTCCGGCGACCATCAACCGCCGCCACATCGTGCCACCGCAGCCACGTTGAACGGACTGGACGAGAACAGAACGGGAGGGGCCGAATACCCCAGAGAGCGTCATCCGGTTCATCGAGAAAATTTCCGCGAGTGACGGGCTGATCATTTCGAGCCCTGAATATGTCCGCAGCATTCCCTGCAGCCTCAAAAACCCGATCGATTGGCTGCTCGGGCCG
Source organism: Ensifer sp. ENS11 (assembly GCF_014851895.1). Taxonomy (NCBI): domain Bacteria; kingdom Pseudomonadati; phylum Pseudomonadota; class Alphaproteobacteria; order Hyphomicrobiales; family Rhizobiaceae; genus Ensifer; species Ensifer sp. ENS11. The sequence continues at coordinate 470,166 of NZ_JACVAN010000003.1, read as the reverse complement.
GCATCAGCGCGCTTATCTATCCCTTTACGTATCCAAAGCCTTCAACGATCTTTTCATCCCGGACGCGCAAATTTGTCTAACGCCGCTTCGCCAGCACAGATCGAGACAGCACAACCGCGAGGCCGATCAGAATTGTCGCGACGATGAAGAGGAAGGCCGCTGCCGCAATCGCCGGGCTGATGTTCTCACGGATACTCGAAAACATCTGCCGGGCCAGCGTACGCTGGTTGGGACCGGCGACAAAGAGCGTCAGCACAACCTCGTCCAGCGAGGTGGCGAAGGCCAGCACCGCGCCGGAGAGCACGCCGGGCATGGCGAGCGGCAGGGTCACGCGGCGGAAGACCGTTGCGGGCGAAGCGCCGAGGCTTTGTGCGGCGAGTTCCACGCGTTCGTCGATGCCGGCAAGCGCGCCGATGACGCTGACCACGACGAAGGGCACGGCGACGACAGTGTGGGCGATGATCACGCCGGCATAGCTGTTCGTCAGGCCGAAACCCGCGAGCAGCACCTGCATGCCGACACCGAGCACGACAGCGGGCACCACCATGGGCAGTAGAAAGAGCGTGCGTATTGACCCGCGGAAGAAGAGGAGGCGGTTGCGCAGGCCGAGCGAGGCGGCGGTGCCAAGCACGGTGGCGAGCAGCGTCGTGCCCGTCCCGATGATTAGGCTGTTAAAGATCGCCCGCCGCCAGGCATCTGCCGTGAACAATTCCTCGAACCAGCGCAGCGACCAGGACGGGATCGGGTAGGTGAGGATGACGCTCGAGGTGAAGGCGAGCGGCAGGATGGCGATGAGCGGCGCGACGAGGAAGAGGATCGTCAGCGAGGCGAAAGCGAACTTGGTGAGCTTCATCGGCATGACCTAGCGCCTCCCCGGCTCGTCAGTGGAGAGCCGCGCATAGACACTATAGAGGAGCAGCGTCGCGACAAGCAGCACGACGCCAAGCGCCCCGGCCATGCCCCAGTTCGCAGAACCTGTGGCGTAGAAGGCGATGATCGAGCTGATCATCTGGTCGCCCGGCCCGCCAATCAGAGCCGGGGTGATGTAGTAGCCGATTGCAGAAATGAAGACGAGCAGACTGCCGGAGGCGACGCCGCGCAGGCTCAGCGGCAGCAGCACGCGCAGGAACGCGCGCCAAGGCGGCGCTCCGAGCGAGGCGGCCGCCGGCATCAGATTCTTCGGGATGGTAATAAGCACCGAATAGATTGGCAGCACCATGAAAGGCAGCAGCACATGGGTCATGGCGATGATGACGCCGGTGCGATTGAAGATCAACGGCAGCGGCGCATCGATCAGACCGAGCGTTTGCAGGAGGTCGTTGATCAACCCTTTTTCCTGCAACAGGATGAACCAGGCGGCGGTGCGTACCAGAAGCGAAGTCCAGAGCGGCAGCAGCACGGCAGCCAGCATCAGGTCGCGCTTCCAGCCAGTCAGCGAAGCCGCGATCATCGCATAGGGGAAGCCGATACCGGCGCAGGCGAAGGTGACAAGTGCGGCGATCCAGAAGGTGCGCACGAGGATAACGCGGTTGACGGACCGGTCGGCTGGCAGGTGCTCGATATCGCCGGCGGCATTGCGGCCGAGATCGACTGCGGCGAGCAGGTTGCGATCGGTGAGCGGCGAGAGCGCATCGGCGATGGCCAGCCAGAATTCCGGTTTCTCCCAACGCTTGTCGATGGACACGAGGTCGGCGGGCGGGTTCGCCGTGTCGTCGAGCGCGCTGATCGTCTTGGACATGAGCGTGCGGAAGCCGGAACGGGCGCTGTTGAGGCGGCGGACCATATCGCCGAGCGCCTGGTCGTCATCGACGGCCTTCAGGTCCTCCATCAGCGCCATCTGCATGGGCATGGTCGGCGGCGACTTTCGATCCCAATCCGTCAGTACTTCGGCGCTTCGCGGAAGCAGGCGCAGCACGGCTGGATCCGACACCGCCTGCGACATCATGCTGAACAGCGGCCAGACGAAGAAGCCGATGAGGAAGAGAAGCAGCGGCGCAAGAAGAACGAGCGACCGCCCGGTCCGGGACGAGACTGCACTCATGGCGCGATGACCCGGCAATCGCCGGCTGAAAAGGCCGCATAGACCTTGGTGCCCGGCGGGAATTCGCGTGACCGGCGACCGAGCTTGGCGATCAGCGGTTGTGCTGCGTTCTGCAACTGCACACGCAGATGATCGCCCTGATAGACGGAATCGGTCACCTCCGTTTCCAGGCAATTGCGCGCTTCGCCGCGCGTTTCGCTGAGATCGACCCGCTCCGGCCGGATAGAGAGAAAGACGGGCTGGCCGGAGGCGACGCTGCCGGAAACGGCCGAAACGATATGCGCGCCGGACCGCAGGCGCACAGTCGCCTCCTGCCCCTGCACCGCCTCGACGACACCCTCGACCAGATTGGTCTCGCCGATAAATTCCGCGACGAAGCGCGTCGCCGGTTCGTCATAGACCTGCCGCGGCGTGCCGATCTGCTCAATCTTACCCTTGTTGAAGACGGCGACGCGGTCCGACATGGTCAGCGCCTCCGACTGGTCATGTGTGACGAAGACAATCGTCACGCCAAGGCGGCGGTGCAGGTCGCGAATGTCGAGCTGCATCTGCTCGCGCAACTGCTTGTCGAGCGCGCCTAGCGGCTCGTCCATCAGCACGACGCGCGGCTCGAAGACCAGCGCGCGGGAAAGCGCCACACGCTGTTGCTGCCCACCGGAGAGTTGCGAAGGCCGGCGGTCGGTGAAGGCCGACAGCTGCACCATGTCCAGCGCTCGCGCCACGCGCTCGGCGATCTCCGCCTTGCCCAGCCCACGCATCTGTAACGGGAAGGCCACGTTCTCGCCGACCGACATATGCGGGAACAAGGCATAACTCTGGAAGACGACCCCCATGTCCCGCTTGTGGGTCGGCACGTCGTTGATCGCGGTCCCGTCCAACAGGATATTGCCGGAGGTCGGCTGCTCGAAACCCGCCAACATCATCAGTATCGTCGTCTTGCCGGAGCCGGAGGGGCCGAGCAGGCTTACGAACTCGCCCTTGCCAATGCCGAGAGCCAGGTTTTCAACCACGCAGAGCGGGCCGTAGAATTTGGTGATGCGGTCAAATCGAATGAACTCGGCCACGGAAGGCTCCATCGCTAGAGGCGAAGGATGCGCCATCCGGAAAACCCGTGAGAACGCACCCGGCCAGGCAGGAAGGGCGCCCGTCGGAGCGCCCTTCGCGGCGGATGTTCTTACTGAGCCAGCCAGGCGTTAAAGCGCTGCGTCAGCGTTTCGGCATTGTCGATCCAGAAGTCCACATTCAGCGAGATCGACTCCGTCATGTTCGCCGGATCGGTCGGCAGGTCTTTGGCGAATTCCGCCGGAACCTTGGCTGCAGCTTCCTTGTTCGGCAGGCCGTAGGCGACGAATTCCGGCAGCTTCGCCTGATGTTCGGGCAGGCTTGCGAAGGCGATGAAGTCCTGCGCGGCGTCCTTGTTTTCCGCATCCTTCAGCACCACCCAGCTATCGACGGCGTAGATGCTGCCCGGCCAGACGACCTTGAAGTTCTTGCCTTCCGTGCGGTTGATGCCGGTGATGCGGCCGTTATAGGCCGACGTCATCGCCACTTCGCCAGAGGCGAGGAACTGCAGCGGCTGGGCGCCCGATTCCCACCAAACTATGTGCGGTTTCAACTCGTCGAGCTTCTTAAATGCGCGCTCGACCCCTTCGTCGGTCCCAAGCACGTCGTACAGCTCGTCCTTAGAGACGCCATCGGCGAGCAGCGCGAATTCGAGCGTATATTTCGGGCCTTTTCGCAGCGAGCGCTTGCCGGGGAATTTTTCGACATTCCAGAAGTCCGCCCAGGAGGCCGGGCCTTCCTTCAGCTTATCACCGTCATAGGCGATCGCCGTCGACCAGACGATGGCGCCGACACCACAGTCATCGACCGCAGAATCGAGGAACTTGTCCTTGCCGCCCATCTTGTCCCAGTCGATCTTTTCATAAAGTCCGTCGGCACAGCCGAGCGCCAACTCTTCGGCTTCCACCTGCACGGCATCCCAGTTCGGCGCGCCGGCCTTGACCTTCGACTGGATGACGCCGATGCCGCCGTCCCAGGCTTCGTCGAGCACCGGCTTGCCGGTCTTTTCGGCGAAGGGCTTGAAATAGATGTTGCGCTGCGCGTCCTGATAGTTGCCGCCCCAGGAGACGACGGTCAGGTCCCGTGCGAATGTCGGTGCGGCAAGGCTTGCGGACAGCACGACGACGGCGGACGCCAGAACACCCGCTTGAAAGATAGTCTTCATTGCACTCCCCTTTTCTTCGTTTGTGAAGGAACCGCCGTCAGCCTCCGGCCCCCGTTGACGATCTCATGCGGACTGCTGACCCGTCCCTTTGGCGTATTGCGATGATTACAGCCTTTCCGGTCGTCGCGCCCTTTCTCCCCGGGCGTTTGTCCGACCGTATGATGCACTCCGGTCCTTGTCGGTCAGCGGGGATTTCCCCCAGTCGACCATCGTCAGACGTGTTGACCTCCGTTGATGTGAATTTCCGCGCCGTTGATGTAGGACGATGGCTCGGTGCAGAGGAAATAGATGGTCTCCGCGACCTCGCGCGGTTCGCCCAGTCTTCGCATCGGCACTTCCGCCGCCACCAGTTCATCCGTTCCGGGCGACAGGATCGACGTTTCGATCTCGCCCGGGGCGATGGCATTCGCCCTGACCCCGCGTTGGCCGAATTCGTGCGCCATTTCACGGGTCAGCGAGGCAAGCGCCGCCTTGGACGCCGCATAGGCAACGCCTGCGAAGGGGTGGACGCGCGAGCCGGCGATCGACGTAACATTGACGATCGAGCCCTTCGCTGCTTCCAGTTCCGGCATGAGTGCGCGGGCGATCAAAGCGGTCGAGATAAGATTGACGTTGAGCACCTGCGTCCAGACATCGGCATCCGTATCCAGCACACCGAGGCGGCTCTTGCCCGGCCCCTTCGGCGAAATGCCGGCATTATTGACGAGCGCGTGCAGCCGGCCGTTCGGCAGGCGCTCGCGCACCGTCGCTGCCAGGCGGTCGATCTGCGTGAGATCCGCGAGGTCGGCCTGGATATGGCTTTCGCGGGCGGAGGGCCAGGCGCATTCCTCGGAAAAGGATTGACGCGAAACGGTGAGAATGCGCCAGCCCTTCGACTGGAAGAGCTTGACCGTCGCATGACCGATCCCGCGGCTCGCACCCGTCAGCAACATGTAGCGGCATTCTTCGGTCATGGGAGCGTTCTCTGTTGATGCTTGATACATCGTAATGGGCCGCCCATGAATTGCAAGCCTCCTCTTCCAAGTGATGTCAGGCCCGGCGCGCCTCCCGCTCCGTGCCCCGTTCGATGCGCTCGAGGATCGGCTTGCCGCCGAGCAGGATATCGTCGACGATCGCCATCGAGGCGGCGGCGGAATCGTGCCGTTTCAGGGCTTCGACGACCGGGTAGTGATGGTCGATCATCGCACGTCCACCCTCTATATAGGCATCGGAAATGTGCGGCCCCATCTGCAGCCAGAGCCGCCGCAGGATGCCGTTCAGCACCGGCAGCCCAGCGATCTGCGGCAACAGGAAGTGGAAGGCTTGGTTGAGTTGCGTGCCCTTCAGCCGGTCGCCGGCCTCGATTGCCTGTTCATTTTCGCGCAAGATGCGTTCCAATGCCTCGATATCCGTGCTCGTCGCCACCTGGGCGGCGGTTTCCGCCGCCAATCCCTCCAGCCGGACACGGATTGCGCGGATCTCGCGGTAGCGGTTTTCGCTCAAACCCGGGATGCGGATGTCGCGTGGCGAGCGGAAGGTGATCGCCTCGTCATTGGCAAGCCGAAGGATGGCGTCGCGGATCGGTGTGACGCTCGTGCCGAATTGTTCCGCCAGATCACGGATCTTCAGCCGGTCGCCGGGCTGGAACCGTCCCTGGATCAGGGCATCGCACAACGCACCATAAACGGCGCTGTTGAGGTTCTCATGATCCAGTGACGTAAATTGAGGCATGGAACTGGTCCGCAAAATCGAATAACAAGATACTTGATGCATCTTTTTCGGCGTGTTTCAAGTATGACATGTCGCGGACATCTTCCGCCAAACGGCTTGCGGCGGCAATTTAGTCGGCACCGTGGTCAGCGGACGGCAGGGACAATCGAAGGAAATGCGGGCAACCCCACCAACGGAGCAAGCATGACGGAGCCATCGCCCACCGCCAAGAAGGCCGATTCCATGTCGGCGACGTGGAGTGCGACATCGTTTGCCGATGCCGAGGCCGCGGTGAAGCAGGTCTATGGCATGGGCGGCACGATCAGGCGGTTCTCCAGCGAAAGGGACGAGACCTTTCTTTTCACCCGCTCTGACGAAACGGACTTCATCCTCAAGATTGCCAATCCCGCCGAGGACCCGGCCGCGCTGGAATTCCAGGACGGTGCGCTCCTGCATCTGGAGGCTGCCGCCCCCGCCGTACCGGTGCCGCGGCTCATACTCACGAAAAGCGGAGAGCCTAGCCACACGCTTTCCACCGCCGATGGCCCGCGCATCATGCGCCTGCTCACTTTCCTGCGGGGCGAATTGCAGTACCGCACACCCGCCTCCGAGGCGCAGAGCCGCAACGTCGGCCGGGCGCTTGCGGAACTCGGGCTCGGCCTTGAGAACTATGACGGACGCCCGCCGGCGGGAAAGCTGATGTGGGACATTTCCCACACGCTCGATCTCACTGCCGTCCTCGACCATGTCGCGCCTGAACGCCGGGCGCAGGCGAAGGTCGTGCTGGCGGAGTTCGAGCGGGCGCTTCCCGCCATCACCAATCTCAAGCGGCGGCAGATCATCCACAACGACTTCAACCCGCACAATGTCTTGCTCGATCCGGCCGCACCCACCGCAGTCGTCGGCATCATCGATTTCGGCGACATGGTCCATGCGCCACTCATCAACGATCTTGCCGTCGCGCTTTCCTATCATCTGGCGACGGAAAACTGGGCGGCGCGCACCAGTTCCTTCCTGGAGGGGTTCCTTTCGGCACGTGCGTTGGAGCCTGCCGAAATTGAACTTCTACCAGTGTTGACCCGGTCGCGGCTGGCGATGTCTCTCATCATCGCCGAATGGCGCTCCGCACGCTTCCCGGAAAACCGCGACTACATTTTGCGCAACCACGCCACCGCCTGGCGGGGGCTTCAAAACATATCCGATCTGACGCCGGCCGGGCTGAAAAGGCTCGTGCCCAACCTTTCCGAGGCCTGATCATGTCGATGGTAAATGCCTTCTCGCGCGAAGATTTCGAACGGCTCAACGAAGCCGAACGGGCGCTGATCGCGCGCCGGGAAAAGGTGCTCGGTCCCGCCTACCGCCTCTTCTATGAAAAACCGCTGCATCTCGTGCGCGGCGAAGGCGTCTTTCTCTATGACGCGGCCGGCGAACGATATCTCGATGCCTACAACAACGTCGCCTCGCTCGGCCATTGCCACCCGCGCGTGGTGGAGGCGATCACCAGGCAAACCGCCGTGCTGAACACCCACACGCGCTACCTGCACGAAGGCATCGTCGACTATGCAGAGGCGCTGACGGCCACCTTCCCCGAGGCGCTCAGCCAGGTCATGTTCACCTGTACCGGCAGCGAGGCGAATGACCTTGCGGTGCGCATCGCCCGCTTCGTCACCGGCGGCACAGGCATCATCGCAACGGAGCTTGCCTATCACGGTCTCACGAGCGCCGTCGCGGAATTCTCGCCATCCCTCGGCGAAGCCGTGACGCTGGGGCCGCATGTACGCACCGTGCCTGCTCCGGACAGCTACCGTCATTCCGCCGAAGAAATGGTGCAAAAGTTCGGCCGCGACGTGCGTGCGGCGATTGCTGACTTGAAGCGCCACGGCATCAAGCCGGCCATGCTGATCACCGACACGATCTTTTCCAGCGACGGTATTTTCGAGGGACCGAAAGGTTTTCTGAAGCCGGCGGTCGACGCCATCCATGAGGCCGGCGGTCTCTTCGTGGCGGATGAAGTACAGCCCGGCTTCGGCCGCACCGGCGAGGCCATGTGGGGCTTCGAACGCCACGGCGTCGCGCCCGATATGGTGACGATCGGCAAGCCGATGGGCAACGGCTACCCGATGGCCGGCATCGTTCTGCGCCCGGAGGTCATTGCCGAGTTCGGTCCTCGGGCGCGCTATTTCAACACGTTCGGCGGTAATCCAGTCGCTGCCGCCGCCGGCAAGGCCGTGCTGGACACGATCCGCATTGAAGGCCTCCAACAGAATGCGCTGGTGGTTGGTCGCCACCTTATGGACAGGGTGAAGAGCCTCTCAGCTACCCATCCGGCGATCGGCGACGTGCGCGGGTCTGGGCTCTTCATCGGCGTCGAGATCATCGTGGACTCGGCCACAAAGCGTCCTGACGCGGCCCTGTCGACACGCATCGTCAACGGCCTGCGCGAGCGGCGCATCCTGATCAGCGCCTCAGGTCCCAATGCTAACGTTCTGAAGATCCGTCCTCCCCTCGTCTTCTCCCGCGAGAACGCCGACATGCTGGTTGACGCACTCGGCGACGTGCTGAGGACGCTCTGAAAGAAGCAAAGCTGCCCTGCAAGGCCGGGCGGCTGGCTCGCACCTTACCTCGATGCATTCGATGGACAGCTACTACGTCTCGAAACTGCTGCCGCTGATTGCGGAAGCCGGTGTCTCGGCGATCCCCAATCCGCTGATCAACATCATGCTGCAGGGGTGGCGCGCCTCGGCACAGCCGACATGCTCGACGTCGCCTTCATGCGATTGCACGTCGCCCAGATGTCCTCGCCCGCGGACATGTGCACCTGTTTCGACATGGTCACCAAGGTCAATGCCGAGATCATGGGATCTCGATCATCTCGGCCTAGCCGTCGGCAAATCGGCAATCCTCGTTGTGCTCGATGCGGGCAACCCCACCGAGGCGGTGCGCCTGCGCGCCGAGCGGCTCTGTGTCGTGGCGAAGGGCAAGGTCGTGGCTGAACGCGAGAAGCGCGATACGGCCCTGTCCATCAAGGGCCGTCCGGCGACCATCAACCGCCGCCACGTCGTGCCACCGCAGCCACGTTGAACGGACTGGACGAGAACAAGCTTCAATACCTCAATGCGCGTGCACTCGTGGCTAATTTCGGTGTCGCGACTTCTGCCCTCGCCTGTGGGCACAAATGGACATCGGCAAACCGGAAGCGCGGATCAACGCTTCCAGGCAATTTTCAACATCAGTGATCAGGCCGCTGGATCCTCTTGCTCCAGGCGACCCGAAGCCCGATCTTGATGTCAACGCTTCCGACCTTACCCACCCCTTGGGCCGCCGTCGTCGATTGTTCTTGAAAAGAAGGTTAGTGCCGTTATACTAAATTCACAAACTCAGTATAACGCCAGCCCATCGGAGTTTCCGACCGTTATACTAATTTTCGCAATTCAGTATAACGGGAGCAGATATGCGGCAGATCGACCTGATGTATCGCACGATGACCGCCGAACTCGGTCAACGTCTGCTCGACGCCAGCTTCTCGGCCGATTTCCCGGTCGAAGGCCGCTTCGTGCCGGTCACGGTCAAAGCCCGCAAATACTGGTATTTCGACCAGCCCGACGAAGGCGAGGGCCACCGACAGAAACGCCGGTATGTTGGACCGGCCGATGATCCCGAAATCAACAGGCGGGTAAAGGACTTCCGCGCGATCAAGGATGACGCCAAGGCCCGCCGTAAGCTGGTCACCACCCTTGTTCGCGAGGCTGGATTACCAGCTCCCGAACCGTTTTCCGGCGATGTCGTCGAGGCGCTGGCCCAGGCTGGCATTTTCCGCTTGCGGGCCTGCTTGGTAGGAACGGTAGCGTTCTCGACCTATGCGGGCCATCTTGGCGTCCGTCTTCCTGCCGCCTCGATGACGACGGGTGATGCTGATTTCGCCCAGGACTACGCGATCAGCTCCGAAGTAGGGGACTCGCTTCCACCTATTCTTGAAATCCTACAAGGCGTCGATCCGACCTTCCGGCCGATCCCGCATCGCTCAGGGTCAACCCGATCAACGGCATTCAAGAACCGGGCGGGCTACAATGTGGAATTCTTGACCGGAAATAGGGGTAGTGATGACTATCAAGATCAACCGGCCGACATGCCCGCCCTGGGTGGGGCAAGCGCCGATCCGCTGCGGTTTTTGGATTTCCTCATCTATGAGCCCGTGCGAGCCGTCCTGCTACACAAAAGCGGTATCTCCGTGATTGTCCCGGCTCCGGAGCGCTATGCTGTTCACAAGCTGATCGTGGCCTCCCGCCGCGTAGTCGATACGATTGGGGCTGCAAAGCGCGACAAGGACTTGAGGCAAGCGGTATTGCTCTTCGACGCGCTCGATGCTTCCAACCGTCTCGGTGACCTGTCGGATGCTCTCAAGGAAGCCTGGGAAAGGGGAGAGGCCTGGCGCTATGCGATCCGGGCCGGAATGGAGTACATGTCCCGAGGAGATAGAGCTGCTACGGCCGCCTTGTTCCGTGAACTGGGCATCGATTACAAAGCAGAGTAACGCTCCGATCTACTCAAGAAATAATGCGCCATATGTCGAGACGATTCGGTTCAACGGGACGCTACCGAGTATGCACACGGTCGATCATGTCATGAGGTGCCAATCGATCTGCGACGACGTTCCCGCACCCTGGCCAGTCCCACGGTCGCCCACCGAGCCGGAGGTCTCACTGACCGCTGGACCATGGCTTGGAATACTGGCATCGTCGGCCGCGTGTCGGTCCAGAAGGGCTGCGATCATCTTAGAAGGAGTGGCCGTGGAAGCCGGGCATGACACCAGCGAGCTTGAAATGGTCGTCTTGATGACGCCCGACATGGCCAACTTCAGCGGCAAGGTCCATGGCGGCGCCCTGCTCAATCTTCTCGACCGCGTCGCGTTTTCCTGCGCCTCGCGCTATTCGCAGGAATATGCGGTGACCTTGTCAGTGGACCAGGTCGTCTTCCGGCAGCCGATCCATGTCGGCGAACTCGTGACCTTTCGCGCCTCGATCAATCAGGCCGGGCGGACCTCGATGGAAGTCGGGATCCGCGTCGAAGCCGAAAACATCCGCACCGGCGAGCGCAGGCACACGAACTCCTGCTATTTCACTATGGTGGCCGTCGATGCCGAGGGGCGTCCGACCGCGGTTCCGACTTACAATCCCGTGACCAGCATCCGAAAGCGACGCCAGCGCGCGGCGGAGGTGCGGAAAAACCTGCGGCGGGAGTTCGAGGCCCGCTTTCAAGCTGCTGGCTCGCCCACCGAAGCCTGATCGCCGCAATCCGTTTGCTCGCATGGCGGCTTCGCCCGGCGCCGGAGCCAAGGTCACTTTTTGCAACAAGGCCTCGCAAGGACCATTCCTGTGTTTGGCCCGGCGGCTTGATAGTGTATCTTTCACCGGCCGGAGCTAAATGGCCAAGGGGAGCGATCCGCCACCTGCCCGGCGCATGGAGGGCGGCGTTGTTGGCCCTTAAGCCTGTTGAAGCCCATACATGCATTCGGCGCCTCTGCGGCGTGAATCCCGCGCAAATGTGCTGTGAGCATGCCCCCGCGTTCTGAAAAGCCACAATGACGCGTTCAAAACCACCGCGCCGCGTTCTGCATCTGGCGCCATTTCGTGAACAACCGAAGCCACCTATCAACGCCTGCTGCCACGGGAACCAACACCGTCGTTGCGGGCTCGGGATAACGGAGATTCAAATGTCCACATCCGAGACGGGACTTCAGTTTACAGAGGGCGTCGCCAACGGCGAGGTCCGGTACGATCTGGAGGATTTCATCCGCGCATCCGGCATTCCGCCGCTCGAAGCCCACGAAATGTTTACGAAATACGGGCCTTACAAGTCGGACCTCGACCCTTTGATCAAGGCGCGGGCCGAACAGCATATGGACCTGATGAAATAGCATCAGCTGCGTTGCCCGCCGGCAGATCGCGGCGGGCAACGCAGAGTACATTTTCCCGGCAATATCCAAAGCCACGCCCGGCCGTCAGTCAGCGGAATAACGCTGCTCAAGCCAAGGGTCGCCACGCATGTGGTAGCCATTGCGCTCCCAGAAACCGGCCTCGTCGCCGGCTCGAAAATCGATGCGCGTCAGCCACTTTGCGCTCTTCCAGAAATAGAGATGCGGCACGACAAGCCGCATCGGCCCGCCATGGGTGCGGCTGATCGGCTTGCCCTCCCAATCGGTCGCAAGGATCGCGTGTTCCGAGGCAAAATCGGCGAGCGGCAGATTGGTCGTATAACCATCGTAGCTCGTCAGCATCACATGAGACGCTTCAGGCTTCGGCATGACCAGGTCGAGCAGGTCGTGCGTCAAGACCCCTTGCCAGCGATTGTCGTAGCGCGACCAGGTGGTGACGCAATGGATGTCGGAGAGGCTGTCGCTCTGCGGCAATGCCTTGAACGCTATCCAATCCAGCGACAGGCGCTGTTCGACGAGGCCGGTCACATCCAGCCGCCAGCGCTCCACGCCGATCGCGGGCTGCTGCCCGAGGTCCAGCACCGGCCAATCCCGAACAAGGTGCTGGCCCGGCGGCAATCGTTCGTCCTCAGGCCGGGCTGCGCGCCCGGTGAGGAACTTGCCGGCCGCCGCCCAACGCCGCTTCGTCGTCGTCAGCTTGGTTTCCGTTGGGGGTTCTTCGTCGGTCATCGGGTGCTCCTCCGGTCCGCGCGGATTAGAAGACCCGTCGCGGTTTCCGTCAAGCATCAGAGACGGGAGCTGTCTCTAGCGCAGCACGATCCGCAAGGCAGCCTGCGTCTCCCTCAGGAGCGGCAGATAACGTTCGACCATTTCAGCAGCCGGCACATGGGCGGCCGGCGCGCCGATGTTGAGTGCCGCGACGATCTGGTTGCGATCGTTTTGAAGCGGAACGGCGATGGAGCAAAGACCGATTTCCAGCTCCTGGTCGATGATCGCATAGCCTTGGTGACGCACGCGGCCGATTTCGGCCATCAGTTCTTCCGTGTCGGTTCTCGTATGAGGTGTGTTTGCCTTGAGATCCGAGCGGGCGAGCACGTCCCTCGCCTGCTGTTCCGGCAAGGCGGCGAGCCACACGCGCCCCATTGATGCGCAATAGGCAGGAAGCCTGGAGCCCGGCATCAGGCTGATCGACATCACCCGCCTTTGCGAGGCGCGCGCGATATAGACAATCTCAGTGCCGTCGAGAACCGAGGCGGAAGCGCTTTGACCTGCCCGCTCCGAGAGCTGGTCGAGATAGGGCTGGACGATCGTCGGCAGAGGTGTCGCCGAGAGGTAGGCGTGGCCGAGCCGCAGGATTTTCGGCGTCAGAGAAAAGAACTTCCCGTCATAGTCGGCGTAGCCGAGCTCCGAGAGCGTCAGCAGCGAGCGGCGCACGGTCGCCCGGTCCAGACCGGTAATCTTCGCCGCCTCGGTGATCGTCAGCTTCTGCTGTGTCTCACCAAAAGCCTCGATGACGGTCAGCCCGCGGGCAAAACCGCTGACGAAATCGGTTTCTCTCATGGCTCATCCTCGTTCTACCGGCAATTAATCTGTGCGATATACGAACAAATGTCAAATATCGCACAAAATGTTTGACGCACACTGTTTTTGAGAGCCTATTTCGGGCCAATACAGGCAAGGGGAGCTTGTCGGCCCGCACTCCATGGACCGCGAAAGACGACGCGTCAGCTCTTCCCACCGCCTGCAGACAATCATGCGCCCGCCGATTGGCGGCAACGCTCAAATCAGAAGAGAGGAAACATGGCGAAGATCGTTTCGCTCGCCGAGGCCATCGGCGACAATGTCAGGGATGGCGACACCGTTGCCATGGAGGGTTTCACCCATCTGATCCCCTATGCTGCCGGACATGAAGTGATCCGCCAGGGTCGCAAGGACCTGTTTCTCGTGCGCATGACGCCGGATATCCTCTATGATCAGCTGATCGGCGTGGGTGCCGCCCGCGGCATGAAATTCTCCTGGGGCGGCAATCCCGGCGTCGGCTCGCTTCACCGCTTCCGCGACGCAGTCGAAAACCAGTGGCCGCGGCCGCTCGAAATCGAAGAACATTCCCATGCGGCCATGGCCAACGCTTATGAGGCGGGTGCGGCGAACCTGCCGTTTGCGATGCTGCGTGGCTACATCGGCGCCGACCTTCCGAAGGTGAACGCGAGTATCAAGCAGATCACCTGCCCCTTCACGTCCGAAGTCCTGGCCGCCGTTCCGGCGATCCGGCCGGACGTGACGATCATCCACGCCCAACGCGCCGATAGGAAGGGCAACGTGCTCATCGAAGGCATCGTCGGCGTGCAGAAAGAGGCGGTGCTTGCAGCCAAGCGCTCGATCATCACGGTCGAGGAAATCGTCGACGAGCTTGCGCCACCGTCGCCCAACTCCGTCGTGCTCCCCACCTGGGCAGTAACGGCGGTCAGCCAGGTGCCGGGCGGCGCCTTCCCCTCCTACGCCCACGGCTACTATCCGCGCTCGAACGCCTTCTACATCGGCTGGGACGAGATCGCCCGCGACCGCGAGAGTTTTACCGCATGGATCAAGGAGAACGTGCTCGACGCAGGGCCTGAAGATTTTGCACGACACGCCGGCAGGAAGCCGGCGAAGGCCGCTTGAGGAGGCGACGATGACGGATTTCACCCCCAACGAGATGATGACCATCGCAGCCTCACGCGAGCTTTCCAACGACGACGTCTGCTTCGTCGGCATCGGTGCGCCATCGGCCGCCTGCAACGTGGCGCGGTTGACCCACGCCCCCGACATTACGCTCATCTACGAAAGCGGAACCGTCGGCACCAAGCCGGATGTTCTCCCCTTGTCGATCGGCGACGGCGAGCTTTGCGATACCGCCCTCTTCACCGTCTCGGTGCCGGAGATGTTTCGCTACTGGCTGCAGGGCGGCCGCATTACCACCGGGTTTCTCGGCGGCGCGCAGATCGACAAGTTCGCCAACCTTAACACCACGGTCGTCGGTCCCTATGACCATCCGAAGGTCCGGCTGCCGGGCGGCGGCGGCGCTCCGGAGATCGCGTCGAATTGCGGCCGCATCTTCATCACCATGGCGCTCTCCAAGCGTGGATTCGTCGAAAAGCTGCCCTTCATCACCTCGATGGGTCATGGCGAAGGTGGCGATCATCGCGAACGGCTCGGCATGAAGACCAAGGGACCCACTCGCATCATCACCGATCTCTGCATTCTGGAGCCCGATCCGGTGACCAAGGAACTAACTGTTGTTTCGATCCATCACGGCGTCACGCGTGACCAGATCGTCGACAATTGCGGCTGGCCGATCAAATTCGCCGGAGAGGTCATCGAGACGCCGGTGCCGACTGAGATCGAACTGGCGACGCTTCGCGACATCAACGCACGCACGAAGAAGGCCCACCAGGGCAACAAGGAGGCCGCGTAAATGGCCGATGCTTATATCTGCGATTACATCCGCACGCCGATCGGCCGCTTCGGCGGCGCGCTCTCATCAGTCAGGGCAGACGACCTCGGCGCGATACCGCTGAAGGCGCTGATCGAGCGCAACCCTTCGCTCGATTGGGAAGCGGTCGATGACGTCATCTTCGGCTGCGCCAATCAGGCAGGTGAAGACAACCGCAACGTCGCGCGCATGTCGCTGCTTCTGGCCGGGTTGCCGGCGAGCGTGACCGGCACCACGATCAACCGGCTCTGCGGTTCGGGCATGGATGCCGTCATCGCTGCCGCACGTGCCATCAAAGCGGGCGAAGCCGAATTGATGATTGCCGGCGGCGTCGAGAGCATGTCGCGGGCTCCCTTCGTGATGCCGAAAGCGGAGAGCGCATTTTCGCGCAATGCCGAGATCTATGACACCACCATCGGCTGGCGGTTCGTCAACCCGCTGATGAAGAAGCAATATGGCGTCGATTCCATGCCGGAGACCGGCGAAAACGTCGCCGAAGATTTCAAGGTAAGTCGAGAAGATCAGGACGCCTTTGCGCTGCGCAGCCAGGCGAAGGCGGCAGCCGCGCAAGCCAACGGTCGCCTGGCGAAGGAAATCGTCGCCGTCACCATCCCGCAGCGCAAGGGCGACCCGACTGTCGTCGAAAGAGACGAACATCCCCGCGCCACGACGATGGAGGCGCTTGCCAAGCTCGGCACACCCTTCAGACGAGAAGGAGGCACGGTCACCGCCGGCAATGCGTCGGGCGTCAATGATGGCGCGGCGGCGTTGATCATTGCCTCCGAGGCGGCGGTCAGGAGATACGGCCTCAGACCTATCGCCCGTATCCTGGGCGGGGCCACCGCCGGCGTTGAACCGCGCATCATGGGTTTCGGCCCGGCCCCGGCCTCGAAGAAATTGATGGCGCGTCTTCGCCTGGCGCAGGAACAGTTCGATGTCATCGAGCTCAACGAAGCCTTTGCCTCTCAGGGACTAGCGACGCTGCGCGATCTCGGCATTGCCGACGACGACGGCCGCGTCAACCGCAATGGCGGCGCCATTGCCCTTGGCCATCCGCTCGGCATGTCCGGCGCCCGCATTACAGGGACGGCCGCGCTTGAGCTCGCGGAAACCGGCGGACGTTATGCACTGTCGACCATGTGCATCGGCGTCGGCCAGGGCATCGCCGTAGCGCTCGAGCGCGTCTAAAGCACTCCGCGGTTTTGCGGTAACGCATGCTCGGTAAGCGCATCTGAAAGCCAGATAGGGAGCCGTTCATTGACGGCTCCCCTTTTTCATTCACACGGTTTCTTCGTCGCGCTGCGCCACGAAGATCAGCACCAGCAGGATGGTGATGAAGAAGCGGAAGGCGTCGGGAACGCCGTTCCATTGTTTCGACATCCACATGCCGAACCATTCACCGCCGACCGACATGAAGCCGACCTGCCAGACGAGGAAGCCGAGCGTCAGGCCGGCGATCGCCACCGTCTTCGCCCGGTTGAATTCGCGGGCGCCACCGTTGAGGTTAGTGGCGAGCCTGTAGGCACCGAGCCAGCAAAGCAGCGCCGTCAACGTTTCCGCCGCGATGATCACGACATAGAACAGGTTGTGAAGCACCGGACTGGTGATGGCGCGATATTTGATCGCCGCGTCGGGAAAGATCGTATCCATCATCATCACATGCTGAACGAAGGCGAAGTTCGTTGCGTAGTCGGTGATGTTGCCGAAGGCGACGAGCGTTGAAAACAAGGCGATTGCAGCAACGGCTGCGGTTTTGGCAATCCGAATGATCTTCATGGTCTGGTACTCCTGTCCACTGCCGGCACGCCCAAGATCCGGGCCGAATCTTACCGGCATCAGTCCAGCCATAGCCCACCGGCAAAGTTGATCGAGGCCGCGAGGCGTCTCTTCCACAACTTGCAGTGTGACGAATATGCACTTCGCAAAAGGTGCCGGCAAACGCGTCGCGCGCTCCCTGCCCATGGGCAGTCTTGACTCTCGCGCCGAGTTGCAACATAACCGAATAGTTCTAAAACTATTTGGTTATACAAATGACCCCATCCGAACGCCTCGACGCTACCTTTTCCGCCCTTGCTGACCCGACACGGCGGGCGATCCTTGCCCGTCTGGCCCTGGGCGAAGCATCCGTCCTCGAACTTGCAGAGCCCTTCGCCATGAGCCAGCCGGCCGTGTCGAAGCACCTGAAGGTGCTGGAGCGCGCCGGGCTGGTTTCGCGCAGCCGCGATGCACAGCGCCGTCCCTGCCGCATCGAGATCGATCCGCTCACTGAGGCAGCCGACTGGCTGGAGGAATATCGCAAGCTTTGGCAAGCGAATTTTGCCCGCCTCGACACCCTGCTTGAGGAGCTGAAAGCCGACGCTGCATCACAGGCGTCGGCCGCACTCCCCACCAATTTCACCACGAAGGAGGAATGACATGAATGCTGCATCCAACAAACTTGTTGTCACGGCGCATGGCGACCGGGAAATCCGCATCGTCCGCAGCTTTGACGCGCCGCGCCGGCTGGTCTTCGACGCCTTCACCAAACCGGCGCTCGTCAAGCGCTGGCTGACCGGCCCGGACGGCTGGTCGCTGCCCGTTTGCGAGATTGATTTGAGACCTGGCGGGACCTTCCGTTACGTCTGGAAAAGCGCCGAAGGTGTCGAGATGGGCATGGGCGGAACCTATCGCGAGATCCAAGCGCCGGACCGGATCGTGCACGAGGAACTCTTTGACGAGGACTGGACCGGCGGCCAAACCCAAGTGACGACCCACTTCGTCGAGGAGGGTGGGCGCACCACGGTGACGACGGCTGTTATCTACTCTTCGACGGAGACCCGCGATGCCGTCCTCAAGTCGCCGATGGAGAGCGGCATTGCCATCGGCTATGACCGCCTCGAAGGAATCCTGGCCTCCGAACCGGCCAAATAGTCATGGAATGACCGTGGGCGGAGCGATCCGCCCACGGTCCAATTCTCATTCCGTCCAGATGGCGACGTCGACGGGACCGAGCTTGCGGGCACCGACATGGAAGGTAGCGCCAGCGCCAGCCGGCACGTCCGCCGCTTCCTTGCCGTAGTTGAAGGCGAAGTTGAGCTTGCCGCGACGGGTGATGCGCAAATCGCCGAGATCGGCGAGCGCTTCGACCGAAGCCCAGCCAAGGGCGTCATTGATCACCTTTTTCAGCAGGTCGCCACGGGCGGCCGCCGCCATGTAACGCGCCTTGTCGTTGCCGACGAGTGCCGGCGCGCCATTGCGGTATTCCCCTTCGAAGGTCGCCAGCACCGCCTCGCTGGTGCGCACGGTCTCGCGCCAGATGCCGGCCGGATAGGTCTCGTTGCCGTAAAGCACGGTCTCGCTATGAAATTCCGGCAGGGATTCAACGCGAGCGACACTGACGTCGACAAGTGCTGCGAGCGGTCCCGGCGGCAATCCCTCGGGAATGTGCATGTCCTCAGTCTTGCTGCCGCTGCGCGGTCCGAACAAGACCCTGGCTTGCGACGCGACCAGCTTCTCGACAAAGGCCTGATTGGCGATGACAAGGTCTGGCGCCAGCACCAGCTGGTAGCCGTCGAGATCGGAATGCTGGCCGATGAAATCGACGTCGACGCCCAGGCGAGAGACGGTCGAATACCAGTCGAGCGCCGTCGCCGAGGCCGAATAGGTCCGACCCTGCGGCAGGGCGCGGGTCGCCCAGCGCGAATTGTAGTCGAGCAGGATCGCGACCTTGGCCTTGCCGCGTGCCTCGCCTTTCGGCAGCCGCTTCATCTCTTCTGCGACCTGAGCCACCTCGAGATAGCCTTGGTCGGGCTCGCTGTTGGGAAGCAAGAGGCCGGCATGGAACTGCTCCTGCGCAAACGGCACCTGCCGCCAGCGGAAATAGGAAACCATGTCGACGCCATGCGCATAGGCAAGCCAGGTCCAGAGCCGAACCATGCCATCGGCCGGCGACTGGTTGTGCGCCGCCCAATTGACCGGACCGGGCTGCTGTTCCATCACCCAGACGCGTCCACGGCCGACGGCCCGGTAGAGATCGTGGTTGAAGGCAGGCTGGTCCGGATCGCCGACACGCAGGTAGCGTCCCTTGTCCTCCGGTGAAAGACGACCGTTCAACAGCCCACCCATCGGGTAAACGTCCCAGGACGCGATATCGATGTCTTCGCCGACCTTGTAGTGGTCGAAGTCGGTGTTCTGCGACATGAAATTGTGCGTCACCGGACGACCCGGCGAGTGCTTGCGGATGATGTCGACTTGCGCCTTGTTGAAGCTCTTCACCTGGTCGGACGAGAAGCGGATGAAGTCGACGATATGGGTCGGGCTCGGCTCCTCGACAAGATTGTTCGGCAGGTCGACTTCGTCGAAGCTGTTATAGTTCATCGCCCAGAACGCCGTGCCCCAGGCGCGGTTCAGTTCGTCGGTCGTGCCGTAGCGCTCGGCGAGCCAAAGCCGAAACGCCCGCTCGGCCTCGCCGGAATAGCTGTAGATCGTGTCATGGTCGCCATATTCGTTGTCCGTCTGCCAGGCATGGACGAAGGCGTTCTTGCCGTAACGTTCGGCCATGGCCTCCGAGATGCGTGCGGCCTCGATGCGGTAGCTGCGACTGGAGAAGCAATAGTGGCGCCGGGCACCGAACTTGCGCACCACGCCGTTCACGTCGACCGGCAGGATATCCGGGTGACGATCGATCAGCCACTTCGGCGGTGCGGCGGTCGGCGTGCCCAAGATGACCTTGAGACCGGCGCGGCCGAGCACGTCGATCGCGTCATCAAGCCACTCCCAATGAAATTCACCCGATCTGGGTTCGATCTTGGCCCAGGCGAATTCGCCGATGCGCACCCAGGCAAGCCCCAGTTCGACCATGCGGCGGGCGTCCTCTTCCCATTTCTCGCGCGGCCATTGCTCCGGATAGTAGCAGACGCCGAGTTCGAGCATGTCGGTCTCCTGCTGGTCGGCGTTGAAACGGTTCGGTCTCGTCAGGGGCATATGCAAGATCGGGTCCTTCGTCATGCTCTCGGCCGGCTTCACCCGGCACTTCGTCTTCGATGCGAGCGCTCTCCGAGATATAAACGTTTATATCATCAGGCGCAGTCGTGTGGTCGTCGGGTCGTTGTTCGTCTTCAGCGGTTTGGGGTCAAACGGTCGTCGCAGCGCTCGATCAGCTTCGGCATCAAAAGCGTCTGCAGCGCCTCCGGCGGCTCGCCCTCCATCCGGCGAAGGATGTAGGCGCCGAGCAGGCTGCTCGGCTCGCTGATCGGCAGGTAATAGGTGGTGATCGGTGGCGCGAAATACTGACTGACGTTCAGGTCGTCAGTGGCATTGATGACGGCGTCGCGGCCATGCACGAGGCCGCGCTCATGGAAACCGGAGAAGGCGCCGAGCGCCGAGGCTTCGTTGGCGCAGATATAGGCGGTCGGCGGATTGGAGAGATCCGCCATCGTCAGCACGTTCTCCCGCCCGAAGGCCGGCGTCAACCGCCCATGTGCGACCAGAGCCGGGTCGAACGGCAAGCCGGCAACCTCGAGCGCGCGCCTGTAGCTTTCAAACCGGGTTATGCCGTAGCTCAGATCCGACAGTGGGTTGAGCAGCGCGATGCGGCGATGGCCGCGGTCGACCAGTCTCGCCATCGAAACCCGGATCATCTGCTCGTTGTCGGCATCGACATAGGCATGCGGCGCGTTGTGCACGCTGGTGCCATAGGTGACGAAGGGAAAGTCGGCCGCCTGCATCGTGCGGATGCGCGGATCGTCGGCGCGCGTGCCCGAGATGATGATGCCGTCGGCCTTCTTCAGCGACACGATCTGCTGGATGACGGCCTGGCTTTCCTCGAAATTCCTGACCGCATAGAGCGAGACCCGGTACGGGCTGTCTTCCAGCGCCCAGGAAATGCCGCTCAAGAGCTGGGCGTATTCCACGCCTTCCCACTCGTTCTGCTTCGGGCCGGGCGCCGTCATGATCGCCGCGACCTGATAGGTCTTGCCAGTGCGCAACTGCACGCCGTGCATGTTCAGTTCGTAGCCGACGCGCTCGGCCGCCTCGATCACGATCGCGCGCGTCTCCGGGCGAACCTGAGGCGAATGCTTCAGGGCCTTCGAAACGGTGGCAATCGACAGCCCCGTTTCCTGCGCAATGGTCTTGATCGTTGGTCTTTGCATGGCGTCTCGGCTCGTCATGGATTGTCGTCGCTGAGCGATGCCGCCAGCAGGAGATAGACTGCGGATGTCCAGGCGAATGCGCGATCGCGAAGTCCCCTCCCCGACCGCGCATCGAAGTTTTCGGCCATACCGCTTTTGCTGGCAAGTGAACAGAACTTTTCCGCGATTTCGCGCGCCAGTTCAATCTCCCCTTGCCGACGCAGGCCATCCCAAAGGAGCAACGTCGTCGGTGCCCAGATCGGGCCGCGCCAGTAGCCGTCATCCTCATAGAACGAACTTTTGGGGCTTTCGGTTGCCGGCCCCCAGGCGGTGATGAAGCCGCCAGCGACGAGACGGGCAACAAGCTTTTCGCGCATTTCCGCGGGCAGACGCGTGCCGAGCAACAGCGGCATGAACTGGATCAGGTTTTCGCCCGGCAAGATGCGGTCCGGTGCGCCCGCAAGCCGGGCGCCAAACGTTGCGCCGGTCCAGAGGCGCACGAACAGCAACGCCTGCAAGGCATCCGCCTTGGCGTTCCATTCCGCAGCACGCGCAGGATCGCTCTCGAGCAAAGTCGCAAGCGTCTCGCAAGCGAGAATGAGGAATACCGGCAGATCAGGCGAGATGACCGGGCCACCTTCGGCAAAGAAGGTCGCATTGTCCCAGCCACTATCGTTGCCATGGAAATAGCTCGGCAGCGACGTTGCGTCCGTGCGCGCATAGGTCAGCCAGTAGTCGACCTGCCGGCCGATTGCGTCGCGCAGATAGCTCTTGCGCTCCGCCGTCAGGAAATCCGGGTGCCTAGCCGCGATAAGCGACACCGCCCAGCCATGGACCGGCGGCTTGGTGAAGGCGAAGAGCACGTCACGATCATTGATGTAATCGGGCAGGAGACCGGAGCCGTCCTGATGGTCGAAGATCGCTGCGAGCTGGTCAAAGGCGAGGTCCGCATCGACGGCCGCCACACCCAGTGCCGAAAAGGCGTTGTCCCAACTCCAGATGTTGATCATGTGGTTCTTGGACATGTAGATCGCCGGCCGTGTCAGCTGCCCGCCAACCGGCACGCCGTTTGCCCACAGCAGATAGCTTGCCAGCCGATGCGCCGCGTCCTGACCGTGCGCGCCCCTCGGCACCTTGCCGTACCACTTTTCGAACTCGACAGTGACGTCGGAAAGGGCGTCCGCGAAGCTCTCAAGCGGCGCTGTCGGCGGCACGGTGCGGAAGAAGTCGACATTGCCCTCGAAAATGCCGGTGCCCGTGAATGCGAAGGAAACGTCGGCCGAGTGGTCGCGCTGCCAGGCGCCCGACACGTCAAGGGTGCCAGACACAGCCCGCGGGATGAATTTCACGTTCTCGACGGCTGCCACGAGGCAATCGACGCCGGTGGGCGTGCGATAGACGTAATCGTAGCGCGATCCTTCCAGGTGAAAGCGCACGCCGGCATTCTCGCCGCGGACATGTAGCCGCTCGCCCTCGCCGATAACAAAAGTCAGCGATCCGGCATTGATGCGGGCAACCAGCCGCTCCGGCGTCAACTCAAAGGTCGCCTGCGCCGGCTTGCCCATTGCATCGAGGAACTCGACGCGGCAAAGGCGACCGAGCGAGGGCCGTTCGTCACCGCCGGCAACAAAGCGCAGATAGAGAGCACGCGCGCCGTCGCCACCCGGCACCTTCATCATCGACAGCGTCAGAAACCGTCCTTTTCGGCTGAAGGGGATATGATCGATATCGAACAGCATCGTTTACCCCTTCACCGACGAGCCGACCGCACCATCCATGATGTAGCGCTGGGCGACGAAGAACAGTGCCAGCGGCGGCAGGCAGAGGATCACCGTGATCGCGGCAATCGAGGTGACGTCGACTTCATGCAGGCCCTTGAACATCGAGAGCCCGAGCGTCAGCGTGTATTTCGACTGGTCGTTCAAGAAAATCAGCGGGCCGAGATAGTCGTTCCACGCGTTCATGAAGTGGAAGGTACCGACCAGCACCAGGGCCGGCATCATCAGTGGCAAATGGATGCGCCAATAGATGTCGAAGGCATTCGCACCATCCATGCGCGCCGCTTCGTCGATCTCCATAGGCACGGTCATGATGTACTGGCGAAGCAGGAAGACGAAGAAGGCGTCGGCGAAATAGGCCGGCACGATCAGCGGCTTCAGCGTGTTGATCCAGCCCAGCATGTTGAATTCCATGTAGAGCGGAATCATCTTCACGTCCCACGGGATCATCATGGTGGCGAGCAGCACGATGAACAGCGGGTCGCGGCCAGGGAAGCGGAAGCGGGCAAAGCCATAGGCAACCAGCGAGCTCGAGATCAGCTGCCCGATGGTCGAAAACACGACGACGATGACCGAGTTGGTCAGGTAGGTGCCGAAGGGCTGCTTGTTCCAGGCGGCGGCAAAATTCTCCCAGTGCCATTCCGACGGCCAGAAGACCGGCGGGAACTGGTAGAGATCGGCGGTGCTTTTGATCGCCGTCATGAAGGTCCAGTAGAACGGCGCGATAAACAGGGCCGAGAGCAGGATCAGCGCGGAATAGAGCAGCGTCTTACGCATGGCCTTCTCCATCGTTCTGGCGGACTTCGCCTTCGTAGTAGACCCAGGCGGCCGACCAGCGCATCACGCCGAGGCTGAGCGCCAGAACGATGATGAACATCACCCAGGAGCCGGCGGCGGCATAACCCATGTCGAAATATTTGAAGGCGTTGTCGTAGATATACATGGCAAAGAAATAGGTGGAGCCGAGCGGGCCGCCCTTGGTCAGGAGGAGCGCGATGGTCAACTGCTGGAAGGCCGAGATGATCGAGGTGATGAAGGTAAAAAGCAGCATCGGGCCGAGCATCGGCAGGGTGATGAACAGCATCTGTGCCCAGCCGGGAACGCCCGAGACGGTGGCCGCCTCGTAAAGCTCCTTCGGAATGGCTTTGAGGCCGGTCAGAAGGATCAGCATGGTGCCGCCGAGACCCCAGAGGCTGGCGATGATAATCGCGACGATCGCGAGATTCGGATCGCCGAGCCAGTTCGGCCCGTGGATGCCGACGAGCGACAGCATGAAGTTCAAAAGGCCGTATTCCTTGCTGTAGATCCAGCTCCAGATCGTCACCAGCGCGACGCCGGAAATGACGCTCGGCAGATAGAAGGCGGTGCGGAAGAAGCCGCTGGCAAAGGTGATGTTGTGCAGCATCATCGCCAAGAGGAACGACATGACGATGTTGAACGGCACGTAGATCGCCGCGAACTTCACCGTGATCCAGAGGCTCTCCCAGAACTGCGGATCGTCGAACAGCATCGATTTATAGTTGTCGAGACCGACAAAGGCCCGCTCACCGACCACCGGCCAGTCATAGAAGCTCATCGTCAGGGAGAAGACGAGCGGCCCGAGCGTGAAGAACAGGAACCCGAGGATCCACGGGGAGATGAACAGATAGGGCGCTGCGTAGCGCGCGATGGCTGAGCGCTTGCGCCTTGCCACCTTGGGCTCTGCCCCGGTATAGGTCATATCCATCCACCGTACTCCCTTTGCTTACTTGATCAACCGCTTGGAACGGCTGACGGCATCGTCCAGATGCTGCTTGGCGTTGCCCTGGTCGATCATGGTTGCTTCGATGGCGCGCGCGAGATTGTCCTGCACCTTGCCCCAGTTGGCGTTCTTCAGGAACGCGTGGGTTTCGGTGTTCGAGGTCGCGAGAATGTCGAAGAACGGCTTGTAGATCGGATCGGTGGTCATGCCCTTTTCTTCGGCAACGCTGGTGCGGACCGGCAGGTCGTTGATCCGCATGGCAACGGCTTCCGGCGAGGAGAAGAACTTGACGAACTCCCAGGCGAGGTCAGCGTGTGCTGCGTCCTTGGCGATCGAGATCGCCGAGACGCCGAGCGCCGAATGGGCGGTCTTGTCGCCGAACTTCGGCAACGGCGCCACGCCATACTTGATGCCCGAGGCGTCGATGCCTGCCTTCGACCACATTGCGCTCTGGAACATGGCGATCTTGCCGCCCTTGAACAGCGTGCTGCCCGAGGTGTCGTCGCCGAGGTTGAGCGTGATCGCTTCCTGCGTCTTGGCCATATCGCCGAACATGTCGAGCACTTGGGCCGCCGCATCGCTGTTCATGTAGCCGTCGATCTGCTTGCCATCGTCGGAGATGTACTTGGTGCCGTTCGACCAGAGGAACTGCTCGAAGTCGTAAGGGTCGGGCTTGGCGTCGACGGCAAAGCCGTAGACCTTGTTCTTCTCGTCACGGAACTTGGCGGCCTTGGCGCGCAGATCGTCCCAGGTCCAGCCATCCTTCGGCTCTTCGACGCCGGCCTTGGCGAACATGTCCTTGTTGTAGAAGACGACCTGGGTCGTGAAGCCCGACGGCATGCCGTAGGTCTTGCCTTCGACGCGCGTGGTGTTCATCAGGCCCTTAGGGAAATCGTCCGGCTTCACTTCGGCTGCGTCGCGCGCGATCAGATCGTCGAGCGGCATCAGCGAGGTGTAGTACTGCGGGAAATTCCACATATACATGACGTCGGGTGGGCTGCCGGCGCCGAAGGCGGCGATCAGCTTCTGGTCGTAACCATCGGCATAGGGCTCGACTTGCACCTTCACGCCCGGGTGCTTTTCCTCGAACTTCTTGGCAATTGCCTGCTGGATCGCCAGGCTCTCATCCGTGTCCCAGGTGGCAAAGCGCAAGGTCTCTTCCGCGCGGGCCGTGGCGGCTCCGGCCATCGCCAATACCATGAGCGAGCCGATGAGCGATTTCGTCCTGTTCTGCATGCTTCTCCTCCTCATTCGGGTCACGCGACCCTTTTGCTTTTTTCCTGATTGATCAGCATCTGCGTCTCGGGATCGAGCGCCCGCGCGATCGCCTTGCCGTCGGCATCGAACAGATGGCAATGCTCAGCGGGGATGCGCAGATGGATGCGCTCGCGGTTGGCAACCGGATGCGTGCCGCGCACGACGGCGGTCATGTCGGAGCCATTCTCAAGGCCGATGTGAACATGGCTTTCGGTGCCGAGCCGCTCGACCAGGCGGACGTCGCCGATCAGGTGCGCTTCCTCAGGCGAAACCAGCTCAAGCTTGTCCGGGCGGATGCCGATCGTCACCGGCTTGTCCTTGGCGACGACGGTGGACGACAGCGTTCCGAGCGTCAGGTCCCGAACCAGACCACCGCCGGAAAGCGTCAATTCGGAACGGTCCTGACGGACCAGGTTCGCGGTGACGAAATTCATCCGCGGCGAGCCGATAAAGCCGGCAACGAAGAGGTTCGCCGGCTGATAGAAGAGTTCGAGTGGCGTGCCGAACTGGCTGACCTTGCCTTTGTCGAGCACGACGACGCGATCGGAAAGCGTCATCGCCTCGACCTGATCATGGGTGACATAGATCATCGTGACGCCAAGGCGCTCGTGGAGTGCTGCAAGCTCGACGCGCATGGTCACACGCAGGCCGGCATCAAGGTTCGACAGCGGCTCATCGAGCAGGAACAGCTTCGGCTCGCGAACAATCGCGCGGCCGATGGCAACACGCTGGCGCTGGCCGCCGGAGAGTTGGCGGGGCTTGCGGTGCAACAGTTCGGAGATGCGCAGGATGTCGGCAGCGTCGTTGACGCGGCGATCGATCTCGTCGCGCTTCATGCCGTTCAGCGCCAGGCCGAAGGACAGGTTCTTGCGCACGTTCATGTGTGGATAGAGCGCGTAATTCTGGAAGACCATGGCGATATCGCGCTTGGCCGAGCGCAGATCGGTGATATCGCGATCGCCGAGGCGGATCGAACCGGAATCGAGCTCCTCAAGACCGGCGATCGAACGCAGGAGCGTGCTCTTACCGCAACCGGACGGCCCGAGAAAGCACACGAACTCGCCATCGGCGATATCGAGATTGATGCCCTTCAAGACTTCGAGCGAACCAAAGCCTTTGCGCAGATTTTCAATACGGATAGCTGCCAACGGGCCCTCCCCTGATGGCGAACATTGTGGCAGCCGGCTTAACGCTTACCTTACCACATGTTCGTGTTAAACGTTTATATGCACGATAAAAACGTTTAACTTTGTTGTAAAGCGAAAAAATCGGTGCTTGAGAAATTGCTGTGGGCGATAAAGGGCACAAAACCGATACGGCCGGTTCATGACCGGCCGTATCGTTTCTTGATCAATGGTTTAGGCGTCCGAGCGTCTCGTCGAGCGCATTGAGGAAATGGTCGCAATCCTCGGCGCTGAACGGCGCCGGCGGCTTCACCTTCAGCACGTTGTGGTGCGGCCCCTCGCTGCTGAGCAATATCCGATGCTTGCGTTTCATTTCAGCGATGACGAAGTCGAGCTCGCTTGCGGCCGGTTCCTGGGTCTCGCGGCTGCGCACCAATTCGATGCCGTTGAAGAGACCGTAGCCGCGCACGTCACCGATGATGGCATGGCGCTTGGCCAGCGCACGGGCGCCGTCCATCAACCGGTCGCCGACAACACGGCAGTGGTGCATCAACCGTTCGTCGCGAATGACGTCCAGCACCGCAAGGCCGATCTCGGCCGAAACCGGATTGCCGCCGAAGGTGTTGAAGTACTCCATGCCGTTGGCAAAGGAGGCGGCGATCGCCTCGGTGGTGACGACGGCGGCCATCGGGTGTCCGTTGCCGATCGGCTTGCCCATCGTGGCGATATCCGGGATCACACCTTGCGTCTGGTGCGCCCACATATGGCTGCCAACGCGGCCGAAGCCGACCTGCACTTCGTCGGCCAGGCACAGGCCGCCGGCGGCACGCACATGGGCATAGGCCTCATGCAGATAGCCTTCCGGCAATGTCAGCTGCCCGCCCGTTCCGAGAATACCCTCGCTGAAGAACAGCGCCGGGCGGCGGCCGTTTGCGGCAAGCGCCAGCACCTGGTTGCGCACATCCTCGGCATATTTGCGGCCTGCATCGACGTCGCCATAGCGATAGCGGCCGCGATAGAGATCGGGCATTTCCGCGACCTGGACATGGGCGGGGCGGCCCTCTCCGCCCTTGCCGGCAAACTTGTAGGGGCTGACGTCGATCATGCTCGACAGATGGCCGTGATAGGCATGATCGACGGTGATGACGTCGCGGTTTCCGGTGTAGGCACGCGCCAGCCTGAGCGCCAGGTCGTTGGCCTCGCTGCCGGAATTGACGAAGAAGCAGACGTTGAGTGGGTCGGGGAACTGCGCGGCCAGCCGCCGCGAATATTCGACCAGCGAATCGTGCAGATAGCGCGAATTGGTGTTGAGCTTCTCCATCTGCATCTGCGCCGCCTTGACGACGCGCGGATGGCAATGGCCGACGTGGCAGACATTGTTTACCATATCGAGCCAGCGCGTGCCGTCCTCGTCGATCAGATGAGCGCCCTCGCCGCCGACGATCTTCAGCGGCGCTATGCTATAGGCGATACTGAGCGAACGCCCGATGCGCCGGTGACGTTCACGCACCAGAAAATCCTTGTCGCGGGCGACGATCACCGAAGCCGGCACAGGCAGCCCAAGCACAACGCTCGGATCGGGGCTGACCTCGCGCCAGACCTGCCATTGATCACGCACGCCGACGCCGAACATGCGGCCCTCCAGCCCCAGATGGTCGGTCACCAGCTGGAAATGCAGATGCGGCGCCCAGTTGCCGTTTTCTTGGGTGGCACCAAGGCTCGCAAAGCTTTCGCCCGTGACGATCGGTTGGCCGACCGTCAACTTCGCCATCGTCTCGCGCGACAGATGGCCGTAAAGCGTCCAGAAGACCCCGGCATCGGTGACATGTTCCAGCAGGACGGTCGGGCCGAAGCCGAAGGCGACGGCATCGTCATGAAGGAAAGCGACCTTGCCAGCGAACGGTGCATGCACCGGTTCCAATGCCGGCGCGAAGATATCGACGCCAAGATGGACTGAACGGCGCTCACCGGCGGTTGCCGTTTCGTAGGCGTCGCCCTGATAGATCGCGCGATCCTCGCCGTAAAGGCCGATGCCATAGTCGGCATTCTGCTCGCGAATACGCGCGGCGATCAGCGCCTCTGCCGCCGTGGCATCCAGTGCCGCCCACTGTGCCGCTTCGGGACTGGAGGCGGAGAAATCGAAGACGGCGACCTTGGGCTTGGCGACGGACGGCTTGACGATGGCGGAAAAGTCATGGGCGTTCTGCTCCAGCCAGCGCACGACGGACGCCGCATGCGCGATCGGCGCAAAGCCGCAGGCGTCGCGGATGCGGGCGATCGCAATCGCGCGGTTCTCGCGTTCGAGCCGTTGAAGCTCACGCCAGACGTCTTCCTGGCTGACAAGCAGGTAGGTGTTTTCAGGGTTGTCGCGGATCTGCTTGGCCGCCATGCACATGCTGACGGCATAGCGGGTGCGAACGAGATCGAAGATCAAAGCCGTCTCGGCCTCGCTGATCGGGTTCGCTCGGTGATAGGCGCCCGCGAGCGCTGCGATGGTGCCGACCGCATCCGCCGTGCCGATCAGCGCATAGGCGGCAGCGACAGCGATCTCGACGACGCGCCACGTTTCGACCATATCGCCGAAATCCAGCAATCCGCTGACGCGTCCCTCGTGGTCCAAAAGCACATTGTAGTCGTTGGCGTCGTTATGGATGACCTGTCGCAGGCAGCTTTCGAGGCTTGGCCGGACGGACGACGCGAACCGTTCGAGGATGGCGCGAACCGCTTCCCGCTTGTCGTCGCCGTCGATCAGAATCACGTGGTTCAGATGCATATCGGCACGGCCGATATCCCAGGCATAGACGCGTTTCGTGCCGGCATGGGCAAAGCCCTTGAGGCTTTGGTCGAGCTGGCCGAGCAGGTGCCCGAGCGTTTCCGCGCTCGTCAGACCGCGGGACGCGGATTTCGCCCAGATATCGCCGGGTAGCCAGGTCAGGAGCCGCGCGGTGCGCTCGCCGCGCACCATCGCTTTCACGGTTGACGCGCCGGCGCGACCGGGCACTGGCCGCGAGACCGGCAGATCGACTGCCGTTTTCGCGAGGTGGTCGAGCACCGCGACTTGCATGTCGAGGTCATCGGCATCGCCTGGCGCGTGCAGCTTCAGGAGATATTGCTCGCCGTCCTGCGCGCGAACGCGATAGTTGAGGTCGTGCTCGCCCGGCAGCGGCGAGATATCCCCTTCAATGCCATAGGTCTCGATGAGCAGCGCCCGGATTGCCGCCAGTTCCTGCTCAGCCTTCAAGTCTTCCTGTGCCATGCCTGCTGCTTGTCCCGTCACCATGAAATCCGTCGTCCGTCGTAGCTGCAGAAGCCGCCGCTGTCGGCCATGTCCGCTTCGTCGATAATCGCTTTCAGCCCAGCGGCACTTGTTGCCACCGGAACATTTGCCTCGCCGCCACCCATGTCGGTCCTGACCCAGCCGGGATGCAGCGACAGGACGGTGATGCCGTCCTTGCGAAAATCCTGTGCCAGCTTCACCGTCGCCATGTTCAACGCCGCCTTCGAGCAGCGATAGGCATAGTCGCCGTCATCATCGTCCAGCGTGCCTTCGGCAAGCGAGCCGGCACGACTGCTGATGTTGGCGATAACACAGCGTTCACCGGCCAGAAGGTTCGCATGCAGCGCACGTGCCAGGAGCAAAGGTGCGAGCGCGTTGACGCGCATCACCTCGAGGAAATCATCGCTGTCCAGCGTCGCAAGCCCACCCGTGTCGCCGCGGATGCCGGCATTGTTGATCAGAACGTCGATGGCCACACCTTCGAGCGCTCTGCCAAGGGCCATGATCGAAGCGGGGTCGGAGACATCAAGCGATTGCGCTTCAATGGCACCTTCGAAAGACGCTTCCCCTCGGACGCAGGCAATGACCCGCCAGCCGTCGGCCGCATAGAGTGCCGCGAGCTCGCGCCCGAGACCTCGCGAGGCACCGGTGATCAGCACGGTGCGTCGTACCTCCGTTTTATCGATGCTTGATGTCATATTTTCTCTCGACCATGTTCACGAGGCTGGCTGCAGCAAGCGTCAGGAAGATGTAGAAGATCGCGGCGGAGTTATAGGGCGCGAAAGGCAGGAAGCTTGCCGACTGGAACTCGCGCATGCGCTGGGTGATGTCGCGGATCGACAGGATCGACAGCAGCGAGGTGTCTTTGAGGATCGCGATCAGTTCGTTGCCGAGCGGCGGAATGATGATCCTGAAGGCCTGCGGCAGGATGACGAGGCGCGCTGTCTGCCAGCGATTGAGGCCGATGCTGCGCGCCGCCTCGACCTGGCCGACCGGTATGGCGTTGATGCCGGAACGGAAGATTTCCGCGAGGTAGGCCGAATAGGCAAGCGCCATGGCGACGATGCCGCGCACCAGATTGGGTGGGTCGAGCACGCCTTGCGTCGCGTCCTTCAACGCGCCGCTGAGCGGCAACCCGACATAGAGCACGATGACCAGCATCGGAATGCCGCGAATGGTATCGACGATGAATTCGGAGCCGACCGCCAGCGGGTGGCGCTGGTGCAGGTAGCCGCCGAAGGTCAGAAGCCCGAGGATAATCGCCAGCACCGCAACCGTAATGCCGGTTGCGCGATCGCGGTCGTTGAGCGCTTCGGTCTTCCAGAGCACCGGCAGATCGGCAGGCGCCGAGGCGGCCGGCAGCAGGGCGGCGCTGACCCCTTCGTTCTTGGCCATGGAAGCGAGTGCTTCGGTCGGGCCGACAAAGGTGCGAACCGGCGTTTCCGTCTGCGGCGCGCCGTCATACTGGCCGAACCGCACCGCACCGATCAGACCCGCCGGCGTGTTGGTGACGATGCCGACCTTGCCCTCGAGCGAACCGGCAAGCACGTAGGTGTCACGCGGCTGCAGCAGGAACCAGGCGGCGACGAGCGCCAGAACCAGGGTCGCGACCGCAAAATAGAGGCTGGTGCGCACCGTCGAGCGCAATTGCAGGAGGCCGACCCAGACGAGACCAAGCACTGCCGCCAGGATGTAGGCGGCAATCGCGGCGCGAATGGTGGTCGCCACCCCCGCCGCAAAGGCGATGTGCGCGAAGAAGAGAACGAAAACCAGCCCGGCGCCGTTGACGACGCCGAGGATCCAGCGCCCGACACGTCTGAACGGACTGTCCAGAGGCTCGCCGCCACGTGCGCCTGCAAAAAACAGCCCGAGACCGAGGGTGCTCGACACCAGATATCCCGGGAACAGCCAGGACTCGACACCACGAAGCCAGAGATCGGCGGCCTCAGTCAATTGGCGCGGCGTCACGCCCTTGACGATCAGGTCCGATTTGAACGCATCGACGCCGTTTGCCACGACCGAGGCGATGAAGGGGTGAATGTTATGCCCGAGCAGCAGGACGACGGCGGCGCCGAGGTTCAGTACGGCCGCGGCCACCGCCCACTTCGGACGGCTCGCCTTGGCCCGCGAGAACAGGAGCACGCAAAGGCCCGCCGAAAAAGCGATCGCCAGCGCGAGAAAGCCGGGCACGAAGGCAGACGAGCCGTTCTCGACGCCGAGAATGGCGCGAAGCGACCGCTGGTAGTCTCCGGAGGATACGAAAAGATAGATGATGAAGGGCAGCGCGGTCAGGATGATGAGATTGCTCGGACGCACGCTTCTCAGGAACGACATTCATTCCTCCGGGGTATTGCTGTTGAAAAGGCTAGCCCCCGGAGCGGCCGCCTCGGCGCTCCGGGGAAATTGCGGAAGGCTTATTTCAGGCCCCAGTATTTGTTGACCAGCTGGTCGAGCGTGCCATCGTCCTTGATCATCTTCAGGCCCTCGTTGAAGGCCGCGACATTCTCGTCGCCCTTGCGGAAGACGAGGCCGAGCGGATCGGATTCCAGATCCTTGATCGCCACCACCAGTTCGCCGGCAAATTCGCGCTCGTAAGCCGCCGCATTCGCGCCATTGATGACGACGCCGTCGACGTCCTTGTTCTTGAGCGCGATGATGGCGGCGCTGAAGGTGTCATAGGCGGCAACGTTCTCCTTACCGACCACACCTTCGGCAACCTGAGCGTCGGTGGTATTGGCCTGGGCGGAGAGCTTTCTGCCGGCCTCCTTGAAGCGATCGAGCGTGATGTCCTGGTCTTCAACGCGCATCAGCACCGCCTGGCTGTTGACGATATAGGGGTCGGAGAAGTCCATCGCCTTCTTGCGTTCATCGGTGATCGAGACGCCGGAGGCGACGAGATCGAAATTGCCCTGATCGAGTGCGGCAAAGATGCCGTCCCAACCGGTGGTGATGAACTCGGCCTGGCAGTTGATCTTGGCACAGACCGCATTGACCACATCGACGTCGAAGCCAACGATCTGGCCGCTGGCCGGATCGACGCTTTCCATCGGCGGCGAGGTGGTGTCGGATCCAACCTTGAGCAATTTTCCGCCGAGATCGGCAGCGTGGGACACACTTGCGGAAAGAGCCGCAAATGTCAGGGCAATAATCAGTTTTTTCATGATTCTCCTCCTTGGATGATGAATGTTCATGCCAGCCTGCCGCCGAGATTGTCCGGCTGCCTTTCGATCAGGGTTGGCCTGAAGACCTGCCGGAGCGCCTTCGGGTCCTCACCCTCCATGCGCTTCAGCAGGAACTGCCCGAGCGTCCGTCCGAGGACCTCGATCGGTTGATAGAAGGTGGTGATCGGCGGCGTGAAATAGGCGCTGACGTTGATGTCGTCATAGGCGATCACGTCGACATCGACGCCAACCTGCCGCCCGAGACTGCCGAGACCGGAAAGGACGCCGAGCGTCGTCGATTCGTTGATGCAGACGAAGGCAGTCGGCGGCTCCGCCACCTGCAAAAGGTCGATCACGCTCTGCCGGCCAAAATGGGTCGAAAGATCGCCTTCGACAACGAGATCGGCAGAGGCGGTAACACCGGCTTCGCGGAAGGCGCGGGCAAACCCGTCCAGCCTGTCCAACGCATAGGAGAGCCGCCGCTCCGGGTTGACGAGCGCGATGCGGCGATGGCCGCCGGCAAGCAAGCGGGCGGTGGCAGCGTGGGCTGCCCACTCGTTGTCGATATCGACATGGGCGTAATCCAGATCCTTGCGGCAACGCCCCATCGAGACAAATGGGAAATGGTGGTCGACCAGCAGATCGATGCGCGGGTCGTCGGCAAGAATGCCGGAAAAGATCAAGCCGTCGGCCAGACCCTGATCGACGATGCGGCGCGCCGTTTCCGCGCCGTCGGCAGCATCGCGGATGACATGCACGGACATGCGGTAGTCCGTACCATCCAGCGCCTGGCTGACGCCGCTCAAAATCTGGGTATATTCGACGCCGTCCCACTCGTAATCGCGTGCCGCGGTAACCGGCATCAGCACTGCCGCCTGAAAGCTCTTTCCGGTGCGAAGCGCCATGCCGCGCGCATTGGCCTGATAGCCGACTTCGCGCGCCGCCTTGAAGATGAGATCGCGGGTAACAGGCGCAACGACGGGCGAATCCCTGAGCGCTTTCGAGATCGTCGCGATGGAATAGCCGGTGATCTCGGCCAGTGTCTTGATCGTCGGCACCGGTGTACGCCGGGTTCTGTGCATATGCGCCGCCATGCACCCTCCCAGGCCGTTGGCTCACTCTGAACATATGCGTAACAGTCAATAAAAACGTTTTCAAGAAAAATAAAAACGTTTTTATTATCATATGGGGAGAAGTTCGACGTCAAAGAAATTACTACCAAGACTGCCTAATGGGCCAGGAAGGTGTGCTTTGCGCCGGAGCGGAACCCAAAGGACTTGCGGATCAACACCTGCCGAAGACTACAGCGCCGCGCGTCTCATTGGACGCGCAAAGGTCGCTGTAGCACTTTGAATGGCTGCATGTTTTGTCCTTAAATCGAATAGGATTTAAGGGAACCGGCAGTAGACCTTTGCAGCCAGGTAAAATCCCACGAATGAAAAATGGCCGCGAAGCATTCCCTTCGCGGCCTTCTTCATCGATATTCAGAGTAGAGACGCACGGCACATCACACTGCGCCGTGCGGGCGCCTTCTCAATCCATGTCGTCGTTATCAGGCGCAATCGCATGGTCACGATTGCCATGGATGATCTCACGCTTGCCGACATGGTTGGCAGCGCCGACAAGGCCCTCCTTCTCCATGCGCTCGACGAGCGAAGCCGCACGATTATAGCCGATACCCAGCCGGCGCTGGATGTAGGAGGTCGAGCACTTCTTGTCGCGCAGCACCACCTTGACGGCCTGGTCGTAGAGTTCGTTGCCGTCCTCCGAGGCCATCGCCGTCTTGTCGAAGACAGCGCCCTGCTCTTCCGCGGGCTCCTCTTCCTCTTCGTCCGCGGTAACGGTCTCGAGGTATTCGGGCCTGCCTTGCGTCTTCAGGTGGGCGACGACGTGCTCCACTTCCTGGTCCGAAACGAACGGTCCGTGGACACGGGCGATCCGCCCGCCGCCCTGCATGTGCAGCATGTCGCCCTGGCCGAGCAGCTGTTCGGCCCCCTGTTCGCCAAGGATGGTGCGGCTGTCGATCTTCGACGTCACCTGGAAGGAGATACGGGTCGGGAAGTTGGCCTTGATCGTGCCGGTGATGACGTCGACCGAGGGGCGCTGCGTCGCCATGATCAGGTGGATACCGGCAGCACGCGCCATCTGCGCAAGCCGCTGGATAGCACCTTCGATCTCCTTGCCGGCGACCATCATCAGGTCGGCCATCTCGTCGACGATGACGACGATATAGGGCATCGGCGCCAGATCCATTTCCTGCTGCTCGAACAGCGCCTCGCCGGTGCCCTTCTCGAAGCCGGCCTGGACCGTGCACATCACCGGCTCGCCCTTTTCGCGGGCAGCGGCAGCACGCTGGTTATAGCCGTCGATATTGCGAACGCCGAGGCGCGACATCTTGCGATAGCGGTCCTCCATCTCGCGCACCGCCCATTTCAGCGCCATGACGGCCTTCTTCGGATCGGTGACGACGGGGGTCAGCAGATGCGGGATGCCGTCATAGACGGAGAGTTCGAGCATCTTCGGATCGACCATGATCAGGCGGCACTCTTCCGGCTTCAACCGATAGAGCAGCGACAGGATCATGGTATTGATCGCCACCGACTTGCCCGAACCGGTGGTGCCGGCAACGAGCAGATGCGGCATCTTGGCCAGTTCGGCGATGACGGGCTCGCCACCGATCGTCTTGCCGAGGCAAAGCGCCAGCTTGCAGTTCGTCTTGCGGAAATCGACGGATTCGATCAGCTCGCGGAAATAGACCGTCTCGCGCGTCGCATTCGGCAGTTCGATGCCGATGACGTTGCGGCCGGGCACAACAGCGACACGGGCTGATAGTGCCGACATCGAGCGGGCGATGTCGTCGGCCAGGTTGATCACCCGCGAGGATTTGACGCCGGGCGCCGGTTCAAATTCGTAAAGCGTGACAACCGGCCCTGGCCGGACATGGATGATCTCGCCACGCACGCCGAAATCTTCGAGCACGCTTTCGAGCAGCCCGGCATTCTGTTCGAGCTGCTCCTGCGACATGAAGAAGCCGCGGCCTTCCGGCGGTTCCTGCAACAGGTCTTCGGCCGGAAATTCATAGCCGTCGGCGTGCGCGAAACGCTCGGTCGCGCCGATCGGCGGCAGAAGCGAAGGTGCGCGCGAGACCTGGGCGGGCATGGTGATAGCCGCCTTTGAGACTGTCGCAACGGTGCGAACAGGCTCTTCCTCGGCCATAAGTGATGTGATCTCGGCCGGTTCGACCGCAACAGGTGGAACGGATGCGATTTCCGACGGCACGATCATCGGCTCCGGCGCATCGCGCGCGGGGTCGATCGATACGGGTTCTGCCAGTGCGGGCACAACGGCGGCAGGCACCGATGGCACCTCAGCTGCCGGGCGGCATTCGACAACGCGGAACAGCGACGTGATCGCCGTCGGCGGCATGCGCTTGATTTCGACTGCCTTGACGGGAATTGGGGCCGGGGCCGGTGCCGGCATCGACACGACAGCGGCGGGCGTGAAGGAAGCGGGCACCGCTGTGTCGACGAATGGCTTCGGCTGCACAATGGCTGCCTCTGCCGGGCCGTCATCCAGGGTGGAGGGGCCAAACTCGAAGAAGGCGAAGTCCGACAGAAACGACAGACGCGTGTCGGCCGGGGCTTCTACTGCCGCCGCTGGCTCGACTATCTGCGTCGGTTCAACGGGTGCAGCCAGCATTGCGATCGCCACAGGCGCCTCGTTCGCGGACTGGGCCGGCAGGCTCGGGCCGATTGCAGAGCCAGCAACGGTAGCGTTGGGCGCCAGGTTGGCCGCGCCTGCCTTTGGCGCCGACGACCAATGCGGCAGCTGGCTCGTGAGAACGCGCAGCAGCTCGGAGGGGCTGTAGGAAGGCAGGGCCTGCTCAGGCACGGGTGCGGGCATACGCACGGGAACGACATCGACCATGTCCGGCGATTCGACGGGGGCGACGGCTTCGATGGCCGCAGACGCTGCTTCCACGGGCTCTGCCGCGGCGACGACATTTTCGCTTGAGGCAATCTGTTCCTCAGATGCGACATCGCTGTCGCTGTCCGAAGGCGCGCGGCGCTTGGTAAACTCCCGTTCCGGCGTGCGGGTGAACCGCACGTTCGGCGCCAGGAAGAAGTGGCTCTCCCACGTTGAATCGCCGTAGTGGCCAGCGATCTCCGACAGGGTCGGCAGCGGCTCGTCGGTCGACGTCGTCACCTGGGCCGGCGCATAGGCCGTGCCCTGGCCATAGAGCCGGGCAGCGCGGCCGACATGCGCCGTCGCGTCCGATTGCTGGTTGGCTGGTTTGCGAGGCGCGGCAGGCGCCTCGTACAACTGGTAGGGATCGACTGGATCCACGTCATGGGTGGGCATATCGCTCAACGCACCGTCCTGCGGATCGTCATAGTAATCCGCCTGGTTTGCATCATGCAAAGCTGCCTGAGAGAAGTTTGTCCTGGGAATACGCATGGGTCCTGGAAGAGCTAGAGACATCGCCGAGGGGCCTGCTAAGCGATAGAAAATGAAGGTTAACAAGTCCCTTCCAAAGGCCGCTTGAAAGACATCAGGCGCGCCGTTCAACCCGGCAAAACGACCGATGAAACGGCCGCAATCCCCATCCCGCTCAAGGGCATCGCGCCATTCTGTCGCTGGCAGAACCTGGCCGAAAATATTTCTTCCGGATTGTCATTTTGGCACGTCGCGGCGCAGCAGGGGCAACCGCTTCGGTCGGAGATACGGACCATAACGAATCGGGCCGCCGTGACCTTGTCACGCCGGCCCGAGAATGACCGCCATAGGCTCGGCAAATTCCCGAGCGATCAGCTCCGGCGCGCAGCGACGAAAGCCGCGTGATGCCTGGCCAGAAGCTCGATCGCTTCATCGACAAACGCCGGGCTGACATTGGCCGAAAACTCGATCCGTGCACTCTTTCCGTCTCGTCTCAGCTTGGCAAAGGCCTGGCCGTTCTCGTCGGTGAGAACCTCGGGTTTGGCCGGATCCTGCCTTTCGGTACGCGACAGACGCGCAAAGACGAACTGGAAGCGCTGGTCGCTGTCAGCCTCGAGGAAACGCCTCAGACCAATCTCTTCCTGCGCCTTCCGCAGCGCCTGCTCGCCCTCAAGCAGGCCGCCGATCGCCATCCAGCGCTCGCGACCGACCTTGGGCGCCGGACCGATTGCCCGTGCGATTGCCATTGGAACGCTTTCGGCGACCTGGATCAGCCGCGACAACTCGCTCTTCTGGACGGCGAGCGCATCGCCGATCACCTTTCGATCAAAGCCGCGCTCGGCCAGGGCCGAGGCAAACAGCGCCCGCTCGATAAAAGACAGGTTGCGGCGTTCGGCGTTTTCCTTGCCCTGCGCCAGTACAAGTTCGTCGTCGGTCAGGGACCGGACGATGGCCTTGACCTTGATGCCGAGGCTGCGGACGGCGTTCAGCCGGCGGTGGCCATAGGCAGTTTGATAGCGGCCCTGCTTTTCCGGGTGCGGGCGCACGAGGATCGGCGACTGCTGGCCGTTTTCGCGGATGCTGTCGCCAAGCGCCAGGAAGTCCGGATCGTCGAGCTCACCATCGGTCAGGCGGTCGCCGACGAACGAGGCGTCGACCAGATCCGGATCAAGTTCGACAACGCGC
Source organism: Ensifer sp. ENS11 (assembly GCF_014851895.1). Lineage (NCBI taxonomy): Bacteria > Pseudomonadati > Pseudomonadota > Alphaproteobacteria > Hyphomicrobiales > Rhizobiaceae > Ensifer > Ensifer sp. ENS11. Next base: position 430,735 of record NZ_JACVAN010000003.1, on the reverse strand, counting down.
TCGCCCTGATGCAGCGCCTCGCGCAGCGATCGCGCCTCTTCTGCCTCGCGGGTGATGCTGCCAAGCGAAAGGCCCATGGCCTTGATGGCGCCCGAGGCCGCACGCGGCGTATCGGCAGCAGGTGCGGCAGGCGTCAGCGTCGTTATCTCAGCGGAGCTCGTCGCATTGGGTTCGGCGCCAGGCGCAGGCGCTACGTTTCCGGAAAAGAGTGCGCGCAGTTCGTTCTTGCGGTTGCCAGCCATGTATTTTAGCGCCCCCAGGCCGCATGAATGAGAGCTTCGATCTCGCCGTTGACGGAATTCAAGGATTCGATCGCGCGGTCGTAGGTCGCGCGGGTGAAATTCTCGCGACCCACTTCGTAGAGCGTCTGCTTCGTCAGACCGGCATCGGAAACGGCGGTCGACTTGACCATCGCAGAGGTCAGGACACGGTCTCCGAACAGCGAGCGCATGAAACCGACGATCTGCGCCTGCGGCCCGTCGTTCGGCTCGAAGCGGGTGACGAGATAGCGCAGGAAGTCGAAGTTGAGTTCGCCGCCCGCCTCGCGCACGACGCTCAGGAGGTCCGAGGTCATGTAGAGAAACTGGTTCATCGACGCGACGTCGAGCATCTGCGGATGCACGGTGACGAGAACCGACGTCGAGGCGCAAAGCGCCGACAGCGTGAGATAACCGAGCTGCGGCGGGCAGTCGATGACGACGACATCGTAATCGTCGGCAACGCTTGCCAGTGCCGACTGCACCCGCGCGAAGAACAGCGGGCCGGCATCGGAGCCGCTATGGCGGGCGCTGAGTGCCTGCGGCGTCGTATGCTCGAATTCCTGCAGTTCCAGATTGCCGGGCACCAGGTCGAGCCCGTCAAAATATGTCGGACGGATGATGTCTTTCAGCGGCCGCGCTTCGGCGTCGTAGCGGATGGCGCCGTAGAGCGTGTCGTTGCCGGTGAGGTCCAGCTCTGGCTGGTAGCCGAAGAGCGCCGAAAGCGACGCCTGCGGGTCAAGGTCGACGGCGAGAACCCGGTGGCCGGTCATGGCGAGATATTGCGCGATATGGACCGACGATGTGGTCTTGCCGGAACCGCCCTTGAAGTTGGTGACGGAAATGACCTGCAGGTGCTCGCCGCGCTCGCGGTCGCGCCACTTCAGGTAGCTGCGCGCCTTGGCGGCATTGCCCTTGGCAAGTGCCTGCTCGGCAAGGTGGCGGCGAAGCGCGTTGATGTCGGACAGCGAATAGGAGCGGCGACCGCCGGTGCCGGTATCGGGTTGAGGCCCCTCGCCCGCAAGCGACAGCTGGCGCAGGTAACCGTCGGAAACGCCGATCAGCTTGGCCGCCTCGCCTGAGGTGAAGCTGCGAAGCGTCTTCATCGCCGTTGGCGGAAACAGCCGCTCGCGCATCGCCTTCAGCTGTTCGGAAAGGGCGCGCGCATCGGCCGCGATCGCTTCGTCGGCTGGCTGGCGGGCGTGGGAAGGGTCCGTCCCGGATCGCGTCTGTGTTACCGTCATGTCCATTCCCGCCATGCTCCTTGCGCGCTTTCCCGCACCATTGACACCGGGATGCACTAACAGAGATTTAATTCAGATACGCCTAAACGGCACATATTCACAAAATTCCGTAACAGAGATGCCGCAGACAATGATTCGCGTCAAGGCATCGAGCCGAATTCGAACATCCCGGCCGGCAAGATCCTGCACGCTTGCGAGACGGAAGAGACAAAAAGGCCGCCGGCCCAAGGGCGGCGGCTCGTCGTGACGTCGCGTGAACGCGATTGCCGTCGAAGGATCAGAGCTTGGGACCGATATGATCGGGGATCGGGCACTGGTAGGGCTTGCCTTCGGTCTTTTCCCGCCACTCGGCCTTTGCCTGCGCCAGCAGTTCCGGATCGAGGATGAGATCGAGACCGGTCGCCGCCAACGACTTGGCCGCGTGGGCGAAAGCCTTGTGTGCCGCGGGGCTCTTGCCTTGCGCTACCACCTGCCAGGTGTGCGGCGCGGTGCCGATCGCCCAGGCGGGCGCCCAGCATTGCGCCGTCGGCGTCACCCAGCTGACATCGCCGACATCGGTCGAGCCGGCGCGGAAATGCGATTGGCCCTCGAAATCGCGAAGGCCGAGGTGGAGACCACTCGATCCGTCCATGCGGCTGTTGGAGAAGACGTCGCCCTTGATCTGGTAAAGCCGGATGCTGCTGGCGATCGCCTCCGGCGTCATCGTCTTCTGGATCTCACGGGCAAATTCGAGGTCTGCCTCGTCGAAGGGAACCGGTCCGAGCGCGACCATGTTCTGGTGGATCGCCGTCTCGAGCGTGATGTTCGGCAAAAGATTGGTGGCGGCGCGATCGAAGACGATCTCGACCTCCGTCTCGGTCATCATCGCAGCGCCCCTGGCGACCTTGTCGATGCGGGCAGCCAGCGCAAGCGCCTCAGGCATTTGCGGTGCACGCACAAGGTAGAGCGCTTCGGCGCGGGCCTGGACGACGTTGGCCGCCTTGCCGCCGGCGTCGGTGATCGCATAGTGCACGCGGCAATCCTGCGGCATGTGCTCGCGCAGGAAGTTGACACCGATATTCATCAGCTCCAGCGCATCGAGGGCGCTCCGTCCAAGATGGGCGCCGTTCGAGGCATGGGCGGCGACCCCCTTGAAACGATAGTAGATTTCGAGGACGGCGAGATTGTTGGTCGAGCGCACGCCATTGAAGGGTGCTGGGTGCCAGGTGAGTGCGGTATCGACATCGGCAAAGGCGCAGGCGCGCGCCATGAAAGTCTTGCCCGAGCCGCCCTCTTCGCCGGGGCAACCATAGTAACGAACGGTGCCTGGCAGATCGTTCTCGCGGAGATAACGGGCAAGGGCGACTGCAGCCAGCAGCGAGCCGGTGCCGAGCAGATTATGCCCGCAGCCGTGTCCGGTGCCGCCGTCTTCAAGCGCCTTTGCCTCGACGACGCCGGCGATCTGGCTCAAGCCCGCAAGCGCGTCGAATTCACCGAGAAGGGCAATGACCGGGCCACCCGCGCCGGCTTCACCGGTAAAGGCGGTTTCGATATCGGCCGTTCCCCGCGTGATGCGAAACCCGTGCTTTTCCAGCATCGCTATTTGCGTCGCCGCCGACTGGTGCTCGCGAAAGCTCAGTTCGGCATAGTCCCAGATCGCGTCGCTCATCGCTGCGAATTCAGGCTTCAACTCTTCGACTATATCTGCAAGAGCGGCGACGACGGATGGCTGGGGCATGGGTATTCCTCTTGCGGGCGACATGTGGGCCGGCCGCATTGGCATTTCTGTCTTCAGATGGAAGGTGGCGGCACGGATGCCGCCACCGGATACGATACGCGGTCGGGCCGCGACTTAGTCGTCGAGCGTGACTTCCCAGAGCCGGGTGTTCGACTGCCAGACGGGCTCGCCGTGCAGCTTCTTCGTCGCACCCCAGATGTCGACCATGTCGTACATGAAGATGCCGGGAACTTCCTCAAGCATCAGCTTGTGGAATTCGTCGAAGATCGCCTGACGCTTTGCCTGGTCGGCCTCGACATAGGCGGACTTCATCAACTCGATCGCTTTGGGATTATCCCACATCAGCGAGGCGTTCTTGTCTTTGTTGCCGACGTAGAAGCTGTACATCAGTGCCGGATCGAGGCGCGGTGCCACCGACTGCGAGATCACCTGGTAGTTGCCCGAGCGGCGGCGATCGACCTGGGTCGCATAGTCGAGCACTTCGATCTGCACATTGAGACCGACCTGTTGCATCATCGCCTGGGCGACGACGGCGGCCGGGAAGCTCGGCACATTGCCGCGCTTGTTGGCGATGATGGTGATCGGCTCGCCGTTGTAGCCGGCGTCCGCCAGGTCCTTCTTGGCCTTTTCCAGGTCCATCGGAAACTTCGTCTTCTGCGCGTCCGAATAGAAGATCGAGTCTGCCGACACCATCGAGGCATTGGTTTCGCCCGTACCGTTCGAGACCGCAGCAACCAGTTGGTCGAGATCGAGCGCTTCGGCCATGGCGCGGCGCACGGCAACGTTGCTCAGAACCTTGTCGCGGGTCTGGAAGTAAAGCAGGTTCTTGCCGTTGTTGCGCTTGACGATCAGCTGCATCGTCTCGCTGTCCTTGAACTCCGAAATCAGGTCGGCGGAGACTTCGGCCGTATCCAGTGCGCCCGACAGCAGACCGGTTTTCACCGTCGATGCATCGGGGATGACCATGAACTTGATGCCGTCGACCAGCGGCCGTTTGGAGCCGACCATACCATCCGGCTTGCCGTCATTGGCAGGCGAGACGTAGGCTTCGTTCTTTTCGAGACGGACATACTCGCCCTTCTTCCACTCGGCCCACTTGAACGGCCCGGTACCGATGGGGGCAACGAAGGCGCCGTCGGCGCCGACAGACTCCTTGGCGATGATGCCGGTATAGCCGCATTCTGGACGCGCCATCAGGCCGAGAAAGACCGCCGAAGGCCTTTCGATCGTCATCGTTACCGTGGTCGGATCGACAGCCGTGACGGCCGACACCTTGATCGTTTTGCTGCCGTCGAAATCGCCGGCGCAGGTCCACTTGGTGTCCGCGGCCATGTAGCGGTTCCAGTTCCACACGACGTCGTCGGCCGTGACCGCGTTGCCATTGTGGAATTTCACGTCGTCGCGCAGCTTGAACGTATAGGTCAGGCCATCGGGAGACACTTCGAAGTTCTTGGCGACGAGCGGCTTTACCTCGCCGTTCTCGGCGTACCCGACGAGACCTTCGACGATGTGAAAGATTACGGAATCGGTGTTGCCGTCGCGGTTGACGCCCGGGACGTTGCTGCGGATATCAGAGCTCTGCGCGACCACAAGGTCACGCGCTTCGGCAAAGCCGACGGCGCTCATCAGGATGGTGCCGGCAAGGAAGATTTTTTTCATGGTTCCACTCTTCTCCAGTTGTTTCTTGTTGGTTTGTTGCGGTTGATTTCGGCTCAAAACGCGTCCCAGCAGGCCTGCGACAGCTGGCCGATGGTTTCGAGCGCAATTGTGTAGCCAGGCGTGCCATCGGCCATCACTTGCGGCACGGCGTCGGTGAAGACGGCGATGCCGTAGAGCGGCTGACTGTTGCGATAGACGAGACCTGCGTCCATGCGACCGCGCTTACCGCGCCCGGATTTGCTGGCGACGACGGTCTCGAAAGGCAGGCGCGAGCGGATGCCGTAGCGCAGCACCTGGTTCTTCAGCGTCTGCAGCGCAAAGCGGCAGAGCTCGACCGATGTGCCGAGACGCGCAGCCGCGGCCCCATCGTCCTGTGCCGCCAGGATCAGTTCGAGCAGCAATATCTGGTCACCAGCCGTCGTCGTCGTCACCTCGCCGAGCGAATGGTCCGGCTTCAGGCCAAGCGGCGGGATCAGAAAGCGGTGGTGAGTGCCGGCCATGCCGATCGCCTTGCAGTAGCTGTCGACCTCTTCCAGCGTCACCCGCTCCAGCACCATCTTGGTGCAGACATTGTCGCTCAAGACCATCATCCCGACGATGGCGTCGCGCAGCGGGATGACGATGCCAGGCGTCATGTAGCGGAACATGCCGCTCGCAACCTCATGCTTCAGCCGCTCCTCGTAGGTGATGGGCGTGTCGAGATCGAGCCGGCCCTCGTGCGCTGCCTTCAGCGCCGCCATCATGATCGACGTCTTGCGGGTGCTGGCCGAAGGCGTCTCCTCGTTTTCGCCCCGTCCGATCGTCTCGCCGGTCTGAAGGTTGCGAACGAGGAAGCGGGTGATGAATGGCTGGGCGTCGGCGATGGCATTAAGCCGTTCGGCTGTCGTGGCGGTTTTGATCGCTACGGTCATGTCAGGCCTCCAGGCGCCATTTGAGGGTGACGCCACCCGTGTGATTGAGATCGAGCGCGGGGATCGCCGAAAGCAGTTTGCGCGTATAGGCTTCCTGTGGCTGGTCGAAGATCCGGTCGCGATCGCCCTGCTCGACGATGCGGCCGTCCTGCATGACGATCACCCGGTCGGCGACCTGCTCGACGACGCCGAGGTCATGGCTGATGAACAGGCAGGAAAACCCGTAGCGCTTCTGCAGATCGGAGAAGAGTTCGAGCACCTGCGCACGCACCGTCACGTCGAGCGCCGAGACCGGTTCGTCGGCGATGAGGAACTTCGGCCGCCGGGCAATCGCCCGGGCAATGGCGACGCGCTGGCGCTGACCACCGGAAAGCTCATGCGGATAGCGGCTGGCGAAATCGCCGCTAAGACCAACTTCTTCGAGCGTTTCGAGCGCGCGCTTGCGCTTGGCCGCACCGTCGAGATCGGGCACCAGCCGGAGCGCTTCTTCGACCAGCGCCTGGATGGTCATGCGCGGGTCGAGCGAAGAGTAGGGATCCTGGAAGACCATCTGGCAGTTCAGCCGATAATCACGCCAGTCAGCGCTGCGCTCGCGCCCCTGGAAGAGGATCTCGCCTTCGGTCTGCTGGACGAGACCGGCGATCGTGCGGCCAAGCGTCGTCTTGCCCGAGCCGGAGCCGCCGACAAGGGCGACGACTTCGCCGACATGGATGTCGACGCTGACGCCGTGAAGCGCGCGCTTCGGCGCCTGCTTGCGGAAGAGCCCTTTGCGGCCGGGATATTCGACCACGATATTGCGCGCCGACACCATCGGTGTCCGCGACATGTCGAGTTCGCGCGGTGCCGCCCGAAACGGCAGCGAAGACAGGAGCTTGCGGGTATAGGGATGCTCCGGTGCGCTCAGAATGTCCTTGGTCGTGCCCTGTTCGACGATCACGCCTTTTTCCATGACGACGAAGCGATTGGTGTAGCGCGCCACCATCGGCAGGTCGTGGCTGATCAGGAGAACGGCCGTGCCTTCCGCCTTGGTCAGTTCGACCATCAGCTCCATGACGTCACGTTGCACCACGGCGTCGAGCGCGGTCGTCGGCTCGTCGGCAATCAGCAGGGCCGGCTTCAGCAGCATCACCGAGGCAAGCATGATGCGCTGGCGCATGCCGCCGGAAAATTCGTGCGGATAGGCGGCAAGCGCCCGCTCCGGCTCGCGCAGACCGACGCGCTTCAGCATGTCGAGTATCGCAGCCCGACGCTCGTCGGCACTCTTCTTCGTATGCAGGATCAGGCCTTCTTCAAGCTGCCTGCCGATGGTCATCGACGGGTTGAGCGAGGTCATCGGCTCCTGGAACACGACGCCGATCTCGCCGCCGCGCAACTGCCGGAGGTCGCGATCTTTCATCGACAGGACATCCCGTCCGCGGTAACTGATCGTGCCGCCGGCATGGCGCACGGCAGGCGGGATCAACCCGATGATGGCGCGGGTCGCGAGCGTCTTGCCGGAACCGGATTCGCCGACGATGCCGACGATTTCGCCAGGGCCGACGTCGAAGCTGACATCCTTGACCACCTGGTTGCCATTATGGGTAACGGCCAGCGACAGGTCGCGAACGCTGAGTAGGGAACTGCCGATCATTTCAGGCCTCGCATGCGGGGGTCGAGCTTGTCGCGGAGCGCGTCGCCGAGAAGGTTGATGCCGAGTAGCGTCAGCGCGATGCAAAGGCCGGGGAAGAAACCGAGCCAGACGGCCTGTTCGATGAACGGGCGGCCCGCAGCCAGCATGTTGCCCCAGGTCGGCGCCGGTGGCGGCACGCCAAGGCCGAGAAACGACAACGCGCTTTCCGACAGGATTGCCCAGCCGAACATCGAGGTCGCCAGCACGGTAATCGGTGCCAGGCAGTTCGGCAGGATGTGGCGCAGCATGGTGTAGATTTCGCCATTGCCCATGACACGCGAGGCTTCGATGAATTCGCGTTCGCGCAGCGACAAGACGGCGCCGCGCACCACACGCGCCATCGACGGCGTGTAGGCGATGCCAAGCGCGAAAATGATGCCGTACTGGTTAGCCCCGAAGACCGCGAGCAGCCCGAGCGCCAGCAGGATGCCCGGAAAGGCGAGCAGTGCGTTGTTGACGGCCATGATGACGCCATCGACCCAGCCGCGGGCATAGCCGCTGATGAGGCCGATCAGGGTGCCGCAGACGACCGCGAAGGCGACCGTCAGACATCCGATCCAGACGCTGGCGCGGGCACCGATCATCAACCGGCTGGCAACGTCGCGTCCGAACTCGTCGGTGCCGAGCCAATGGGCGGCACCGGGGGCGGCCAGACGCGAAGTGAAGCCCAGCGCGCTGGGATCGTAGGGCGTCCAGAACACGCCGATCAGCGCGGTGATGACCAGAGCGGCGATCAGTCCGCCGCCGATGACGCCGTTGAAAGTGAGCTTTCTCATTCTGCCACCACCCGCGGATCGAAGAGAGGATAGAGGAGGTCGACCACGAGGTTGACGACGACATAGGAGAAGGCGACGATCAGCAGGCAGCCCTGGATCACCGGGTAGTCGCGCTGGAAGATGCTATCGACCATCAGACGGCCGAGGCCGGGGATGGTAAAGACTGTCTCGATGACCGCGATACCGCCGAGCAGATTGCCGAGGATCAGGCCGATCATCGTCCAGGTTGGGCCGAACGCATTCTTGAACGCATGCTTCCAGAGGACGGCGCTTTCCGACAGTCCCTTGGCCCGTGCATGGGTGATGTAATCAAGCCGGAGAACCTCGAGCGTCGAGGCGCGCGCCATGCGGATGATCACGCCCATTTCGTGGATGACCAGCGTCATGACGGGCAGGACGAGGTAGAGAAGGCCCGCCGTCCAGTTTTCCGAGATCGGCACGTAACCGAGCACCGGCAGCCAGCCGAGCTTCAGGCCGAAGGCAAGCAGCAATAGCAGGCCGAGCCAGAAGGTCGGGATGGACAGAAGCACGGTGGCCGTGCCGACCAGCGCCAGGTCCGTCAGGCTGTTCTGCCGCCAGGCGGCGATGACGCCGGCGGGAACGGCGATCAGGCTCGCGAGGAACACGGCGATGACGACGATCTCGGCGCTCACCATGAAGCGGCTCAGCACCAGATGAAGCACCGGCTCGTCGGTGACGATCGAGCGGCCGAAGTCGCCGGACAGGATGTTGCCGGCCCAGATGACGAACTGCTCGGGAATGCTTCGGTCAAGGCCGAGCACGCTGCGCATTTCGGCAATCTGCTGCGGCTCGGCCATATCGCCGAGCATCAGCGCGGCCGGATCGCCGGGAATGAGACGGATGAGCGTGAAGACGGCAACCGAGACAATGACGATCGTCGGTATCGCCATCACGAGACGATTGAGTATGAACTTGATCATGGGTTCCCCGTACTGAGAACAGCCTGGCGCGACATCGCGATTCGGCCCTCCTGCCGGCTTTTCTTGACACGACTATGATCGAATGGAAAAAACCGCGCAATATTATGAGGAATCGTCATAGCTCTATGACGAAGGGATGACATGGGAGCTGCCAAAGGGGCCGATAACGTGCGGCATCATGCGCTGGGCGGAAGTCGCGCTTGCAGTCGGGGAGCATTGCCCTGCGATGCCGACGCAAAAAGACAGTCAGCGATGGACTTTAAATCACCAACGGATGTTGAAACCGATCTTGAGATCGGGAAACAGGTGGCCGCCGCGCTTGCCCGTGGCGCTGATGGCTGAGGCGATGCCGACCATGAGCACGCCGAAGACGATGCCGGCAAACACAAACCGAACTGTCATGGCGGCCGGTTGGCGCTTCTTCTGCGTTGCCTGCAACATCATCCGCGACCGTATCCTTGCATCACTTTCGAGCACGACCAGACGAAATCACTGGTGTCATTGCCCGATGACGTGAAACGCCACGCGCATCGGCCGGCATTTACGGGAGTAATTCCCGCAAGCTGGGGTCGCTTTGGCTCGACGCTTGGCTCTTCAAAGCGCCTTCGGGAATCACGTTTAAGGTATGACGCAACGTCCGGCTCAAGCGGAGTTTTGGGCTGATATCGAGGGTCGCATCCTTTGGACGCATTGCCCGAGGGTCGGTGCCGTGACGGGCCGATGGATGTGCCGGGCACAATCTCTGCGGGACACCGACGTCAACGCCGAAGAGATCGCGTCGGCCGGCGATTAGAGCAGCTGAAGGTGATCGGCGAGCTCGCGGGCCGCGGCACCGCCTGCCCGGTTCGCACCGATGGTGGAAGCCGACGGGCCGTAACCGACGAGATGGATCCTCGGGTCTTTTGCCACCTGTGTCGCAAGCCGGCCGGTCATCAGGATGCCGCCATCGGCATTGCGCAGTTGCAGCGGCGCCAGGTGATCGAGCGCGCTTCGAAAGCCGGTACTCCAGAGAATGACGTCGACTTGCTGCTCGCGACCATCCGGCCAGCGCACGCCATGCTCGGTGATTTCGGCAAACATTGGCTGGCGCTCGAGTGCGCCGCGTGCGCGTGCGGCAAGGATCGCCGGCGTCACCGGAATACCGGTCACGGAGACGACCGAGCCCGGCGGCAGACCGCGGCGTACGCGTTCCTCGACGATGGCAACGGCAGCGCGTCCGACCTCGGGGGTAAACGGCTCTTCACGGAAGGCCGGCTCCTCGCGCGTGACCCACGTGGTCGATGTCACCTTGGATATTTCATCGAGCAGCTGGATCGCGGAGATGCCGCCGCCGACGACCAGCACGTGCTGCCCGGCAAACTGCCCGGCGGTCTGGTAGTCCTTGGTGTGCAGCTGACGCCCCCTGAAGAGATCCGATCCCGGATAGGGTGGAATGTAGGGAGACTCCCAGGTGCCGGTGGCGTTGATGATGCCGCGGGCGGCATAGACGCCGGCGTCGGTCTCGACCCTGAAACGCTCGCCCCGCTCGCAAACGACCTTGACGGCAACCGGTCGGTGCACGGGAAGGTCGAATGCCTTCTCATAGGCGCCGTAATATTGCGGGACGGCGACGGAAGCGTGGACTTCGCCCATGCTGGTATCGACGGCGTCGGCGAATTTCATGCCGGGAAGATCGTGAATGCCATTGACGGTGCTCAGCGTCAGCGACGGCCAGCGAAACTGCCAGGCGCCGCCCGGCTGTGGCGATCGGTCGACAACGACATATTGCATCTGAGGCGATAGCCCGAACCGGCTCAGATGATAAGCCGAAGACAGACCCGCCTGTCCGGCACCGATGACGACGATGTCGATCTTGCGGGCGACGCGCGCATGCGTCTCGGCCTCGCTGGCGGGGGCAAAGGCGTTCTGGATGTCCATCATCACGCAGCCAAGACCGAAGGCTGATCACTGCTCATCAGATCATCCACGGCGGCGACTTTCAGCCAATCGCCGCGGCAAAGATCGCGGCCAGTTTTTCGATGCCGGCCTGATCGTCCCGGTCGAAACGTGCCGGTTTAGGACTATCGAGGTCGATGACACCGATCACCCGGCCTTGGCGTCGGACGGGAACCACGAGTTCGGAGCGGGACGCCGCATCGCAGGCGATATGACCGGGAAAGGCGTGCACGTCTTCGACCAGGATCGACTGCCCTTCCCTTACGGCCGTGCCGCAGACGCCACGGCCGACAGGAATGCGCACGCAGGCGGGCTTGCCCTGAAATGGCCCGAGCACCAATTCGTCATCAGAATCGAGAAAGTAGAAGCCGGCCCAATTCAGGTCGGGCATCGTCTGGTACATCAGCGCCGAGGTGTTTGCGGCGTTCGCGATCATATTGGGCTCGCCATGCAGCAGCGCTTCGAGTTGCTGCGCCAACTCCCGATAGAATTCGGTCTTGTCGCCTGTGTCGATTACCGCCGCCTGGAACATGATCTCTTTCACTCTCTCATCATACGGACTGGCAATGTAGTGCCGCGCCCGACATTTGCCAATTGCAGCGCGTCCGCGCCGGCAGCGAAACGGAGCGCTGGCGGAAAACGGTTCGACAAACGCGACCCGACGCCGATGTCCGGATTCAGACCCTCACGGCTCTTGTGAAGTGGCGACCTGTCGCTTCAGGCAATCGATCATCGCCTGAGCCGCAATCGACAGCGGCACGCCGGCGGCGGTTGCGACGCCGAAATCCTGCGTCAGGTGCGGCGTAAAGCTCCTGATTTCAATCGGGAGATGCCGATGCAGGTTGGCGAAAAAACTGCTGATGATTGCAACGCCAAGATCATGGGCGGCATAGGCGCAGGCCGAGCTGTTGCTGTGCGTCTCGATCTTGACCTTTTGCGGCACGCCCGCCTTTCGAAAGATCTCGTCCAGCATGACCCGGGTCGGCCGCCGGCGACCGATCAGGATCAGCGGTATGCCCCTGAGTTCCTTCGGGGTGACGTGGTCGAGCGCCGTCAGCGGATGGCTCTTCGCCATGACGCAGACGCTGACGCCGCCCGCCACCGGCTGCATTTCGAGGCTGGCGCTCAGTTGCCCCTCGTAGCGCAGGAAGCCGAAATCGATGATGCGCTGTTCGACAAGGCGGGCAATCGCCACGGTCGTATCGAAGAAGGTTTCGACCCGCACACCGGGGAAATCCTTGGCATAATCCGCCAGCATCGCCGGGGCGAAGCTTTCGGACATGCTGTTCGGCAGGCCGATGCGCACGACTTCCGGGCCGACGGCGCCGCTGCGAAGATCCTGGGCGAGATTGGTGAAGCGATCGATCCCGAGCAGAATATGCTCGGCATCCTCGGACAGCTTCAGCGCCTCGGGCGTCGGGATCAGCCGGCCCTTGTCGCGCGCAAACAGCGTCAGCGACAGGTCCTCTTCCAGTTGCTGCAGCAGACGGCTGACACCGGACTGGCTGAGCCCCATGGTTTTCGCCGCCGCGATCGTCGAGCCGGTGGCAAGCAGGGTGCGCAGCACTTCCAATTGTCGAAAATTCATGCCGGCTCCGCATCCATCCCATTGCCATCTTCTCCGTGTTTACGAAAAGGCGGACAATCTAGGAAGCCGTATTCGACGGCAGCGTCAGGCGTGCGATTACTCCGCGTGGGCAGAACAACTGATGCGCAAGGCCAGGATGGACCGTTAGGATATGGAGATGGTGGGTGCCGAAGAGCACGCGTGCGCTCTCCGGCTTGTTCAGGCTGTCTCGTCGTCGATCAGACGTCGACGCGTAGCGATGGTTTGAAGCGCTCGGCAAAGACCTCGATCGAGCCGCTGCCATAACGACGCAACTGACGTTTGGTCAGAACGGACATGACGCGCGCCGCCGTCGAAAACGTCATTTTATCGAGCGGACCGTCGCCAATCCAGGGTTTGCTTAATCGATCGGTGACGATGCCGATCATGTTTGCAGGCATGATATCCGTGCAAGGTTTCATCCAGTCGAAGACGACCCTGATCGGCAGCAATTTGCCTTCAAACGAAACCACGGGTTCAGGCATCCCCTCGCCCCAATCATCATAGGCCTCAAGGGCATCTCGAAAGAGATTTTGCAGGATGATGGAGGCATGCCCTTCATGAAGAGCGGGCAGCAAATTCGTCATTTGTGTCTCCTTCAGTGGTTAAGGCCGGGAAACGCGAATGGCCAATACTGTCAGCATGTATTTGTCATCGTGCCGTGTGGCCGGTACTTTGACGACCACACAATCGGTAGACTGCAGGCCATGGCGAAATGCAGAAGCGCGACAATGGTTCCAAGCGACCGGCAACTTTTTTTGAAATTTTTTGAGGACGGCGGTTTTGGAACTGCACCCGCCACGCCCGGTCGACAGCCAATTCGTGCTCCATATCGCTGTATCGGCTTGAAAGGGCCGACCATTCGTCAGAACATCAGGAACGAAAAACTAATATCCATATATTCCATAGAATATACGATCTTACCTGAAGACGCCAGATAATTCACAGATATGCGCCACTATCGAAATGGAGCGATCATATGGGAACGATCTCGCAGCTTTCCGAGAAGACGAAGCTCCCGGCACACCGGATCGGAAGCGAGGAGGAGGCGCTGGAAATTGCGCGCGAACTCGCGGGCGATTTTGCCAATCGATCAAACGAGCGGGATACCGACCGGATCCTGCCATTCGATGAGCTCGACACCCTTGCCCAATCCGGTCTCCTCGCAATCACCGTGCCCTCCGACTATGACGGCATCGACGTTTCCAACGCGGTGCTGGCGGAAATCACCGCCATCCTGTCCGAAGCCGACAGTTCGATCGGCCAGATCCCCCAGAACCATTTCTATATTCTCGAAGCGCTGCGCACCGACGGCACGGAGGAACAGAAGAAATTCTTCTTCGCACGCGCGCTCGCTGGCGACCGCTTCGGCAATGCGCTTTCCGAAAAGGACACAAAAACCGTCGGCGACTACGCAACGCGCCTGACGCCTGATGGTCTTGGCTACCGCCTCAACGGCCGCAAGTTTTATTCGACCGGCGTGCTCTTTGCCGAATGGATTGTCGTGTTCGCGCTCGATCCGGACGAAAAACTCACCATGTCTTTCCTGCCGCGCGGTGCCGATGGCCTGCAGGTCATCGACGACTGGGACGGCTTCGGGCAGCGCACCACCGGCAGCGGCACGACGGTGCTGCAGAATGTATACGTCACGGCCGACGCGGTGGTGCGCCATCATCGCGGCTTCGAACGTCCGACGACGATCGGCTCGGTCGGCCAGATCATCCACGCCGGCATCGATCTCGGCATCGCGCGCGCCGCCTTCGCCGAGACGCTCGACTTCGTGCGCAACCGGGCACGGCCCTGGATGGATAGCGGCGTCGAACGGGCAGCGGACGATCCACTGACAATCGCCCGCATCGGACAACTCGCGATCCGCCTTGAGGCGGCGACCGCCATCGTCGAGCGTGCCGGCAAGAAGGTCGACATCGCCCAGATCAACGGCACCGAGGAAAGCGTCATCGAGGCGACGCTGGCGGTCGCCGCCGCCAAGGTACTGACAACAGAAATCGCGCTCGAAGCCACCAACACGCTCTTCGAACTCGCCGGCACGTCGTCCACCCGCATCGGCCTCAACCTCGACCGCCACTGGCGCAACGCCCGCACCCACACGCTGCATGATCCGGTGCGCTGGAAGTATCACGTCGTCGGCAACTACCACCTGAACGGCGTCGCGCCACCGAAGAACGGCGCGCTCTGACCCTGCCCTGACGCCGCCTTACCCTGGAAAATCGGCACCGATCTGCCGGGGACGTATGCAGCTTTCTACGAGGAGACGGATATGAGCCGCGAAATCCGGCTGAATGCCTTCGACATGAACTGTGTCGGCCATCAATCGCCAGGGCTTTGGACGCATCCGCGCGACCAGTCGTCGCGTTACAAGGATCTCGACTACTGGGTGCATCTGGCAACGACGCTTGAACGCGGCAAGTTCGACGGGTTGTTCATTGCCGATGTGCTCGGCGTCTATGACGTGCTGAACGGCAATGTAGAGGCGGCGCTCCGGCATTCCGCCCAGGTTCCCGTCAACGACCCGCTGCAGCTGGTGCCGACCATGGCGCACGCGACGCAACATCTGGGTTTCGGGCTGACGGCCTCGCTTTCGTTCGAGCACCCCTACACTTTCGCGCGGCGAATCTCGACGCTCGACCATCTGACGAAGGGCCGCGTCGGCTGGAACATCGTCACCTCCTATCTTAACAGCGGTGCGCTCAATATCGGCCAGGCGCAGCAGACACGGCACGATGATCGCTACGACATCGCGGAAGAATATCTCGAGGTCTGCTACAAGCTCTGGGAAGGCAGTTGGGAAGACGACGCGGTCGTGCGCGACCGGATAGGGGGCATCTTCACCGATCCGGACAAGGTGCATGCGATCAACCACCAAGGGCGGCATTTCACCGTGCCGGGCATCCATCTCAGCGAACCGTCGCCGCAACGCACACCTGTCCTCTACCAGGCAGGCGCCTCCAGCCGCGGCAAGGATTTTGCCGGCACCCATGCCGAGTGCGTCTTCGTCGCAGCCCCCTCGAAAACCGTTCTGAAGCGATACGTCGCGAATGTGCGCGAGGCGGCCGAGCGTGCGGGGCGC
Organism: Ensifer sp. ENS11; assembly: GCF_014851895.1. Taxonomy (NCBI): domain Bacteria; kingdom Pseudomonadati; phylum Pseudomonadota; class Alphaproteobacteria; order Hyphomicrobiales; family Rhizobiaceae; genus Ensifer; species Ensifer sp. ENS11. The sequence continues at coordinate 414,932 of NZ_JACVAN010000003.1, read as the reverse complement.
AATCCGCGCGACCTCCTCACATTCAATCTCCAAACCGTGATCCTCGGCGAAACCGATGCGGACGCGAAGAGGAAGTTCGATGAGTATCGCAGCCATGTTTCCTATGAAGGCGCGCTGGCGCTGATCTCCGGATGGACCGGCATCGATTTCGGCCAGTTCGCGCCGGACGAACCGTTGCGCCACCGCTATACCAATGCGGTCCAATCTGCGGTCGAGACCTTTACGACGATCGATCCCGATAAGGTCTGGACCGTACGCGAAATGGCCGACTGGGTCGGTATCGGCGGCTTCGGCCCCGTCTTCGTCGGCTCACCGCAAACGGTCGCAGATCTGCTGCAGGAGTGGGTCGAAGACACGGATGTCGATGGCTTCAACCTTGCCTATGCCGTCACACCCGAAACCTTCGAGGATGCGGTCGATCTGCTGGTCCCGGAGTTGCAGAAGCGCGGCGTCTACAAGACCAGCTATCGCGAAGGCACGCTCCGCGAAAAGCTGTTCGGCGCCGGCCCACGGCTCGCAGCACCCCATCCCGGCGCAGGCTATCGGGAACTCGCCGGAAACGCGCAGGCGATCGCGGCTTCCGCATAGGAGCACACTCGGCATTAATTGCTCGATGGCTGGGGGCGCTCGGATCCTCGGGCCGCGCAAGAGTATGACTATGCATACGTGGCAGTCGTATGCCGCGTCGCGATCCACGGGCTTCACCCGAGAATCCAGGCGCGATGCGTCCATCGCGAGAAACGCGGGGATGCTCGGTCAAGCCCGAGCATGGCGGAAAGAACAGAACAGACGCCGATCAAAGCCAGCGCCTCGCTCGTCAGCCGGCCGGCCCCTGTCAGCAGCCCAAGCGCCCGGAAGGATCCGAGCGCGTTCCATCGGTGCCAGTGCCCGATGGTTCGTCCACCGGGCCCTGACCTCTCGAGGTCAGCTGTATAGGCTCACAGGCGGGATTCGGCCATTCAAAGCAAAGTCGCCGACCTCGCGGGCCTTGTAGAAGACCGGGTCGTGCAGCGTGTGGGTCCGGACGTTGCGCCAGTAGCGATCGAAGCCATGATGCGCTGCCGTGGCACGCGCTCCCATTAGTTCAAACACCTTCGTCGTCACATCGAGCGCCACGTGGGTGGCGTTGATCTTGGCAGCATAGGCTTCAAGTGCTGCTTCCCCGCGCTCGCGCTCCGTCACCGACCGCCCTTTCGACAACGCGGCCTCGACAACGCCCGCCGCAACGTCGGCCAAAGCGACGGATGCTTTCAAGGCAGCCTGCAACTCGCCGACGCGTTCGAGAATGTAGGGGTCGTCGCTGGCACGAGCCACGCCTGATGTGATCCAGGGTCGCGTGGTGGTTCTGACATAGTCGATTGCGGCGGCGAGTGCGCCTTCCGCCGTTCCGAGATAGAAATTGACAAACACCAGCTGGATCAGCGGCGTGTTGAACGTCGCCTGCACCTGAGGCGGATCGAACGGTTCGGCAAGCGGCAGAATGAAATCGCGCTCGTAGACAGGAAAATCGCGAAACTCGACGCTGCCGCTATCGGACAGGCGCTGGCCGATATTGTCCCAATCGTCATGGGCGACATAACCCGGACGATCCGTCGGAACGACGAAATTGGCGATCTTGCCCTCAAGCGTCGCGTTGACGTTGATGCGATCGGAAACATGCGCGCCGGTCGAGAACGTCTTGCGGCCGTTGAGCACATAGTGGCCGCCGCGCCGTTCGAGCACGAGCCCCGGATCCCGCGGGTTGACGGCAGCACCCCAGTAGAGCTGGCGTTCGACGGTCTCGGCACCGAGCACCCAGGCCTGCCTCCCATCGGCAGTCGCCCAGTAGACATACTGGCTGTTGACATAGTGATAGCCGAGCAGCTGGCCGATAGAGCTTTCGCCACGCGAGATGATCCGGACGAGACGCAACCCATCAAGCCAGCTCAAGCCCGCTCCGCCGATTTCCTGGGCGTGCAGCGCCGTCAGCAGACCCGCCTGGCGCAGCGCTTCGATTTCGTCGCGTGGCGGCAAGCCCAAGCGATCAAGCTCGGCGCCGCGTTGCGCAAACTGGCTCGAAAGCTCGGTCGCCTGCGCAAACAGATGCTGGCGCTTTTCTTCCTGTTCGGTATTGGCCGGTTCGGGTTCCCGGAGGAAATGCACGTTGCTCATTCGCCTCACTCCATTGATTAAGGCGGAATAGTGCATTCATTCTATAGACAATAACAGCAAATGATTTTCAACTCAGGCCGGCGAACGGGAAAGTCCTACCCCTGAAAACCTTTACGACGGCAGCTGACCTCGGCAAGGATCAGCCGACTTCGGCGTCTCTGAGCGCGACGATCTCGGTGCCGTTGTCGTTGGCGGCAAACTGTTCGAGTGTCATGTTGTCGAGGATAGACGCCACCGCATCGCGGACGTCACTCATCGATTTGCGCACGTGACAGTTGACCGGATCGGAACAGTCATCGCAGGCTTCGAACGCGGTGCGGCTGGCGCAGCGGATCGGGGCCAGCGGCCCGTCCAGCGTGCGGATGACCTGGCCGATGCGGATATCGGATGCTGGCCTCGAAAGCGAATAGCCGCCGCCAGGGCCCTTTTTCGAGCGCAGGATTCCGGCGTTGCGAAGCTCAAGCAGGATCGCGTCGAGGAACTTCTTCGGAATATTGTTGCGGGTGGCGATTTCGGTGATGAAGGCGGTCTCGCCGGGCTCCAGTTGAGCCAGGTCGACAAGAGCCTTCAGCCCGTATTTACCCTTCTTGGTCAACATTGCACTTCGCTTTCCTGAACACAAAGGCCGCCACGAGTCCGTTCCGCACCGACGTTGGTATCACCGGAGCCAACAGGTTGTGACGGCCGCACTGTTTCACTTAAGATGCCATACACCCAAACCGGGTCACTCTCAAGAAATTACGTAAGTTTCTGCATAGATTTTGTGAATTTTATTGTCGAATTCAAGGCAACGCAGCAAAGATTTGCTCCAAGGCCAGCTGCTTCTTCAAAACCCGCAGATGCAAAGCCGTCAAAAAAGCTTCGCAGGGATCCAATCGGCGGTGACGGCGTCACTGGCGCTGAAAGCCGGGACTTTCACCGCCAGCTCCTCGATCGTCTTCACGCCGGCCTGACGCAACGCCTCCTGGGTTAGCAAGGCCGGCTTGACCAGGATCTGTTTCGGCACATCCTGACCCGCGATCTTGAGCGCGACGGCACGGACAGAGACCGCGCCGACAACCGCCGGGTTGGTGGCAACGGTCGCCACCCAGGGACTACCCTCCTCGACGATCTCCTGGATATCGGCGGTCGAAACATCGGCGGAGTAGATCTTCAACTTTTCGGCGATGCCGAGATCCGCGGCTGCGAGCTTCACACCGCGGGCGAACTCGTCATAGGGCGCGAAGACGACCGATATGTCCGGGTTGGCGGCAAAGGCGGCCTTCGCCTGGTCGGCCGTACTGGTTGCCGTGGTGTCGCTGACATTGCCGAAGCGGGCTTTCTCGACCACATCAGGATTGTCCGTCTTGAACTTGTCCCAGACTTCGTTGCGGCGGTCGAGCGGCGCGAAGCCGGCGACATAGACGTAACCGGCCTTGAAGCTCGTGCCGTTATCCTTGACGGCCTGCTCCAGCGCCAGCCGCGCCAGTTCATGGTCGCTCTGCTCCACCTGCGGCACGGCAGGATTGTTCAGATTGACGTCGAAGGCCACTACCTTCACACCCGCATCGACCGCCTGCTGCACGACATCGCCTAGCGATTCCGGCAGGCCGTGGTCGACGACGATGCCTTGGACGCCGAGATTGATCGCCTGCTGGACCTGCTCGCGCTGTTCCGCAGCATTTTGCTTACCGGGAAAGACGCGCAGATCGATGCCGAGCGCCTTGGCCTGCGCCTCTGCTCCGGCCTGATAGGCCTGGAAGAAATCACCTGATGAAATATAGGAAATGAGCGCCACTTTCACCCCGCCCTTGTCGAACGGCGCCGGCGCGCCCTCCAGCCCTGCGGCCGAAGCACCACCTGCAAACCCAAAAGCCACGAGCGCGGTCGTCGCGCGTTTCAAACCGTACCGCATTGTCGATCTCCTGTTGATCTCAACCCTTGCAGCTGACCATCAGCCGTCGACGCCATGGTATAATCTACAATTTCTATGTACAATAAAGACATTCCAATCCCTAAGCCGCCAGAGGAACGCCTTGCTCACAACGGCCGGTCTGGCGGCAGAAGTTGCGCGGCGGGCCACCGAAGACGAAATGGCTGAGGAACGCCCTCGGATGAATATTCCGATTATTGGGAAATCTAGGGATACTTTTGCGACATATTAGCGGATGTTTGGCACCGGCTTTCGTTTGTTGCGCTGTCTTTCTCTACCGGAAATGCATATTTTTCGACCTTGATTGCCGCGCAGTGACGAATTGGTTTAGCAATGCCCCTCCTCCGCATCGACGGACTTGCCCATGCTTTCGGGCCAACGAAGGCGCTTGCCGGAGCCTCCCTTGCGATTAGCTCCGGCGAAATCGTCGCTCTCATGGGCGCAAACGGCGCCGGAAAATCAACCCTCGTCAATGCGCTTGCGGGAACGCTGGCACCCGACCACGGAACGATGACGCTCGCGGGTCGCGCCTACGCCCCCCGTTCACCGGCCGAGGCAACGGATGCCGGCGTGGTCACCGTCCATCAGTCGACAGAGCGCGTCGGCGCGCCGGGGCTATCCGTCGCCGACGCGCTGCTGCTGCATGCCTATGCCGATGGCTCGGCCCCCTTCTTCCTCAGCCGCTCCGCTGTTCGTCGCAAGGCGGCGGCCATGCTTGAGAACGCCGGGTTCGCGCTGCCGCTCGACCGGGATTTTGCCGAACTGACGGCCGCCGATCGTCAGCTCGTCGCCATTGCCCGCGCCCTGTCGCGCCAGGCGTCTCTGCTGATCCTCGACGAGCCGACCGCGAGCATTTCCGGACGGGAATCCGAGCGGCTCTATGCAATCCTGCGCCGCCTTCGTGATGAGGGCCTGGCGATCCTGTTCATTTCCCACCGGATCGCCGACCTCAATGCGCTTGCTGACCGCGCTGTCGTCATGCGCGGCGGCGCTGTCGTGGGAGAATTCGCACGACCGATCGACTTCGATCGTGCTGTCGAAACGATGATCGGCCGCCCCTTGCGCGCCGCCCGACCGGACGCCCGCGCCTTGCGCGGCGCACCGGTGCTGGAGATGGCCGGTATCCAGCTCGTTTCCGGCGGTACCCCGTTCGACCTCAATCTTCATCCGGGCGAGGTTGTGGCGGTCACAGGCGTGCTGGGTGCGGGCAAGAGCCGCTTGCTTCAGGCGATCTTCGGTACGCGAACACTTGCCGCTGGCACGATGCGGCTCGACGGTGAGGCCTACCGACCGGCAACACCCGCCGATGCGATCAACGCCGGTATCTTCATGGCCGGCGAAGACCGCCACCGCTCTTCGCTGATGCCATCCGATTGGCCGGGCAGCAATCTTGCGGCAACGATCAGCCTGCCACATCTGGCAAAGTGGTATCCGCTCGGTTTCCTCCTCGGCACCCGCGAGAAGCAGGAGGCGCAGCGCGCCATCGTTACGCTTGGCATCAAGGCAAGCGGGCCAGATGCGCCGATGAACTCGCTTTCCGGCGGCAACCAGCAAAAGGTGGTCCTCGGTCGATGGAATGCCGAGCCGAGCCGCGTGCTTTTGCTCGACGAACCGTTCCAGGGTGTCGATGTCGGCGCCCGGCACGACATCATCACCGCGATCCGCGCCAACACCGAGCGCGCCACCCTGATCGTCACGTCGGACCCGGAAGAGGCGCTAGAAGTCGCCGACCGGATTCTGATCATCGACCACCACACATTGACGCCGGCCCCGCACGCGGAGCAAACGGCGGAAGCAATCGAGGCTTGACCGGATGACGACTACCAACAGCGAGAACCAAAGCCCGGTCAGCGAACGCGTCAGCGCCGCCATCCGCGCCAGCGCCGTCTTCATCCTGCTCATCGTCATGGTCGCAGGCTTTGCGATCGCCCAGCCCGCCTATATCAACGTCAGCAACCTGATGAGCATTCTGCAGGCCGTTTCCGTCGTCGCCATCCTGGGCGCCGGCGTCACGATCACGCTCGCCGTCGGCGGCTTCGATCTGTCGATCGGGGCGGTCGCCGCCTCGAGCGTCATGGCGGCGAGCTATTCGATGATCGTCTGGGGCCTCGGCGTCTACGAGACCGTGCCGCTCGTCCTCCTGTTCGGTGCGCTCGTCGGCCTCGTCAACGCCTTTCTGATCGTGCGCCTGCGCGTGCCCGATCTCCTCGCCACACTGGCGATGATGTTTCTTCTGACTGGCCTGCAACTGATTCCGACGGCCGGGCGCTCGATCTCGGCCGGCCTGATCCTGCCCGACGGCTCGACGGCGAAGGGCGCTTACGATCCGTCGTTCCTCCTGATCGGGCGGTCGAGCTTCTTCGGCATCGTCCCCGCGCCTGTCGTCATCATGGTGCTTGTCGCCATCGTCCTGTTCGTACTGACGGAGCGTACCCGGCTGGGACGCCTGCTGTTTGCCACCGGCGGCAACGAACTGGCAACCCGGCTTGCCGGCGCTTCGGTTCCCCGCCTGAAGACGCTGGCCTATGTGCTTTCCGGCACGCTCGCCTCGCTCGGCGGCATCATCGTCGCTGCCCGCGTCGGTCGCGGTGACGTCTCGTCCGGCGCCTCGCTGCTGATGGATTCCGTCGCCGCCGCGCTCATCGGCTTTGCCGTTCTCGGCCTGCGCCGTCCCAACGTCTTCGGCACTATCGTCGGCGCAGTCTTCGTCGGCCTGCTTCTCAACGGCCTGACGATGCTGAACGCCCCCTATTACACCCAGGACTTCGTCAAGGGCGCCGTGCTCGTCGGCGCGCTTGCGCTCACCTACGGCCTTGGCCGCAGCCAGACGCGCTAGCCAACCCTTCAAACACAGTGAGGATACTGACCATGAAACATTTGACGCGCAGCCTTCTCGGCGGCCTCATCGCCGCTTCGCTGACGGCGACTCCTGCTTTTTCCGCCGGCATCGATGGCGCTCCTGCCCCGTTCGACAAGGGCGACGTCGACATCGCCGTGGTCAGCTTCCTCGGCGGCGGCGACTGGCTGCAGGCCTTCGAGGCGGGCGTCAAGCGCCAGGCGGATGCGCTTCATGTCAACCTCACCGTCTCGCAGGCGCGCAACGACAACGACACCCAGCGCAGCCTCATCGAGCAGGCGATCAATCTCGGCGTCGATGGCATCATCATCAACAATGGCCGTCCGGAAGTCCTGAAGGATGTGGCGCAGAAGGCGCTCGACGCCGGCATCAAGGTCGTCGCCTATGACGTCAACCTCGACAATCCCAAAATCCCTCAGATCGAGCAGAGCGACAAGGACATGGCCCGCCTGGTGCTGGAGCAGGCGGTCAAGGACAAGGGCGATGGCTTCGTCGGCGGCGCCGTCTATGTCGCCGGCTTCGCACCGCTCGACCGTCGTTACGCCGTCTGGAAGGATTTCGCCGCCAAGCACAACCTGACGGAGAAGGCTACCTGGGGCGTCGTCAACGACACGGTGCCGGCCTCCGTTGCCGACCAGACCAAGGCCGTCCTGACCGCCAATCCGGACATTTCCGTCATCTTCACCCCCTGGGATGAGTTCGCCAAGGGTGTGAAGCTGGCGATCGACGAACTGGGCGTTGCGAACAAGGTGAAGATCTACGGCGTCGATATCTCGACATCGGATATCCAACTGATGAACGAGCCGGATAGTGCCTGGCAGGCGACAGCCGCGACCAACGCCGCGGTCGTCGGCGAAGTCTCGGTGCGCGCGGTCTCGCTCGCAATCGCCGGTCAGTTCCCCGGCCAGTCGGTGCTGCTGCAGCCGACGCTCGTCACGCGTGACGATCTCGCCAAGGGCGAGATCAAGACGATCGAGGACTTGCAGGAGAAATTTCCGGCCTTCCGCAAGAGCGATGCGGCGACTGCCGAGTGGATCCCCACGGCCACCAATTAATTCCATTTGAAGGAAGAGCGCCGCGCTGATCGGCGCGGCGCTTTTTCAATGACAAAGACAGGAAAGACCATGAGCGGCATCGACCTTCCCACGCCCGATTTCACAAACAACATGAAACTGATCGGCCATTCGCCGATCGGCGGGCGCGGCGATGGTCTGCAACTGATGGTGCATCGCGGTTTCGCCTATGTCGCTCATCCCTGGTCCCAAGGGTTTTCCATCGTCGACGTGCGCGATCCGAAGAAGCCGGGCGCGGTCACCTATGCGCCGGCACCGGCCAACACCTGGAACATTCATCTGCAGACCCATGACGACCTGCTTCTGGTCATCAATGCGCTCGACCTGTTCGCCGACGTCGAGACCTTCGCCGACGAGAAAACCTACTACACCAAATCGGTCGGCGACACCGTCGCCGGCAGCGGCCGCAAACGCGCCTGGAGCGCCGGCATGTCGGTCTTCGACATTTCCGTTCCCGACCGTCCGCGCAAGATCGGCGAGTTGAATATAGACGGCGTCGGCTTCCACCGCCTCTGGTATGTCGGCGGCCGCTACGCCTATGCCTCGGCGCTGTTCGACGGCTTTACCGACTATATCTTCGTCACCATCGACATGGCGGATCCGACCCGGCCCGAAATCGTCGGTCGCTGGTGGCTGCCGGGCATGAACAAGGCCGCGGGAGAAGCGCCGACTGCACCTGAAGGCAAGCGCTACGCGCTGCACCATGCGCTGGTCTCTGGCGACACCGCCTATGCGTGCTGGCGTGACGGCGGCCTGACGCTCCTCGACATCAAGGATCATGCCAACCCGAAGCTGATCGCCCACCGCAACTGGTCGCCGCCGTTTGGCGGCGGAACGCACTCGCCCTTGCCGCTGCCCGGTCGCGATCTGCTCGTGGTCGCCGACGAGGCTGTGCTCGACCACGAGGAAGACGGCCGCAAGCATACCTGGATCTTCGATATCCGCGAGCCCACCAACCCGGTCAGCATCTCGACCTTCCCTATCCCCTCGGAAGCCGACTACGTCGCCAAGGGCGGGCATTTTGGGCCGCACAACCTGCACGAAAACCGGCCGGGCTCCTTCGTTTCGGAAACGCTGATCTTCGCCACCTGGCAGAATGCCGGCATCCGCGCCTTCGATATCAGCGACCCTTACCGTCCGCGCGAAACCGGCGCGCTGGTTCCAGCCGCACCGACCGAAATGACCGACCGGCGCGCGGGCCGCCCCCGCGTCATCCAGTCGGCCGACGTCTTCGTCGATGCCGCCGGGATCATCTACGCCACCGACTACAATGCCGGCCTCGCCATCATCGAATATGGCGGCTAGAGCATTTCCAGGAAAAGTGTGAAGCGGTTTTCCGTCAGGAAATGCGTAAAAAGCGTCTCCGCTTCAGACCGTGAGATGACGCCGCGCCTCGACGGTGTCGAGCGTCTCCGGCGGCCCCTCATGCACTACGGCGCCGCGGTCCATGATGTAAACATGGTCGGCGAGTTCGCGGCAGAAATCGAGATATTGCTCGACCAGCAGGATCGCCATGCCGGTGGAATCGCGCAGATAGCGGATCGCCCGGCCGATATCCTTGATGATCGACGGCTGGATCCCCTCGGTCGGCTCGTCGAGCACGAGAATGCGCGGACGGGTGACGAGCGCCCGGCCGATCGCCAGTTGCTGCTGCTGCCCGCCGGAGAGATCCCCGCCGCGCCGCCCCAGCATCGAGCGAAGCACGGGGAAGAGGTTGAAGACATCCTCCGGTACCGAACGATCGGCGCGCTTGACCGGCGCGTAGCCGGTTTCGAGGTTCTCCTTGACGGTCAGCAGCGGAAAGATCTCGCGCCCCTGCGGCACGTAGCCGATGCCCTCCTTGGCGCGGCGATAGGGCGCCATGCCTCCGAGCGTCACCCCATTGAAGGCGATCGAACCGGCGCTGACCGGATGCTGCCCGGTGATCGCCCTGAGCAGGCTCGACTTGCCAACGCCATTGCGGCCAAGCACGCAGGTGATCTTGCCCATTTGTGCTTCGATCGAAACGTTGCGCAGCGCCTGTGCGGCACCATAGTGGAGATTGATGTTTTCGACGCTCAGCATGGAGGCGTCCTTTCCCTTGGGCCGTTGGTGAGTGGCCGCTATCAGCGGCCGAGATAGTTTTCGATCACCTTCGGATCGCTGCTGACGAAATCGATCGAGCCTTCAGCCAGCACCGAGCCTTCGGCAAGGCACGTGACCTTGACCCCAAGCTCGCGGATGAAGCCCATGTCGTGCTCGACGACGACGACCGAGCGCGTCCTTGCGATCTCCTTGATCAGGATCGCCGTTTCGGCCGTCTCCGCATCGGTCATTCCGGCAACCGGCTCGTCGACCAGCAGCAGCTCCGGCTCCTGCGCCAGCAGCATGCCGATCTCCAGCCACTGTTTCTGGCCATGCGACAGGTTGGCGGCAAGATCATCGCGGCGCGCGTTGAGCCGCACTATCGACAGGATCTCTTCGATCCGCGCCTTGTCGTCCGCCGTCAGCCTGTAGAACAGCGTCGGTAAGACCCCACGGCTTCTGTTGAGCGCCAGTTCCAGATTGTCCCAGATGGTATGGCTTTCGAACACCGTCGGCTTCTGGAACTTGCGGCCAATGCCGAGATTGGCGATCTCAGCTTCATCCCGTTGGGTGAGGTCGATGTCGCCCTTGAAGAACACCTGTCCCTCGTCCGGACGCGTCTTGCCGGTGATGATGTCCATCATCGTCGTCTTGCCGGCGCCGTTCGGGCCGATGATGGCGCGAAGCTCGCCCGGCTCGATCACGAAGGACAGCGAATTGAGCGCCTTGAACCCGTCGAAGGAGACAGAGACGCCGTCGAGGTAGAGAAGGCTTTTCGGCTTGGTCTGGCTGATCGTCTGATTCATGCCCATCACTCCGCAGCCATTGGTTCAGCGACAAGGGTGTCCCGAGCGCGTTGGGCATCTGCCGCCCGGCGGTGGGCTTTGCGGCGGGCAAGATAGGCGCTCGCGGTCCCGACCACGCCCTTCGGCAGGAACAGGGTGACGAGAACGAACAGCCCGCCGAGCGCAAACAGCCAGAACTCCGGAAAGGCCGCCGTGAAGATGCTCTTGCCGCCATTGACGAGGATCGCGCCGACGATCGGCCCGATCAGCGTCCCGCGCCCGCCGACTGCGGTCCAGATGACCACCTCGATGGAGTTGCCGGGCTCGAACTCGCCGGGATTGATGATGCCGACCTGCGGCACGTAAAGCGCGCCGGCAATGCCGGCCATCATCGCCGAGACCGTGAAGGCGAAGAGCTTGATATGCTCCACCCGATAACCGAGAAACCGCGTACGGCTTTCGGCGTCGCGCACGGCGACCAGCACCTTGCCGTATTTCGAGCGGACGATCGCCGCCGTCAGCACCAGGCATAGGGCAAGCATCAGGGCGGATGCGGCAAAAAGTGCGGCGCGTGTACCGTCAGCCTGGATGTTGAAGCCGAGGATATCCTTGAAGTCGGTGAGGCCGTTGTTGCCGCCGAAACCCATGTCGTTGCGGAAGAAGGCAAGCAGCAGCGCATAGGTCATCGCCTGGGTGATGATCGACAGATAGACGCCGTTGACCCGCGAGCGGAAGGCGAACCAGCCGAAGACGAAGGCAAGCAGTCCGGGCACCACCACCACCATCAGTGCCGCGAACCAGAACATGTCGAAGCCCTGCCAGAACCAGGGCAGCTCCTTCCAGTTGAGAAACACCATAAAATCCGGCAGCAAAGGATTGCCATAGGAGCCGCGCGCGCCGATCTGGCGCATCAGGTACATGCCCATGGCATAGCCGCCGAGCGCGAAGAACGCGGCGTGACCGAGCGAGAGGATGCCGCAGAAACCCCATACGAGATCGAGCGCCAGCGCCAGAAGCGCGTAGGTCAGATATTTGCCGAACAGCGAGACCAGATAGGTCGGCACGTGCAGCGGGTGATCCGGCGCCGTCAGCAGGTTGAGGGCGGGAATGGCGATGGCAAGAGCCAGCAGTAGCGCCACAACCGTGACGATGCTGCGATCGAGCGACTTGAGCAGAAACGAGGTGATCATGCCTCCACCGCCCTTCCCTTGAGTGCGAAGAGGCCGCGCGGCTTCTTCTGGATGAAGAGGATGATGAGCACCAGAACGAGGATCTTACCGAGAACGGCGCCCGCATAGGGCTCGAGGAACTTGTTGAGGATGCCGAGCGAGAAGGCGCCGACGAGCGTTCCCCAGAGATTACCGACACCGCCGAAGACGACGACCATGAAGCTGTCGATGATGTAGCCCTGGCCGAGATTGGGCGAGACATTGTCGATCTGCGACAGCGCCACGCCGGCCATGCCGGCGATGCCGGACCCGAGAGCAAAGGTCAGAGCGTCGACCAGGGGCGTGCGGATGCCCATGGACGACGCCATGCGGCGGTTCTGCGTCACGGCCCGCATCCTCAGCCCCATCGACGTTCGCTTCAGCAGGAACAGAAGGGCTGCAAAGACGGCGAGCGCAAAGACGATGATCCAGAGCCGGTTCCAGGTGATCGTCAAGCCGCCGAGATCAAAGGCGCCGGCCATCCAGGAGGGATTGCCGACTTCGCGGTTGGTCGGCCCGAAGATCGAGCGAACCGCTTGCTGCAGGATCAGCGAGATGCCCCAGGTGGCCAGCAGCGTTTCGAGCGGCCGACCATAGAGAAAGCGGATGACGCTGCGCTCGATGGCAAGGCCGATGATCCCGGTGACGAGAAAGGCGAGCGGCAGGGCGATCGCCAGCGACCAGTCGAAGAGAGCGGGATAGGAGGTGCGAATGACGTCCTGGACCAGGAATGTCGTATAGGCGCCGAGCATGACCATCTCGCCATGCGCCATGTTGATGATGCCCATCACGCCGAAGGTAATGGCAAGACCGATTGCCGCGAGCAGCAGCACCGAACCGAGCGACAACCCGTACCAGACGTTCTGGCCGGCGTTCCAGAATGCTTGCGCCTGTTCGATGCGCTGCAGCGCGGCCTCGATATCCGGTTTCAGGCTGGCATCCGCCGATGAGCGCGCTGAGGTCAGCGCGCCAAGCGCCTCGCGGCCACCGCCTTCTGCCAGCGTCTTGATCGCCGCACGCTTGTCGTCGTCGGAACGGTCGGAAACCAGAAGCGTCACCGCGCGCGCCTCGTCGAGCGCCTTGCGCACCGTTGCGTCCTTTTCCGCGGCGAGTGCCGTCTCGATCGCCTCGAGCGCGTCGGCATTCGGCGTCTGCCGCATGGATTGCGCCGCCTTCAACCTTGCGCCCGTATCGGCGCTGAAAAGCGTCAGTCCACCGAGCGCGCCTCGAACGGCGCGCCGGACGGCGTTGTTGACCTTGATTTTCTGCAGCTCGCCCTTCGGCACTTCGCCGACATCAGAGCCATCAAGCGGATTGACTAGAACAAGGCTCGCGCCCTTCTCCGTCGTGAGGAAGACCCGGCCGTCGGTCTTTCGCGCATAGAGATTGCCCTCCCCAAGTGCCTCGAGAACCGGGATGACACGTGGATCGCCGCTCTTGGCAAGCGCGGCAATGCGATCATCGAGCTCGGCCAGCTTGGCCGTTCCGAGCGCACTGACGAGCGCGCCGAGATCGTCCGCGGCGCGCGAGCCCGTGACATGGGCTGAAACCAGCAGGCAAAGGGTGATCAACAGGGTTTGCAGAATGCGATACATCGCCCTCTCGCTTGGGTCTCGCTCGTCTGTGGCAGCGCCAGGCAGGCGCGGCCACCGCGGCATGGAATTTCGAGATCCCTTCGCCCAACGGGAGCATTGGGCGAAGGGTATGCCTGCCTATGATTTCGTCATTCAAAGGGGAGCGAGGCGTTGGCCACGACCCGGAAACTATCGTTTGGTGATGAAATCAGGAGCCCTTGCCGCCGCATTTGCCCGTGGCGACGTTGAAGTTGCCGCAGGACATCGGCGCGCGCCAATCGGCGATCAGGTCCTTGGAGTCAGGCAGGTAATCGGACCATTCGTCACCAACCACGAGACCGGGCGTTTCCCAAACCGTCTCGAACTGGCCGTCGCTCTGGATTTCACCGATCAGCACCGGCTTGGTGATGTGGTGGTTCGGCATCATCGTCGAATAGCCGCCGGAGAGATTGGGCACGGATACGCCGATCATGGCGTCAAGCACTGCGTCGGTGTCGGTCGTTCCGGCCTTCTCGACCGCCTTGAGCCACATGTTGAAGCCGATATAGTGGGCTTCCATCGGGTCGTTGGTGACGCGTTTGTCGTTCTTGGTGTAGCCCTTCCAGGTCTTGATGAACTCGGCATTGGCAGGCGTATCGACCGACTGGAAGTAGTTCCAGGCGGCGAGATGGCCGACGAGCGGGGCCGTATCGAGACCGGCGAGTTCCTCTTCGCCAACGGAGAAGGCGACAACCGGGATATCCTCGGCCTTGACGCCCTGGTTCGCCAGTTCCTTGTAGAACGGCACGTTTGCGTCGCCGTTGATCGTCGAGACGACCGCCGTCTTCTTGCCGGCAGAACCGAATTTCTTGATATCGGACACGATCGTCTGCCAGTCGGAATGACCGAACGGCGTGTAGTTGATCATGATGTCCTCGGGCTTCACGCCCTTGGAGATGAGATAGGCCTCGAGGATCTTGTTGGTCGTGCGCGGATAGACGTAGTCGGTGCCCGCTAGAACCCAGCGCTCGACGCTTTCGTTTTCCATCAGATAGTCGACCGCCGGAACGGCCTGCTGGTTCGGCGCGGCGCCGGTGTAAAAGACGTTGCGCTGGCTTTCCTCACCCTCGTACTGCACCGGGTAGAAGAGGATCGAATTAAGCTCCTCGAAAACCGGCAGGACGGATTTGCGCGAGACTGACGTCCAGCAGCCGAAGACCGCCGAAACCTTGTCGACGGAAACGAGCTCGCGCGCCTTTTCGGCAAAGAGCGGCCAGTCGGACGCGGGATCGACGACAACCGCTTCCAACTTCTTGCCGAGCAGGCCGCCCTTCTTGTTCTGCTCGTCGATGAGCATGAGCATGGCGTCCTTCAGCGTCGTCTCGGAGATCGCCATCGTTCCCGACAGCGAATGCAGAATGCCGACCTTGATCGTGTCGTCGGCCGCAAAGGCGCCGTTGAATGCCGTCGTCGACAAGATCGTTGCCAGGAAAGCGCCGGTGACGCGTGCCTTGATATTCATCTGATTGAACCCCTCTCGTTCTGATCGCCGCAACGAGGCTTCGTACCTTTTGACCGTTGCTTGAGGGATCATCCGCCAGTCGTGCTGCACTGCACATACGTCATTCTACGTAGGTCGAGGGGGCAAAGAGGAAGCTGCCGCGATATGGGCGATCCGGAGTTCACGCCGCCGTGCAGGAATTGTGCAAAGGCCATGACGTTGAAATCAACGTGCCAGTCTGGCCGCAGGATGGCTTTTCCGGCTATTGAAACATCGAAGGCCGACTGGCCATCAACAGCAGCTCAACACAGGTGAGAGATCATGAAAGCACGTATCAAGTGGGTTGAAGAGCGGACATTCGTCGGCGAGTCCGGAAGCGGTCACAAGATCGTCCTCGGGACGGCATCCGGTCCGGAAGGGCGGACGCCTGGACCAAGCCCGATGGAGCTGATGTTGATCGGCGCCGGTGGCTGCTCGGCCTACGACGTCGTTCATATCCTCGAAAAGGGTCGCGAGCCGGTCGAAGATTGCTCCGTGGAGCTCGACGCCGACCGCGCAGAAGAAGACCCGCGCGTCTTTACCCGCATCCATATGCACTTCGTGGTGAAGGGGCGTGGCCTCTCGGAAAAGAAGGTCGAGCGCGCGGTCGCCCTCTCGCTTGAAAAATACTGCTCGGCGTCAGCCATGCTCGCCAAGTCCGCGAGGATTACCCATGATTTTGTCGTCGTCGACACATCAGCAGTGAGCGGATGATCCTTTCACACTTGCTTTCGCCATCTCCGCATTGCATAAATTTCACGCACGGAATGTGCGTGCCGTGAAAATAGGCACATATGTGTCGGCAATGCTGGAGATGACGAGGCAACATGGCGGCACGCCAGCGCATCATTCCCGTTCGACGCGAATACAATCGCTGGGTCGCCGACCAGACGCTTGAAGACTATGCGCTGCGCTTCACCGCCAAGAGTGCGCGGCGCTTTTCCTCCGAGCGCATCTCTCAGACGGCGATCGGGGCGATCTCGTTCCTGGCGCTGGAGGCGATCGGTGGCGCGATCACCATGTCCTACGGCACGACCAACGCCATCGTCGCCATCCTGATCGCCAGCCTGATGATCCTGACGGTCGGCCTGCCGATCAGCCGTTACGCGATCCGCCACGGCGTCGACATCGACCTTCTGACCCGCGGCGCCAGCTTCGGCTACATCGGCTCGACCCTCACCTCGCTGATTTATGCGAGCTTCACCTTCATCCTCTTTGCGATCGAGGCCTCGATCATGTCGGGTGCGCTCGAGCTGGCGCTCGGCATACCGCTTTGGGTCGGCTACATCGTCAGCGCGGTCGTCGTCATTCCGCTCGTCACCCATGGGGTGCGGCTCATCAGCAAGTTCCAGCTGATCACCCAGCCTTTCTGGATCGTGCTCAATATCCTGCCCTTTATCTTCATCGCCTTTGCGGACTGGGAGAAGGTCGCCACCTGGCTTGCCTATGCCGGCATGCATCATGCATCCGGTCCACCGGGCACGCTCGCGCCCTTCGACCTCATCGAGTTTGGCGCCGCCTCGGCGGTGATCTTTGCGCTGATGGCGCAGATCGGCGAGCAAGTCGAC
Source organism: Ensifer sp. ENS11 (assembly GCF_014851895.1). Classification (NCBI taxonomy): domain Bacteria; kingdom Pseudomonadati; phylum Pseudomonadota; class Alphaproteobacteria; order Hyphomicrobiales; family Rhizobiaceae; genus Ensifer; species Ensifer sp. ENS11. The sequence goes on along the minus strand of NZ_JACVAN010000003.1, from coordinate 398,221 downwards.
TTCCTGCGCTTCCTGCCGCCCGACGGCCAGCGCAAGCTGCATCACCGCGTCGCCATCTTCCTGGCCGGCTCCGGCTGGGTGCTCGTCGGGGCACCGAAGCTTCTGGCCGGTTCGTTCCTTGTCGTGCTGGCGCTTTCCTCCGGCGTTCCGTCGACGCGGGCGGCCGACCCGGCGCAGATGTACTACACCGCCTTCGGCTACATGATCCCGTCTGAGACCGCCGCCCTCCTCTTGATGGTCGCCTTCGTGGTCGTTTCGCAGTTGAAGATCAACGTCATGAACGCCTATGCCGGGTCACTTGCCTGGTCCAACTTCTTCTCGCGCCTCACCCACAGCCATCCCGGCCGCGTCGTCTGGCTGGTGTTCAACGTGGCGATCGCGCTGCTTCTGATGGAACTCGGCATCTACAAGCTCCTTGAGGAAACGCTCGGCGTCTTCTCGATCGTCGCCATGGCCTGGCTTTGCACCATTTCGGCCGATCTCTTCGTCAACAAGCCACTCGGCCTCTCGCCACCCGGCATCGAATTCAAGCGCGCCCATCTCTACGATATCAACCCGGTCGGCCTCGGTGCCATGGCGCTTTCGGCGACGATCGCGCTGGCGGCGCATTTCGGTGCCTTTGGCGCCATTGCCGCATCGCTTGCGCCCTATATTGCGCTGCTTGTCGCCTTCATCGCCTCGCCTCTGATCGCTTGGGCGACCGGGGGCAAATATTACCTCGCCCGAAAGCCGAGACGAAGCTGGGCGAGCGAAAGCGAGATCACCTGCTCGATCTGCGAGCATCCCTTCGAGCCGGAGGATATGGCCTGGTGCCCGGCCTATGCGGCGCCCATCTGCTCGCTCTGCTGTTCGCTCGACAGCCGCTGCCACGACATGTGCAAGCCGAAGGCACGCTTCAATGCGCAGGTGGCAACGGTCGCGAACGCGCTTCTACCCGAAGAGGTAACGGCGAAGCTCACGACGCGGCTCGGGCGCTACGCCATTTCGGCGGTGCTCTCGATCGCAGGCATCGGCCTGATCCTGGCGATGATCGCGCACCAGACCGGCAACGCTTCGCCCGAGACGGCAACAGTGGTTGAGCGCACCATTGCCGTCGTCTTCTTCGTCTTTGCCGTGCTCGCCGGCATCGTCTGCTGGTTCTATGTGCTCGCCCACGACAGCCGCGTCGTCGCCGAAGAAGAATCGTCACGGCAGAACACGCTGCTGCTGAAGGAAATCGCCGCACACAAGAAGACCGATGCCGCCCTGCAGCAGGCAAAGGAGACCGCCGAGGCGGCCAATCGTGCCAAGAGCCGCTACGTCGTCGGCCTTAGCCATGAGCTGCGCACACCGCTCAATGCCGTGCTCGGCTACGCACAGGTGCTCGAGCGCGATGAAACGATCCCACCGGCCCGACAAGGCGCGATCAAGGTCATCAAGCGCAGCGCCGATCACCTCTCCGGGCTCATCGACGGACTTCTCGACATCTCAAAGATCGAGGCCGGCAAGCTGCAGGTCTATTCCAACGAGATCAACATTCACGACTTCCTCGATCAGGTCGTCGAGATGTTCCGTCCGCAGGCCCAGGCAAAAGGCATCGCCTTCGAACATCGACGCGCGCCCACCTTGTCACGCTACGTCAAGACGGATGAAAAGCGGCTGCGCCAGATCCTCGTCAACCTGCTCTCCAACGCCCTGAAGTTCACCGAACGCGGCGAGATCCGCTTCGATATCGATTATCGCAGCCAGGTTGCGACGTTTACGATCGCCGACAGTGGTCGCGGCATTGCCGAAAAGGATCTGCCGCGCATCTTCGACCCCTTCCAGCGCGGCGTGGCGGAACACCTCGGCAGCATGCCGGGTCTCGGCCTCGGTCTGACCATCACCCGCCTGCTGACGCAGACGCTGGGCGGCGAGATATCCGTGACAAGTGAACCGAACAGGGGCACGACGTTCAAGGTCCGGCTGATGCTTTCCGCCGTCGACCGGCCGGCGCCGCTCGTTGCGGTGCGCCGGATCACCTCCTATCTCGGCCCGCGGCGCACGATCATGGTTGTCGACGACAATGCCGATCACCGCGAACTGATGCGCGAAATCCTGCAGCCGATGGACTTTACGGTGCTTGCCGCCGAAAGTGGCGGGCAATGCCTCGCGATGGTCGAGGCGCTGGCGCCGGACATCTTCCTCGTCGATATCTCCATGCCTGGTATGAACGGCTGGGAACTCGTCGACAAATTGCGCCGCAACGGCCAGACGGCGCCGATCATCATGCTGTCGGCCAACATCGGCGACGGCTCGACCACCGGCGCCTTTGTCGGCCACAACGACACACTCGCCAAGCCCTTCGGCGTCGGCCAACTCGCGGACAAGCTTGCCGTTCAACTTGGCCTCACCTGGATCCATGAGGGCGAAGCGTCCGAGAAGCCGATTAGGCCAAAAGCGGGTGCGATGACGTTGCCCGACGAGCATCATGTTGAGGAATTGATCCGGCTTGGCGAGATCGGCTACGTCAGAGGCATCGAGGCCAAGCTGACGGAGATCGCGCTGGAGCCCGAACATCAGCTCTTCGTCGATGCTGCTCGCGCCTATGTCCAGGCCTTCGACCTCACGGGCTATGACGCCTTCCTGAAGAAAAAAGCGGCGAATGGAGCTGTCACCCGTGGTTGAGACTTACGATCGTCGCGACATCGTACTGCTGGTGGACGATTCCCCGGAGGCCCTCGGCTTTCTGACCGAGGCGCTGGAGCAGTCGGGCTTTTCTGTACTGATCGCCACCTCGGGCAGTGCCGCACTTTCGATTGCCGACCGGATTACGCCCGATGTCATTCTGCTGGACGCTGTCATGCCCGGTATGGACGGGTTTGAAACCTGCCTGAGACTGAAGGCCAACGCCTCCGTCGGCCAGACGCCGGTGCTGTTCATGACCGGGCTGACGGAAACCGAGCATGTGGTGCACGCCCTCGAAGCCGGTGGCGTCGACTACCTGACGAAACCGATCAACATCGATGAGCTCAGGGCCCGCATCCGTGTTCATCTCTCCAATGCCCGCTCGGCGCAAAGCGCCCGCGTTGCGCTAGACGCCGCCGGGCGCCATCTGCTTGCCGTTCGCTCTGACGGCAGTGTTCGCTGGTCGACACCGCAGGCCAACCGCCTCGTCAACGCCGCAACCGGCAGCGACGAGGGCCTTGCGACGATCGCTCGGCGCATCGCCGCCTGGATGGAAAAAACCGAGACAGGCGGCAAGCGGGAGAACAGCTTTACCCTCGAAGAGCCCGGTCAAGCGGGACTGCAGATCTCTTTCCTCGGCGCGATCGGCGCCAACGAATATCTCTTCCGCCTGACGGCCGAGAGCCGACGCAGCGACGACGAGATGCTGCGGCAGCACTTCTCGCTGACCCAGCGCGAATCCGAAGTGCTGCTCTGGATCGCCAAGGGGAAATCGAACCGCGATATCGGCGAGATTCTCGGACTGAGTTCACGCACCGTCACCAAGCATCTCGAACAGATCTATGTGAAGCTCGGCGTCGAAAACCGTGCCTCGGCGGCGGTCAAGGCGACACAGGTCCTGCACGGGATATAAGCAACAGCGTTCCGGCCGCACCGCACCTCACTCAATCGCTGCTAGCCTTCTTCGCATTTCCCTGGGCCCGAGAAGGGCGTCCGAGAATCCGGAGAGCGAAAGAGTGATGGGGATCGCCTTGCTTCCGGCGTTGCCGCCGAGTGCTCTAGCTAGGCTGAAGAACCTGTTCAGCAAACGCACGCCGCGCGCGAACACGTAGCGCGCCTATGATCGCCAGAGCGATCTGCCGCCAGCGCGCTTTTCGGGCGTATAGATCAATCGAAGTAGGACAAATTCCGCCGCTATAAACACAATATCGGCCTAAAGCCTCCACCCACTCTTGCACAAGCAACGCTCCGGCATAGGTATTGGAACAGTGCAGCCGGCCACGCCTGACCGAGCGTCGCGTGCGGAACATCCGGCCGCCGCACACGTTGCCGCTGGTGACCTTGGCCTTTGCTGGTGTACCATGGCGGTTTCTGAACGGAGGGTTGCAACATGCTGCGATGGCTTGTACTTGCCGCCGCGACCACGTCCCTGGCCGGTGTTGCTCAAGCGGATGAAGGTGCATTCCTGAAGTCGCTGCAGGGCAGTTGGACGGGCGGAGGGACGGTCAGAATCCGCACCTATATGTCGCCCGTCAATGTTTCCTGCAACTTCGATTCCCAATCCCAAGGGTTGGCACTCTCAATGGAAGGCGTCTGTCGCGGATTGATCCTGATTTCAAAATCGATTGATGCCCAACTGAAGTTCAGTGGCACGAAATACAGCGGATCCTACCTGGGTCCGCGCGGCGGACGGGCGGGCCTGAGCGGCAGCCGTCGCGGCGACGCCATCAATCTCACCATTCGCTGGGCAAAGGAAGTCAACGGCGACCGCAGCGCCAACCTGACGCTACAGAAGGTCGGCGCCAACGGCATGCGGCTGACCACCGTCGACGTCGACCCCGCATCCGGCGACAAGGTCGTCACCAGCGAGATCAACCTGCGCCGCAAGTGACGCCTTTTCAGCGCGCGCCTATCGTTTTCCGGCCTGAAAATTGCGCTGATATGTAGCGCTCAACAGTGATTCCGCCGCGGTGGACGCCGCCATCGGATCGCGCGCTTCAATGGCGTCGACGATCGCTTCGTGCATCTTCAACGAGTGCTGCAATCCGCCAAACGTCCTGAGTGTCCGGGGAATGCTGATCGTCAGTGCGGTGCGGATCACCGACGAGACAGGCAAGAGAAAGCGATTGCGCGCCGCCTGGATGATTTCCAGATGGAATTCGATGTCGGCTTCGATGGCGGCGGAAACCGTCGCGTGGTCTTCGGTCATCCGGGAATAGGCCGCGCGGATGCGCACGAGTTCGTCCGCCGATCCTCGGCGGGCAGCAAGGCCCGCTGCCATCGGCTCTATCGCCAGGCGGATTTCAAACAGTTCTTCAGCCAGTTGCTGCTGATCCTCCGCCCCCTCATGCCAGGAGAGCACCACCGGATCGAGCGTGTTCCAATGCTCCGGTGCGCGGACACGGGTGCCCAGGCGCGGCTTGGCCTCGATGAACCCCTTGGTCGAGAGGATCTTCAGCGCTTCGCGCAAAGTCGTCCGGCTAACGCGCAGATTGCCCAGCATCTCGGATTCCTTGGGCAGGATGTCGCCGGGTTTAAGTTCGCCAAGCGCGATGCGCCGGCCGATCTCCGCCGCGATCTGCGCGGGCAGCCCGCGGTCACCGATCGTAAATGTCGTCATCAGCCGTCCGTTTCCGAAATCCCGGCGCGCATTCTGGCGCGATTCGACCCCTTGCTACCATAGCCGTTGCCACGCCCCAACACGGCCAAGCCAGGTTGAGCCTGGGCGAAGGCGGTTACACTTCGCCGAGACGACCAAGCTCGCCCGCAAAACGCCGAACCATTGCCAATCCTGTCTCGGTCGGGCGCAGCGCAGGCGCGCGATCGAAGACGGGCAGGCCGGCACGTTCGCCGAAGAGACGCTTGCCGTAGCACATCAGGTTCTCGATCCCCTGCATGGTGAACACCACCGCCGGCAAGATATCGCGATAGGCGGCTTCCGCCTCCTCGTCCCAGCCGTCACGATAGAATTCATAGGCCCTCACCGCATGGTCGATGCAATCGGGCGCAAGGATGAAGCCGCGGCATCCGGCACGCAGGTTATCGATGAGTTCAAGACCGGCGCGACCGTTGAAAACGGGCAGGCGGCCCTCTGTGACCTCGATCAGTGTGGCGATATCGACCACCGGCCCCTCGCCCTTGATGAGGGTAATGTTTGGATGCTGGCGGACCAGCTCGGCGATGTCGGTCGCCGTCAGCCCTCTGCCCATGAAGGCTGGCGCATTCTGGATTGCGACGGGCACGTCGATCGCATCGGCGACGCGACCAAAGAAACGGATATATTCCTGGGCCGAGAACTGGCCGACGATCGGCGGCTGCAGGATCAACCAGTCAGCACCGGCGCCAACGGCATGGCGCGCCTGGCGCACCTGCTCTTCGACCGACGGGCCGAAGATGGTCAGCGCCACGGGCACGCGGCCGGCCGTGTCCTCGACCAGCCATTCCATCACGGCCATGCGTTCGGCCTCGCTCAACTTCGAGGCTTCGGTCGCAAGGCCAAGCGCTGCCATGCCGTGCACGCCGGCAACGAGACAGACTTCCGTCTGCCGACGCATCGCCTCGCGATCGAGCTTTTCGTCGTCATCAAACAGCGCGTAGAGGATGGCGTGGATGCCATGCAGGTCGGCAGGATCGAACCGAGACATCGTCGCTCCTCCTCAATGGCTCTCGCGCGGCACGGCGTGCCCGCGACAACCGACAAGGAAATCAAGATCGGCGCCGCGATCGGCCTGCATCACGCGCTCGACATAAAGGCCCTGGTAGCCACCGGGCATGGCGATTTCCGGTGGTGTCCATTCCTCCCGCCGGCGCGCTAGCTCCGCCTCGTCGACATCGAGGTGCAGCCGGCGCCCGGCCACGTCGAGTTCAATCCAGTCGCCGTCCTTGACCAGCGCCAAGGCACCACCGACCGCAGCCTCCGGCGCGACGTGCAGAACGACAGTGCCGAAGGCGGTGCCCGACATGCGAGCGTCGGAGATGCGCACCATGTCGCGCACGCCCTTCTTCAGCAGCTTTTGCGGCAGCGCCATGTTGCCCACCTCGGCCATCCCGGGATAGCCCTTGGGGCCGCAATTCTTCAGAACCATGATCGATGTCTCGTCGATAGCGAGGTCGGGATCGTCGATACGCTGCTTGTAGTGATCGATCGTTTCGAAGACGACCGCGCGGCCGCGATGCTGCATCAGGGCCGGGGTCGCGGCGGAGGGCTTTAGGATCGCCCCCTGCGGCGCCAGATTGCCCTTCAAGACGGCAATCCCGCCCTGCTGCGTCAACGCCACGTCGCGCGGCAGGATGACATCGGGATTGTAATTCTCCGCATCCGCAATGTTTGCGCCGACGCTTTGGCCGGTAACCGTCGGGTTGTCGAGATCGAGCAGATCGGCGATTTCCTTCATGACGGCGGGAAGACCGCCGGCGTAACAGAAATCCTCCATCAGGAACGTGCCTGAAGGCATGAGGTTGAGGATCGTCGGGACATCCCGGCCAAATCGGTCCCAATCTTCGAGCGTCAGTTCGGTTCCCACCCGTCCGGCAATCGCTAGCAGATGAACGACGGCATTGGTCGAGCCGCCGATAGCGCCGTTGACACGGATGGCATTGGCGAAAGCGGCACGCGTCAGGATATGCGACGGGCGCAAGTCCTCGGCCACCATCGCGACGATCCGCCTGCCGGAAAGCCGCGCCAGGCGCGCGCGGTGTGCATCGACGGCAGGATAGGCGGCGTTGCCTGGCAGAGCCAAGCCCAATGCTTCTGCCATCGACGCCATGGTCGAAGCCGTGCCCATTGTCATGCAATGGCCAGGCGAACGCGACATGGCGCTTTCCGCCGCCATGAATTCGGCCGGCGTCATGACACCGGCGCGCACATCCTCGGAGAATTTCCAGACATCGGTGCCCGAGCCGATGGTCCTGCCCTTGAGCCGCCCGTTCAGCATAGGTCCGCCTGAGACGACGATCGCCGGCAGATCGCAGGATGCCGCTCCCATGACGAGGGATGGCGTGGTCTTGTCGCAGCCGGCCATCAGCACGACACCGTCGATCGGGTTGCCGCGGATTGCCTCCTCCACATCCATGGACGCAAGGTTGCGAAAGAGCATGGCGGTCGGACGCAGGTTGGACTCGCCGCAGGAAAAGACCGGAAACTCCAGCGGCAGGCCGCCCGCCTCCAGCACGCCCGCCTTGATATGTTCGATCAGGCCGCGAAAATGAGCGTTGCACGGCGTGAGTTCGGAAAAGGTATTGCAGATGCCGATCACCGGGCGACCGTCAAAGGCGTCATCCGGCAGGCCGTTGTTCTTCATCCAGCTGCGATGAATGAAGGCATCCTTATCGAGCCCCCCGAACCAATGCTGCGATCTCAGTTTTCTCGACACGTTCAGCTCTCCCTACGTACCCTGCCATGTGTTGGCCGACGGGCATTTTTATTTCTCATATAATCGGAGTTATTCGCGGTCAAGCATCTACCACGCACAATTGCCCGTGCCCACCAGCCTATGCGGGAGTGGGCGGGCACATCGCAGAAGATGAAATGACGTCTCGAGATCGCGGGCGAAACCGGTCACGGGGGGCAAAGCGTGCCGCCCCCTGGCCGCACGAACGGCAGGCGCCGCACCACCGCGGCGATGCACGGCGGACAGCTATCGGGGCATGGCGGCGTGACTTGGCTTAAGGATGATGCAAAACGCTCAGTCCACCGTCGACGGTCAGGCAGGTGGCGTTGATGAAGGTGCACTCGTCCGACACCAGGAAGAGTGCGGCGCGAGCGATTTCATCCGCCGTGGCGATGCGGCCGCCGGGGTGCAGCTTCATCGTTTCCGCCTCGGCGGCGACCGGGTCCGGGAAGCTGTTCCAGTATTCGACCGCCTTCTGGGTCAGCACGTATCCAGGCGCAAGGGCATTCACCCGGATGCCTCTGGAGGCATATTCGATGCCGAGCGACTTGGTCATGCCGAGAAGCGCATGTTTCGCCACGGGATAGGGAAACGTATGCGGTATGATCGTGAAGGCATGTGTCGAGGCGATGTTGAGGATGACCCCACCGCCCGCCTCGATCATACCGGGCAGAACGGCGCGGCTACAGTTCCAGGCGCCCTTGAGATTGACATCAAAGCAGCGCTGCCAGTCGGCATCGGTCGTTGCTAGCGGCTCTGAAAAGACATTGATGCCGGCATTGTTGACCAGCGCATTCGGCCTGCCGATCGTCTTTTCGGCCTGGCGGATGGCCTCGGCAATCGCATCGGCATCGGTGATATCTGCCGTCGTCGAGGCAAGCGTGCCGCCTTCCGCCGCAAGCCGGGCCGTCTCCTTTTCGAGCAGCGGCCCGTCGCGATCGATCAGAAAGAGGCTGGCGCCTTCCTTCAGGAACGCTTCGGCCATGGCAAGACCAATGCCCTGGGCTGCCCCTGTAATGACAATGCGTTTTCCAGCGAGCCGCTTGCTCATATTTTCTGCCTCCCTCGACTGATGATCCCGCGCAACCGTCACCACTCGGCGACGCTGCCGTCCTCATGGCGCCAGATCGGATTGCGCCAGCGATGGCCCTCCTTGGCGCGCTCGATGACATAAGCCTCGTCGACCTCGACGCCGAGGCCCGGACCCTGCGGGATCGAGACGAAACCGTCCTCATAGTGGAAGACGTCCTTGTTCGAGACATAGTCGAGAATGTCGTTGGCCTCGTTGTAATGAATGCCGAGGCTCTGCTCCTGAATGAAGGCGTTGTAGCTGACGGCATCGATCTGCAGGCAGGCGGCAAGCGCGATCGGCCCGAGCGGGCAATGCGGCGCCAGCGCCACGTCATAGGCCTCGGCCATGGCGGCGATCTTGCGGCATTCGGTGATGCCGCCGGCATGGGAGAGATCGGGCTGGATGATGTCGACATAGCCGTCCGCAAGCACCGACTTGAAGTCCCAGCGCGAATAGAGCCTTTCGCCGAGCGCGATCGGCGTCGAGCAATGGTTGGCGATTTCCTTCAGCGCCTCGCGATTTTCCGAAAGCACCGGCTCCTCGATGAACATCAGTTTGAACTGCTCGAGTTCCTTGGCAAGCACCTTTGCCATCGGCCGGTGCACCCGGCCGTGGAAGTCGACGCCGATGCCGATATTCGGGCCGATCGCATCGCGGATGATGCCGATCGTCTCCACCGCCTTGTCAATCTTCTCGTTGGTGTCGACGATCTGCAGTTCCTCGCAACCGTTAAGCTTGATCGCCTTGAAACCGCGCGCCACCACATCCTTGGCGTTGCGGGCGACATCGCTCGGGCGGTCGCCGCCGATCCAGGAATACACCTTGATCTTGTCGCGGCACTGCCCGCCGAGCAGCGAGTGTACCGGCTGGCCCAGCGCCTTGCCCTTGATGTCCCAAAGCGCCTGGTCGATGCCGGCAAGCGCGCTCATGTGAATGGCGCCACCGCGGTAGAAGCCGCCGCGATACATTACGTTCCAATGATCCTCGATCAGGAACGGGTCCTTGCCGACGAGATAGTCGGCAAGCTCGTGCACCGCAGCCTCGACCGTCAGCGCCCGTCCCTCGACGACAGGCTCCCCCCAGCCGACGATACCTTCGTCGGTCTCCACCTTGAGAAACAGCCAGCGCGGGGGAACGATATAGGTGGTGAGCTTGGTGATCTTCATGAGTTGAGGTCCAGTTCGGTGGGGATGGCTTGTCACGGCCGAGCCCTGCCGGGCTCACCGCGACCGGGATTTCAGAGGGTGGGTTTCGCAGGGCTGTGTTGCTTGACCGCGGTTGCCAGATCGCGCGCGGCAAGATCGAGCATGCGGATCGAGCAGTCGCGCGCCGCTGACTTGTCGCGCATGCGCAGCGCTTCGACCAGTTCGCGATGGACGTCGATCGCTTCGTCGCGCCGCTCGGCGGCTTCGTTCGATGCATGCAGCGAAAACTTGAGCGCCGCCTGGATGATGCCCACTAGCTGCAGGAAGACCTGATTATGGCTGGCCCTGAGCAGGCAGGTGTGGAACGCCACGTCAGCGTCAGTGAAGCCGGCAATATCGCTCTCGCCGTCACGCATCGCCTGCCAGGCTCGCTCGAGATCGGCGATTTCCTGGACCGTCGCACGCTCGGCGGCGAATTCGGCGGCAACCGGCTCGATCGCCCGGCGCGCTTCCAGGATGCAATTCAACAGGTCGAATTCGAAGATGCGTTCGCCGATCCATTCGAGCACCTGGGCATCGAGAATGTTCCACTCGTCCTTGCCGCAAACGACGGTGCCGACCCGCGAACGGCCACGCACCATGCCCTTTGATTCGAGGATCTTCAGCGATTCCCGGATAACGGTCCGGCTGACGCCATAACGCTCGCACAGGTCGTTTTCGCGCGGCAGATAGGAACCAACAGGAAAGATATCGGCGCAGATGTCGGAAGCGATGGTGCGCGTCACGTTCTTCTGGACGCGCGGCCGGCGCTGCACCTGCATCTCCGCTGCGCCCTGCGGCTCCTGACCTTCCATCTGCATCTCCACCCATGCCTTCGTATCTGCCGACGCTTTTATCCCAGATCACCTTCCCTCGCGACAGGGATCCAAGGAGCGTTTCGACAATTATTATACATCACTACCTCATTCATCATACAAAGGCAATTGACGGATATGATGATTCATCATACACAAATGGCAGCTGCAGGAGGCAGTTCACCAGGGAGAGAAATCATGCGCTTCTTCAAGGCCGCCATTTTGGCCGGCACCGTCGCCGTATTCGCCGCAACCTCGGCCTTCGCCGCCGACGTCAAGATCGGCTTCATCGTCAAGCAGCCCGAGGAACCGTGGTTCCAGGACGAATGGAAGTTCGCCGACGTCGCTGCCAAGGAAAAGGGCTTCACGCTGGTCAAGATCGGCGCGGAAGATGGCGAAAAGGTTCAGTCCGCGATCGACAATCTCGGCGCACAAGGCGCGCAGGGTTTCATCATCTGCACGCCTGACGTCAAACTCGGCCCGGGCATCATCGCCAAGGCGGCCGCCAACGATCTCAAAATGATCACGGTCGACGACCGACTGGTCAACGCCGACGGCAGCCCGATCGAAGACGTGCCGCATATGGGCATCTCGGCCACCAAGATCGGCGAAGCCGTCGGCCAGTCGATCGTCGACGAGATCAAGAAGCGCGGCTGGGACATGAAGGACGTCGGCGCGATCCGCGTATCCTACGACCAGTTGCCGACGGCCGTCGACCGTGTCGAAGGCGCACTGTCAGTGCTGAAGGCAAACGGCTTCCCGGAAGCAAACATCTTCGACGCTCCGCAGGCCAAGACCGATACCGAAGCCGCACTCAACGCCTCAACCGTCGTTCTCAACAAGAATGCCGGCATCAAGAAGTGGGTCGCCGTCGGCCTCAATGACGAGGCGGTCCTCGGCGCAGTGCGCGCCACCGAAACCGTCGGCATTGCCCCCGACAGCATGATCGGCGTCGGCATCGGCGGTGCGGACTCGGCCATCAACGAGTTCAAGAAGCCCGCAGCAACCGGCTTCTACGGCACCGTGATCATCTCGCCGAAGCGCCACGGCTATGAGACCGCACTCAACATGTACGAGTGGGTCGCCAACGGCAAGGAGCCGGAAAAGCTGACGCTGACGGCCGGCCAGATCGCGCTGCGCGATAACTATGAAGCTGTTCGCAAGGACCTCGGCATCGAATAATCGTCGTCTTCGATGACTTTGAGCCCGGCGGTTCGACACCGCCGGGCGCCCCATTCCCGGAGCGTCGCAGATGCAAGACTTCCTCGAATTCCGATCCATCTCCAAGGGCTACCCTGGCGTTCAAGCGCTGTCGAACGTCTCTTTCTCGGTGAAAAAGGGCGCAGTTCACGGCCTGATGGGCGAAAACGGCGCCGGCAAGTCGACGCTCATCCGCGTTCTCTCCGGCGACCAGTCCGCCGACACCGGCGAAATCCTGATCGACGGCGAGCCTCAGCACTACCGCTCGGTGCGCGACGCCTTTCATGCAGGCGTCATCGTCATCCATCAAGAATTGCAGCTCGTCCCGGAACTGACGGTCGCCGAAAACCTCTGGCTCGGGCGCTTTCCGGGCAAGGCTGGCGTCATCGATCGCCAGCAGCTGACCGGGGTCGTTTCAAAGAAGCTTGCCGAGATCGGCATCGATGTCGATCCGGCCATCAAGGTCGCCTCGCTTTCGATCGGCGAGCGGCAGATGGTCGAAATCGCCAAGGCGGTGATGCTCGACGCGCGAGTCATCGCGCTTGATGAGCCGACCTCGTCGCTGTCCTCGCGAGAAAGCGAGATCCTCTTTACCCTCATCGATCGCCTGCGCGCCAACGGCACGGTCATTCTCTACGTTTCCCACCGCCTGGATGAGATCTTCCGCCTCTGCGACAGCCTGACGGTGCTGCGCGACGGGAAACTCGCCGCCCATCATCCCGAAATCTCGAAGGTGACGCGCGACCAGATCATCTCGGAAATGGTCGGCCGCGAGATCGCCAATATCTGGGGCTGGCGCGAGCGCAGCCTCGGTGAAGAGCGGCTGCGCGTCGAGAGCATTTCGGGAGCGAAACTTCGCCACCCCTTGAGCTTCTCCGTCAGGCGCGGCGAGATCCTCGGCTTCTTCGGCCTGATCGGCGCCGGCCGCAGCGAAATGGCCCGCCTCGTCTATGGCGCCGATGCCCGAAACGGCGGCTCGGTATCGGTCGACGGCGTCACCATCCAGGCCGACAGCCCACCCCATTCCATCCGTTCCGGTATCGTCCTCTGCCCGGAAGACCGCAAGTTCGACGGCATCGTCCAGGGACGCTCGATCGAAGAGAACATGACGATCTCCTCACGTCGCCATTTCTCGCCCTTCGGCCTTATCAACCCTGCAAAAGAAGGCGCGCTTGCCGACAAATTCATCGCCAAGCTTCGCGTGCGCACGCCGTCGCGCCGCCAGGACATCATCAATCTGTCGGGCGGAAATCAGCAAAAGGTCATCCTCGGCCGCTGGCTGTCCGAAGAGGGCGTCAAGGTGCTTGTTATCGACGAGCCGACACGCGGCATCGATGTCGGTGCAAAGTCGGAAATCTACGAAATTCTCTACGAGCTCGCCGCCGAGGGCATGGCGATCGTGGTGATCTCCAGCGAACTGCCTGAGGTCATGGGCATCGCCGACCGCATCATGGTCATGTGCGAGGGCCGCGTCGCCGCCGACATTCCCAGAGCCGAGTTCGACGAGCGGCGCATTCTCGCCGCCGCCCTGCCGGACGTTCAAAACTTAAACACTCTTCCTCACGCACAGGTACGGTGACGATGACCTCCTTGAAAAAACTCCTTCTTGGCGAACAGGGCCTCGTCGTCATTTTCGCACTCGCCTTCGCCGTCGTGTCGCTGACGGTCCCCAACTTCCTGACCGAGCGAAACATGCTCGGCCTGCTGCAGTCGGTCGTCACCATTGGCATTGTCGCCTGCACCATGATGTTCTGCCTTGCCTCGCGCGACTTCGACCTTTCGGTCGGCTCAACCGTTGCCTTCTCCGGCATGGTCGCGGTCATGGCCTCAAATGCGACCGGATCGATCCTGCTCGGCCTGGTCGCGGCCCTGGTGTGCGGCGGTCTCGTCGGAACGGTCAACGGCGTCGTCATCGCCCGTTTCCGCATCAACGCGCTGATCACGACGCTTGCCACCATGCAGATCGTGCGTGGCCTGGCGCTCATCGCATCGGACGGCCGCGCCGTCGGCATCAACGATCCAAGCTTCTACCAACTGGCGCTTTCGCGCTTCCTCGGCATCCCGACGCCGATCTGGGTCATGGGCCTGTTCTTCGTTGCCTTCGGCTTTTTGCTGAACCGCACCGTCTTCGGCAAGAACACGCTGGCGATCGGCGGCAATCCGGAGGCGTCGCGCCTTGCCGGCGTCGACGTTGCGCGCATGCGTATCTGGATCTTCGCGCTGCAGGGTCTCGTCTGCGCCGTCGCCGGCGTGTTGCTGGCGTCGCGCATCACCTCGGGCCAGCCGAATGCGGCGACCGGCCTCGAACTTTCGGTTATCTCCGCGTGCGTGCTCGGCGGCGTCTCGCTTGCCGGCGGACGGGCGGCGATGACCGGCGTCATCGTCGGCGTGCTGATCATGGGCATTGCGGAAAACGTCATGAACCTGCTCAACATCCAGGCCTTCTACCAGTATGTCGTGCGCGGCTTCATCCTGCTGCTGGCCGTTCTGCTCGACAACCTGCGCTCGTCCGCCGTTGGCCGACGCGTTTAGCAGCCGCATGTCCTCGGACGTCCTGCAGCTTCGCGACGGAGAGCTTTCGATCGAATTGAGCCGCTTCGGCGGTTCAATTCTGGCAGGCTCCTATCGCGACGTGCCGATCTTCCAAGCCACCTCGACTGGCGGGCTTGGCTCGCAGCGCCACGGTCAGGAGGCAAGCTTTCCGCTCGTTCCCTTCGGCAACCGGTTGGAGGGCAACAGCTTCACCTTCTCAGCCAATCGCTTCGTCCTAGCTCGCAACGCCAGCGACCCCTGTTATCTGCATGGCGACGGTTGGCTGGCGGCATGGCAGGTCGTCTCGCACAGCGAAACCGAAGCATGCCTGCGCTATGTGCACGAGGCTGTTGCCCCCAATCCCTATGCCTATGAAGCTGTTCAGCGTTTCACTGTTGAAGATGACCGCCTGGCCGTCACGCTTTCCGTCGCCAACAGGTCGGGCTTCGCTCTGCCCATCGGCCTCGGCCACCATCCCTTCTTCCCGAAAACCGCCAGCACACGGCTGATCGCGAAGGCCGAACGGTTCTGGACGGAAAGAGAAGGTCACCTGCCCGACCGGCCCGGGCCGATACCGCACACTCTTGAGTTCGAGCGGGGCAATCTCTTGCCGCGCCGATGGCTGAACAACGCCTATGAGGGATGGGACGGCAAGGCCGTGATCGCGTGGCCGGAACACGACCTCTACCTTGAAATCGACGCTCAGCCGGTCTTCGGTCATTTCATGCTCTATTCGCCTACGGACGCAGACTTCTTTTGCTTCGAACCGATGACGCACCTGCCGAATGGTCATCACCTGGCCGGCCTCGGCGGTCTGACAATCGTCGAACACGGGCAAAGCCTAACCGGTATGCTGACCTTCTCCCCGCGCCCGATCTCATCCCTAAAAGACCTTGAATAGGAACAGGTTGCGGGCACAGCTGAACCGTAGTTCCAAACGATGAAGCACCGCACGTCATGTCTGGCGCGCGGCACTTCATCGTTTCATCTCTCGAACCGATTTCGAGCCTATGCCGCCGCGAGCGACGACGCGTCGAAATCTGCGGCCCATTGCACGGCCGGCCGCGCCGCACAGCGCTCGATCCAGGCTTTGACGGCGGGCACATCCGGCGTTGCTTCCGGGAACCATGCAAACGGCGAATAGAGCAGCAAGTCGGCAGCCGAGAACTGCTCGCCCATCAGATAGGGGCTTGCAGTGAGCGCCGTCTCGAGCTGACGCGCCATCTCGACGGAACTGCGGAACGTGAACTGCAGATAGGGATGCGAGAGCCCCGCCGCCTCGACGATCAGCACCGGCTCGACCACGCCCGCGTACCAGGCAAGCCAGCTCAGATAACGGCCGCGCTTGGCATCGCCGGGAAGCGGCGCCAGTTTCTTGGCGGGGAAAAGATCGGTCAGGTACTGAATGATGGCGATGCTTTCCCAGATGACGACGCCATCATGCACCAGCAGCGGCACCTTGCCCTCCGGGTGCGGATTTTTCGGGTCCTTGGCCCCGCTGCCGTCGCCGCGGGTGATGTCGACGACGACGATGTTGACCTTGTCGAGCGCATCCAGTTCGCGAAGCAAAGTGATGATGCGCGAAGAGCGGGAGCGCGGGGCGTGATAGAGCGTCAACATGGAAAGGTCCTCGATTGCGGTTTCTGTCTGGGCTCTTTATAAAACGACCCAACTGTCAATTTCCGTCAGTAGGCTCATGGCGCGCAGCGATCGTTTGTTTCGTCTTCTCCAGGCCCTTCGCAGCCTGCCACCGCCGGTGACGGCGGCCAGGCTCGCCGAGGAAACCGGCGTGTCGCCACGCTCGCTCTACCGCGACATCGACAGCCTGCGCGCCGCCGGCGCCGTCATAGACGGCGAGCGCGGTTTTGGTTATCGCCTCACCGAAGATATCGCCCTCCCGCCCCAGACGTTCACGCGCCTTGAAATCGAAGCCCTGGTGCTGGGGCTGGGCGAAGTTCGCCACATGGGTGAACCGGAATTGGCGAAGGCGGCCGAGGCAGTGCTTTCGAAGATTACCGCCACCCTGCCCGATCGCTTACAGCAGCAGACGATCCATGCCGTCTCGCAGGTCCACCGTTTCGAAAGAAGATCCACTTCCGACATCGACGTCGGGCTGCTTCGCGAAGCCTGCTGGCAGGAACGGGCAATCGTCATCGACTATGTCGACGCCGGGGGCCAGCATAGCGAAAGACGCGTCCTGCCGCTCGGCATCGTCTATCTCGAACATGTGCTTGTTCTGCTCGGCTGGTGCTGCCTGCGTGAGGACTTCCGCAAGTTTCGTATCGATCGCATCGCCGAGATAAGGCCGACGGACGAAAGTTTCCGGCCGCGGCGCGTGCCGATGCTGCGCGAGTTCATTGCCCGCATGAATGCCGGCGCAACGGACACGGCGCCGGCCCACCGCAAAGGGTAAGTCGACGCCGCCAACGCCAGTGTAGAGACGCTCTCAGAAGTCCGGCGCTACGCCGAAGACGAACTCCACCTGCTCGCCCGACATGTTGTAATATTGGTGATCGGTACCGGCCGGAATATAGAACCCGTCGCGCGGATTGAGCTCGAACCAGGCCTGGCCTTCCGCGTCGGGCACGTGAATGTTGAGCGTTCCGGAAACGACGTAGAGGCATTCATCGCCCTTGTGGCGCTCGACGCCCGTGCGCTTGCCGGCCAGCAGCGTTGTCTTGCCGACCGTCAACTGGTCGGTGGCGCAATAGAGGCCGGTAAAGGCGCCTTGCGTCGCCTGGTCCAGGCTCCACAGCAGATCGGCATCGCGCATCGGATGGATCGTGCGTGCGTCGCGTTGGGCTTTTGCTTCCATCGGCCAGCGACCGATGAACTCGCTCTGGCTGTAACGCGACTGCGCAAGCTCGAGATAAGGCTTGGTGCGGGCATAGGGACCGGACGTGCCCTTTGCCGGCGGCGGCGCAAAGAACTCCAGCACCCGTACCTGGTCATTGCCGAGGTTGAAGCCATGGTGCCAGGTATCCTTGCGGAAGAACAGCGCCTCGCCCTTTTGCGCGATGCAGAACTCCCCTGTTTCGGGATTGGCAAGGCCGAGCGTGCCGCTCAAGACATAGAGCACTTCATCGGCACCGAAGATCGTCCTGAAAGCGTCGGTATGCTTGAAGCAGCCGCCGGGCTGCATGCCGAAGACGATCTGGTGGATGCTGTCGGTGGAGGCGTAGATCCAGTCGTCGACGAGGCCGGCATTCTCCTCTCCCCAGAGATGCCGGGTGACGCCAGCATAGGGAATGTGGCTGGCGCGGTCGAAGACTGGACGCGGTGAAGGCTTGTAGCCCATCGGTAACTCCTTGGCTGCGGCGCGTCGTTGCGCGCTATTTTCGGTTTGAGGACGCGCGCGTCCGTTCGATCAGGCGGGCGGTGACCTTGCGCTTCATTTCCGGGTCGAGATGCATGACGTTGAAAACCTCCGCCATCCACAGGCCCTCGACGGCAAGGCGGATGATCGTGGCGTCGACCGGATCCAGACCGTCTTCTTCGACCGCCGCCTGGCAACGAATGTTCTGCTGGCGCACGATTTCAAGCAGGTCGGGAAAGTTGGAGAGCGCCGCCGTGATGCTGGCGCCGAGGCGGTCGTATTGCTCGCCGGTACTTGCGGCTTCCCCAAGCGTCGCGCCGACATAGGCTCGTGTGTAGCGGCCGTGCGGATCCTCGTCCTCATGCTCGATGCCGGCAAGACCGGTCTCGAAGCGGTAGACGAACCGTTCGACCATGGCGCGCACAAGGGCGTCCTTGCTGGCGAAATGATAGAGGATGCCCCCCTTGCTCAGGCCCGTCTGCTCCGCGACCTCGTCGAAGGTGAGCGAGGAAACGCCCTTGCCCACGACGATCGCCTCGGCGGCAGTCAAAATACGGTCCCGTGCGCTTTCACGTTTTGCCATGTCGGTACAATCCAGTGTTGAAAAATCTGCGCACGCTATATCCCTGAACTCTCGCGCAGGCGATCGACGATCTCGGCCATCAGCGCCAGATCGTTGCGTGAATCGTCGAGCGTGGTTTTCGGCTGCGTGCCCTTGACCAGATGATCGTGGAAGGCGCGCAATTCGAGCGCGAAGGGGTCGGTATAATCAGGACCGAAGACCCTTGTCTCCGTCTCGGTTTCGGTCGAATCGATCACCTCCAGCGAGGTCGGCAGGTTGCGGATATAGGGCGTGTCGTAGCTGACACGCAGTTGCCGCCGGTCGGACAGCACCTCGATGCGCGCGTCGAAGCGGGCAACGTTGTCGATCATCGCCTCGTAGATCGCGGTGAAATGGCCATAGTCGAAAAGCGCGACGATGGATTCCCCATTGGCCTTGTGATGGGCCGCGATCACCCGCTTCGGCAGCCCGATCAGTTCGCGCATCGCCGAAAGGCTGTGGGACGACAGCCCGGTCAGGACCTGATAGGCGCGCATGAGGTCGGCGGGCGCATCCTCCCCGACGACCTGCTTCAGGAGCGCCGATGTCTGCGCGCGGGATTCGGCGAGGAACGCGGCGTCCAGATCGGTTGGGTAGAAGATGTTACGGGTCTGTTTGATGAAGAACGGGCCCTCGCAGATGATATCGCGCACGCGGACGTAACGGAGCTCTTCCGGCTTCGGCATCATTGCCTTGGCGCGAAGGAAGCTCGGCGAATAGCGGCGCATATAGGCGACGAACAGCAGCTTGTCGGTGGCCTTGGCGAGCGGCGCGACCGCGTCGATCTCACCGAGCGTGAGGCAGGCCGGCTTTTCCAGGAAGACATGCTTGCCGGCTTTGAGCGCCAGTTCGAGATAGAAGCTGTGCGTCTGGTCCGGCGTCAAAATGAAAACGGCATCGATGTCGGGGGAAGAGACGAGCGCCTCTGCCGTCTCGAACGGCTTTGCACCGGGGTAGCGCGCCGAACAATAGGCCGTCAGGCTCGGCGAGACGTCGTAGACGCCAGCAATTTCAAACAAGTTCCGGTGATCCGAAAGGATCGGCAGATGCATGAGCTGGCTGACTTCGCCAAGCCCGATCAAACCAACGCGAACGACACGCATGAAAGCAACCTTTCCGCCTCACGAACGAGGCAACAATTCAACCTTTGACCGCACCGGCCGTCAGGCCGGAGACGATATGTTTCTGGAAGATGAGAGCGAGGATGACCAATGGCACGGTGACGATCGTCGATGCCGCCATGATCGCGCCATAGGGGAATTCGTACCGGCTGGAGCCCGAGATCAGGGCGATCGCCACCGGCACGGTGCGGTTCTCGTCCGTCAGGATGAAGGTCAGCGCGAACATGAACTCGTTCCACGAGGCGATGAAGGCCAGCAGTCCCGTCGAGATCAGTGCCGGCCCCATCATCGGCAGGAAGATGCAGCGCACGATCCGCAAGGGCGAGCAGCCGTCCATGATCGCCGCCTCCTCGATCTGTTTCGGCAAATCGCGCATGAACGTGGTCAGCACCCAGATGTTGAACGGCAGCGTGAAGATCATGTAGGAGAAGATCAGCGAACCGACCGTGTTGTAGAGCCCGAGCCAGCGGATCATCTCGAACAGGCCGGACAGAAGCGCGATCTGCGGGAACATCGAGACCGCGAGCACCAGCAGCATGATCGGCGAACGACCGCGAAAGTCGATCCGGCCGAGCGCATAGGCGGCCGCAATCGCCAGCACCAGCGAGAGTGCGACGACCGAGAAAGCGACGACCAGCGAATTCAAGAGGCTGCGCAGGAAAACGCCGTCCGACAGGATCGCCGTATAATTGTTGAACTTCAGGTCCGGGAAGAACGTCACGTCGAAGATCGCCTGACCTGATTTCAGCGATGAGGCGATCATCCAATAAAACGGAAACAGCGTGTAGAGCGCGACGACGCCGAAGAGGCTGTATATCGCGATCCTGTGCAGGCGTTTGCGGGCGTTGCTTCTGACCATGTCAAACTCCCAGCAGACGGCGGTTGAGACGGAAGACGGTGACGTAGATCGCTGTCACGACGGCGATCATCAGGAAGACGGCGGTACTAGCAGCCGAGCCCACCCCCATGTCCTGGAAATTGACAAGGACCTCGCGGGCATAGATCGACACCGTCTTGGTGTCGTCGCTGTTGGAGGAAAGCACGAAGCTCAGGTCGAACATGCGCAGCGCATCGAGTAGGCGAAAGAGCACGGCAACTGCAATGCTCGGCGCCAGCAGCGGCAGCGTCAGCGAGGTGAACTGCTTCCATGCCGGCACGCCGTCGATCGCGGCGACCTCGTAGATGCCGCGCGGTAGCATCTGCAAACCCGCCAGGATCAAAAGCACCATGAAGGGCGTGGTGATCCAGACATCGACGGCGATGATCACCGGCATGACCAGGGAGGCATTGGCAGTCCAGGCGATGCCGCTGTCGATGAAACCGGCCATCTTCAGCACGTGGTTCACGATGCCGAACTGGTCATGCAGCATCCACTGCCACATGCGGGCGCTGACCACGACCGGGATCGACCAGGGGATCAGGATGATCGCCCGCATGGCGCCGCGCCCGGCGATGTGGGAGTTGAGAAGGAGCGCGATCGTCAGCCCGAGAACGGTCTCGATCGACACCGAAATGACGGTGAAATACAGCGTATTGCGGACGGATTGCCACCACAGCGGATCTTCGAACAGCGCCCGATAGTTGTCGAAGCCGATGTAACTGTAGAAGTCCGGCTCCGTCAGCAGCGCGTCGGTGAAGGAAAAGACAAAGGTGCGCCCGAGCGGCCAGAGGGCGACGGCGGTCAGCACCAATAGGCTCGGCGCCAGAAACCACCAGGCGGTGCGGGCGCGGGCCTGCCGCAATCCGAGAGATCTTATTACTGCCCCTGACGTCATCGTCTCAAGCCTCCGCAGCGCGAAGCGCACTTTCGTCGACCCCGAACAGATGCGCCTTCGACTGCATCCAGCCGATGGTGATGTCGGCATTCGGCCGGAGATCCGGCTTGCCCTGCACCTTCATCACCAGCATCTGGCCATCGCCGACACGCGCGTGCACCAATGCCTCGCCACCGAGCGGCTCGACGAGCAGCACCTGCGCCGGGATCTGCACCTCGCCGCCGCCAAGGATCAGATCCTCGGGCCGCAGGCCGATGCTGATCTCGCCGTCATAGTCGATACGGCCGAGCGTATGGGTGCCCCCCATGACCTCCAGCCGGCTCGCGCTTGTCTCGCGATGCAACGTGCCCGGCAGAAAATTCATCCGCGGTGCGCCGATGAAGCTGGCGACGAATTTGCTCGCCGGCCGCTCATAAAGTTCCATCGGCGTGCCGACCTGGGCAATCCGGCCGTCCTTCAGGACGACGATGCGATCGGCAAGCGTCATTGCCTCGAGCTGGTCGTGGGTGACATAGACGGTGGTGGCCTTGAGCTCGCGGTGAATACGCGCGATTTCGACGCGCATTTCCATGCGCAGATCGGCATCTAGGTTGGAGAGCGGCTCGTCGAAGAGAAAGAGCTTTTGCGAACGCACCAGCGCACGGCCGATGGCGACCCGCTGCTGCTGCCCGCCGGAGAGCTGGGCGGGTCGACGGTGCAGCAGATGTTCGATCTTGAGAAAGCGCGCGACCTTGCTGACCCGCTCCTTGATTTCGCCGGCGCCCAGTCGCGCTGTCTCCAGCGCGAAGCCGAGGTTGCGCTCGACGCTCATGTGCGGATAGAGCGCGTAGGACTGGAACACCATGGCGATGCCGCGCTCGGCCGGCGGCGTTTCGTTCATGCGCCTGCCGCCGATCTGCAGTTCGCCGTCGGAAATCTCCTCGAGCCCGGCAATCATCCGCAGCAAGGTCGACTTGCCGCAGCCCGACGGGCCGACGAACACCACGAACTCTCCTTCGCCAACCTTCAGGTTGACTTTGTCGATCACGGTCAGCGCGCCGAAGCGCTTGACGACATCGGTTAGGTCAATTCCACTCATATGCGCACCGCCTGTTTGCGAGCTTTGTTTGCAAGCGCCGCCACGCCGACCGCGCAGGCCGTGTCGCCAAGGACGCTTCTGATAATGGGAAGATCCCGGGCGCCATCGGCCCAGATGAATGGGCGCGTCAGGCTAGCAAGGCGCTCGTTGACCGAAGGGTCGCCGCCGATACCGCCGCCAAGGATCAGGATTTCAGGGTCGAGTGTGTTGACGAGCTGCCCGAGATAGGAGGCAAGCGACAAAAGCGCGTCACCGACCATCGTGGCCGCCCTCGGATCGTGTGCTTCCGCTTCGAAGAGCTGCAGCGCGGTCGTCCCCGGACGGTCGATGAGTTTGCCGTAGCGCTCGCCGAGCGCCTTGCCGCTGGCGAAAAGCTCAAGATTGTGGCGTACCTGAAGGTCCTGATCTTCGCCGCCAAACGCCACGAGGTCGCTACCGGAAAAATGGATGGCAAAGCCGCGGGCGCCGGCATAGGGGGTGCCGCCGATCACCAGCGAATGCGACAGGCCGGTCGAAATCGTCACATAAACGAAGGGATCCGCATCGACGCCAGCTCCGATCCAGCCTTCGGCGTAGGCCGCGGCCCGTACATCGCTGTCGATATGAACAACACCGAAGCGGCTGAGATGCTGGCGGTAGTCGAGATCGCGCCAATCGAAATTCCAGGCCGATGCCGGTTCGCCGGCGCCGGTCACGAGTTCCGGCAGGCAAAGGCCGAGGCCTGCGGTATCGAGCTTGCGTGCGCTGCTTTCGGCCTCCATGGCCTCGGCGAGCACCCCGACCAGTTCGAGGACTGCACGGCCGCCTTGCTGGCAGGGCGTCGCGGCCGTGCGCTCAGTGATAACGGCACCGTCGGCCAGACGCACGAGGCAAGCCTTGGTCTTCGTCCCGCCGACATCGATGCCGATCGCGTGCTGGCTCACGGGCGCGCTCCCAATCGACCGGCCGCCGCGGCATCGATGTGCAATTCGGCGGCCCGGCATTCGGCGGCAATCGTCGCCGGCCAAGTGGCGTCATAGGCCGTGGCGCCGCTCATGCGTTCGCAGGCGTGGCGTTTGCCCTCGCCCCAGGCGATCATCGCTACGGATTTCGACAGCTCCGCAATCGAGGCGATACCGATGGTCACGCCATGCGACGGTACTTCGTCGATGCCGCGAAAGTCGGGGAAGGTCGCGAGATTGTCGCGCCGCGTCTGCTCGGCTAGAGCGACCACCCGCGTCCGGCTATCGCGCGCCGAGCCTGGCGGGTTGAACGCGATGTGACCGTCGCCGGCGCCGGAAGCGAGCAGAAAAAGATCGATGCCGCCGACAGCGGCGATGCGGGCATCATAGTCGTCGGGATTGCTTGGGTCCGGCATCCAGAAGTTTGCCCGTGGAATGCGAAACTCGGCAGGTAGCGCCGCGTTGATCCGCCCGACGATCTCACGCTCGCCGAACCCGCGGCAGGAGAAATGCACCGATGAAGGCGGTGGCGTCAGACGGTCGCCGCCGCTGGCCTGCAAGTATTCGTCCATCATGACGATGACCAGCCGCGAGCAATTGATCGGCTCAACCTTCAGCCGCCGGCCGATCGCCTCGTAGACCGGCATGGGGCTGCGCCCACCCGGACAGCCGAGCACATAAGCACGGCCTTCGGAACCTCGCGCCCGGATGCCATCGACGATCCGCTCCGCCAGATGCTCTCCGATCGATAGCGGCGTATCGTGGACCTCGACCTTCATGCCTTTGCCCGCTCAGCCAAAAGCTCGGAAACGAAGCGGAAATTCCGTTCGGCGATGGTTTCCGGCGTGTCGGGATGGCCGCGCGCAAGATCCTGCTCGACCACGAGCGGGCCATCGTAGCCCGTCTGCCGCAGCGCATCGACGAAAGCGGCAATGTCGACGACGCCGCGATCGAGGTCGGTCATGATGCCCTCTTCGAAGGCGCGGTCGCTGTGGATGCCTTCGGCCAGAACCCGTTCGCGATAGGCGCCATCGACGTTCTTCAGGTGGATGGCGTTGATCCGATCCCGGTGACGGACAAGGAAATCAGTCGGATCGGCCTTCCAATAGGCGTGGTGACCGGTATCGAGGCAGAGCCCGACAAGGCCTGGCTCCGTCTCGGCAAGCAGGCGCTCGATCTGCGGCTCAAGCTCGACGCAGGTGCCCACATGCGGGTGAAAGCTGAACTCCAGCCCATGCGAGCGGGCGATGCGTGCAGCGCCCGTGGTTTGCTCGACGACGGAGCGCCAGCCTGCTTCATCGACCACGCCCATCCTGTCCTTCGGATAGAACTCCGACTCGTCCATCAGGATGAAATGCGTCGCGCCGACCTCAGACAGCAGCCGACAGATCGCTTGCGTCTTTTCCTTAAGGACCGGCCAGGAGGCGGGATCGGCGAGTGTGTGGACATGGGCCGCCGCGACGACCGAAAGGCCGCGGCTGCCAAGCTCGGATGAAAGCACCTCTGGATCCGTGGCAAAGAAGCCGTAGGGTCCAAGTTCGGTGTGCCGGTAACCGGCCGCCTTGATGCGGTCGAGATAGTCGGTCCAGTTGATTTCGTTGCCTTCGGGCCAGTAAACGCCCCAGCAGCACGGTGCTATCGCAATGTTCACGGGTGATGTCCTCGATCGGTGGGAAATAGGCGGGGGCTTACCAGCCCCGCGCCTTTAGACGTTCCAGGTCGCTCGCAACCTTCGCCAGGGCATCGTCCGCGCTTTCCTTGCCGCTCAGCACATTGTGCACGCCATTGAAGATCCGCTGGGACACCCGGTTGTAGGACGCGCCCGTGACCTGCGACGGACGCGAGGCGCTTTCGGCATATGCCTTCTCGGCAAACTGCAGCGAAGGATTGGCCGCCAGAACGTCCTTGTCTTCGTAGAGCGCCTTCAGCGTCGGGCTATAGGCCTGGAGCGCGCGGCGCTTCTGTTCCTTGGCGCCGGTGAGATAGCGCACCAGGCTGACGGCGGCGTCTACATCGTCGGCGTATTTCGACACACCGAGAAGACCCGCCCCGTAACATCCGCTCGACTTGCCGCCTTCAGCCCCAACCGGAAGCGCCATGACGCCGACCTTACCGCGCAGCGACGATCCGTCGGCCTGCGTCGTGCCCCAGACATAGCTCCAATTGCGATGGAAAACCGAGTTCCCGGCTTCGAACACGCCGCGCGAGCCTTCTTCGTCGTAGTTCAACACGCCTTCCGGGCTGATCCCGCCGATCCAGGATCGGGCAATATCGAGCGCTTCGGCCGCCTTCGGATTGTTGGCTGTGATCTCGCCCTCGGGCGAAATGAAGGTTCCGCCGCCGTAGGATGCCACCCATTCGAGCGCGTCGCAGGTCAGCCCTTCATAGGCTCGCCCCTGCCAGACATAGCCCCACATGTCGGGACTGCCTGATGCCCGCTCCTTGTCCTGGATGAGCTTCGCCGTCTCGGTGAGCTCCCGCCAGGTCTTCGGCTCGGCCTTGCCGTACTTCTCCAGAAGGTCCTTGCGATAGAACATCAGGCCGGCGTCGACGAACCACGGCATTGCCAGCAGCTGGCCATTGATGGTCGCGTCGGCAAGAGACGATTCAAAATGGCTGGAAACTTCGTCGGCAGGCACCTTCTGCCGGAGATCGACGAGGTGCGACGCGAGCGTGCCGACCCAGATATTGTCGAGGGTCAAGACATCAACGTCGCCGGACTTTCCGGCGAGCAGCTGCTGGTAGAGCGGCAGCGCCTCGCCCCAATTGGCCGGCATCTTGTTGATCTTGACAGTATTGCCGGTTTCCTTGGCCCAGGCCTCGGAGGCCGACTGGCAGAGCTCGAGCTCCGCGCCGGCCGAGCTGCAGAAAATCGATACTTCGGCCGCAGCCGCTGGAAATGCGGCAAACGCCGCGGTGGCCAAGGCGGCCGCTTTCACACACTTCGTCCAATGCATTCTCGTCTCCTCCCCAGAAAACGCTTTGCCTCGATCAGTGATGACAAATTACTATACCGTCCAGACGGTACAGTAAAGTGGGGAGAACGAGAATTTCACAGGAACGTTGGCGGCCCGGCAGCAAACCGCCAGCCTATGACCTAGGGCGGCAACGCCACGAGGCTATCCCGCAAAAGAAAAAAGGCGTGGCCCACCAGAAAGTGGACCACGCCTTGCCGCACCGAGATGCGGTCTTGCCCTAGGAGGCAGCTTTATTCGGCTGGCTGAAGACCCGGAACCGGGCTTTCCGGCAGCGCCCGGCCGCCAAGGGTTGCGGCAAGCTGGGTCTCATCCAGTTCGCCTTCCCACTTGGCGACCACGATGGTCGCAACCGCGTTGCCGACAAAGTTGGTCAGTGCCCGGCACTCCGACATGAAGCGGTCGATGCCGAGGATCAGCGCCATGCCGGCAACCGGCACCGCCGGCACGACCGAAAGCGTGGCGGCAAGCGTGATGAAGCCGGCGCCGGTAATGCCGGCTGCACCCTTGGAGCTCAGCATCGCCACGAGCAGCAGCAGCACCTGGTCGCCGAGCGACAGCGGAATGTCGGTCGCCTGGGCAATAAAGAGTGCGGCGAGCGTCATGTAGATGTTGGTGCCGTCGAGGTTGAAGGAATAGCCGGTCGGAATGACCAGCCCGACAACCGAGCGCTTGCAACCGGCCTTTTCCATCTTGCTCATCAGTCCCGGCAGCGCCGCTTCCGAAGAGGATGTACCGAGAACGAGCAGCAGTTCTTCCTTGATGTAGCGGATGAGGGCGACGATCGAGAAGCCGTTGTAGCGGGCAACCGCGCCGAGCACGACGAAGACGAAGAGCAGCGAGGTCAAATAGAATGTGCCGATCAGCATGGCGAGATTGGCGATCGAACCGACGCCATATTTGCCGATGGTGAAGGCCATGGCGCCGAACGCACCGATCGGCGCCGCCTTCATCAGGATCGCGACCAGCTTGAAGATCGGCAGCGTCAGCGCGTGCAGGAAATCGACGACAGGCTCCGCCTTCTTGCCGACCATGGCGAGCGCCAGGCCGAACAGAACGGAGATGAACAGCACCTGCAGGATATCGCCCTCGGCAAATGCGCCGACGAGCGTGGTCGGAATGATGTTCATCAGGAAGCCGGTGATCGACTGCTCATGCGCCTTCTCGGCGTAGGAGGTGACCGCCTTGACGTCGAGCGACGCGGGGTCGATGTGCATGCCGGCGCCGGGCTGCACCACATTGGCCACGATCAGGCCGATGATGAGCGCGAGCGTCGAGAAGGTCAGGAAGTAGATCATCGCCTTGCCGGCGACCCGCCCGACCTTGGCGAGATCGGTCATGCCGGCAATGCCGGTGGCGACGGTCAGGAAGATGACCGGGGCAATAATCATCTTCACCAGGCGGATGAAGGCATCGCCTAGCGGCTTAAGCTGCGTGCCGACCTCCGGGTAGAAATGGCCGAGCAGGATGCCTGCGGCGATGGCCGCCAGAACCTGGACATAGAGATGACGATAGAAAGGTGTCTTGCCGCGCGGTTCCGCGGATTGGTCGATAATCATGATATCCTCCACTTAGGCCCAGTCCGGCGTCATGCCGGGCCTCCCAGGCCCTATTTCCGAAGCGCGACAGCTCGGGCTGTCATGAGGATGTCATCTGCAATGGGCGTGCCAGATCGCAGCACAGCTGATCAGGCCATTGAAATATCGCCACTTTTTCGAGAATCTTGGATCACGCACACGAATATTTGAGCGGATATCCGCACAGATCATCTGGAAACTTGCGCGGAATAATGCACAATTCCGCCATGTCCATGCCCGCGCCCAGCCCTATCAATCCAGAGGATCTCGACCGGCACATGCGCCGCGCCTGGCTGATTTTTGCCGCGCTAGCGTTGGTGTTGCTGGCAGCGGGGCTTTTTTTCGCCGGCGAATATGGGCGAAACAAGGCGCTTGAAACCGTCGACATCCAGAGCCGCATCGATGCCAATCTCAAGGCCTCGCTGCTGAGGGCAGTGCTGGAGCGGCAGCGCGCGCTGCCTCTGGTACTGGCAGACGATGTAGAGGTGAAGACGGCGCTTGAGAAGGGTGGCGACCAGCCGTTGCAGCGGCTCAATCAAAAGCTCGAGGCGCTGGCCGCCAATACGGATGCGGCGGTGATCTACGCGATTGGCCTCGACGGCGTGGCGGTGGCTGCCAGCAACTGGCGCGAGCCAACCAGCTTCGTCGGCAATGACTACGCTTTCCGCGAATATTTCCGGCTGGCGATGCGCGATGGCAAGGCCGAGCATTTCGCCATGGGCACCGTCAGCAAGCGGCCAGGCCTCTACATATCAAGACGTGTCGACGGGCCTGACGGCCCGATTGGCGTCGTGGTCGCCAAGCTCGAATTCGGCGGGGTCGAGGCCGATTGGCTCGCCTCCGGCAAGCCGGTCTATGTCACCGACCGGCGCGGCATCGTGCTGATCACCAGCTTCCCGTCCTGGCGCTTCATGACGACCCGTACCATCCCCGGGGATCGCCTCGCCGCCATCCGCGACAGCCTGCAGTTCGGCGATGCCTCCCTGCTGCCGCTACCGTTCCGCCGGATCGAGCCAACGAGCAATGGATCGAGCGTGCTGACAGCGCTTCTGCCCGGCAGCAGCGAGCGGCAATACCTCAGGGTCGAGACCATGGTGCCCTCGACCAGCTGGCGGCTGGAGCAATTGGCACCGCTAGACGCAGCCCTTGGCGCCGCGAGCCGCGAGGCAAGGCTGCTGGCCCTTGCCGTTATCGTGCCGCTGCTGGCGCTTGCCGCATTCCTTCTTCGCCGGCGCCAGGCTTTGACGCAGGTCGCGGCCAACGAACGCGCCGCGCGCGATGAGTTGGAACGCCGAGTGGCCGAGCGCACACAGGACCTAAGCCTCGCCCGCGATCACCTCGAAACCGAGATCGCCGACCACAGGCGCACGGGCGAGAGGCTGCAGGCGGTGCAGCAGGAACTGGTCCAGGCCAACCGCCTGGCAATCCTCGGACAGGTGGCGGCGGGCGTTGCCCACGAGATCAATCAGCCGGTCGCAACCATCCGCGCCTATGCCGACAATGCGCGCACCTTCCTCGACCGCGGCCAAAAAGAAACCGCCGTCGAAAATCTCGAAAGCATCGCTGCGCTGACCGAGCGGGTCGGCACCATCACCGACGAACTGCGCAGCTTTGCGCGCAAGGGCCGTTTCGTCGCCGAACCGACGGCGATGCGGGAGGTGATCGAAGGCGCTCGAATGCTGCTGCGCAGCCGCTTTGCCGGCCGCATGGACGCGATCGTCATCGACCTGCCTGATAACGGCCTCAGCGTGCTCGGCAATCGCATCCGCTTGGAACAGGTGCTGATCAACCTGTTGCAGAATGCCCTGGAAGCCCTCGGTGATCGGGCAGACGCTGAGATCCGTGTGCGGTGCGAGTTAGGCCCCTCCGAAACAGTTTCGCTTGTTGTCGCCGACAATGGTCCGGGCATTCGGCCCGATATCCTCGAAGACCTTTTCACGCCGTTCAACACCTCCAAGGATGAAGGTCTCGGTCTCGGCCTTGCCATCTCCAAGGAGATTGTCGCCGACTATGGCGGCGACATCGAGGTCAAGACCAGCCCTGAGGGCACCGTCTTCACCGTGCGTTTGAAGAGGGCCTGAGCGATGCAGCAATCCGTATGCCTCGTCGACGACGACAGCGAACTCAGGCGGGCGATGAAGCAGACGCTGGAGCTTGCCGGCCTCGCGGTCTCCGCCTTTCCCGGCGCGGCGGAAGCGCTCGCAATCCTCAACCCGGATTTTAGCGGGATCGTCATCAGCGATATCCGCATGCCCGGGATCGACGGCCTCACGCTGTTTCGCCGGATCGCCGATTTCGACCCCGACCTGCCCGTCATTCTGGTCACCGGCCACGGCGATATCCCGATGGCCGTTCAGGCCATTAAGGACGGCGTCTATGATTTCATCCCGAAACCCTTTGCCGCCGACCGTCTGGTGCAGAGCGCACGCCGCGCCTTGGAAAAACGCCGGCTGGTGATGGAAAACCGCGCGCTGAAACGCGCAGCCGAAGTCGCCGGTGAGAGCCTGCCGCTGATTGGCCAGACACCGGTCATGGAACGGCTGCGCCAGACCTTGCGGCATATCGCCGACACCGACGTGGATGTGCTTGTTGCCGGCGAAACCGGCAGCGGCAAGGAGGTGGTGGCGACGCTGCTGCACAATTGGAGCCGGCGCCGCAACGGCAACTTCGTGGCGCTGAACTGCGGCGCACTGCCGGAAACGGTAATCGAGAGCGAGCTTTTCGGCCACGAGCCCGGCGCCTTCACCGGTGCCCTGAAGAAGCGCGTCGGCCGTATCGAGCATGCGAGCGGCGGCACGCTTTTCCTCGATGAGATCGAGGCGATGCCGCCGGCAACGCAGGTCAAGATGCTGCGAGTGCTTGAAGCCCGTGAGATCACGCCGCTTGGCACCAATATCGTGCGCCCCGTCGATATTCGGGTCATCGCCGCGGCCAAGATCGACCTCGGCGACCCGGCCCAGCGGGGCGATTTTCGCGAGGATCTCTATTTCCGGCTGAACGTCGTCACCCTGTCGATCCCGCCGCTGCGCGAACGCCGGGACGATATCCCCCTTCTCTTCTCGCATTTCCTGACGCGGGCAGCCGAGCGTTTCAAGCGCGACGTGCCGACGCTTTCGCCGGCCGTCAGCCACTATCTGAGGTCTCATTCTTGGCCGGGCAATGTGCGCGAGCTCTCGCACTTCGCCGAGCGCGTCGCCCTTGGCGTCGAAGGTTCGCTCGGCCAACCGATTGCCGCGGCGCCGACCAGTGCCGGCCTGCCCGAGCGGATCGAGCGCTACGAGGCGGAAATTCTGAAAGAAGCGCTGCGGGCGCAGCACGGCGACGTCAAGGCGACGATCGAAGCGCTCGGCATTCCGCGCAAGACCTTCTATGACAAGCTGCAGCGGCACGGCATCAACCGTGCGGATTATGCCGATCGCCGGGGATCAGAGAAGTCCGGCCGCTAGCGCATTTCCAGGAAAAGTGCGGAGCGGTTTTCCGTCAGGAAATGCGTAAAAACGAAAAGAACGAGCGTGCCCGCGGCTTCGTCTCATCCGGAAACGCTCTACCGGGCAATCAACAGGCCTGACACGCAACCTTCGGATTAACGCTTGACGGCGCATCCGGATCGATGGCTATCTCTAGGCATTCACCAGGGGGGTCCCGTCAAGGGGCTGAGATACTGCTGGGCGGATCGGCTTTGCCGACCGAGGCGCAGTGACCCGTTGAACCTGATCCAGTTCATACTGGCGTAGGGACGGTGCAGACATTGACGCCACGATTCCGTCATTCGCGCGGAATTTCAGGCAAACATGTCTTTTCCTTCCGGCTTCAGAACTGGGTCTCCAACCGCAAACTTGGAGCCTCATCATGAATATTGCCACCAAACCCGCAGAACTCTCGGTCACAAAAGGCCCGCTTCCCGCCTCGAAAAAGGTCTACAAGCCAGGCACGATCCATCCCGACATCCGCGTTCCCATGCGCGAAATCACCCTGCACCCGACGTCGGGCGAGCCGCCGGTCACCGTCTACGACGCCTCCGGTCCCTACACCGTAGAAGATGCCAACATCCGCATCGAGGATGGATTGCCAAGACCGCGCCGCGACTGGATCATCGCTCGCGGCGATGTCGAAGCCTATGACGGGCGCGACGTGCGGCCGGAAGACAACGGCTTTGCCTCCGGCGACCGGCTGACGCCGACCTTTCCCCTCCGTCACGCGCCGCTGCGCGCAACCGGCCGGCGCGCGGTGACGCAGCTTGCCTATGCGCGGGCCGGCATCATCACGCCCGAGATGGAGTTCGTCGCCATCCGCGAGAACCTTGGCCGCGACGCTGCACGCGCCGCGCTACGCGACGGCGAAAGCTTTGGCGCCCATCTCCCCGATCACGTCACGCCCGAATTCGTCCGCCAGGAGATTGCCAGCGGCCGCGCCGTGCTGCCGGCCAACATCAACCACCCAGAATCCGAACCGATGATCATCGGCCGGAATTTCCTGGTGAAGATCAATGCCAATATCGGCAACTCCGCCGTCACTTCGTCGATGGCCGAGGAAGTGGAGAAGATGGTCTGGGCCACCCGCTGGGGCGCCGATACGGTGATGGACCTTTCGACCGGCCGCAACATCCACAACATCCGCGAATGGATCATCCGCAACTCGCCCGTGCCGATCGGCACCGTGCCGCTCTACCAGGCGCTGGAAAAGGTCAACGGCATCGCCGAGGATCTCACATGGGAAGTCTATCGCGATACGCTGATCGAGCAGGCGGAACAGGGGGTCGATTACTTCACCATCCATGCCGGTGTCCGGCTGCACTATATCCCGCTGACCGTCGACCGCGTCACCGGCATCGTCTCGCGCGGCGGCTCGATCATGGCGAAATGGTGCCTGCACCACCACAAGGAGAGCTTTCTCTACGAGCACTTCGAAGAGATCTGCGACATCTGCCGCGCCTATGACGTCTCGTTTTCGCTCGGCGACGGCCTGCGTCCGGGCTCGATCGCCGATGCCAATGACGCGGCGCAATTTGCCGAACTGGAAACGCTGGGCGAGCTGACGAAGATCGCCTGGGCGAAAGACTGCCAGGTGATGATCGAGGGCCCCGGCCACGTGCCGATGCACAAGATCAAGGAAAACATGGACAAGCAGCTCGCTGTCTGTGGCGAGGCGCCGTTCTATACGCTTGGGCCCCTGACGACCGACATCGCCCCGGGCTACGACCACATCACCTCGGGCATCGGTGCCGCGATGATCGGCTGGTTCGGCACGGCCATGCTCTGCTATGTGACACCGAAGGAACATCTGGGGCTTCCCGACCGCAACGACGTCAAGGTGGGCGTCATCACCTACAAGATCGCGGCCCATGCCGCCGATCTCGCCAAGGGGCACCCGGCGGCCCGCACCCGCGACGACGCCCTGTCGCGCGCCCGCTTCGAGTTCCGCTGGGAGGACCAGTTCAACCTGTCGCTCGATCCGGAAACCGCCCGCTCCTTCCACGACGAAACCTTGCCGAAGGAGGCGCACAAGGTCGCGCATTTTTGCTCCATGTGCGGGCCGAAATTCTGCTCGATGCGGATCTCGCACGACATCCGCGCCGAGGCGCAGAAGGAAGGTTTTCAAGCGATGGCGGCCAAGTATCGTGAGGGTGGCGACCTCTATATGCCGGTCGACAGCGAGGCAGACGTTCGGGGATAACGACCACGCCAGAAGGGGCGGCGACCCCGCCCCTTCTGGCGCCCGGCGGGCTCCGGCACTCTTTACGCAATGGCCCATCTCTTCGTCATGCTCGGGCTCGACCCGAGCATCCACATTGGAGGCAGCCGGCTTGTCGATACGAGGCTGACACAGAGGTGCCGGCTGGATGCTCGGGTCAAGCCCGAGCATGACGGTGTGAGAGGAATTGCTGCCGCATCAGCATCTTGATCGCTCCAAGGAGGTCGCACCCGGCCCCTTCCGGCGCCCTAAGGGCTACCTGCAAGCCGGACGGCGACGTCGAGCAGGACATTGGCACCGGCGACGAGATCTGCCGGATCCGTGTGTTCGCGCGGATTGTGGCTGATCCCGTCGCGGCTCGGCACGAAGATCATCGCCGCCGGCGCGATGCGCGCGATCATCTGGGCGTCGTGGCCGGCGCCGGAGGTCATCCGCCGGCTCTTCAGCCCACGGGCCTTCGCGGAAACTTCAATCGCCGCGACGATCGCACCGTCGAAACTGACGGGCTCGAACCGGGCGAGACGCTCGACAGAGACGATCACATGCTCTTCCTGCTCAAGCCGGTCGAGAAAGCCGGAAAGCGCGCTTTCAAGTGCCCTCAGGCGATCCTCGTCCGGGTCGCGCAGGTCGATGGTAAAGACCGCGCGCGAGGGGATCACGTTGATCGCGTCCGGCTCGAAGCGCATGGTTCCGATCGTCGCAACGCTCGGCGCGTTTGATCGCGCGATGTGCTCGCGCAGGAACAGGCCGACGCGCGCGGCAGCAAGGCCCGCATCGGAGCGCATTGCCATCGGCGTCGTGCCGGCATGATTGGCAACGCCGTCGATGGTCACGCGCTGCCAGGAAATCCCTTGCAGATTTTCGACGGCGCCGATCGTGGTCGCTTCGCGCTCAAGCACCGGCCCCTGCTCGATGTGCAATTCAACATAGGCATGAGGTTTCAGAAAGCCGGGCTCCGCGGTGCCGGCGTAACCTATGCACGCGAGTTCCGATCCGAGCGTCGTGCCATCGGTTCCGACCGTCGCAAGCGCGGCTTCGACCGCAAGGCCGCCCCCATGAACAAGCGACCCCAGCATATCGGGCGCGTAGCGCACCCCCTCCTCGTTGGTAAAGGCCGCGACGACGATCGGGCGGACAGGCGCGAATCCCTGCTCCTTCAGTGTCTCGATGACTTCGAGGGCGGCCAGCACGCCGTAGCTGCCATCGTAGATGCCGGCATTGATGACCGTGTCGATATGGGAGCCGAGCATTAACGGCGATTGCCCGGCGTTATCCTGGCTTTGCCAGACGCCGAAGATATTGCCGATGCGGTCGACGGCGATCTCCAGCCCCGCGGCCCGCAGCCAAGCGACTAGGCGGTCCCGCCCGAGCTTGTCGGTGTCAGACGCAGCAAGCCGTGTCAGTTGCCCCTGATCGTTGCGCCCGATCGCGCCGAGTTCGCGGATGCGGGTAA
The DNA here is from genome assembly GCF_014851895.1 of Ensifer sp. ENS11. Classification (NCBI taxonomy): domain Bacteria; kingdom Pseudomonadati; phylum Pseudomonadota; class Alphaproteobacteria; order Hyphomicrobiales; family Rhizobiaceae; genus Ensifer; species Ensifer sp. ENS11. Next base: position 362,854 of record NZ_JACVAN010000003.1, on the reverse strand, counting down.
GCAGACGTTCGGCATTAATGGACTGATGAGACATGACGGCGCCGCCTTCAATCGTGTTTGTATTGAGCATCGCGACTGTCACTGCCCCACATCCGGTGCGGCCAGCCGTTGCCGGACGATTTCGGCGTGGAACCGGGCACCGAAGATCAAGGCATCGTCATTGAAGTCGTAATGCGGATTGTGCAGCGGCGCGGATTCCTGGCCGTTGCCGATAAAGACGAAGCAACCCGGCACATGCGCGAGGAACCGGGCAAAATCCTCCGATCCGGTCATCGGCTCGGCGGCGACGGCGACATTGTCCGTCCCGAACACCGCACCGGCCGCTGCGAAGGCATGATCGACGAGAGCCGGATCGTTGAGCAGCGGCACGAACTCACGCGTATAGGTCACCTCGACCTCGCAGCCATAGGCATCCGCCGTCCCCTTGGCGATCGTGCGCATCTGCTGTTCGATCCTGGCGCTCACCTCAGGTCGGAAGCTGCGCGCATCACCGAGAATGCGGGCCAGGCCTGGCAAGGCATTGCGCGTGCCGTCGGTGATCAATTCGGTCACGGAGACGACGGCGATATCGGCCGGAGAGAGCCTTCGCGAAACGATGGTCTGGAGATTGACCACTGTCGCGCAGGCAGCGACCAGCGTCTCGTTGCCCGCGTGAGGTCGCGCGGCATGGCCGCCGACGCCCTTGAGCGTGACCTCGAAATTGTCTTCGGCCGACATGATGGCGCCGGCACGGGTCTCGAACTTTCCGACCGGCAGGCCCGGCATGTTGTGCAGCCCATAGATCTCGTCGAAGGGAAAGCGTTCCAGCATGCCATCGGCGAGCATGGCAAGTGCACCCTTCCCCCATTCTTCAGCTGGCTGGAAAACGAAGCGCACGGTCCCGTCAAAGCCGCCCTCCTCGGTCAGCAGCTTCGCTGCGCCGAGCAGCATCGCCGTATGGCCGTCGTGGCCGCAGGCGTGCATCGTGCCGGGCCGGGTAGAGCAATAGGCAATTGTCCCCTGTTCCGCGATACGCAGCGCATCCATATCGGCACGCAGCGCTATGGCGCGATTTCCCGTTCCATGCCGCAGCGTGCCGATCACCCCGGTGCCACCGATACCTTCGGCGACCTCGTCCAGGCCGAACTCCCGCAGCTTGGCGGCAACGAAGGCCGCTGTCCGCTTTTCCTCGAAACCGAATTCCGGATGGGCGTGCAGGTCATGACGCCACGCCGTCATCTCCGCCACAAGCTTGTCGATATCCGTGTTTGCCATCCGCGTCATACCCTTTCCAATTTCTCAGCCCCGGCGACATCAGCCGGCGCGAGGCCAACCAGCTCTTCGTAGCGTTCAGGATCCGTGGCACCTTCGGTATTGATCACCAGGATCCGCGAATTGGCATCAAGGCCGAGGGCGGCGCGCATGTTCGGGTCTCCGGCGACCGTGATGAGGCCAGCCAGCCCGACACCGCCGCTTTCACCAGCAACGATTGCCGGATCGCCCCCTTTCGGGCGAGCGAGGCGGTTCATGATCGAAACGGCATCCTCCTCGTCGATCATCATGAAGGCGTCGGCAACACGCGAAAGAATGCGCCAGGCGACAAGAGAAGGCTCGTAACATTCGAGCATCGCCATGACAGTTGGCTCGCCATGTGGCACTTTCACCGGATGGCCGGCCCTTGCCGTTGCCAGCAGGCAGGCAGCTCGGGCCGGCTCGACTACGACGAAGCGCGGCCGGTCATGACCGTAACGCAGCGCCAGTTGCCCGGCCGTTGCAGCAGCGATTCCGCCGACGCCGGCTTGCACGAAGACATGCGTCGGTGGTGCGTCGATCGTCCGCAAGGCTTCGCACAAAAGCGCCGTATATCCCTGCATGACCAGACCGGGAATATATTCGTATCCCGGCCAGGAGGTGTCCGATACGACGGTCCAGCCACGCTCGTTGCAGACCTTCGCCGCAAACTCCACCGAGTCGTCATAGGTTCCTTCGACCCGGACGATCTCGGCGCCGTAATGCGCAATCGCCTCTATGCGTTTCTGGCTGACACCGGAATGCACGAAGATCACCGATTTCGCACCGACAAGCTCAGCGCCCATCGCCACTGAGCGACCATGGTTGCCATCCGTGGCGCAGCCGAACGTCATTTGGCGCGCGACCGCGCGAACGTCAGGGCGCGTGAGATCGTCTATGTCGACGTCCAGGCCTGTCTGCTTCCGGACCTCGTCAAGCACCAGCCGGATCACCGCGTAGGATCCGCCAAGCGCCTTGAAACTGCCGAGCCCGAGCCGATGGCCCTCGTCCTTGACGAAGATTGCTCCGACCCCGAGTTCGGCCGCAAGCGCCGGCAAGGAATGAAGCGGCGTCGGCCGATGATCGTCACGGCGCGATAGCTGCCGCTCAACCTCTGCAGCCGCAGCAATCGAGAGCATTTCGGCATCGTCAGGCAGCAGCGGCGATCCGAAATCGGCATGGTGGTTGCGAATGAGCATGTGGGCAATCTCCTCGTTCGATGAAGTTATATTTCACCGAACGAGAGAAATGCGCTCTAAATGGAGAGCCCTTACGCAAGTTTGTAAATGACAATGAGGAAATGATGGCCGTTTCAAAGAGCACATCGGCGGAGCTCGACCGCTTCGACCTGGCAATCCTCTCAATCCTGCAGAAGGACAACACGACGCCACAGCGACAGATCGGCGAGGCCGTCAACCTGTCTGCGCCGGCCGTGCAACGGCGGATCAAGCGCATGGAAGAAACTGGGGTCATCCGCAGCAATGTCGCGGTGATCGAGCCGGCGCGGGTCAACCAGGCCCTGACGATCCTTGTCGAAGTGGAGGTGGAAAGCGAGCAGATCGACCTGCTCGATGCGGCCAAGGCCGCCTTCTCGGCCGCTCCGGAAGTCCAGCAATGCTATTACGTCACGGGCGACGTGGATTTCATGCTTGTCGTGATCGTGCCGACGATGGGCGATTACGAAGCCTTCACCCGCCGCATGTTCTTCGGCAATCCCAACATCCGGCGCTTCCGAACCTTCGTGACTATGGACCGCGTCAAGGTCGGTCTGTCAGTGCCGGTGGAAAAGCCGCGCTGAAGGCTACTTTCGTCCGGCGAGCGCCTTCTTCTCCGCCTCCGCCTCCAGAGGTGCGCCGGCACCGATCGAGGTCAGATAGGCATCGACGGTTTCGAGCGACGAAGCCGGCGCAAATCCTTCACCGCTTTCGGGTGTGACGATCGCCAGTTGCGTCTGCCAGCGTCCGGCGTTTCGGCAGGCAACCGACACGAAATCCGGCTGATCCGGCCGCTTCATCTCATATTCGCGGCAAATCTGCTCGCCGCCGACCTGGAACGTCGCAAGGCCGCCGTGCCGGTGCTCATCAGTGCCTCGCCGATGACGAGCGTGCCGGCGAGAAACAGGAGCAGGTTCCACTCGACTGTTTTCAGTGCCTTGCGAAAGGACAACCCCGAGACCTTTTCCGAGGCCATGACGAGGGCGCCGATCAAGGCAACGAAGGGCAAGGCAACGCCATGAAGGCCCGATGTCGCAAGCGCCAGAACGATGAGCGCCGTCACCGCCAGCAGCGTCCGCTCCTGCGCATTGAGCGGCTGCCTTTCAGCCGGCGTGCATGGCTCGAAAGCAGCGTTACGATCCTCGGCGCCGAGGAAGAACCGCAGGATGAGGCCACAGGCAATCAGGCTCGTGACCAATCCGAACGGGGCAGCCAGCAAGGCCCAATCGAGGAAATCGGGCGCTTTGCCGCCGCTGCGACGGATGAAATCGACCGCCACCAGATGGGCGCCGGCACCGGTCAGCGAGGCGGCGGCCGAAAGCAGGATCACCGACGGGAAAAGCAAGGCAAGCGCCCGTGTCACGCCGGGCCGGCCAATGGCGGCCGTCAGCCCCAGAAAGACCGGCATGAAGATTACCGCCCGTGCTGACGTGGATGGGATGATGAAGGCGGTCGCAAAGATCGTCAGAGTTACAGCCCAGAAAAGGCTGCTGACGCGCTGGAACGGTGCCAGCAGCCGGAAGGTGAGACGCTCCACCAGCCCGGATGCCTGAAGCACCGAGGCAATGACGAAGGCGGCGATCATCAACCAGACGATATCGTTGCCGAGCGCTGCAAACATCGCCTCTTCGCTGACGGTACCGGTGGCGCCCAAAGCCAGCGCTCCGGCAAGCGCCACCGGCGTTTCAGGCAGGTCGAAGATCGTCCAGCAGACAAGCGTTGTCGCAAACACCATCAGCGCCAGACGCATCGGCATGGTCAGCCCATCAGCGGCAACAAAGATCAGGATCGTCGCGAAGATCAGCAGCGACCCGGTCAACAGCCGCACTTGGCGCAGCGGCATCTGACCGGCTCGCGGTGAAAACTCCCGCGCGACAACCGACCGTCATGATGTCTCGATGAGGGCCTAACGGTGCTGCACGCGGTTTATTCCCGCCCGAAGCACGGCCCGTTTCAATTTGTTGATCGGACGAGGTAGTTGCGCGCACTTCGGCCAGCGCGCCTGTCAATGTTCACGCCGTGCGCCATATCAATGTAGTGGACCGCGAAATGCCGGCAGTCTTGGGCTACGGTTCACCGTTGGAGGAAGCGAATTATGTTCGTCAGGGAATTGTCGCGTGAGGAATGTATCGCCCTCATCTCCTCGCACCATATCGGTCGGCTGGCCTGTGCCAGGGATGACCAGCCCTACATCGTCCCCATCCAGTACGCCTCTGCCGCGAACCGGCTATACGGCTTCTCCATGCCCGGACAGAAAGTCGACTGGATGCGCTCAAATCCTCGTGTCTGTGTCCAGATCGACGAGTTCTCTGACAGGGGAAGTTGGAAAAGCGCGGTCATCTACGGCAGGTATCGGGAGTTGCCGGATACGGAGCAAGGGCATCAAGAGCGCCTGCAGGCATGGTCGCTGCTGGAGAAGCGCACCAACTGGTGGGAACCGGGCGGTTTGAAGCCGGCGGAGCAGGGTGTCGTCGGAACGTCTCCACATCTGTTCTTTGTCATCGAGATCGACGAGATGACCGGGCGCGCCATGGACGAAGATCCGGTGGACATCTCCTCGCATTAACGAGAAGACGCCCAAGCTGGGAGGCCTGGCTCATCGAGACGACGGGGGGTGCTCCCCGCCAGCCAGCCTCAGCCGATCCGTATCAAGCGCCCTTGCGCGCGACCACGGGCACGTAATGTTCGAGTTCCGGCGCGGGGAACTGCAAGGTGGCGTTGATCTCTGCGGAGCGATAAAGCCCCATCAGCATCTCGACCACGGCCAGACCGTCCTCGAAAGTTTCGAGCGGCTTCTGGCCCTTGCGGAAGCATTCGACCATGTGGCGGTTTTCGTCGGTATACCCGTAGACGCCAGCCTCGTCCTCGAGCACCGGCATCAGCCCCTGCTCGGCATTCTGCTTTTCGACCAGATCCTCGCCTTCCGACCCCGTGACTTCGCGAGACATGAAGATCTTCAAGCCCGTGCTCAGCGAATTGTATTCGAGCGCATATTCCGGTCCGAGCAATTCGAGCTGGATGCGCAGGCCGGCGCCGACATAGGCCCAGGAGGTCGTCGCTTCGATCATCAGTTCGTTGCCGTCCTGATCCTCGAGTGTCACCGTCGCGCGCGCAAAATCCTCCGAAGGGCGGTTGCGATAGTCCACATCGTTGCCGAAGCGCTTGCGCAGCTGTTCGGCATAGTTGGGACGTGTCCATTTCAGGTTGGCGACGGTGCCGTTGACCGACTTGATCTTCAGTGAATTGCGCGGCGCACCGGGCGCGGTCAAGAGATAGCGCGCCACCTCGACGCTGTGGCACATCATGTCGGAGAGAACACCGCCGCCCTGCTTGTCGCCCTGCCAGAACCAGGGCTCGTGCGGACCGGAATGTTCCTCTGCCGCCCGCGCAAGATAGGGTCTGCCGGTGGTGGAGGCGGCGCGACGCCAGATGATTTCCTTGCCGCGCAACACCGGCGTGCAGAACACCTGATTTTCGAGATAGCCATGATTGAGGCCGGCATCTTCGGCCAGCGTCAGCATCTCGCGGGCTTCCGCCACCGTGCGCGCCAAGGGCTTCTCACAGGCGACCGCAAAGACCTTGCTGCGGCCTGACTTGATCGCCCCGTGCAGGGCGCGCATCACGTCGAGGCGCGTATAGTTCGGCGACAGGATCCAGATCGCGTCGACGTCGTCGGCTGACAGCAGCGCTTCCAGGCTCTCATGCGTGCGGCAGGAGCCGAGCCCGAGCGTTTCGACTTCCTTCGCAAATTTTTCGCGGTTTTCCGCCTTGCGGCTGAAGACGCCCGTCACTTCGACATTGCGCACGCCGATCATCGATTTCAGGTGGAAATGGGCGATGAAGCCCGTTCCGACGAAACCCACGCGCAGCGTGTGCTTCGGTAGCTGTGTCATTTTCTTCTCCCAGATTTTTCGGCCGGAGCATGATGCCGAAAGTGTAAGCGGTTTCGGTCGACATCATGCTCGCCTTATGAGTGACGTGGCGCGGTGGTGCTGGCCCGAATGCTCAGGGTCGTCGGCAGCACTATGGGCGGCGCATGCGCCACCTCCTCGCCGGAAAGCATACGAAGCAGCAGCGACATCGCCGTTCTGCCGATGTCGGCGCGCGGCTGGTTGACCGTGGTCAGCGGCGGATAGAAAGCCTTGCTCAGATAGAGGTCGTCGAAGCCGACGACGGAAACATCACCAGGCACATCACGGCCGAGGCGACGCAACTCGTGAATGGCGCCATAGGCCATTTCGTCGTTGGCGGCGAATATCGCCGTCGGCGGCTCGGCCAAGGCAAACAATTGGCCGCAGCAGAGCTGGCCGGTTTCAAGCAGGTAATCGCCCCGAGCCTCGTAGCCGTCAGGGATCGCAAGGCCGGCCTCGTGCATCGCGGCGCGATAACCGTCTCGGCGGTGAATGGCCATCACTTCGGGCAGCGGCCCGGCGATGTGGGCGATCTTGCGGTGACCAAGCGAGATCAGATGCTCGACCGCAGCCCTGGCGGCGGCAAGGTTGTCGACCTGCACATGCGGCAGCCCCGAGTCGTCGATCATTTCCAGCGCGACGACGACGGGCAGATGCGCCAGGTCGAGACCAGCATCATGCCCTGCCGGCGGCAGCTTGCCGGTCATCAGGATCATGCCGTCGGCATGGCCATCGCGCAGCATGTTGAAATACTCCGTCTCGCGATCCGGATCGTTCTCGGTGTTGCCCATGAGCACGGAGTAGCCGGCCTCGCGCGCCGTCGCCTCGACGCCTTTCAGAATGTCGAGATAGAACGGGTTGCCGACGTCGCGCACGACCAAGAGCACCGACATCGACTTGCGGGTGCGCAGGTTGCGGGCGCTGACGTTCGGCCGGTAGTTGAGTTCGCGGGCAAGCGCATGGATGCGCTGGCGCGTTTCCGCCGTCACCAGGCCGGAATCGCTGAGCGCCCGCGACACGGTGGCAACGGAAACGCCGGCACGCTCGGCAATATCCTTGATCTTCGGCCTGTGATCGCTCATGTCCGCATCGCCTTTCCGCGGCCGTAAAACAGCATCAAGAGCAGCAATGTCGCGCCGAACACCATCTGACGGCCGGATTCATCGATGTTGACGGTAGTCAGGATGCCCTGGAGGATCACCAGCAACAGCGCGCCTGCCATGGTGCCGGTGTATCCGCCCTTGCCGCCGGCAAGCGACGTACCGCCAAAGACGACCGCGATGATCGAGGACAGCATGTATTGCTCGCCGACATTGGCGAAGGACGAGCCGGAATAGCCAAGCAGGCAGAGGCCTGCGATCGCCGCGAACATGCCGGAGATCATGAACAGGCCGATGCGCATGCGGCGGACCGGCACGCCGGCCATATAGGCCGCATGTTCGTTGGAACCGATCGCATAAATGCGATGCCCGAAGACGGTGCGGTTGAGCATGAAGGCCATAAACAGGCCGACGGCGATCCAGAGCCAGATGATGCCGGGAATGCCGAACACCAGCGGCTGGGTGACGAAGGCGGAAAGACCGGGTGCCGCGCGGCCGGAGGGAATGCCGTTGCGGATGACGACCAGCAGGCCCTGGAGCACGCCGAGCATGCCGAGCGTCATGACCAGCGGCGGGATACGCAGCAGCGTGACACCCAGCCCGTTCAGGAGGCCGAAGAAAGCCCCGGTCGCCACGCAGGCAAGGATCGCCGGCAGGATGCCGCCGTCGGCGCCGTTCATGACATTGCCGGCAATGATCGCCGAAAGCGAAACGACGCCGCCGACCGAGAGATCGATGCCTTCGCGGCCGCCGAGAATGACGACGTTCTGGCCGGCCGCAACAATGCCGAGCAGCGAGGCGACAATCAGCAAGCGCAGGATCTGGTCGGCCGAGGCAAAGCCCGGTGACAGGCTTTCGCCAAGATAGAGAAGTGCCACGATCAAAAGCAGCGCGATGACCAGCGGCTTCTTGAGGAAGGAAATAACGGCGTTCATGCGCGTGCCCTCCGGCCGGCAAGCACGCCTGCCATCAAGACGAGGAGGATGGCGAGACCTTGAACGAAGTTCTGCCACTCCGACGGCGTGCCCATGAAGAAGACGAGCGAGTTGACGAGACCGATCGTCAGCGCGCCGAGCAGAGAACCGACCACGGTCGTCCAGCCGCCGGCAAGCGCGCTGCCCCCGAGCACGACGGCCGCGACGCTATAGAGCGTCATCTTGCCACCGACGAGCGGATCGCCGCTGGCGGTGTCGCCGGTCAGGCAGAACGCTGCGAGCGCCGAAAACAGGCCGCAGAGCGCATAACCCTTGATGCGGACCAGGACCACGGGAAGACCGGTCTGGTAGGCCGCCTGCTGGTCGTCACCGACGGCCAGAAGCTGGGTGACGAGGCGGGTGCGCGACAAAAGGAAGAGCAGAACAGCGAGTGCTGCAAGCACATAGAAGACGAAGGGAAGACCGAGCAACCGCCCGCCATAGGTCCGCCAGAACAGCGCCGGCGCCGGCGTGCCGGCCACTGGCATGACATAGAGCGCAACGCCGGTGAAGAAGATACTGGTCGCAAAGGTAGCGACGATCGCCTGCAGCCTGAGCGCTGCAACGACGATGCCGTTGATAACCCCACAGACGAGCCCGAGCAGAATGCCACAGATCAAGGCACCGATGACGGCGCCGGCGCCACCACCCCATTTTTCCATCAAAACGACAATGGCGACATTGACGAGTGACAGCGTCGCACCGGCCGACAGGTCAATATCCCCTGCGGAAACGACATAGGTCTGGGCGATCGCCAGCATGATCAGCGCCATATAGGTGCTGAGCAGCCCCGTCAGCGAGCGGTAGCTCAAGCTGTTGGGCGAGAACACGCCGTTCAACGCCAGAAGCGCGACGACAATGACCAGCGCCGGCAGGAACGGATAGCGCTCGAGCCAGAGTTTTAGCCCACCGGCGCGGGAAGGTCGAATTTCTGTCGTGGTCGGTGTCATCACGCGGCCTCGTATGCAGCCTGGTAAAGATTGTAGCGGGTGCGATCCTCGCCGGTGAGCTCGCGAGTGACCGACCCGCCGTTGAAGACGAGGATGCGGTTGGCATTCCCGAGCAATTCGGCGTCCTCCGAGGAATAGAGCAGGATGCCGAGCCCCTCGCCTGCCAGTTGGCGAATGAGGGCAAAGAGATCGGCCTTGGCCGAGAGGTCGATGCCCTTGGTGGGGTCGTCCAGCAGCAGCACATCCGGCCGATCGATCAGCCAGCGGGCGATGATCACCTTTTGCTGGTTGCCGCCGGAAAGCGAGTTGATCGGATGCAGGAGACTCGCGAACTTCGTATGCATCGCCTCAAGCGCCGGCATCGCCTTTTCCTTGAGCGTTGACGGACGTGCAATCATCAGCCGATCACGCAGGTAATGGATGGGCGTCACATTCTCGATGATCGGTCTGCCGGCAATGACGCCGTCGCGACCGCGGTCACCCGAGACATAGGCGCAACCGCGCCGGATGGCGTCGCGCGGGCTTCTCGCATCGAGACGATCGCCGCCGATGCGGATTTCGCCCGCAGTTGTGGAGCCGGCGCCGAAAATCGCCCGCAACACCGCCGATTGCCCCTGGCCGTGAAGCCCGCCGAGACCGAGGATCTCACCCTTGGCGACCTCGAAGCTGACATTGCGGAAACCGGCACCCGACAGCTTGTCGACGGTCATGGCGTCGCCGGCCGAAAAGCTTGCCACGGCAGGCACTGAGGACTGCGAGGCCGGCATGTCGCCGGCGCCGCCGACCATCAGCCGGATGACCGCGGCAGGATCGGTCTCGTTCAGATTGAGCGTCTTGATCGTCTCACCGTCGCGAATGATCGTCACCCGATCACCGATCGCGGTGATCTCGTCCATGCGGTGCGAAATGAAGATGATGCCGCGGCCGTCGCGCTTTAGCCCGCGCAGGATATCGAAGAAGCGGTCGACCTGTGCCCTGTCGAGTGCCGAGGTTGGCTCGTCGAAGATCAGGATCGGGGCTTCACTTGCCAGTGCCTTCATGATCTCGACAAGCTGTCGCTGATCGGCGCGCAGATTGCCGACGAGCGTCTCGGCCGCAAAACCATCACCGGAAACGCCGGAGAAAAGATCGATGTAGCGCGCCGCGCGCGCCTTCAGGGCGGCACGGTCGATAAAGATTCCGGCTTTGACCGGCAGCATGGCAAGGCAGATATTCTCCTCGACCGAGCGGTTTCCGGCAAGGCTGAGCTCCTGGTAGAAGATGCCGATGCCCTGCGCCCTGGCCGATTGCGGCCCTGATATCGTGACCGGCCGACCGTCGATGAGGATCTCTCCGCCATCGGGGCGCACGCTGCCGGCAATGATCTTGCACAATGTGCTCTTGCCCGAGCCGTTCGAGCCCATGAGCACATGGACTTCGCCGGCGGCGATCTCAAGGTCGCCGCGGCGCAAAGCCAGGGTGGCGCCGTAAGCCTTGCTTACTCCGTTCATCTTAAGTTTCGACATGAGGATCGTCCGTATGATCGGGTCAGAAGCGCCGGGCGGACCACGAGATCCGCCCGGTCTTGAGCGCTTACTTGAAGAGCGCTTCAGCGTCTTCGATTGAAAGGGCGCTGGTGTAGGAGTAGTAGCCCGGCTTGCCGTCGACCTGCTTGGCGGCATCCGCCAGGTTCTTGGAGTCGATGAACGGGATCGGCAGGTACATGGCGTTCTTGTACTGGCCAGCCGTTGCCGGTTCCTTCAGTTCCTTGCCCTGCAGCATGAGGACGGCGACATTGAGCGCGCTTGCCATGACGCCGGGCGGATTGACGGTCGCGCCGGAGTTCAGCTTATCCTTGCTCCAGAGATCGATGAAGTCCTTGCGGATCTCGCCGGTTGCTGCGATCTGGCTGGCCTTGCCGGCATCCATGATCGACTTCCAGGCGCCGGCAGCCATGCCGTCCTGCACGACGACGCCGTTGACGTCAGGATAGGTCGCCAGGATGTTCTGCATGGCCTGTTGGCCCTGCGCCTGATCCCAGTTGGCGTTGACCTCGTTGACGACTTGGATATCCGGATAGTCCTTGAAGACGCTCTTATAGCCGGCGACCCGCATCTCGTTTGCCGGGTGGCCTGCGACGCCGTTGATCGCCACGACCTTGCCCTTACCACCGAGCGTTTCGGCAAGCCACTTGGCACCGGCCGCACCCCATGCCGTCTGGTCGATGCCGACATAGGTGGCATCCGGCGAAGAGACTTCGGCATCAGTGGCGATCACCAGAATGCCCGCTTCCTTCGCCTGCGCGAAGATCGGGTCGAAGGCCGTCGGGCTGTTGGGGTTGATGATGATGGCGTTGACGCCCTCGGCAATGAAATTGCGCACATGGGCGATCTGCCCGGGCACGTCGACATTGGCGCTCTGGACGCTGACTTCGACGTCGACGCCCTTTTCCTTCCATTTTTCCGCGGCCGCCTTGGCCTCGTCGATCATCTGCGTGCGCCACTCGCTGCCGACCCAACCATTGGACAGACCAATCTTGAAGGTCTCGGCATTGGCGAGCGAGGCGGAGATGGCAATGGATGCGACGGTGCCGAGTGCTACGGCGATAAGCTTCTTCATAAGATCCTCCCAAAATCTTGCGAGAACCATGAAGCCAGAAAATGTAATCGATTTCAATGGGGGTTTTCAGCGATTTTTGATGGGTTTTTCGAATTTCTGTCGTGAACCTGCGCAAGGTGTGATCTGGCCGGGCCAATCGCCCGGATTGCTGGGGAAAGTTGGCGCTTTCCGTGCCGCTCGTCCCCACTTGGCCGTATGTGTCCTTGGCCATCGAGGCGGCACATGCAAAAGCAAGGCAAGGCGAAAGCTCGATTCGCATCCGCACTCGGCCAAAGCAGGACCGCGACCATGAAATGACAGAAGCGATGAGCGGTTTTGCAGAAGCCGCCTTCAACCCAGCGACCTGTTGCTGGAACTGCAACACTTCGTTGCTCGCCGACCGGCTAGCCGGCATTTGCCCTCAGCCAATAGTGTTAAGTTTGGGCAAAGAACAACAACTGGTCCCCAACCAGAGGAGAACATCATGACCGGAAAACCCGGAGCCGCCGCAGGCGGGCTCTATCTGCACATCCTTGTGCTCGCGATCGTCATCGTCTCCGAGCTGATCGGCATTCAACGCCTGTCGATCAGCCTCGGCACCGTGATCTTCCTGCCGATCCTTTATGCCTTCGCACTCGGCATCATGCTCAATCCCGCCATTTTCAAGGCGAGCGCCAAGTTCATTTCCAAGGATGCGGTCAAGCTGTCCGGCGCCATGATCACCGTTGCGATCATGCCTTTCATTGCCAAGTTCGGCACAACAGTCGGACCACAGATCTCCAAGATCATCGAGGCCGGACCGGCACTCGTGCTCCAGGAACTCGGCAATCTCGGCACGATCCTCATCGCCTTCCCGGTCGCCGTGTTCCTATTGAAGATGGGCCGCGAAGCCGTCGGCGCCACCTATTCGATCGATCGCGAGCCCAACATCGCGCTGATCGCCGACAAATACGGCCTCAACTCGCCGGAAGGCGCCGGCGCCATGGGAGTCTATGCCACCGGCACACTCATCGGCACATTCGTCTTCGCGATCATGCCGCCGCTCGTCCACGGCCTCGGCATCTTCGACGTGCGCGCTCTTGCCATGTCCTGCGGCGTCGGCTCCGGCTCGATGCTTGCGGCCTGCACCGGCGGTCTCGTCGCCGTCGTTCCGGACCAGAAGGACATCATCCTGGCGCTGGCAGCGGCCAGCAACATCCTGACCTACGCGACCGGCCTTTATGTCGGCATGTTCGTCGCCCTGCCGCTGACGGAATGGCTTTACAACAAAGCCCGCCCGTCCGACCGCAAAACAGCCTGATCGGGGAGACAGGAACAATGGCCAATCAAACCAACACCACCACCAATCTTGCTGATGACCTGCCGCTGAATGCGGAAGATGAGCGCAAAATCGATGTCGTCAAACACTCCGGGCTGCTGCTGATCGCCTGCGCCATCGGCCTGATCGCCAACTGGGTCGGAACGGGCACGTCGCCGCTCATCGCCCTGCCGGGCATGGCGGTGCTCTATGTCGCCTGCATCATCGGCCTCGGCTTTGCCCGCTTCGTACCCTTTTACCTGCCTGGTGTCGCCTGGGTATCGCTGATCGCGATCCTGATCACCATTCCCGGCGTCCCGGGGGCTGCCTGGGTCAGCGAACAGGTCGAGCACCTGAACTTCCTGGCGCTCGCCACGCCGGCGCTTGCCTATGGCGGCCTGGCGCTGACAGCGAGCGAATTCGCCATCGCCCGTCGTTCGGGCTGGAAGATCGTCATCGTGGCGATCTGCGTGATGATCGGAACCTATATGGGCTCCGTCGTCGTTGCCGACCTGTTCCTGAGATTGGGCCAGTAGGATAGAACAGCAGGCCGGCCGCGTTTGCGGCCGGTTTCCAATGTGCAGAGACAGGATGAACGAGATGAGCCGCCACGACATCAGCCCCGACCGTATCGCGGAAACGATCGCCTGGCGCCATCACCTGCACGCCCACCCGGAACTCGCCTTCGAGGAACGGGAAACCTCCGCCTTCATTGCCGGCAAGCTTGCCGAATGGGGCATCGCGACCAAAACCGGCTATGCCGGCACCGGCCTTGTCGGCACGCTGTCACGCGGTACTTCGACCCGCGCCATCGCCATCCGCGCCGACATGGACGCGCTGCCGATCGTCGAGGCCAGCGGCGTTGCCTACGCGTCGAAAACATCCGGCAAGATGCATGCCTGCGGCCATGACGGTCACGTCTCGATGCTGCTCGCCGCGGCGCGACAAGCCTCCGAGATGGATTTCGACGGTACCGTACACTTCATTTTCCAGCCGGCGGAAGAAGCGGAAGGTGGCGCCCGCGCCATGGTCGCCGACGGCCTCTTCCGTGATTTTCCGGCTGACGCAGTCTATGCCCTGCACAATTGGCCGGCGCTTAACGTCGGCACCTGCGTTGCCCGCGACGACGCGATGATGGCCGCCTTCGGCGTGTTCGAAATCCGCATCACCGGCAGAGGCGCCCACGGGGCGATGCCGCATGAGGGCGCCGACCCGCTGGTTGCCGCAGCCCAGATCGTCTCCGCGCTGCAGACGATTGCCAGCCGCAACGTCTCGCCGCTCGACGCAGCCGTCGTCTCCGTGACCCAGATCCACGGCGGCGATGCCTGGAATGTCATCCCGCAGGAAGCTGTCATCCGCGGCACGACACGCTGGTTTGCGAAAGAAGTCGGAGAAATCCTCGAAAAGCGCATGCGGACGCTGACGGCGGCCATCGCCGAGGGCCTCGGCTGCAGCGCCGATCTCGACTATCAGTACCGCTATCCCGCCACGATCAACGATGCTGCATCGGCCGCCTTCGTGCGCTCGGTCGCAGCAAAGGACAGTGCCCTTTCGGTCGTCGATGCCGCCCCCAGCATGGCTGCGGAAGATTTCGCCTTCATGCTGGAGGAACGCCCCGGCTGTTACCTCTGGCTCGGCGCACGCCGCGAAGGCGCCAACCCCGGCCTGCATTCACCGCACTACGATTTCAACGATGCGATCGTTCCGCAGGGCGTCGACCTCTGGACAAGGCTGATCGCCACATCTCTTGGTCGTTGACCTCAAACCGTTTCCGTCGCACATGACCACCATGGACGTGCTCGACGCGAAAGCGCTCAAGATTTTTATGGCCGTTGCCCGCATCGGATCGATCCGGGGTGCGGCCGAACACATGGGGCTGGCGCCGTCGGTCGTCAGCCGCCAGATCGCCGACACCGAACGCGAGATCGGCCTTGCGCTGTTCGAACGAACAGCACGCGGCACAGTGCTGACGGATGCCGGCGAACTCGTTCTCGAACACGGCAAGCGTGTTCTTGAAGACAACGGCCTGCTCGCCGAACAGCTCGACCAGATCCGCGGCGTCCAGCAGACGCGCATCCGCATTCGTTGCGGCGAAGGTTTCATGGCGGACCTTGTCGAACACGGGCTGTCGTCATTCTCGAGGGCGCATTCATATGTCCGCTATATCGTCGAACTCGGCAGCACCGAGGACGTGGTCGATGCCATCGCCAACAGCGACGCGGATATCGGCATCGCCTACACACCGCTGACGGACCCGCGCATCCGGGCGCTGGCAATCGCCCGCCAGCCGCTTTGCGTCATTGCTCCGATCGGGCATGCCCTCGCCAGCCGCACCGGTCTGAAACTGGCGGACTGTCTGACCTCGCCCTGCGCCATGCTCGGCAAAGGCAACGGCGTCACCCAGATCGTTGCCCGCGTCGCCGCCGACGCCGGCATGGCACTGGCGCCGTTGCTCGAAACTCATTCGATCGAAGTGTTGCGCCGTTTCGTCGCCTCCGGTCTCGGCGTCACCTTCCTGCCGAGGACCGCCGTCTCCGGCGAAATCGACCGCGGCGTCATGCAGGCGGTCGACCTTGAAGATCCGCTGCTGCGCGAGGCGAGCGCTCACCTGATGGTGCGTGCGCATCGCCGCCTGCCGCTCTCGGTAGAAAAACTCGGCCAGCATCTCGCGCAGGAAATGCAGTCCTTCAAAGCCTGAGGCTTACCGAACCGGCATCCGGACGGCCCGTTCTGCACTCAGTTCCACCGACAGGAAACCTTTACGCGAGTTGACCGTTGTAGCTCCAGGACAGAGGAGAAGGTTGAATGGCATCCGTCCGATACATCGTCGCGGACGTCGACGAGGCGGTCGCGTTTTATCGAGACAATCTCGATTTCAAGATCGACAAGCACAACCCGGGCAAGTTCGCCGCGCTGCTGCGCGACGACCTGACGCTGTATCTCAGCGCCCCAGGTGCCGGGAGCGGTGGTCAGGCCGGCGGTGATCCGAAGCCGGGCGGGTGGAACCGATTTATGATCATTACAAACGAGGTCGATGTCCTCATTGAGCGGTTGCGCCGCGCTGATGCAAGATTCCGTGGTGAAATCAGCGACGGCGGTGCCGGCCGCGCCATCCTACTCGAAGATCCGTCGGGCAACGTCATCGAGCTATTCGAGTTCAAGAAGGACTGAACCTGACGTAAAGCTGATGGCGGCGGGCGGTTGCCTTCGATACGTCGTCTGCTCATGGTCATGGCGCGTTCCGCCACCGACGTCAGGTTCCCGTCTTTGACCAAACGGACGGGCCGGAATCCACGCCCATCTCAGTCGTCCGGTTTATGGGTTCACGGCTTAGATCATCGCCGTGGGCAAAGCGGCCACCAGCGCATCGACCGCAAGACGGACTTTCAGCGGCAAGTGCGGCGTGCGCAACCAAAGGGCATAGTTGTCGAACACATATCCCGGCTCGCCTTGCAACACTTCGACAAGGACGCCGGACTTGATGCGGTGGCGAACGAGCCACGACGGCAACCAGGCCAGCCCCATTCCGGCAGCCGCAGCATCGGCGATGGCCTCGAGATCGTCCAGCCGCAAGCGATTGGCGGGCGTCACTTCCAAAACCTGCCGCCCGTCGCGCGGGAAAAGCCAGGGATGCACCCATCCAGGTCTATTATATGTCACCGCATGATGGCCGCCCAGATCGTCGATCTGTCTCGGGGTGCCATGGCGCTCGACATAGGACGGCGATGCGCACACAACCATGCTGTGGCTGGCAAGCCGACGGGCGATCAGCCCGGACCTGTCCTCCAGAGTGCCGGTGCGGATGGCAAGGTCGTAACCATCCTCGGCGAGATCGACGATGCGATCGCCGAAGGAGAGCTCAAGCTCGAGCCTTGGGTATTTCCGGGCAAACTCCATCAGAATGGGCGCGACGCACCGCCGGCCGAGCAGCGCCGGCATGGTGACGCGCAACCGACCGCGCGGCTCGGAAAGCTGATCGGCCGCAAGTGCGTCTGCCGCTTCGGCCTCCGCAAGGATGACACGGCAGCGGTCATAATAGGCGCGACCGAATTCGGTCAGGCTCTGTCGACGCGTCGTGCGGTTGATCAGACGCACGCCGAGCCGCTCTTCGAGAAACCGAACATGCTTGCCGACCATCGGCCCGGAAAGGTCGAGCGCTTCCGAGGCGGCCGCAAACGAGCCGAGATCCACGGCTTTGACGAACACCGCCATGCTCGTAAGGCGATCCATATTCGAAACTCCTGGTTTCTACTGCTCTGCCAAATCCGACATTTATCGAATTCCAGCCGACGCGCATAGCTTATTCAGTTCAATCATTACGGAGTTTATGGCTGATGGCACGCGTCGTTCGTTTTCATGAGCATGGTGGTCCGGAGGTTCTGCGCATTGAGGATCACGATGTTGCCGGACCCGGTACCGGCGAGGTCCAGATTCGCGTCAAGGCCCTTGGCCTCAATCGCGCCGAGGCGCTGCTGCGCTCGGGCCGGTACATCGAGACGCCGACATTGCCGTCCGGTCTTGGCCTCGAGGCTGCGGGGGTGATCGAAACGATTGGCGGCGGGGTCGACGGTTTCGCGCCAGGCGACGCCGTCAGCATCATTCCGCCGATATCGATGGTCCGCTGGCCCGCCTATGGTGAGCTGGTCACCGTCCCTGCCGCGCAGGTGGTCAAGCATCCGCCGTCGCTCAACTGGGAAGCGGCAGCAGCCGTCTGGATGCAATATCTCACGGCCTATGGCGCCCTGATCGACATCGCCAAGCTCGGCAGGCAAGATTTGGTCGTGATCACCGCCGCCTCGAGCAGTGTCGGATTGGCGGCCATCCAGATCGCCAACCTGGTCGGCGCAACCGCAATTGCCGTCACGCGAACCTCTGCCAAGAAGCAGGCCTTGTTCGATTTCGGCGCAGCCCATGTGATCGCCTCAGCGGAGGAAGACCTGGAAGCCCGACTGAAGGAGATTGCCGGTCCGCAGGGCATCCACGTGGTATTCGACCCGATCGGCGGGCCGATATTCGAACCGCTGACGGCGGCGATGTCACATGGCGGCATCCTGATCGAATATGGCGGCCTCAGCCCTGAGCCCACGCCTTTTCCGCTGTTTGCCGTCCTCAGCAAGACGCTGACGTTGCGTGGTTACCTCGTCCACGAGATCATCGGTAATCCCCAGCGGCTGGAGGCGGCCAAGGCCTTCATCCTCGACGGGCTGACCTCAGGTTCGTTGCAACCGGTCATCGCCAGGACCTTTCCGTTCGAGCAGATCGTCGAGGCGCATCGCTATCTCGAGACGAACGAACAGTTCGGCAAGATCGTCGTGACAATCTGACGATTGGAGCATTTCCAGGAAAAGAGCCAAGCGGTTTTCCGTCGGGAATGCCTAAAGCAAACGGATCGGGCGTTTCTGCCACTCCGCCAAAACCGGAAACGCTCGATGCCTCGGGCCGGCATCCGCTGAACCACCGACGTTGCGGCGCCAGCAACGCAGTGTACCGGCCCCGCCGTCTACCCGCCCCGAATACCCCGTGCCACCTTCTCAGCACCAAAACAAACGCTGAGGGTGACACCGGATATGACGACGAAAGAGAGAGCGATAGGCGTGGTCGGGCTTGGAGCCATGGGGCTCGGCATGGCGACCACGCTCGCCAGCAACGGCTTTGCGGTGAAGGGCTTCGACCTTTCCGACGGCAGACGCAAGCTGGCGGACGAAGGCGGTGTGGCGCCTTGCGAAACGCTTGCCGACGTCTTCGTCGATACCGATTTCATCGTTTTCTCGCTGCCGACCGCCAAGGACGTCGCAGCCGTCGTCGAGGCCAATCTTGACGCCCTGAAGGCTGCCGACGACCGTGTCGTCATCATCGACACGTCCACGTCGGAACCCGACGTTTCGCGCGATCTCGCCGCCGGTCTCAACGCACTTGGCCACGGTTTCCTCGATGCGCCCGTCTCGGGCGGGCCGGCGGGTGCTGCAAGCGGCATGCTGACGATGATGATCGGCGGCAGTGACGCCGATGTTACCCGCGCGAAAATGGTGATCGATGCGATGGCGGCCAAGGCCCTGCATGTGGGCCCAAGCGGTGCCGGCAATGTCGCCAAGCTCGTCAACAACTTGCTTGCAGCCGCCCATATGGTGACGACGGGCGAGGGCCTGAAGCTGGCGCTTTCGGCAGGGCTAGAGCCCGAACAGGCGCTCAAGGTGCTGAACGCCGCCTCGGGCAAATCGATGATCAGCGAAGTGCATTTCCCGACCTGGGTGATGAACGACCGCTTCGACAGCGGCTTCACCATGGGCCTGATGCGCAAGGACGTGCGGCTTGCAAGTGAGCTTGCCGCCCGCACCGGCGCCGCACTGCCGCTTTCGGCGGCAGTCGCTCGGCTCTGGGCCGAAAGCCCGCTCGACAATGCCGACGACTTCACCCGCATGGGCGCCTTTCGCGCCACGGCCAACGACAACTGAGACGACAAGGGGAAGACAATGAACGACATGACCATGCCGGCCGCCAAGGCCGAGCGCATCCGCGCGCTGTTTCATGGCTTCCTGCCCGGCAGCGAGATCGGAAGCTATGTCGACGGCGTGCTGGTGGCAGGCTCCGGGCCTGAGCAGAACCTGACCGACCCGGCGACCGGCGAGGTTTTCGCCACGTTCAAGGACGCCGGCAACGACGTCATCGATGCGGGCATGGAAGCGGCGACGCGGGCGCAGCGCGAGTGGATGGCCATGACGGCATCCGCCCGCGGCCGGGTGATGAACGAGATCGCCCGCAAGATCCGTGAGCGCGCACCGGAACTGGCCGAGCTCGAAAGCCGTTCCGCTGGCCGGCCGATCCGCGATATCCGCGGCGAAGCGCTGCGGGTCGCCGAGATGTTCGAATATTATGCCGGCTGGTGCGACAAGCTGCACGGCGAGGTCATTCCGGTCCCGACCTCACACCTGAACTACATCAGGCACGAACCGGTCGGCGTCGTTGCCCAGATCACGCCCTGGAACGCGCCGCTCTTTACCGGCGGCTGGCAGATCGCACCGGCGATCTGCGCCGGCAACGGCGTCGTGATCAAACCGTCGGAGCTGACGCCGCTCAGCACGCTTGTCCTCGGAGCACTTTGCGAGGCGGGCGGCGCACCGCGCGGACTCGTCAACGTCATCGCCGGCCAGGGCGTGACCGCAGGCGCCGCGATGGTTGCCCATCAGCAGACAGCGCTCGTCGTCTTCGTCGGCTCGGCCCAGGCCGGATCTGCGATTGCGGCAGCAGCTGCGAAGAACGTCGTGCCCTGCATTCTCGAACTCGGCGGCAAGTCCGGCAACATCGTCTTTGCCGATGCGGATGTCGGCCGGGCGATCGTCGGCGCGCAGTCGGCCATCTTCTCGGGCGCCGGCCAGAGCTGCGTTGCCGGTTCCCGTCTGTTGATCCACCGCTCGGTGCATCAGCAATTCGTCGAGCGTTATGCCCGCGCCGCCGAACGCATCCCGGTCGGCGATCCCTATCTCGACGCCACCCAGATTGGCCCGATCAACAATGCCCGCCAATGGGCAAAGATCGACGAGATGGTGCGCCAGGGTGTTGCCGAAGGCGCAACGCTTGCAACCGGCGGCGCCAAGCCCGCAGCGCTTTCGTCCTCCGGCGGCTTCTTCTTTGCCCCGACCATCCTCGACAACGTCAAGCCCGACATGACCATCGCGCGCGAGGAAGTCTTCGGCCCGGTCGTCGGCGTCACGGTCTTTGACGACGAGGAAGAAGCGGTGGCGCTTGCCAACAACAACCCTTACGGTCTCGCGGGCGCTGTGTGGACACGGGACGTCGGGCGAGCCCACCGCATGGCCGCGCGCGTGCGCGCCGGCACGTTCTGGATCAATGGCTACAAGACGATCAGCGTGATGTCGCCCTTCGGCGGCTTCGGCCGCTCCGGATACGGCCGCTCCAGCGGCCGCGACGCGCTGCTCGCCTACACCCAGACAAAGAGCGTCTGGGTCGAAACCGCGGAAAATCCTGCCGTCGTCTTCGGCTATGCCCCGGAGGCGTAGGGCAGTCGAGCGAATGAAATGACAGAAGGGCCGGCGACGCCGACCCTTCTCTCTTGCTCGGGGCCGTTTCGTCAGGCGGCGCGGCTCCAGCTTTCGCGCGTTGCAACACCTTCCAGCTTGAACTTCGCCAGCATCTTGCGGAGCTGGCGGCTTTCTTCGGCGAGCGTTCCGCTCGCAGCCGTCGTTTCTTCAACCATTGCCGCATTCTGCTGGGTCATCTGGTCCATGTGGTTGACCGAGGTATTGATCTGCTGCAGTGCGGTTGCCTGTTCGCGTGCGGCGGTCGCGATCGTATTGACGTGGCCGCTGACATTGTTGACCAGGGTCTCGATCTCCAACAGCGCCTCGCCGGTCGAGCGCACCAGCGACACGCCGTTTTCGACCTCGCTTGCGGAGCTGTGGATCAGCGTCTTGATCTCCTTGGCGGCGTTCGCCGAACGCTGCGCCAACTCGCGGACTTCCTGGGCGACGACGGCAAAGCCGCGTCCGGCCTCGCCGGCACGGGCGGCCTCGACGCCAGCGTTGAGCGCCAGTAGATTGGTCTGGAAGGCGATCTCGTCGATCACCGAGATGATCTGGTTGATCCGGTTCGACGAATCCTCGATGCGGCCCATGGCGTCGATTGCGCTGCGCACGATCGCACCCGATCGTCCGGCACTGTCCTTGGTGGCGCGCACCATCTCGTGCGCCTCATTGGCCCGCGCAGACGCGGTCCGGACCGTCGAGGTGATTTCGTCGAGGGCCGCCGCTGTCTCTTCGAGTGCTGCCGCCTGTTGCTCGGTACGCTTCGACAAATCGTTAGCCGCCGAGCTCAACTCCACCGAATTGTCGTTGATCGTGCCCGCCGCAGTACGGACGTTCTGCATCGTCGAGCGCAGGGTCACCATCGTGGCGTTGACGTTGGTCTGAAGCTCGGCGAACGCGCCGTGGAATTCACCGCGCATGGATTGCGTCAGGTCGGCGTCTGCGAGTGCTGCCACGACGCGGCGGACCTCGTTGACCGTCAAATCGACGCTCGATACCAGCTCGTTGACGCTGGCGGCAAAGCGGTTGAGGTCCTCGTTATCGTAGTCCTTGGTGATGCGACCGGTGAAATCGCCGGCAACGGCCGCGGCAACCACGATGCTGATGTTGGACTGGAGATCGCTGCTGCGTGCATGCAGCGCCGCCTCCTGGGCCTTCATGTCGCGCATGCTGATGGCGTTCTTGCGGAAGACTTCGACGGCGCGGCCCATCTCGCCGATCTCGTCGCGGCGTGAAGAGTCAGCGCCATCGCCATCAAGCTTGCCGTCGGCAAGTTCGCTCATGATCGACGTCAGCGTTTGCACCGGAAGCACGATGCCGCGGCGCGCGACGAGCAGGCTGACGGCCACGCCGAAGACGATACAGGCGCCGGCTGCAGCCAAGAGGATCGTCATCGCGACGGAGGAAGATTCGAGCGCCTCGGCGCGAGCAGCGGCAAGAGCATCGCCGGAATAGGTGCTGTAGGCCTTGACGGCGGACGTCACGGTCTTCTGGGCGTCGAGCGCCTTGTCGAGCGCGGCCTTGACGGCAGCGGCGTCGGCGCCATTCGATCCGGCGACGGCAATCATTGCGCGGATCTCGTCGAAGTAGCTGTTCAGCGTCGTGCGGATGTCGTTGAGAAGCTTGTCCTCGGCATCGTCGGCGACCGCCTCGATCTTGGTGACGCGAGCGAGCATTTCAGCGGCGCGCGTTTCCGTTTCCGCACCGAACTCCGAAGCCTTACCGGGCGTTGCCGCAAGTTGATAGGTCATGCGGCTGATGGCGATGATATCGACCCTGAGGTCCATCGCCTCGCGCGCGGCTTCTTCGCGGGCGCCGACTTCGACGATCGTCGTGCCGAGTGAAGAGAGCCCGCGCGCACCGGCAAGGGCGATCAGGGTTGACGAAATGCCCATGACCACGACCACGAGGCCGACCTTGGTCAATATCGATAAATTCTTGAACGCCACTGCCGTGACTCCTGTGATGTCGCGATCGCGCTGGTTTGCAGGACATGGTCGGCCAAACCGGTGGGAGGAGACCCGGAATGTTGCGCGCGCTCCGAGGGAGGAGGCGGAGATCTCAAGCGCACCGACCGAGAGATACTTAGTAATTGCGAATTTAAATTAGCGTCAAAACAGCAACATCAGGATCGGCCCGGCCAAGGCGGCGCCCATCCGAACGGCCTTTCAAACGCAAAGCGGGCGGGCGATTTCTCGCCCGCCCGCAGACCGCCGCAGCAGTCTTGGGAGATCATTTCTTGCCGTAGCCGCCGCCCGTGGGCGTGACGACGGTAAAGGCCTCGCCGGCTTCCAGAACCGTATGGGCGCAGCCCGACAGCTCTTCGGTTCGCCCGTCGTTGCGACGGACGAGGTTCTGGCCGAGATTGCCGGGCTCACCGCCCTTGATGCCGAAGGGTGCAACACGGCGGTGACCGGAAAGGATCGCGAAGTCGAGCTTTTCCCGGGCACGAATGGTGCGTTTCGTGCCGTCGCCGGCCGACCACTTACCCTTGCCGCCGGAGCCGCGGCGGATGTGGAAGTCCTCCAGCACCACCGGGAAGCGGGTCTCAAGAATTTCCGGATCGGTCAGACGCGAATTGGTCATATGGGTGTGGACCGCATCGGCGCCATTGTAACCCGGCCCCGCCGACGCGCCCGAGCAGATCGTCTCGTAATACTGGTAGTGCGCGTTGCCGAAGGTCAGATTGTTCATCGTGCCTTGAGCGCCTGCCTGGCTTTCGACGGCACCGAAGAGGCAGTTGGTGACAGCCTGGCTGACTTCGACATTGCCGGCAACGACCGCTGCGGGATAACGCGGGGTCAGCATCGTGCCTTCCGGGATGACGATGTGGATCGGCCTGAGGCAACCGGCGTTCATCGGGATATCGGCCTCGACGAGAACGCGGAAGACATAAAGCACCGCCGCCCGAGTGACCGGAGCGGGCGCATTGAAATTGTCCGAACGCTGTTCCGACGTGCCGGTGAAGTCGACGGTGGCCTCGCGCTTGTCACGATCGACGGTGATCTTCACCACGATCTTGCAGCCCTGATCCATCTCGTAGGAGAATTCGCCGTTAGGCAGTTGGTCCAGCACGCGGCGCACGCTTTCGGCGGCATTGTCCTGGACGTGGCCCATATAGGCCTCAACGACATCCTCGCCGAACTGCGCGATCATCTTCTTGAGTTCCGCCACGCCCTTTTCGTTGGCGGCAACCTGCGCCTTCAGGTCGTTGACGTTCTGCACGATGTTGCGAACCGGATAGCGCGCGCCATTGAGCAACGCCTCAAGTTCGGCCTCGCAGAAGCGGCCGGCATCGATGAGCTTGAAGTTGTCGATATAGACGCCTTCTTCCTCGATGTTGGTCGCCAGCGGCGACATTGAGCCGGGCGAAATTCCGCCGATATCGGCATGATGGCCGCGGCTTGCGACCCAGAATCGGATCTCCCTGCCCTGGTCGTCGAACACGGGCGTGCAGACGGTCAGGTCGGGCAGATGTGTGCCACCGTTATAGGGCGCATTGATCAGGAAGACGTCGCCGGGGTGAATGACCGGGTTCTCGCGGATCGCAGTTGCGACCGAGGCATCCATCGAGCCCAGATGCACCGGCATGTGCGGCGCATTGGCAACGAGATTGCCCCTGTTGTCGAAGACCGCGCAGGAGAAATCGAGACGCTCCTTGATGTTCACGGAGTAGGCGGTGTTCTGCAGAGTCACGCCCATCTGCTCGGCGATCGACATGAAGAGATTGTTGAAAATCTCGAGCATGACCGGATCGGCCTTGGTGCCGATCGCGCTGCGCGCCGGCAGCGCCTTGACGCGGCGAAGCACGATATGGTCCTTGGCAGTCAGTTCCCCCTGCCAGCCGTCCTCGACGATAACGGTCTGGTTCGGCTCGATGATGATCGCCGGACCTTCAAGGCGTTGGCCCGGCTTGATCTCGGAGCGAAGCGCCACCGGCGCATCGTGGAACTGGCCCTGGGAATAGAAGCGGGTGCTGCGGCTAAGCGCGGGCGCGCCTGCCGTCGTCGCCAGGCCTTCACCTTCCATCTGGGCAGCGCCGCCGCCGACGGTTTCGACCTCGACAGCGTCGATCACCAGCGCCTTGTTGTCGGCGACGAAGCCGAAGCGGCGCTTGTGCAAGGTCTCGAATTCGGCGCGTAGGCGGGCGATATCGTCATGCCCGGGGAAGGTCGCATCGACAGCCAGGACCGTGTCGGTGCCGGCATAGCGGATATGGGCGCGAAGATGGGTGCGGATCTCGTTGCGGCCGATGCCCTGTGCTTCGAGTTCGCCGAGGCATTCGACCTGCAGGTCGGACCCAAGCTCGGCAAGCGCCGAAGGCGCCTTGTCGTCGAGCGCAACGCCGAGCGCCTTCTGACGGGTGGCGCGGATATCGGCGAGCCCCATGCCATAGGCCGACAGCAGGCCGGACATAGGATGCACCAGAATGCTCTTCATCCCCAGCTGATCGGCGACAAGGCAGGCATGCTGGCCACCGGCGCCGCCGAAGCAGCTGAGCGCGTAACGCGTCACGTCATAGCCGCGCTGGACCGAGATCTTCTTGATCGCCTCGACCATGTTGGCGACCGCAATGCGGATGAAACCGTCGGCAACATCCTCAGGCGCCCGGCCATCGCCGATTTCGGCTGCCATCGCCGCGAAACGCTGACGCACCGTCTCGACATCGAGCCGCTCGTTCTGCTCCGGCCCGAACAGCGCCGGGAAGAATTCCGGCATCAGCTTGCCGAGCATCACATTGGCATCGGTGACCGCAAGCGGGCCGCCGTTGCGATAGCAGGCAGGGCCCGGATTGGCGCCGGCGGAATCCGGTCCGACGCGGAAGCGCTCGCCGTCGAAATGCAGGATCGAACCGCCGCCGGCGGCAACCGTGTGGATCAGCATCATCGGCGCGCGCACGCGCACGCCGGCGACTTCGGTTTCGAAGGCGCGCTCGTATTCGCCGTCGAAATGGGCAACGTCGGTAGAGGTGCCGCCCATGTCGAAGCCGATGACGCGGTCGAAACCGGCCGCTTCACCGGTTTTGGCCAAGCCGACGACACCGCCAGCCGGACCAGAGAGGATCGCATCCTTGCCCTGGAACATGTCGGCGGCCGTCAGGCCACCCGACGACATCATGAACATGACCCGCGCGCCGGAGCGCTCGACGTCGAGTTCGCTCGACACCTGCGCCACATAGCGGCGCAGCACCGGCGAGAGATAGGCGTCGATGACGGTGGTATCGCCGCGACCGACATATTTGATCAGCGGCGAGACTTCGTGGCTGACCGACACCTGCTCGAAGCCCATTTCGCGGGCAAGCCGGGCGACCAGCGCCTCGTGCTCCGGATATTTATAGGCGTGCATGAAGACGATCGCGACGGTGTTGTAACCCTGGTCGCGAAGCGCCGTCAGCGCCTGGCGCGCCTCGGCCTCATCCAGTGCCTGCTCGACCGTGCCGTCGGCCAGCACCCGTTCGCCGAGCTCCACAATATCCTTGTAGAGCGCTTCCGGCTTGATGATTTCGGTGGCGAAGATGTTCTTGCGCTCCTGGTAACCGATCCTGAGCGCGTCACGGAAACCGCGCGTCGTCACCAGTGCGAGCGGTTCGCCCTTGCGCTCAAGCAGCGCATTGGTCGCGACCGTCGTGCCCATACGCACTTCGCTGATGAGCCCGGTCGGGATCGGCGTGCCGGTCGGCAGGCCAAGATGCAGGCGGATGCCGTGCACGGCGGCATCACGATAGGCTTCCGGATTCTCCGACAGCACCTTGCGCGCATGCAGAACGCCTTGCGGGTCCCTGCCGATCACGTCGGTGAAGGTGCCGCCACGGTCGATCCAGAAGTCCCAGCTGCCGGTTTCGCGTGCGCTCATCGTCCATCCCTCTCACTCGTCTGCCGCCAGCTCGGGTCGGCTCCGAAATTCATCAAAGCAGTTCGTTGACAAAATGTCGATAAAATGATGACATAAAATCGTCAAGATGAGGAAGTGCTGAATGACGAAGAAGTCTGAGGAGAGCTTTGAAGGGAGGGAATGGGCGCAAGACGCTTTGCCCGACCACATGAAGCCCGTGTCCGCGATCGGACCGATCGTCTCCTCCGCACATCTGGCCGAAGGCGGGTCCCCAGGGCTCTCGGAAGTCGAGTACGGTCTGATTCTCGCTTCTCACGCGTTTCATCGCTGGATGGTGCGCTGCATGGCTGCCGCCGGTGTGCCCGGCCTTTCCTCCACAGAAATTCTCATCCTGCATACGATCCGCCACCGCGACCGCGGCAAGAAGCTCGCCGATATCTGCCTCGTGCTCGACATCGAAGACACGCATGTGGCGACCTATGCCATCCGCAAGCTCGAGGCGGCCGGCCTTGTCACCACAGGCAAGGCGGGCAAGGAAAAGACCATCCAGATCACCGACAAGGGCGCGGAAGCCTGCACCCGTTATGCGCAAATCCGCGAGCGCCTGCTCGTGACCTCGACGGCCAATGCCCGCCCTTCCGAGGAGACACTCTCGGAAATCGCCGCTGTGCTGCGCTTCATGTCGGGGGCCTATGAACAGTCCGCGCGTGCCGCGACCACATTGTGACAAGGAAGATCGCGTGACCGCTGATACGACACCCCCGCTGCTGGCCGTAGAAAACCTGTCCGTCGCCTTCAATGGCAATGCCGTCGTCGAAGACCTGAGCTTTTCGGTCACCGCGGGACGGACGCTGGCAATCGTCGGCGAATCGGGCTCCGGCAAATCGGTGACCTCGCTTTCGATCATGCGGCTTGCCGACATGATGGGAGGTCGGTTCCCCTCCGGTCGCATCCTGTTCCAGGGCAAGAACGGCGCGGTGAACCTGACGGCCGAACCGCAGAAAGCGATGCGCAGCATTCGCGGCAAGGAGATCGCCATGATCTTCCAAGAGCCGATGACGTCGCTCAATCCGGTGTTCACGATCGGTGACCAGATCGCCGAAGTGCTGATGCTGCACGAGAAGATGACGAAAGCCGAAGCTCTCACCGAGACATGCCGGCTGCTCGACATGGTGCGGCTGCCCGATTCCGCCGAGCTCGTCGGCCGTTATCCGCACCAGCTCTCCGGCGGCATGCGCCAACGCGTCATGATCGCCATGGCGCTTGCCTGTCGCCCGAAGCTTTTGATCGCCGACGAGCCGACGACGGCGCTCGACGTGACCATCCAGGCCCAGATCCTCACCATCATCCGCGACCTCCAGAAGGAGCTCGGCATGGCGGTGATCTTCATCACCCATGACATGGGCGTCGTCGCCGAAATGGCCGACGATGTCGTCGTCATGTGGAAGGGCCGCAAGGTCGAGGAAGGTCCGGTCGCCGAGATCTTCGCCAATCCACAACATCCCTATACCCAGACGCTTCTTTCCGCCGTGCCGAAGCTCGGCAGCATGACCGGCGAAGACTTCCCCAAGCGCATGCCGCTGACGATGATGATCGACGGCGCGCCGAAGCTTGTCGGCGAAGAGCATATCCAGCGCACCGCCCGCTACGACGCAGCACCGATCCTCTCCGTGCGCGATCTCGTTACACGCTTTGACGTCAAGAAGAACCTTTTCGGCAGGGCCACGCACCGCGTTCACGCAATTGAAAATGTCAGCTTCGACATTTTCCCGGGCGAGACCCTGGCACTTGTCGGCGAATCCGGTTCCGGCAAGTCGACGATCGGCCGTACAATCCAGCAGCTCCAGAGCGCCACCTCAGGTGAAATCCTCTTCGGCGGACGCCCGGTCTCCGCCATGAGCTTTGCCGAGCGCCAGCGGCTGAAACAGGAAATCCAGTACATCTTCCAGGATCCCTTCGCCTCACTCGACCCGCGCAAGACCGTCGGTTTCTCGATTGCCGAACCGATCCGCACCCATGGGCTGATCCTTGGCAACAAGGAAATCGAAAAGCGCGTTCACGAACTGCTCGAGCGGGTGGGGCTGACCTCCGCCCATGCCGAGCGTTACCCGCATGAGTTCTCCGGCGGTCAACGCCAGCGCGTCTGTATCGCCCGGGCGCTCGCATCCCGGCCCAAGCTCATCATCGCCGACGAGGCGCTATCGGCGCTCGACGTGTCGATCCAGGCCCAGATCATCAATCTGTTCATGGAGCTGCAGGAACAGGAAGGCCTCGCCTATCTTTTCATCAGCCATGACATGGCCGTGGTCGAGCGCATGAGCCACCGCGTCGCCGTGCTCTATCTCGGCCAGGTGATGGAATTCGGTAGCCGCCGCCAGGTGTTCGAAACCCCGACCCATCCCTATACCCGCCGGCTGCTATCGGCCGTTCCGGTCGCCGATCCCGGCAAGGGGCGCGACCGGGGGATGATCGAAGGCGAGATCCCGAGCCCGATCCGGCGTGTCGGAGAAGAACCCGCGGTGCTTCCGCGCAAGGAGATCGCGCCGGGCCATTTCGTGGCCCTGGACGCGTAAAGCCGCTTTCTCTTTTCAGGGGAAGGCAGTCGAAACAGGAGTGAGTAAAAAATGATCAACAAAAAGGGGATCCACGCCGCCTTCATCGCGCTTGCGCTGACTGGCAGCTTTCTGACGGCCGCGCCGGCCTTTGCCGCCGGCACATTGACGGTTTCGTCGCCACAGGATCCGGGCAGCTGGGATCCGGTCGACACCTTCCTCGTCAACTGGGCATCTGTCTCCACCAACATTTTCGACGGCCTGACCTATCGCGGCCCTGACCGCAAGCTGGTTCCAGGCCTTGCAACCGCCTGGGAAGAGCTCGACGGCGGCAAGCGCCTGCGCTTCACGCTGCGCGAAGGCGTCAAGTTCCACAATGGCGAGCCTTTCAACGCCGAAGCCGTGAAATACACCTTCGATCGCCTGCTCGGCGAAGAAGGCTCCAAGGGGCCACAGAAATCCAACTATGCGGTCATCGAGCGTGTCGAGATCGTCGACGAGAAGACCGTCGATCTCCACCTGAAGTCACCGGATCCTGTTCTACTGACCAAGCTCGCCGGCTACGGCGCGATGATCGTGCCGCCGAAATACATCCAGGAAAAGGGTGAGGACTATTTCAACACCCATCCTGTCGGTACCGGCCCATTCAAATTCGTCTCCTATGAGCCGAAGGTGGCGATCAAGCTCGAAGCCTTCGCCGATCATTGGGGCGGCGCACCGAAGCTTTCCAACCTCGACTTCCGCTTCATCGCCGAGCCGGCAACCGCCGTTGCCGAATTGCAGGCCGGCCGCGTCGATCTCGTCATCCCGCCGACCATCCCGATCGGCATGATCCCGACGATCGAGGGTGACGACAAGCTCGAACTCGTCTCGACCCCCGGCCCGACCGTCTATGCGCTGCGTTTCAACACCCGCGACGGCATCACCAAGGATCCGAAGGTCCGCAAGGCGCTGATCCTCGGCGTCGACCGCGACACCATCATCCAGTCGATCCTCGGCGGCCAGGCCGCTCCGATCGCCAGCTTCCAGGGCGAACTGTCGTTCGGCTTCGACCCAAGCATGAAGCCGTTGCCATACGATCCGGAGCAGGCGAAGGCGCTGTTGAAGGAAGCGGGCGTCGCGCCGGGTGCTTCCGTCCAGATCGACGTGCGCGGCAACGACGCAACCTTCAACGAAGTTGTTCAGGCCGTCGCCAGCTACCTGCAGCTCGTCGGCATCAACGCGACGATCAAGCCTTACGAAACCAACGTTCTGTTGAACGACATCATCCCGGCCGGCAAGACGGGCGCGATGTTCCAGCAGGCCTGGGGCGGCTGGACGCTCGATTACGACAACACGGCCTACTCGATGTACCACTCGGGTGAAAAGTGGAACCCGTACGACAGCGACGCCGAACTCGACAAGCTGCTCGAATCCCAGCGCTCGATCACCGATCAGCCCAAGCGCGAGGAAATCCTCAAGCAGATCGCCAACTACGCCGCCGACCGTGCGCTGGAAATGCCGCTCTACAACCTCAACGCCATCTTCGGCGTGAGCAAGCGCGTCAAGAACTTCACGCCTGTTCCCGACAGCCGCCTGCGGCTGACGGACGTCACGGTCGAGTAACAATCAGATCCGCCGCTTCCCAACAGCGAGCGGCGGGTCGTCTTCATGAAGGGCGGGTAAGTTGGCCGGATTTTTGATCAAACGTGTTCTGCAGGCGGTGTTCGTTGTTTTCGTCGTAACGCTCATCGTCTCCTTTGCCATCCGCCTGACGGGCGACCCGGCACTGATGCTCGCCCAAGGTGCGGGTAGCGTCACCGAGGAAGACCTCTCGCGCATCCGCGAGGCGCTCGGCCTCAACCAACCCTTCATGACGCAGTATTTTGCCTTCATCAAAGGCCTGTTCACATTGGATTTCGGCCGCTCGTTCATGGGCGGCACCCCGGTCTCGCAGCTGATTGCCGCCGCCCTGCCGGCAACGATGATGCTGGCCTTCGCGTCACTCATCGTTTCGATCATCATTTCGATCCCGCTCGGCATCAAGGCGGCTGTCGCCCGCGGCAAATGGGCTGATCAGGCGATCCGCATCCTCTCGCTCGTTGGCCTGTCCTTCCCGAACTTCTGGCTGGCGATCATGCTGGTGCTGTTGTTTTCGATCACGCTCAAATGGCTGCCGCCGAGCGGCATGGACGGGTTTGCGAGCTTCATCATGCCGGCTGTCACCATGGGCATCATCCTGACGGCAACCAATGTCCGCCTGGTGCGCACGGCGATGCTCGAAACCCTGCAGTCGCAATACATCATGGTGGCCCGCGCCAAGGGCCTCAGCGAAAGCAAGGTGCTCTACAAGCATGCGCTGCGTAACTGTGCCATCCCGCTCATCACCTATTTCGGCCTCCAGTTCGGCGGTCTTCTCGGCGGCATCGTCGTCGTGGAGCGCGTGTTCAACTGGCCGGGCATGGGCACCCTCGCCTTCGACGCCGTCGGCGCCCGCGACTATCCCGTGCTGCAGGCCGTCATCACCGTGCTCTCGCTGATGATCGTCGGCGTCAACCTCATCGTCGACATCGCCTATGGCCTCGTCGACCCGCGCATCCGGACGGAGTGAGCCGATGACCACCAAGGCCGCAAACACCCGTTTCGCCCGTTTCCGCAACCTCGAATTCATCCTCGGCGCGCTGCTTGCCGGCGGCATGTGCCTCGCTGTTCTCTTGTCAGGCGTGCTCTTTCCGGGCGGCGCCGACAAAATCGATCTGATGGCGCGGCTGACGCCGCCCTTCGTCAACTGGGCACATCCGCTCGGCACCGACCCGCTCGGCCGTGACGTGCTTGCTCGCGTCGTTGCCGGCGGCAAGATTTCCCTGCTCGTCGGCTTCACCTCGGTAGCCGGTGCCGTCGTAATCGGCGTGGTGATGGGCCTCGTCTCCGGCTACTATCGCGGCTTCTGGGACATGGTCGTCATGCGATTTGCCGACGTGCAGCTGGCGCTGCCCTTCATCCTGCTCGCCATCACCTTCATCGCCATCGTCGGCGGCGGGCTGACCAACACGATCGTGCTACTGATCATCTCGCAATGGGTGCAATATGCCCGTCTCGTGCGCGGCTCGGTGCTGTCGCTGCGCGAACGGGAGTTCATCCAGTCGGCCCGCGCCATCGGCGTTCGCGATGTGAAGATCCTGTTCCAGCATCTGCTGCCGAACCTGATCGGGCCGGTCATCGTGTTGATGACGCTCAACGTTGCCAACAACATCCTTCTCGAAAGCAGCCTGACCTTCCTCGGCCTCGGCGTCGACCCGCTGATCCCGAGCTGGGGCGGCATGCTCGCCGACGGCCGCACCTACCTGCAGAACGCCTGGTGGGTCAGCGTCTTCCCGGGGCTTGCAATCCTTCTTACCGTCCTTGGCCTCAACCTTCTCGGCGACTGGCTGCGCGACAGTCTCGACCCAACAGGCAGAACTTCACGATGACCACAATTTTCGAAGGGACGTTCGAGCGCACGCTCGACACCATGCTCGCTACCTATGGCAAGGAGGCTGCACGCGGCACCCGGCTGGAGGCATGGCTCTTCGATGATCGCGAAAGCCGCAGGGCGGCCGAGCAGAAGCTTGGCGCCTTCGGCGTCGAGGCAAAGCTCAGGAGCGCCTACAAGCCGCTCTTGCACTTCTTTCTCGAGGAGATCGATCGCAAGGCGCTGAAGCGCGTCGATATCCGTTACCCCCAGGCTGAAAACTGCCCGGCGAACCGCTTCCTGCTCGAAGCCTATCCGCTGACAGCGCTCGTCGGCGACGCCGAGATCGTCTTTGTCGGCGGCAGCGATACGGCACTGACCTACGACGTCGCGCTGACCTTTGCCGACGGACGCACGGAAGCCCATACGGTGTTTGCGCCCAACCGCCAGCACACCGATTTCATCGGCGAAACACTCCTGTCTCCGACCGGCTGGGTCCGTCTCGACGACAGCAGCAGCAAGCGGCGGGAATGCCACCTCGAAACTGACTATGAGCGGCTGTTTGCAGGCGCCATGCGTGCAATCGCCGAGCACGGCTGGGGCGACAGCGAACCCTATTTCGACGAACTCAACATCCGTGCGACGTTGCCGATCAACGATCTGCAGCTGCCGGTCGGCGAAGAGGTCGTCAGCCTGCGCGAAGCGATGCATGAGGACTTCTATTTCTCGCTGCTCGAAGTCTTCCAGAAGAAGTCGGGCCGCCCGTTGGGCGACCGTGGCCTGAAACCCGGCCAGATCGTCCCCGAAATCGTCTTTGCCGATGGCAAACCCACGGTCCGTGTCGAAACACGGCTGCTCGCCACGACGGACGCCGACGGCGAAATCCAACCTCTCGACACGGCTCAGGCACCGCTCGCGGTTGCGCAGATCCATGCCGAACTGGAAAAGATCGAAGGCCAACCCTTCCAGGCGCATTCGCGGGCGGGACGCCCGGTCAAGGCGCGCTATCACAAGGGCACCGATGCTGCCGTGATGATCAGCGGCGGCCAGCACCCCAACGAGACCACCGGCATCGTCGGCGCATTGCGCGCGGCTCAGACGCTGGCCACTCTCCCCGGCACGCACTTCACGATATCTCCGCTCGAAAACCCCGACGGTTATGCCGTTCACCATCGGTTGCGTGCCGACAACCCGCTGCACATGCATCACGCCGCCCGCTACACTGCACTTGGCGACGATCTTGAATATCGTGCCGGCGCTGCCCTCAACGAGCGGGCGATCCGCAACGAGGCCGAAGCCCTGTCGGGCGCCGAGCTTCATGTCAACCTGCACGGCTACCCATCGCACGAGTGGACACGGCCGCTGTCCGGCTATGTGCCGCGCGGCTTTGCCATGTGGACGCTGCCGAAGGGCTTCTTCCTGATCATGCGCCACCACGCCGATTGGGAAGCGCGTGCCGAACAGCTGATCGAAGCGGTGACGGCTCGACTCGCCACTGTGCCCGGTCTTCTCGCCTACAATGATCAGCAGATCGCGCTTTACGAAACCCATGCGGGCGAAACCGGCTTCCGCATCATCAACGGCTTCCCCTGCATGATCTCCGTCGACGATCGCCACAAGGCGCCGCTGACGCTGATCACGGAATATCCCGACGAAACCATCTATGGCGACGCCTTCGTTGCCGGCCATGGCGCGCAACGGGAGACGGTTCTGGCCGCCTACGAGGCGTTCCAGTCGATGATGGCAGTTGCCTAGGCTGACGCCCGACAAATCTTTCAAGGATGTGATGGGCTTTCGGGGCCGTCACATCTGCCCGTTTCACCGGCATGCGTATCGCCGCCGCCATGCCCGGTGAATGAGCTACTGCGCGGTTCATACGTGCGGTAGCGAACTGCGCAGCGCGCGTGCTGTTCGGTGCGGCCATACGGCAGGCACTCGCTCTGCTTCCTCGATGCGCCGATGACGATCGCCTCCGTGATAATCCCTGCATGAACGCCCTTTCGCCAAGACGCGCAATACTTGCCTCTCATATCACTTGGAGCCGCCGGATACCGTAAAGGCTGCCGGCGCAGCGTTGCGGCCGCATTGCGCGCCAGCCTGTAAATGATGCAGTCAGAGCGCGAACCAACCGCAACTTTGCGGCAATGGTGCTCAAGCAAATGTGCGCCTACCGCACAGACACGTTGGAGAATCGAGACATGCGCCTACTCCTTGTAGAGGACGAGCCTGAGATGGCTGCCGCGCTCGGCGTTGCCCTTGGCCGCTACGACATGATCCTCGACCATGCGCCGTCGCTCGATCACGCCATCGCCGCGATGGCCAACCGGGTCCATGACGCGATCATTCTCGACCGGCAATTGCCTGACGGAGACGGGTTGACGCTCATTCCCCGTGTTCGCGCGCTGAAGTCGGGCATCCCGGTGATCGTGCTGACGGCGCGTGGCGCCGTCGACGAGCGGATCAAGGGGCTGGACATGGGGGCCGACGATTATCTCGCCAAACCCTTCGCGGTCGAGGAATTGTTGGCAAGACTACGCGCGCTGATGCGCCGGGCACCCGATATCGCACCGATGACCGCACGCATCGGCAATCTTGTCTTCGATTTCGGCGCTCGGGAAGCGCGGATCGACGGCCGCGTGCTCGAGCTTCCCCGCCGGGAACTGCTTGTGCTCGAAGCGCTGGCGCGACGGCAGGGGCGCACCGTGCAACGCTCGACGCTGGAGGAATCCGTCTACGGGTACGACGACGAAATCCAGTCCAACTCGCTCGACGCCCATGTTTCGAGACTGCGCAGGAAATTGCTGGAGTCCGGCTCCGGCGTGGAGATCCACGGCATTCGTGGGGTCGGCTACCTGCTGAGACCGATGTCATGAGCGACAACCCCAACCACTCGCTGAAGAAGCGGCTCATCTGGCACATCCTCACATTTCAGGTGCTGCTGCTCGTTGCCGTCATTGCAGGCTTCATGGCGCTTTTGATCCGGGCCGATCTCGGCGGCATGATCCTTGATGCCAGTTCGGCGTCGATTGCCGCCAGTGCCGTCGAGGTGACCCCCGACCAGAAACTGAGGCTGAAAAACACGCCGCAGCTTCAGGCCCTGCTCGCCGAAACGCCGGGCTTCTGGTTCGTCGTGCGCAACGAGCGCGGCGACACGATCCAAAGCGGGCCGGTCCCCGATGCCTATCGCGGCATCGGCGAGCATCTCGACCGCGTCGCCTTCGCCGACATCCGCGACGGACTGGAACCCTACCTGCTCTCGGCGATCGTTCGCGCGATCGAGACCGAGAACGGCACTTACACGGTTCTGACCGGCGGCGGACGCCTGTGGAGCGCCTCGTTCGCGGTGTTTTTCCTGACGAACCTGCTGCTGCTGCCGATCGTGCTCATCCTCGTGCTCATTCCCGCCTTCGCCATTCCGATCATCGTGCGCCGTGCCTTTTCCAGCCTCGCCGAGGTCGCCGACCACGCCAAAAGCATCGACGTCGACCGCCGGGGCGCCCGTCTGCCCGATGGCCGCGTGCCGGGCGAGGTGCGCCCGCTGGTCGAAGCCGTCAACGGTGCGCTGCAGCGCTTGGACGAAGGTTACGAGCGCCGCCAGCGCTTCATTTTGGATGCAGCCCACGAGTTGAGGACCCCGGTCGCGATCCTGCAGACCCGGCTGGAGGGCATGGACATCGGGCCGTTGCGCGCCCGTCTTCTTGTTGATGCCGCCCGTATTGCCGGCCTTGCCGAACAGCTGCTCGACCTCGAGCGCATCGACCGCGACGGCGCGCATTTCGCACCCCTCGACCTGGTTTCGCTCTGCCGCGACGTCGCCGCCGACCTCGCCCCTCTCGCACTGTCGGCCGATTGCGACATCTCTTTTACCCATGGGCCCGATCAGGTTAGCGCGCGGGGAGACGCTGGCGCGCTGGAGCGTGCCGTCACCAATCTGGTGCGCAACGCAATCGAGCATGCCGGCGGCCTGATCTCCATTCACGTCGAGCGTGGCGGTATCATCGAGGTCAGCGACGAGGGGCCTGGCATTCCCGAAAGCGAACGGGAGCGGATCTTCGAGCCGTTTCACCGGTTGCAACCGCGTGACCACGGTGCTGGCCTTGGGCTGCATCTCGTCAGCGAGATCGTCAACCGTCACAAGGGCCACATATCGGTGGTCTGTGCGCCGACCGGTGGCGCCTGTTTCCGCATGACCCTGCCGGTCGCGTGAAAGACTTTGGGCGATTGACTGCCGCATCTTCGCCATAGAGACTAACAGGTTATTAATAACAAAATCAGCGATTTAGTCGATATTTGCAATGTTGATGCAATCCGTGCGGCGCACAAATGCGCACATCTTCCAGCGTCGATAATCGTGCCAGCCGGCGCGAAGCGAAGAGAGAAGATAAATGCGCCGCGACCGGCGCCTAGTCCAATCCACGGAGCAACGCCATGCGGCAACGTCACAAACTTCCCCTCTGGCTCGGCATCACCTTTTTGGCCACAGCCGGTGTGCAACAGGCACTGGCCGCCGACCCCTATTCGCCGGAACCGGCTTCGTCCTACCAGGACCCGCCTGCCTTCAATTGGAGCGGTGCCTATGTCGGCGCCCATGGCGGTCTCGGCTTTACCGGTAGTCCCAATCCGTTTTCCGACCGCAACGGCGTCGTCTTCGGCGCACAGGCCGGCTACAACATGCAGGTCGGTCCCGGCATCGTCGGTGCCGAAATCGAAGGCTCCTATCTCGGCGACACCGAACACAAGGTCAGCGGCGGCAAACTCAAGGAAAAATGGCGCGGCGCGATCAAGGCGAAGGCCGGCCTCTCGTTCGACCAGACACTCGTCTACGGCACGGCCGGTTATGCCATGACCAACTACAAGAAGGGCGGCGGCGTCCAGAACGATGTCGGCTTCAAGGGCGGTTATCTGGTGGGCGCCGGCGTCGAGCAGGCTTTCGCCGGCGGTCTCTCGGCGAAGATCGAATACAACTACATCACCACGCCCGACGTCCGCACCAACACGGCCTTTGGGTCGAGCGAGAAGGACATCAACAGCCACGTCATCAAGGCCGGCGTGAACATGCGGTTCTGATGGTTCCCACGCGACGCAGCGCCGTCACCCGATCCTCCCTGGGTCAGCGGCGCTCGGTTCGACGTGGAACGATCAAGCCGAAGGCCGGTCCCGGCCCTCGGCTTCACTCTTTCGCTGGCCCGCGTCTAGAGCGTTTCCGGTCTAAGTGGAGTCAGAAACGCTCTATCTCCTTGTTTTTACGCATTTCCTGACGGAAAACCGCGTCGCACTTTTCCTGAAAATCTCTAAGCTGCCGCCTCCGAAACCTCGGCTTCGGCATTCGAAAGCCGCCGCCAGATCGGCGCCATTGCGTCGGCGATGTCCCGATAAAGCTCGTACCGTCGCGTGTAGTGGCGCGCTATCGCCGCGTTCGGGCGGTAGTGGCGTTCCGTCCTCACCATGGCTGCCGCACCTTCCGAGAAATCGGCAAAGATCCCTGCCCCCGTGCCCGCGGCAATCGCGGCGCCGAGCGCGCCGGTTTCGCGCGAACGGGCGACCGACACCGGAACCCCGAGCACATCGGCAAAGATCTGCGGCCAGATCAGGCTGCGCGATCCGCCGCCTGAAAGCACCGCCTCGTCGAAGGTCGCGCCCGCCGCCCGCATCGTGGCGATGTGCTGGCGGTGGCCGAAGGCGACACCTTCGAGAACCGCGCGAACCAGGTGACCCTTCGTGTGCCAGCCGGCGACGCCATAGAACCCGGCGCGGGCGTTACCGTCCTGCTGCGCGCCATAGAGGAAGGGATGATAGATCGGGTCATTCGCGGCCGGTTCGATATCGGATGCAAACGAGCAGCAGACGTCAAACGGCGATCGGCCGTCGTCGATGCCGCTGTCAGCAAAGAACTCGCGCACCAGCCATTCGAGATTGGCCGCCGACGTCGCGCTCGATTCGATTGCCATGTAGCGGCCGCGATCGAAGGTGGAGGACATGAACACCGGGCCCGAAAGGTCAGGGCCATCGATAATCACCTGGTTGATGCTCCAGGTTCCGGCGATGATCGAGGCAGCGCCGGTGCGCGTGACGCCCGAGCCGATTGCCGAGGCGACGACATCGAAGAGACCGCCGACCACCGGCGTGCCCGCAGCAAGACCGGTTTGTGCTGCCGCCTCCGGCGTGACCGTGCCGACCACATCCGCACTTTCGGCGAGGTCAGGCAAGAGGCCGGTTGCCTCGCCGAGATCGAAGGCCGCCATCAGATCGCGGTCGTAGCGGCGGTTGACGACATTAAGGAGGCCGCAGCCGGTCATATCCGAGACGTCGCTGACCCGCTTGCCGGTCAGTCGGTTGACGATGAAATCCTTGCACAGAAACACCGTGCCGATCCTGGCATAGGTCTCGGGCTGGAAACGCTTGAGCCAGGCAAGCAAGGTCGGCGTCTGCGACGGCCAGGGCCGTTGCCGGCCGATGGCATAGGTGCGGTCGCCGACACCCTGCGCCTTCCATTCTTCCACTAGCCCGGCGGCACGCGTGTCGAGCGACTGGATGCCGAGAAGCGGCTCACCGCCCTGGTCGAGAGCATAAAGGCCGTTGCCGTGACCGGCGCAACCGATCGCCACGATCTCTTCGGCACGGATGCCGGCACGTTCGACGCATTGGCGGATGACTGCCCGGGCATGGGTCCACAGCTCTTCGAGCCCCCGCTCGACATACCCGGGCCGCGGAACCCGGCTGTGCCCCTCCTGCGCAGCCGCCGCGATCTCGTTGCCCTCAAGGTCGAAAATCACCGCCTTGATGACAGTGTTTCCGGCGTCGAGTCCTAAAAGATAGTCTGCCATTGAAGAACCCCTCCCAAGGTTCGGATCGTCTTTCTCAGCCTTGCTGATACAGGGCGAAGGCGGCTGCGCCATCGGCGTCATCGTGCACGATGGCCATCAAACCGCGAACGACGGCGCTCGGGTTTGCATGCTGGTAGATATTGCGCCCATAGACCATGCCCACAGCGCCCTGCCGCATCAAGGCCGCAGACTTGTCGAACACGGCACGCAGGTCCTCCTTGCCGCCGCCGCGCACCAGAACCGGGCAGCGGGCTGCCTCGACCACGCGGTGGAAATCCTCGGCATTTGTCGTCGGGTCGGCCTTGACGATATCGGCGCCCATCTCACGGGCGAGCCGCGTCAACGTGACGATTTTTTCCGCATCGCCATCGACCAT
Organism: Ensifer sp. ENS11; assembly: GCF_014851895.1. Taxonomy (NCBI): domain Bacteria; kingdom Pseudomonadati; phylum Pseudomonadota; class Alphaproteobacteria; order Hyphomicrobiales; family Rhizobiaceae; genus Ensifer; species Ensifer sp. ENS11. Next base: position 322,509 of record NZ_JACVAN010000003.1, on the reverse strand, counting down.
GTAGCCGCCGCGCTCGGTGACCGGCTGCATGACCAGTGGCTCGATCATCAGCGGCATGCCGTATTTTTCGCAATCGGCACGGACGCGCGAAATGTTCGTGACGCACTGGCGAAAGAGGTCCGGTTCGTCGGGCAGCATGAACAGATTGACGACCACGCAGGCGGCATCCATCTCCAAAGCGCCGACCAGCGGTTCGGCCTCGTTCTGCAGCACAGCCCACATGTCGCGGTGGCGGATGCGATTATACGGGTTGCCCATGTCGATACGCATGACCAGAGCCGGCTTGTCCTTGCCCGGAAGGTCCTGGAGCAGATCGGCCTGGCCATAGTTCATCTGGATCGCATCGGGCCTGGCGTCGACCAGGGCCCTCACTACGGATTCCATGTTCTCAAGACCGTCGAGGAACGACGGTTCGTTGCAGACGCCATGGTCGATGGCCACGTCCAGGCAGCGTCCTGCGCCAAAAAGACGGTTCATCCGGACCTTGCGGTTGTTTCGCATAATGCACTCCTTTGTTCGTTCCGTGCGGAAAGCATGTCTTCATCGACGCCATGGCGTTCGAGGAGAAGGGTGAGAAAACGGGCGCGTTCAAGCGCCTGGCGGGCCACTGGCCAGTGCTTTTCGGCCGCGAGCAATGCGAGCACGGCGTCCGTCATTTCGAGCGAAAGCTCGCCGGTGATCGCCAGGGTCGTGCGCCGAAGCAAGAGGTCGTCGAGTTGTTCGACCTTCTCGCTGCGGATCAGGAACTGGATTTCGCGGGTCGAATAATCAGGATGCGGAAGCGGAGCGTCGGGCGCGGCAGCGACGAAGGCGGCGATGCGCTCGGCATCCGTGCCATAGCGCTCAAAGAGCGTGGCGACGCGCGTCGGCGCAAGGGCCGCCGCCGAGGCGACCCGCGCAATCCAGGCTTCCCGGTCGGCGGGAAAATCCCGGCCGCCACCAATCGCCCGATCGGCCGTGGCCACGCGGCGAGGCTGATCCAGTCGTTCGAGCACAAGATCGGCAGCCAGCTCTCCGAAGGAGCGGAAGGTCGTCCATTTGCCACCGATCATGCATAAGACCGGCGGCCCGGCATCGGCGGTCTCGACGAAGGTACAATAGTGATCGCGCGGGATGCGGCCGGTAAAACTGTCCTTGCTCGCCGGCAGCGGCCGGACCCCGGAAAACTGGAAGGCGATCTCATCGGGACGAACCTTGATCGTCGGCAGGACGAAAGCGAGCGACTGCAGGATGTAGTCCCGTTCCGCCGTCTCGCAGCGCACGGTTTCCGGATCGTCGACGCGAATGTCGGTGGAGCCGACCAGAACCTTGCCGAGATAGGGAAACAGGATGCAGATGCGCCCGTCCTCATTCTCGTAGTAGATCATGTGTCCATCGAGCGCGCGGGTCAGATCGTCGTTGTCGATGATCAGATGCGACCCTTTGGTGCCGCCCATCAACGGTGCCGGCCGGGCCGGTTCGGAAAACAGGCTCTGATTAGCGATGTCGATCCAGCCGCCGGTGGCGTTGATGATCACGGTCGGCTCGATCAAGACCTCCGTGCCGGCGATATTGTCTCTGACGGCATAGCGCCCCGGAGCTACCAGCTTCAGCTCGGCATAGTTGACAGCGCGCGCATGGGTACCAGACGACAGCCCGTCCTCAAGCAGTTCGATGCCGAGACGTTCGGGCTGACTGACCCAGGCGTCATAATAGGTCGCGGAATTCTTGATCGCGGGATTGAGCGCCGGCCATCGGCCAAGCGTCGCGCGCCGACCGCGAAACTCGTGGCGGGGCATAATGGCGCGCTTGCGCGTCAGGAAATCGTAGATCGCAAGCCCTGCCTTGATGACGACGGCGCCACGGCGGCTCGGCCGCCGGCTCAAGCCAAGGAACCGGACCGCGCCGTTGGCGATGCCGGAGAACACGTCGAACACGGGAACCGTCGTCGGTAGTGGACCGACATAGTGCGGCGCGTTGCGAAGGAGCCGGTCGCGCTCGACAAGCGATTCCCGCACCAGGCTGAATTCGCCGTTTTCGAGATAGCGCAATCCGCCATGAACCATGCGCGACAGCGCGGCGCTGGCGCCGGAACAGAAATCGTGTTTCTCGACGAGCACGACATTGACGCCCTGCAGCGCCAGCTCGCGAAACACGCTGAGGCCGTTGATGCCGCCGCCGAGGACGCAGACGTCCACCTTCGGGCTCTGGCGGAGCCCGTCAAAAATCTCTTCTCGGTTCATGATGGCGTCCGTTACCTATCCATGTGAGCGAGCTTCGCCGCTATCGCTTCATCGATCGCCGCGAGGTCCTGGCCGTCGAGCCGGATTGTGCCTGCACGGGCGTTGTCGAGCGCCTGCGCCGGATTGCGCGCGCCGCACAACGCAAAGGTCACGCCGGGCTGGGCAAGCGTCCATGCAATGACCGTCTGGGCTATGCTGGCCGCATGCTTTTCGGCGATGGGCCGTATCGCCTCGGCAAAGGCCGTCGCCTTCTCACGGTTACCGACGGAGAAGCGCGGGTTGTCGCGGCGCTGATCGTCTCCGGCAAACACCCGGTCCGGGCCGACGGTACCGGACAAGAGGCCCAGGGCAAGCGAGGAATAGCTGAGCGTGGCGACACCGTTGGCAGTCGTCAGCGGCAACAGTTCCGCCTCGATCTCGCGATCGATCATGCTGAAACGCTCCTGGATCGCGTCGAGGCGGCCGGTGGCGATATAGGCTTCCAGCTCGGACCGGTCGACGTTGCTGGCGCCTATCGCGCGGATCTTGCCGGCATTCTTCAGGTCTTCCAGCGCCCGCACCGTCTCCTCGATCGGCGTGGTCGGGTCCTGCCAATGGGTGATGTAGAGGTCGATATAGTCCGTCCTGAGCCGTTTCAGGCTCTCTTCGACCTCGTGAACGATGGCGTCGCGACCGAGGTAGCGATGAACAGGCTTTCCGTCCTGGTCGAAGAAATGACGCCCCTTCGTCGTATGCCAGACGAGGCCGCATTTGGTTGCGATCACCGCCTTGTCGCGGCGGCCGGCCAACGCCTTGCCGACGATTTCCTCCGAACGCCCGAGACCATAGGCGGGAGCCGTATCGATCAGGGTCACGCCGGCATCGAGCGAGGCCTGGATCGCGGCGATCGACGAGCCTTCGTCCGTTCCGCCCCACATCCAGCCGCCGATCGCCCAGGTGCCGAGCCCGACGGCGGATGCCTTGACACCGGTGCGGCCGATCTCGCGCGTCAACTGTTCATTGCTCATGCCGAAAGTCCCTTTTCGCTTGCCATGGCAAGGATGCGCTCGCCGGTCGCCTCGTCGGTCACGAGTGTATCGAGATGCCTGCCGCGCAGGACGCTGAGAATGGGGCCGGCCTTGTTCGGCCCGCTCGCCACCCCGATCTTGGTCGGGATCGACGCGAACTCGTCGAGCGTCAGCGAGACGAGCGAGCGGTTGAGGCTGTAGTCGCAGACCCGTCCCTGGTCGTCGAGCAGGTGCGCAAGCAGTTCGCAGCTTGCGCCGGAGCGTTTGATCGCGTCACGATCGGTGCTCGAAGACGGGTGCAGGTCGTAGTAGCTCGAATCGTCGGAAAGGATCGAGCCGATGCCGACGATCGCGACCTTGGCTTCCCTGGCGCGCTTGAACACGTCGGCCACCGAGCGCATGTTGATCAGCATGGCGCGCTCCGCGGCACTGTCGGCAAAGAGCGGCGCATGGATCTGATAGGACCTGCCGCCGAGCCGATCCGCCAGGAGGGTCGAGACGTGGTTGACGTCGGTGTAGTGCTTGCCCTGCACGCAGCCGGTCGCCGGGATCACCTCGACATCCAGGCGCCGTGACGGGTGCAGACCGGCAACGACGGCGCTGACGCCCTTGCCGCCGGTGATGCAGATGGTGTCGCCGTCGGCAATCTCTTCCATCAGCAGCCGGGCGGCAGCCTCGCCCACCGCCTGCAGCGCCGTCTGCTGGTTGTCCGACACGGTCGGAACGACGACGGCACGGCTGATGCCGCCAAGCGCCAGCAATTGCTCCTCCATGTCGACCAGCGGCTCGACGGGAGACTTGATCTTGATTTCGACCAGGCCGAGCTGGCGTCCGCGCTTGATCAGGCGGTTGACCGTCGGCTGCGAGATGCCGAGGCGATCGGCAATCTGCGACTGCGTCAGGCCTTCGAGGAAGTGCAGCACCAGTGCCTGATGCATCTGCCGGGCAACGACGAGTTCCTCGCGTGCACTGGAAATGAGGTTCTGATTGGGCTTGGCGATCGGCATGTTCAGATGGCCTTCCGCTTGTGCAGGAAATGATCGATGGAGACGGCGGCAAGCAGAATGCAGCCCTTGATCATATCCTGCCAATAGACCGAGACGTCGAGCAGGATCAGCGAACTGGTGACCACCGACAACAGGGCGATGCCGAGGATGGCGCCGAGGATCGTGCCCGAGCCGCCATTCAGCGACGCCCCGCCGATCACCGCAGCCGCGATGATGTTGAGCTCCATGCCGACGCCGAAGGTGGGCGTGGCAGCGCCGAAGCGCGACATGTAGATGACGCCGGCGACACCGGCGAGTGTTGAGCAGAGCACTGTCACCCAGAACTTCACCTGCTTGGTCTTGATGCCGGAATAGAGCGCCGCCTTCTCGTTGCTGCCGGTGTAGAACACCTTGCGAAATGCGGTCGCCCGGCGCAGCAGGAAGTCGAACAGGATCACGACGGCGACGAAGATCAGGATGACATAAGGCACGCCATGGAAGGTGCCTTGGCCGACGGCTTTGAACGATGCCGGCATGGTGAACAGCGACAGCGGTGTGCCCTTGGTGATGACCAGGCAAAGCCCGCGCACGATCACCATTGCCGCAAGCGACGTGATGAAATGGTTGAGCCCGACCACGGTGACGAAGAAGCCCATTATGGCGCCGATGAGGCTGCTAGCGAGGATCCCGAAGAGCGAGGCCGTCCATGGATCGACCCCGGCGAGGAACAGCGACCCCGCGAGCACCATGGCGAAGCAGACGACCGAGCCGACTGCGAGATCGATACCGCCGACGATCAAGAGGATCGTCATGCCGACAACGACGATGCCTTCGACCGAGAAGCTCATCAGCATCGCGCGCATGTTGCCGAAGGTGAGAAAGTGTGGCGAGGCAAAGCTCATGACGATGCCGAGCGCAAGAATGATGGCGATCAGCCCAGCCTCGCGCATTGTGCCGATCCGTCGCCAGGCCGGAACCTGAACCTGCGTTGCAACCACCGTATCGACTGCCATTTCCGCCTCCCCATTCCGTCTGCTTGTTTCAGGCAACATGCTCGGCCGCCTTGATTTTCTGTGGTTCGCCGTGCTGCCCGACCCCGGAGGCAAGGCGGATCACCGCCTCCTCCGTCATCTCGGCCTCGCCGAGTTCGCCGGCAATGCCGCCCTCGCGCACAACCAGCACCCGGTCGCACAGCCCCAGAAGTTCAGGCAGTTCCGACGAGATGACGACGATGCCGATGCCCGAGCACGCGAGATCGCGCAACAGGCGGTGAATTTCCGATTTGGCGCCGACGTCGATGCCGCGCGTCGGTTCGTCCATGAGAATGACCTTCGGCCGCACCGCGAGCTGCTTGGCGATGGCCACCTTCTGCTGGTTGCCGCCCGAGAGCGACGATACCGGCATGGCGATACCGCCCATGCGCACGCCGAGCCGCCGGGTGAAATCGCGGGCGAGGTCCGCTTCCGCCTTCGCGTTCATCAAGCCGAGCGGCCCGGTCAGCGTCTTCAGATCCAGCACCGAAATGTTCTGAGCGATCGACATGTCGACGAACACGCCGGAGCCCTTGCGATCCTCCGAGAGGTAGACGATGCCGGCGTCGACCGCGTTTCTGTAGTTGCCGATCGTCTGCTTCTTGCCGTGCAGCAGCACGTCGCCGCGAACCTTCCGGCGCAACCCGCAGATCGCCTCGGCGATCTCGGTGCGGCCGGAGCCGATCAGCCCGCCTATCCCCAGAATTTCTCCTTTGCGCAGGTCGAAGGCGACATCATGAATGCGTTCGCCGTCGCTGAGACCCCGAACCGACAGGATGACCTCGCCGGACTGTTCGCCTTGTGCCTGCTTCGGCGGATAGAGCTGCGTGATCTCGCGGCCGACCATGCGGCGAACGACATCATCGGGCGTCACATCGGCAATGTGCTCCGTCGAGACGTGGCGGCCGTCGCGAAAAACGGTGACCCGGTCGCACAGGCTGAAGATTTCGGCCATGCGATGGCTGATATAGATGATGGAAATGCCTGCGGCCTTCAGGTCGCGGATGATGCCGAAAAGCGCTTGCGCTTCGGCCTCCGTCAGCGCCGCCGTCGGCTCGTCGAGGATCAGCACCCGGCAATCGAGCGTCAGCGCCTTGGCGATCTCGACCAGCTGCTGGCTGGAAATGGTAAGGTCGGCGACCTTGCGGCGCACGTCGATCGGCGCCAGCCGGTTCATCACGGCTTGCGCATCGCGGGCAAGCGACGCGTAGTTCATCAGCGGCGAGCGCCGCCGGTTTGTCGCGGCCATGAACATGTTTTCCGCCACCGTCGCGTCCGGGCAGAGCGCGATCTCCTGGTGGACAAGACCGATACCGAGCGACTGAGCTGCGGCCGGCGATAAGATCTTCGTCGGCGTGCCGTCGACGAGGATTTCGCCCTCGTTCGGCTGCAGCACGCCGGCGATGATGTTCATGAGCGTGGATTTGCCGGCGCCGTTCTCGCCGCAAAGTGCATGGATCTCGCCCTTTTCGAGGTTGAAATCCACATTGGTCAGCGCCTTCACAGCCCCGAAGTGCTTGGTGACGTTGCGGACCTGAAGGACCGGCTGCGATATCATCGCCTTCTCCACTCTCAATCGTTTGACCGGCTATCCGGACATCCGGATAGCCATGTCAAAAGCCCCTTACTCGTCAATGCCCTTGGTGCCGCGGCGCTTCAGGTACTTGTCCCAGTAAAAGTCATCCGCATTGGCGGCGGTGACGATGGAGAGACCGTTGTCGACGAAGGGAATGCTCATCGGGTTGAAGCCGGAACGCTTGGCGTCGTTCATCGGGTCGATGAGGTCTGGGTGCTTGGCCAGCCACAGCAACATGAAACCCATATAGCCCTGCATGCCCTGGTTCGGGTTGATCGAGCCGAACACTTCGCCGGCCTTGATCATGTCGAGGATGTTGGCGTTGACGTCGGCGCACATGACGAGAACCTTGCCGCCGCTTTCCTTGCTGGCCTGTGCGGCACCGATCGCCGAGTTGGCTTCGGGCATGAAGACCGCGCCAAGGTTCGGGTTGGCCTGGATCAGGCTCATCAGGCCCTGATAGGCCTTGTTCGGATCCTGGTTCGAAGCGGCGCGGCCGACGAGTTTCATGTCGGGCCACTTTTCAGCCATGCGGCCGACGAAAGCGGCGATGCGCTTGTCGTGGTTGTCCTGGCCGGGGTTTTCCAGAACGGCATATTCGCCCTTGCCGCCCATCTTCTCGGCGATCGCATCGGCGGCATAAACGCCTTCGCGGGTATTGTCCGAGGTGATGAACGAAATGCGCTTGGAGAGCGGCGAGTCGGCGGCGAAGGTGACGACCGCGGTGCCCTGGTCGATCGCCCGGTTGATCGGCTCGATGAACGGATCCGAGTTCATCGGATGAACAAGGATACCGGCCGGGTTCTGCGCCAGCGCCTGATCGAAAGTGGCGATCTGCTTGTTGACGTCATATTCCGGGGTGCCGGTATATTCGGTCTCGCAGCCGAACTGCTGGCCGGCCTGCTTGAACATTTCATAGACCGGGAACCAGTATTCGACGCCCGAAACCATGACGTTCATGACGTATTTTTCGCCGGGTTCGCAGCGAAACGGGTTGGCCGTCTCCGCGCTGGCAGGGCCAGCCAGAAACGTCGTTGCAATGACCGCCAGTGCGGTCGAGCTCAAAAAAGTGCGCAAGCGTCCTCCTCGAGGCCAAAGCCCCTCCCAAAAACCAATCGTGCCGTCAGAAATGACCGCTGATGTGTGAGTTTGCCGGAACTCCTCCTCGACTTCCGACTGTGGTGATTAAAACGACGACCAAGGCTTCTGTCAATATAATTCATGGCATGAATAATAATTCATGCCAGTTCTGCAGTGGGTGGCGCAATCGGTTCAATTTCCTGTCACGGATGTTCGCTAGACACCGGCAAATGGCAACCCTTCAGCAAATCGCCTTTCAGGCCGGCTGCTCGTTGGCAACCGTGTCACGCGTCCTCAACGGCGAAGGCCCGGCAAGCGACGAGATGGTCCGCCGGGTCCGTCGCGCCGCAGCCGAGCTTGGCTACCGACCGGCGACATCGACCGCTCGAGGGACGAGCCGCAGCAGTCCCGTGGTCGGCGTGCTCGTCCCAAGCGTGACCAACCCGGTGTTTGCCGCATCGCTCGCTGGCATCCAGCACCGCATGCATGCGGCCGGCCACGGAGTATTGATCGCCCAATCAAACTACGATCCGTCGCTGGAGGCAAAGGCAGTAAGCGCCTTGCTCGAACAAAGGCCGACCGGCCTCATTCTTACACTGTGCAATGCACAGACGAGTGAGGTGCTATCAGCGGCCCTTCCGCCAACAGTGTTGCTCAACAATCTGCCGGTCCCGCGTTTTGCCGCTGCAGTCACAGTCGACAATCATCGTGCGGGCCGAGAGATCACACGGCATGTCCTGCAAAGTGGACACGCCCGAATCCTTTACGTCTCCGGCCATTTCGCCTCCTCTGATCGAGCGCGGCTGCGCTACGAGGGTTACAGGGCGGCAATGAAAGAGACAGGCCTCGCGCCGCTGGAAAGCGTGGAAATCCGGTTCGTTGACGGCTATGAGCACCTCGAACTCACCACCGCGATCGAACGGCATCGGCCAACAGCGATCATCGCCTCCAACGATCTGCTGGCGCTGGGCGTCATCAGCGCCCTCAGGCGCGAGGGCCTTTCGGTGCCGGGCGACGTTTCCGTGGCCGGCTTCGACGGCATCGCCATCGGCCGCCTGATGAGCCCATCGCTGACGACGATGACCATGCCGGACGGCGACATGGGGGTGGCCGCCGCAGCCATGTTGCTTGATATCGCCGAGAACGCCTCGCAGTCCCGCCATCTGCGCCTCGGCCATCGACTTTACGTCGGTGAGACGGTGCAGCAATTGCGCTAGGCGAAACTGAGATCACCACCCCGCAAAATCTCGCGGGATGGTCTCGGTTTCAACGACCAAGTGGGCCGATTGGCGCCGCTTAGCTGCGCGGAAGCAGCCCTTCCACTTCGGCCGCTGCATCCTCGAGCGCCTCCTGCGGCGTCGCAGTCTGCTCGACGACACGCGAGAGGTTCTCGACGATCGACTGCGTCACCTTCACTCCGTTGGTACCAGGAAAGGCATACCATGGCATCATCCGCGGCATCTGCTCGAGGCCTGCACGAAACAGCGAGTTCTCCTTGTAGAAGTTGGCGAGATATTCGGGCGACGCTGCGGCCAGTTCATTGTTCGGCACGTAACCGGTGCCGGGCACCACCACCGATGCGCCATAGGGGCCAGCGGCGAACTTCGCAAACTTCCAGGCCGCCGCCTGCTTCTCGGCGTCGCGGGTGAGGATGACCACCGCGTTGCCGCCCGTCGGCAGCGTGCCGTTTTCCGGATCGATCAGCGGGATGTGCGCGGTGCGCAGGTCGAACTTGCTACCGACATTCTTGATGGTGTTGCGAAGGGCGCCCGTGGTCTGGAAGGCAAAACCGACCTTGCCGGCAACGAACGCCTGTTCGCCGGCCTGTTTGGTCAAAACCGGAAGGCCACCTTCCTTGACCATACGATCAAGCACCGCGATCGCCTTCTCGCCCTCCGTGCCGTTGAATGCAACCTTGCTTTCGTCTTCGTTGAGCATGTGACCGCCGGCGCCGAAAAGAAGTGCGGAGAACATCCAGTCGTCGCCCTGCCAACGGAAGTCGATGCCTTCGTTGCCGTCGCCGAGCGCCTTGATCTTGCCCCCGAGCGCGATCACTTCGTCCCATGTCTTGGGCGGGCTGTCCGGGTTGCCGCCAGCTTTGCGAACGAGGTCGGCGTTGTAGTACATGATCGGATTGGAGGTCGCGAAAGCGAGACCGACCTGTTTGCCGCCGACCTGGGCGAGCTTCAGGATGTTGTCCGAAAAGCCCTGCTCGGCCATGTTGCCGTCCTTGGCGAGGAACGGGCCCAGGTCGACTGGAATGTCGCGCTCATTGACCATGCGCAGGCGATTCAGCCCGATGAACGTCAGGTCAGGCATCTCAGCCGTGCCGGCCTGGCGCATGATCGTCTGAATGCCTTCTTCATAGGTCGCCGACGGATTGGCGAAGGTAATCTTGACGTCGGGGTTTTCCTCCATGAACTTCTTCGAAATCGTGTCCATCACGTCCTTGAAGAAGCCTGGCATCGGATAGTGCATAGTCAGCACCGTTTCGGCATGAGCCGCAACGGTGAAGGTCATTGAGATCGCGGCGGCCGCGAAAAGCTGCTTGAACTGCTGCATGACGTACTCCTGGTTGGACCGGTCAGCCTTTAAGCCCGGTCATGGTGATGCCCTCGACAAAACGCTTCTGTGCAAGCAGGAAGGCGGTGATGAGAGGAAGGGTGATGATCAGAGTGGCCGCCATCAGCGCGCCGTAGTCGTCGCCTGCTTCGGCCGCTCGGAAGTAGAGAAGTCCGAGCGGCGGCGTAGCGTAATCCTGGTTGGTCACGACGATCAGCGGCCAGAACAGATCGTTCCAATGGGCAACGACCGAAAAGATCGCAAAGGCGGTAATCGCCGGCCAGGCATTGGGCACGACCACCCGAGCGACGATGCCGCCTTCCGACATGCCGTCGAGGCGTGCCGCCTGGATGAGATCGTCCGGGATGGCGCGGAAGAACTGCAGGAACAGGAAGATCGCGAACACCGATATAGAGAACGGAGCGACGAGCGCCAGATAGCTGTTGAGCACCGACAGCCGGTCGAAGGCGACATAGAGCGGCAGTGCCGTCGCGTGGATCGGCACCAACAGACCGATCATGACGAGCACCATCATCGTGCGCGCCGCCCGGAACTTCAGCTTGGCCATGGCATAGGCGCACGGAATGGCGACGACCACCTGCACGACGAAAATGAGAGCGCAGACGATGACCCCGTTCATGAGCAGCGTCCACATCGAGACCCGCGAAAGGGCCTTCGAGAAATTCTCGATGTAGGACCATTGCTGCGGAATAAGCGATAGCGACGACGAGAAGATCTCGCTCTGCGCCTTGCCGGCGGTTGAGATCATGAAAATGTAGGGAGCGAAAAAAATGAGCGCCCCGAGCGAAAGGACGGCGAGCCGCATGATGCGCCCCAGGGAAAGCGAGGTCGTGATCATGCGTAGTGCACCTTCCGGTCGAGGACGCGGTATTGCAGGAACATCAAGGCGACGAGGATGGCCAGGAACACGACCGTCATCGCCGAGGCGTAACCGACCCGGAGATAGACGAAGCCCTCCTGGTAGATGGTGAAGAGCAGCACTTCCGACGCCTTGTTCGGGCCGCCTTCGGTCAGGGTCTTCACCGTCTCGAACACCTTGACAGAATTGATGATGCTGATCGTGGTGACGAAGAGCGTCGTCGGTCCGAGCATCGGCCAGGTAACGAGGCGAACGCGATCGAACCATGACTTGGCACCATCGACCTCCGCTGCCGCATAAAGCTCGCGGGGGATCGCCGTAAGGCCGGCCAGAAACAAGACCATGTTGAAGCCGACCGATTGCCAGACGCCGATGATGGCAAGGCCATAGAGAACCGTTCCAGAGGCGCCGAGCCAGTTCGGGCCGGCGATACCGAAATAGGCGAGAAAGGCGTTCACCGGGCCGATCGTCGGATGAAACAGGAACTGCCAGACGGTGGCCATGGCGACGAGCAAGGAGGCCACTGGCAGGAAATAGACGGTGCGGAAGAATGCCCTGCCGCGGGTCTCGGCTTCGATCAGCATGGCGATCGCCAGCGCCAGCACGATCGATACCGGAGCGACAATGACCGTGTAGACGGCGGTATTCCAGAGCGACCGGCGGAAGGTACGATCACCGGCAAGCTCGGCATAGTTCTCAAAGCCGACAAACCGGAAGCCGGCATAGCCGAGCTCGAAATCGGTGAAGCCGAGGACGATAACTGCCAGCGTCGGCAGCAGGATGAACAAGAACAGGAGCACGATTGCCGGCAGTGCCAGCAGCCAGGCGATGCGCGCCTCGCGTGCGGCCGGCTCGACGGCAGTATGATCCACGGTCGCGACGCTAGACATTGGCCGTCTCCAGACTGGCGGCAACTTCGATCGGTCGTGCCGCCATGCGCTCGCCGCCTTGGCCGAAAAGCATCACGCGATCAGGCACGACATCGAGCCCCACCGGTCTTCCAGCCGACAGTGCCGCCGCCTCGGAAGGTGTCGATTTACTGGTAATCGTCTCGCCGATCGCGTCGAGACGGGCATGGACGATGACCTCCGAGCCCAAGAACTCCAGGCGTTCGACGCGAGCACGCAGCATGCCGCCTTCGTCGGTGCGGAGCCGGGCGAATTCCGGCCGGAACGCGACCATGACCGGCGTCTCTCCGGCGCGGCGTTCGCCGGCCAGGACCAGTCCGCCGAAACGGACGACACCAGAGGCATCCATGCGGGTCTCAAGCACGTTGATCTTCGGCTGGCCGAGAAAGCGCGCAACCTCGATATGAGCCGGGTTGTCGTAGATCTCCCTGGGGTCGGCCAGTTGTAAGAGGTGGCCACCGATCATCACCGCTACACGGTCGGCCATCGACAAGGCTTCCGACTGATCATGCGTGACGTAGAGCGTCGGCACGCCGGCGCGGCGATGCAGATCGACGATTTCGCCGCGCGCGTGAACGCGCAGGTTCGCGTCAAGATTGGAGAGCGGTTCGTCCATCAGGAACACACTCGGCCGCCGGACCATGGCCCGCGCCAGCGCCACGCGTTGCCGCTGACCACCCGACATCTGCCCGGGCTTGCGGGTCAGCAGGTGATCTATTTTCAGCGACGACGCCATCTCGTTGACCTGACGCGCTATGTCGGCGCGGATCTGCCGCTGACCCGGCAACAGATTTCCAATGAAAGGCAGACGCTGCATCGCGGTCAGCCACCGCATGGCGAGCGGAACGGCAATGTTCTGACCCGCGGTCAAATGCGGGTAGAGCGCGTAGGATTGAAAGACCATAGCAATGTTGCGATCGGCGGCCCGCACCCGCGACACGTCGCGACCGGCAATGGCGATATTGCCATGATCGGCGTGATCCAATCCCGCCACAATCCGCAGAAGCGTGCTCTTGCCGCATCCGGATGGCCCGACAAGCGCAATAAACTCACCCGCTTCCGCCTCGAAGGCAATGTTCTTCAGGATGGTGTTTCCACCATAGGATTTGGCGATACCTCGAAGCGAAAGCACGCTCATCGAACCGCCTCCACGAGCGCCTTTGCGGCGCGCGGATAGACCTCTTCGATCACGTGATCGAGGATATGCGTCGTCAGCCCAGGCACGGCGACGATCTCGCTCGAAACCTGGCGGCCCTCGAAACGATGCACAACCGCGCCCACCAGCCGTTCACCGGGCATCTCGCGCTCAAGGGTATCGACGATAAAGGATGTCGGCGGAGCCCATACGAGGGATGTCCCGTCATGCTCGCCGGTCCAGGCCCAGTGAAGGTGGCCGCTGGCGTGAAGCGCGACATTGCGGCCGGCCATCAGGTCGAAGAGCCGCTGGCGTTGACGCGGCCGCACGCTCCAGTAGCCGGTGTCGCCCTCGCCCGGATCATCGACGAAAAGCGGTTTATGCGCGAAGATCGCGACCGGGCAATCCCCCGCGGTCTGCAATTGCTCTTCGAGCCAGCCGAACTGCCGTTCGTCCTCCTCGTCATCGAAGCCAAAGAGCTGACTGTTCAGGCCGATGAAACGCCAATCACCACGGTCGGAGGACCAATAGTCCGGGCCCGCGTGGGCTCTCCAGCGGGCAAGACGGACGGGATCGACCGGCTGGCCTGAGCCCGGCAGATGCCCGACGTCATGGTTGCCCGGCACCATCAGCACTGGTGCGGAAAGCTGCGCCATCAGTTCCACAGCAAAAGTGATGTCTTCGAGGTGATCGGCTCCGTCGATCGTCAGGTCGCCGGTATGGATCACCAGATCTGGCGCCGTCGCCTCGATCCATCGGAAGACAGGCTCCCAGTTGTCGGTGAAATGCGATTTCGACGGGCTGAGATGCGTATCGCTGATCTGGATGATCTTCACGGAATTCGGGCCTCCGACCATGGTCATTGCGCATGTCGTCCGGAAGCCGTGTCGCTCCCGTTCGGTGCTTAGGTCGCACTGTTTAGGGAGCTGTCTTGTCAGTTTGGTAACAGACGTTCTCAGCTGTTTTTCAGTTTCTCCATGAAAGCGTCACGTTCCGACGTCCATGCGCGACCGTGATGGCGGGTGGAGGAAAAACGGACTGGCTTCTCGCCAAAAGGCGCGTGGTGCCTGTGCTCAAAAATTCACATGATCGTATACAATAATTGGCGAATATTGACGACAAAAGCTCATTTCGTGAGCAGAAGGTTGTTGCGCCGGATACTGCGGATTCGGCGGTTACACTAGATTCCTAAACGAAAATATAGAGTTATCGTCGCCGCACGAGATTGGCACGTTTGATGCTTCTTCCCTGTCATCAGGAGAAGCCATCATGCCGAAAGCCGCCGAAATCGATATCGTATCTGTTTCCAAGATCTACGGCGCGACAACCGCCGTGCACGCCATCAGCCTCAAGATCCCCGCAGGCAGCTACTGCTGTTTTCTCGGGCCGTCGGGCTGCGGGAAGACATCCACGTTGCGCATGATTGCCGGCCACGAGAGCATTTCGTCCGGCGACCTTCGTCTCGGCCATGTCGTCGTGACCGATTTCCCGCCGGCCCGCCGCAATACGGCGATGATGTTCCAGTCCTACGCCCTGTTTCCTCATCTCGACCTCGTCGACAATGTCGCCTTCAGCTTGAAGATGAAGGGCGTCGACAAGGAAACACGCCGGGCCAAGGCGCTGGCCATGTTGAGGCTGATGCAGATGGAGGCCTATGCCGGCCGTCGGCCGGCGCAGCTTTCGGGCGGACAGCAGCAGCGGGTGGCACTCGCACGCGCCTTGATCACCGAACCGGAAGCTCTGCTGCTCGATGAGCCATTGTCGGCGCTCGATCCATTCCTCAAGATCCGCATGCGGGCAGAGCTGAAGAAGCTGCAGAAAACGCTGGGCATCACCTTCGTCCATGTCACGCACAGCCAGGAAGAGGCCATGGCTTTGGCCGACCTGATCGTGGTGATGAACGATGGCCGCATCGAGCAGGCGGCAGCGCCACGTATCGTCTTCGAGCAGCCGGCAACCGCCTTCGTCGCCCGGTTCATGGGCGACCACAATGTGCTTTCGGGCCGAGTGAGCGCCATCCGTGACGGGATCGTCGAGATGGAGGCGGCCGGTGGCCCGAGGTTTGCCGTTCGCGACATCGCACAGGAAATCGGTGCGCCAATCGACATCGGCATCCGCACCGACCGCGTTCGCCTCGAGCCTGCCTCGGAAAAGACCCTCGGTTTTCAGGCGGTGGTCTCCAACATCGAATATCGCGGCGCTTCGGTGAAGTTGACCGTCAGTGGCGCCGGCAGCGACGACTTCACAGTGATCGTCAGCGATGCCGACTATTTCAACAAAACCGTGTCGGTCGGCGACGCGGTGTCCCTGAGCTGGGCCCTGGAGGATGTCGTCCCCCTCGGTCGCCTTTCAGCATGAGTGACCAACCATCAAAAAAAGGGGAACTGCGCATGACGAATGAAACTACACCGAAGACCTCGAAGGAGGGCCTGTCCCGACGCACGCTGCTCAAGACCGGTGCGGCGGCAATCGGCGCGATTGCCGGGTCCGGGGCGATCACCGGCTTTCCGACGATCTGGGCGCAAAACCCGATCACGCTGCGCCAGTTCGGCACCGGCGTTTCCAACATCAATGCCATTGCCGAGAAGTGCAAACAGGATCTCGGCATCACACTGGAAATGACTGCGACGGATTCGGACGCCGCGGCCCAGCGGGCAGTGACGCAGCCCGATTCCTACGACATCGCCGACATCGAATACTGGATCGCCAAGAAGGTCTTCCCGGCCGGAGTGATGCAGCCGATGGATGTCTCGAAAATCAAGTACTACGACAAGATCGTCCCGCTGTTCATCGACGGCAAGCTGAAGCCCGAAAGCATTATCGCCCAAGGCACCGCCCCGCACACCGTCGGCTTTGTCGAGGCGCAGGCTTCCAGGACCTTCGCGAAGTCGCCGACCCAGTGGATGACGCTCATTCCGACGATCTACAATGCCGATACCCTCGGCATCCGCCCGGATCTCGTCGGCCGCGACATCACGAGCTGGGCCGACATCATGGATCCGGCCTTCAAGGGCAAGGCCGCGATCCTCAACATCCCGTCAATCGGCATCATGGATGCCGCCATGATCATGGAAGCCTTGGGCAACGTCAAATATGCCGACAAGGGCAACATGACGACGGATGAGATCGACCAGACGATCGACTTCCTCATTAAGGCCAAGCAGGACGGTCAGTTCCGCGCTTTCTGGAAATCCTTCGACGAGAGCGTCAACCTGATGGCCTCCGGTGAAGTGGTGATCCAGTCCATGTGGTCACCGGCCGTCGCCGCCGTCCGCTCGAAGGGGATCGCGTGCAAATACCAGCCGCTCAAGGAAGGCTATCGCGCCTGGGGTGGCGGCCTCGGCCTTGCCGCTCATCTCCAGGGCGCCCAGCTCGACGCGGCCTATGAATACATCAACTGGTACCTGTCGGGCTGGGTCGGCGCCTATCTCAACCGTCAGGGCTACTATTCGGCCGCCATGGACACGGCCAAGGGCTTCATGTCCGAGGACGAGTGGGGTTACTGGGTCGAGGGCAAGCCGGCAAAGGGCGATATCCTCTCGCCGGAGGGCAAGGTCATGGAGAAGGCCGGTGCCGTGCGCGATGGCGGCTCCTTCGAAGACCGCATGGGCAAGGTCGCCTGCTGGAACTCGGTCATGGATGAGGATCGCTACATGATCAAGCGCTGGAACGAGTTCATCGCGGCTTGAGGCAGACGAAACGCCCTCGCTGCGGCGCGCCCTCGAATGGGGCCGCCCGCAGCGAGCGGAACCTGACGAGCAACGCGAGAGGATGAACAATGGCGGTAGTGGCAATTTCGCAGCCATCGGAGGCCTTGGCCGGTAGACCCAGCAGTGTCCGTGCTTGGCTGCAAAGGCTGGGCGCCTATCTGCAGGCGCTGCCGCTCATCCTCATTCTCGGGTTCTTCTTCGTGCTGCCGATCCTGACGGTTCTTGTCGTCAGCTTCTGGGACTACGACTTTGCCGGGCTTTATCCGGACTTCCTGACCATGAACTATGTCGACACGCTCGGTTCGTGGGTGACGTGGAAGACCTATCTCAACACGTTGAAATTCACCGCCCTCGTCTGGTGCCTCACACTCTTGATCGGCTTCTGGGCCGCCTATTTCCTCGCATTCCACGTGCGCACGACGACCATGCAGATGGTGCTCTTCCTCATCTGCACCGTGCCGTTTCTAACCTCGAACATCATCCGCATGATCTCCTGGATCCCGGTGCTTGGACGCAATGGCCTCGTCAATTCGACGCTGATCGACCTCGGCATCATTCCGCAACCGATCGAGTGGCTGCTCTATTCCGATTTTGCTGTCGTGCTTGCCATGGTTCACCTCAATACGCTCTTCATGGTGACGCCGATCTTCAACACGCTGATGCGCATTGACCGTTCGCTGATCGAAGCGGCGCGCGACTGCGGCGCCAGCGGCCGGCAAGTGCTCTGGAACGTCATCCTGCCACTCGCCAAGCCCGGCATCGCCATCGGCTCGATCTTCGTCGTCACCCTCGTCATGGCCGACTTCTCGACGGTTCAAGTTATGTCGGGCGGACAGAGCGCTTCGGTCGCGCTGATGATGAAGAACCAGATGTCACTGCTGCAATATCCGGCTGCGGCCGCCAATGCGGTAGTGCTGCTGATCGTCGTGCTCCTGATGGTCGCCGCGATCCTTCGGGTCGTTGATATCCGAAAGGAACTCTGAGATGAACCATGAGCGGCGCACCCTTGAATTCTACCTGCTCGCGGGCTTCTTCGCCCTGTTCGTGCTGTTTCTCTACGGGCCGTTGTCGGCGGTGCTGATCCTGTCCTTTCAGGGGCCGAATGGCGGTCTCACATTTCCGTTGAACGGACTATCGCTGCACTGGTTCTACAATCTCTTCGAGAAACAGGCGGTCGGCGACTTCGGCGCGTCCTTCCGCCGCTCATTCACGCTGGGACTGATGGTGATGGTGGTCAACGTCGTCGTGGCGCTCCTCGCCGGCCTTGCCTTTCGCCACCGCTTCAAGGGGGCGACGGCCCTCTTCTACCTGACCGTTGCCAGCCTGGTCGTGCCCTCGATCATCATCTCGCTCGGGATCGGTGTCGTCTTCCAGCAGTTTGGCCTGAAGCCCGCCTGGTATTCCTCCGGCTTCGGCGCACATCTTACCTGGACCCTACCCTTTGGCGTCTTGATCATGTTTGCCGTCTTCAACCGCTTTTCGCCGGCCTATGAAGAGGCGGCCCGCGATCTCGGCGCCACCCCGTGGCAGACGTTTCGGCATGTGGTGCTGCCGATGATAGCGCCGAGCCTGATCGGGGTCGGCCTCTTCGGCTTCACCCTTTCCTACGACGAGTTCGCCCGTACACTGATGACCTCGGGCAGCTACAACACCCTGCCATTGGAAATCTACGGAATGACCACCAATGTGACGACGCCGGTGCTTTACGCGCTGGGCACGGTCACGACGCTCTTCTCCTTCACCACCATCCTCGTCGCGCTTGCCGTCATTCTGACGCTTCGTCGGCGGCAGGTAAAAATGAGCTAGGTTCGATGCGCATTCTGATCGTCAATCCGAACACCACCCTATCCATGACCGAGAAGGCGGCGGCCGCAGCCCGCGCCGTCGCGGGCCCGAACACGGAGATCATCGCGAGGACGTCCAAGTCCGGACCGGCTTCGATCGAAGGCCACTATGATGGCGCGATCGCGCTTCCGGGCGTGCTCACCGAAATCCGGGACGGCGAAGCGGCAGGCGCCAACGCCGCCGTCATCGCATGCTTCGACGATACTGGTCTGGAAGCAGCCCGCGCGCTTGCCCGCATCCCCGTGGTCGGGCTTTGCGAATCCGCTGTGGCGACGGCCGCCATGCTTGCTCAGCGTTTCACCGTCGTAACCACACTCGAGCGGTCGCGTGTGCTTATCGAGAACCTGGTCATACGCTATGGGATGAGTGCCCGGACGAAGGTTCGCGCTGCGGACATCCCGGTGCTGCAGCTTGAGGACAAGGCTTCGCCCGCGTTGGCGAAGCTGCGATGCGAAATCGAGCTGGCGCTCGTTGAGGACGGCGCCGAGGCGATCGTGCTTGGCTGCGCCGGGATGGCCGATCTTGCGCGCGCACTTCAAGCCGAATACGGCGTTCCGGTCATTGATGGCGTATCGGCAGCCGTCAAGCAGGCCGAGGCGTTGGTGTCGCAAGGACTGACGACCAGCAAGCGCGGCTCCTATGCTCCGCCGCTCAGCAAATCTTATTCAGGTCTTATGAGCGCGCTCGCACCGATCTCGGCTTGAGACCGTACCGAGGGAAGCTCTCCGGCCACGGCGGCCAGCTGCGCGTTCGATGTGGCGGCTTCGGCAATGATCCACTCGCGAAACACCTGGATCTTGTTCTGCCGCCGGTGGCTTTGCGGATAGACCAGCCAATAGGCACGGCCATCCCTGACCACATGGTTGAACGGCCGGACGAGTTTTCCGCTGCGAAGCTCCTCAATCACAAAGGTGGAGACGACCATGGCAATGCCATGATCGAGCAATGTGGTGGCCACATCCATTGCCTGGACGTCGAAGATCAGCTCAGTGCCATTGCTGGCCGGCGGTTCCACGCCCGCTTCGGTCATCCAGCGCCGCCACCAGCTGGCGTTGCCGAAGCGCCTCACCGTGAGAACGTCGGCCGGATCCTTCAGCTGATGTTTTTCCAGGAACGTCGGCGTACAGACGGGCATGTATTCGATCGGGAAAAGAGGAAACACTTCATTGCCCGACCAGTCGCCGTTGCCGCTGCGCACCACGAGATCAATCGCATCGCGCTTGAAGTCGATCAGCTCCGTGGACATGTGCACGCGAATGCTGATGTTTGGATGGGCTGTCTGAAACGAGGCGAGCCTGGAACCAAGCCAACTTGAGACGACGGTTGGCAGTACCGAGATGTGCAGGTGATGCTCGGTCTTGTCGGCAATCTCGGAGAACGCCGTACCCAGTAGATCGAGCGCCTCGGTCACCTTCGGCGCAAGCTGCCGTCCGGCAGCCGTCAAGCGCACTTCCCGCGGCAGACGGACAAACAGCGGCGTGCCGGTGCGGTCCTCCAGCAGTCGGATTTGATAGCTGACAGCGGCTTGCGTCATGCCGAGCTCCTGCGCCGCGCGGGTGAAACTCAAGTGCCTGGCTGCGGCCTCGAACGCGCGCACCGCACTCATGGGGGGAATCTTGCTCATGAAGTGAGATAAGCATTCTTTATGGCAGCATGCGAGAAATCGCTTTGCGCGAAACCACCAAAATCCTCAATTTTCTCGCGAACACATCACCACAGAACTGAAGGGGTTAGCAATGCTTAGCGCACTGCGATCGATCATCCTCCACGTCTGGACTTCGGCCAAGAGAGCTGCCGACGCCACGACGACCATCGATACATTCAGCGAGTTCCAACTGAGGGACATCGGCCTGACGCGAGACAATGACAGCATCCGGGCGCGCGCGGGCGATGTTGCTGATCCGTGGCAGCACGTAGCGGGCTCTGATCCGGGCGGTGCCCTTTCGCCGCAGACGCCAAATGATGAAGTCGCGTCGCCGCCCTCGCGACAAGCTTTCGACCTCGGCCGAATGGAGAAAATAAAGACATAAACATTTCTTTATACGATTGACGCCGTCGACTTTGCGGGGCATTGTCGAACAATCGTGGTTCTGCGGCTCGTCTGACGACAGGCCGGAGCTAAGAGGGAATTCGGTGCGGCGCTGCAAGGCGCTCATGCCGGAGCTGCCCCCGCAACTGTAAGCGGCGAGCGGTCGTCCAATGATGTCACTGAGGGAGACGCCTCGGGAAGACGGGACGGTTCGTGTTGACCCGCAAGCCAGGAGACCTGCCGCGATAGATAACGTCCACGGGCGGGGTGTCCGATGTGTCGCCTTGACGAGCGAGCCAGTCTCGGTCGTGGATGCGTCGCATTCAAAGCCTTGCCCACAACCTTCGGGGTAAGGAAATGACCATCAAGACAGCCAATCTCGGCTTTCCACGTATCGGCAGCCACCGTGAACTGAAGTTCGCGCTGGAGCGTTATTGGGCCGGCAAGATCGAGAGACAGGACCTGCTCGACGTCGCCGCCAGGCTGCGGGCCGAAAACTGGGCCGCGCAAAAGGCGCGTGGGATCCAGATCATTCCATCGAACGACTTCTCGCTTTACGACCAGGTTCTCGACACATCAGTGCTGGTTGGTGCGGTGCCACCGGCCTATGGCTGGAAGGGCGGCCCGGTCGACCTCGACGCCTATTTCGCCATGGCGCGCGGTTCGACGACTGCCGCCTGCGCGTCCGGTTGCACGCATGGCGGGCCCGACGGGGGCAACCAGGCGCTGGAGATGACCAAGTGGTTCGACACGAACTACCACTACATGGTTCCGGAATTCGCGGAGGATCAGCGCTTCGAGCTGACGAGCAATGCGCCGCTTGACGCCTTCCTCGAAGCCAAGGCGCTCGGGCATGTCACCCGCCCTGTCGTCCTCGGCCCCGTCACCTTCCTGAAACTGGGCAAGGCGCTTGCCGGCGGATTCGACACCATCAATCTGATCGAGCGGCTGCTGCCTGTTTATACGAAGCTTCTCACCGAGCTTGGGGAAGCCGGCGTCGAATGGGTGCAGATCGACGAGCCATGCCTGGTGCTCGATCTCACTGAGCGGGAACGCCAGGCGCTGGCGCTGACCTACCAGACGTTCGCCTCGGAACTTCCGCAGTTGAAAATCATGCTCGCGACCTATTTCGGCGCGGTCAGTGACAACATGCCGACAGCCCTTTCGCTGCCGGTTGCCGGGCTGCATGTCGACCTCGTGCGGGCGCCGCAACAGCTCGACTTGCTACTTCAGACGGTACCGGCACAGCTTGTGCTGTCGCTCGGCGTCGTCGATGGCCGCAATGTGTGGCGTACCGATCTTGCCGGCCTCTTCCGCCGGCTGCAGCCGTTGATCGAGGCGCATGGCCGCGATCGTATCGAGCTTGCACCATCGTGCTCGCTGCTGCATGTGCCAATCGACCTCGATCTCGAACGAGCGCTCGATCCGGAGCTCGTCTCCTGGCTTGCCTTCGCCCTGCAGAAGCTGGACGAACTCAGCCTGCTTGCCCGCGCATTCGAGCCGGGCCTGGCCAATCCCGAGCAGGTCTTTGCAAAATCGATTGCTGCGGTCGAGGCACGGCTGACCTCGCTCAAGGTCCACGATCCACTCGTTGCCGGACGCTTGAAGAACCTGACGGCAGCAGACAGCCGCCGTCAATCGAGTTTTGCAACGCGCCGGCGGCGGCAGGAAGACAGGCTGGCACTGCCGCTCTTCCCGACGACGACGATCGGCTCCTTCCCGCAGACGTCAGAGGTGCGCCAGGCACGATCGCTGCATGCCAAGGGCGAGCTCAGCTATGTCGACTACCTCGCCTACCTGCGCCAGGAGACGGAGAAGGCCGTGCGCTGGCAGGAGGAAATCGGCATCGAGGTGCTGGTGCACGGCGAATTCGAGCGCAACGACATGGTGCAGTATTTCGGCGAGCAGCTCTCCGGCTATGGGTTCACTCAGAGCGGTTGGGTGCAGAGCTACGGCTCGCGCTACGTACGCCCGCCGATCATCTTCGGCGATGTCTCGCGCCCGAACCCGATGACGGTCGATTGGGCAACCTATGCGCAGTCGCTGACGGACAAGCCGATGAAGGGCATGCTCACCGGCCCGGTGACGATGCTGCAATGGTCGTTCGTGCGCGACGACCTGCCCCGGTCGATCGTATGCCGGCAGATCGCACTGGCGCTGCGCGACGAAGTCACCGACCTGGAAACGGCCGGTATCGCCGTGATCCAGATCGACGAACCGGCGCTGCGCGAGGGACTGCCACTGAGACAGGCCGATCGAAAGGCCTATCTCGACTGGGCGGTCGAGTGCTTCCGCATCAGCGCCTCCGGCGTCGGTGACGAAACCCAGATCCACACCCACATGTGCTACTCGGAGTTCAACGACATCATGGCGGCGATTGCGGCAATGGATGCCGATGTCATCTCCATCGAAACCTCGCGCTCGAAGATGGAGCTGCTCGGCGCCTTTATCGATCAGGCCTATCCGAACGAGATCGGCCCCGGCGTCTACGACATCCACTCGCCGCGGGTACCCACTGTCAACGAGATGGTGCATCTGATCGAACAGGCGACCGACGGTCTGACGCCGGCGCAGATCTGGGTCAATCCGGATTGTGGGCTGAAAACAAGGCGGTGGGAGGAAGTTCGCCCGGCGCTCGTCAACATGGTCGCGGCGGCGCAAACGCTGCGCCAATCCTTCACTGCCGGCCGGCAAGAGGCCGCAAACGCATGACGGACGATAGCAATATCGAGAAGGCGCCGGGGGAAACCCCGGCGCCCGCCACCTTGATCGACATCGTCTTTCCCGGCGACACCAATCACCACGGCACGCTCTTCGGCCGTGCGGGCCTCGCACTCATGGACCGGACCGCCTTCATCGTCGCCACGCGCCACGGCCGCGTTCCCTTCGTCACCGCCTCCTGCGATCGCGTCGACTTCCGCGGCCCCGCCCACATCGGCCATATCGTCAGCTGCAGCGGCCGCCCGATCCGGGTCGGGCGGCGTTCGATGGTCGTCGAAGTCGATATGATCGCGGAAGATCTGACGGCCGGCACCCGCGATCTGTGCGCCCGCGGCCAGTTCACCATGGTCGCGATGCCGGAGGGCAAGGGCGCCGGCTGGTCGTTGCCTTCTCTCGACACCGATGCGATCGGAGCGCCAAAAGACGATGCCGTGCGCATGGTCGATATCGTCTTTCCGGATCAGGCCAACAGCTTCGGCGCCATGTTTGGCGGCGACGCGCTGGCGCAGATGACCAAGGCCGCCTTCGGCGCGGCGACACGGGCGAGCCGCAAGACGACAGTGCTCGCCTCCTGCCAGCGCATCGATTTCAAGCACCGGATCACCGTTGGCTCGATCATCGAGCTTGTCGCCAGGATTGTGCGCACCGGACGGAGCTCGACGACGGTCGATGTCGAATTGTGGTCAGAGGATTTGACGGGAGCGAAACAGACCCTGACTGCCCATGGCGCCTTCATCATGGTGGCAGTCGACGGGGACAATCGTCCTGTTCCCGCCTTCGCGGCTTGAGGATTTCAGCAGAGCTGTCAATGACGGCTCTCCATCCACAGGCTTCGCCGACACTTGTCGTTTACTCCCCGCTATCCACACCCGAAAAAATATTGTCCGCCTCCCAGGTGGCTTCGACATGGAACCTATTGACGCAATTTTCCCGACATATACTATATCTAGTGTTCGAGGTTCTCCCGATTCGCAAGGATTGGGAGCGAAGATGGGAATACGGTGCCGTCGTAGCGATTTCGCTTGGCTAAGCCGTGGCTGCCCCCGCAACTGTAAACGGCGAGCAACTGTCCAGCATTCGGCCACTGAAGCATGATGCATCGGGAAGGTCCGGACAGAAGCACCGACCCGTGAGCCAGGAGACCTGCCTCGATCGATAAACGTCCACGGGCGGGGTGTCCGGAGAGGTCAGAGGTGTGCATGGGGCAGGATGAAACCTGCCTGATCGTCTCGACGTCTCCCCGGAAGCGCCGTCTTCAACTTCGGGGTGAAGTCATGTCCGCGTCATCGAATTCCTATCATTCGCCAATGAAGAGGCGCGGGAAGCCGCGAATCTGACGAACAACCGCGCCCGGGTCTTCTCGACCCGAGCAAGCGGTCATCCTGCCAGTCCTGCATTTCGCCGGATCGCTTGTGCGTATCCGCATGCCTTTTCATGCCCAGATCCAGCCGACCAAACGAGGAAGAAATGAACGTCACCGTCTACAGCAAGCCCGCCTGCGTCCAGTGCACCGCAACCTATCGCGCGCTCGACCGCCAGGGCGTCAATTACGAGGTGATCGACATTTCGGTCGACCAGGACGCGTTCGAGACGGTCAAGGGCCTTGGCTACATGCAGGTTCCCGTCGTCATCGCCGGTCCGGAGCACTGGGCAGGCTTCCGCCCCGACAAGATCAGCGCACTGTCCTGAAGCCGAGGTACGGCGCGATGGGGCTGATCGTCTATTTTTCCACCCGCTCGGAAAACACCCATCGCTTCGTCGGCAAGCTCGGCCTGCGCGCCAGACGCATTCCCGTCAGCGCGGCCGACGCGCCGCTCGACGTGCACGAACCCTATGTGCTCGTCGTCCCGACCTATTGCGGCGACGACGGCCGGGGCGCCGTGCCCAAACAGGTGATCCGCTTTCTCAACGATGCGGACAACCGCTCCCACATCCGCGGCGTGATTGCCGCGGGCAACAGCAATTTCGGCGCGACCTACGGGATCGCCGGCGACGTGATCTCGGCCAAGTGCCAGGTGCCCTATCTCTACCGGTTCGAACTGTTGGGAACCGATGAGGACGTCGCCAATGTCAAAAACGGGATGGAACGATTTTGGACGTCTCAACACTCGAACGCCCCTTGAAGGCGACGGAATCGGCGCTCGATTACCACGCGCTGAACGCCATGCTGAACCTCTATGACGAGGACGGCCGGATCCAGCTCGACAAGGACCGGTTGGCGGCAAAGCAGTACTTCCTGCAGCACGTCAACCAGAACACCGTGTTCTTCCATAACCTGCGCGAAAAACTCGATTACCTCGTCACCGAGGGCTACTACGAGCAGGAGGTTCTCGACCAGTATTCGTTCAACTTCGTGCGCGACCTGTTCGATCACGCCTATGACAAGAAGTTCCGTTTCCCGACCTTTCTCGGCGCCTTCAAATATTACACCAGCTACACGCTGAAGACCTTCGACGGGAAGCGCTACCTCGAGCGCTACGAGGACCGGGTCTGCATGGTGGCGCTGACGCTGGCGCGCGGCGACGAGGCGCTGGCGCGCGACATGGTCGACGAGATCATCTCCGGTCGCTTCCAACCGGCGACCCCGACCTTCCTCAACGCCGGCAAAAAGCAGCGCGGCGAGCTCGTCTCCTGCTTTCTGCTGAGGGTCGAGGACAACATGGAATCGATCGCGCGCGGCATTAATTCGGCGCTACAATTGTCGAAGCGCGGCGGCGGCGTGGCGCTGTCGCTTACCAACATCCGCGAGGCCGGCGCCCCGATCAAGCAGATCGAAAACCAGTCGTCCGGCATCATTCCCGTGATGAAGCTGCTGGAGGATTCGTTCTCCTACGCCAACCAGCTTGGCGCCCGCCAGGGTGCCGGCGCCGTCTATCTCAACGCCCACCACCCCGACATCATGCGTTTCCTCGACACCAAGCGGGAGAACGCCGACGAGAAGATCCGTATCAAGACGCTGTCGCTGGGCGTCGTCGTTCCCGACATCACCTTCGAACTCGCCAAGAACAACGAGGACATGTACCTGTTCTCGCCCTATGACGTGGAGCGCGTCTACGGCGTTGCCTTCACCGACATCTCGGTCACGGAAAAATATCGGGAAATGGTCGCCGACAGCCGGATCCGCAAGAAGAAGATCAAGGCGCGCGAGTTCTTCCAGGTGCTGGCCGAAATCCAGTTCGAGTCGGGCTATCCCTACATCATGTTCGAAGACACGGTGAACCGCGCCAACCCGATCGCCGGCCGCATCACCATGAGCAACCTCTGCTCAGAAATCCTCCAGGTCAGCGAAGCCAGCGAGTACAATGACGACCTGTCCTACAAGCACCTGGGCAAGGACATCTCCTGCAATCTCGGCTCGCTGAATATCGCCGCCGCGATGGATTCGTCCGATTTCGGCAAGACGATCGAGACATCGATCCGGGCGCTGACCGCGGTCTCCGACATGAGCCATATCGCCTCGGTTCCCTCCGTCGAGAAGGGCAATGACGACAGCCATGCGATCGGCCTCGGCCAGATGAACCTGCACGGCTATCTCGCCCGCGAACGGGTCTATTACGGTTCGGACGAAGGCGTCGATTTCACCAACATCTACTTCTACACGGTGACCTACCACGCCATCCGCGCCTCCAACCGCATCGCCGTCGAACGCGGGTCGAGCTTCAAGGGCTTCGAGAACTCGAAATACGCCTCGGGCGACTATTTCGACAAGTACACCGAACAGGAATGGAAGCCGGCGACCGAGCGGGTGCGCGAACTGTTCGAAACCGCAGGCATCGATATCCCGACGCAGGAAGACTGGCTGGAACTCAAGCAGGCGGTGATGACATCCGGCCTCTACAACCAGAACCTGCAGGCGGTGCCGCCGACCGGCTCAATCTCCTATATCAACCATTCGACCTCCTCGATCCACCCGATCGTCTCGAAGATCGAGATCCGCAAGGAAGGCAAGATCGGCCGCGTCTATTATCCCGCGGCCTTCATGACCAACGACAATCTCGACTACTACCAGGATGCCTATGAGATCGGTCCGGAGAAGATCATCGACACCTATGCGGCTGCGACCCAGCATGTCGACCAGGGGCTTTCGCTGACCTTGTTCTTCAAGGACACGGCAACGACCCGCGACATCAACCGCGCGCAGATCCATGCCTGGAAGAAGGGCATCAAGACGATCTACTACATCCGCCTTCGTCAGATGGCGCTGTCCGGCACGGAAGTGCAGGGCTGCGTTTCCTGCGCGCTTTGATACTCCGGGGAACAAGATGAACATCCAACTGAAGACCAAGGCGCCCAAGGGCTCGCAAGCCGTGCGCGCCATCAACTGGAACCGTATCGAGGACGACAAGGACCTTGAGGTCTGGAACCGGCTCACCGGCAATTTCTGGCTGCCGGAAAAGGTGCCGCTTTCCAACGACATTCCCTCCTGGGCGGCGTTGCGGCCGGAAGAGCAGCAGCTGACGATCCGTGTGTTCACGGGCCTGACCCTGCTCGACACGATCCAGACGAGCATCGGCGCACCGACACTGATGGCGGATTCGATCACGCCCCATGAGGAAGCGGTTTATTCCAACATCTCCTTCATGGAAGCGGTGCATGCCCGTTCCTATTCCTCGATCTTTTCGACGCTTTGCTCGACACCTGATGTCGATGACGCCTATCGCTGGTCGGAGGAGAACGAACATCTCCAGAAGAAGTCGGCGCTCATTCTCGAGCAGTATCGCACCACGGATCCGCTGAAGCGCAAGATCGCCAGCGTCTTCCTCGAGAGCTTCCTGTTCTACTCCGGCTTCTATCTGCCGATGTATTGGTCGAGCCGCGCCAAGCTGACCAACACCGCCGACATGATCCGCCTCATCATCCGCGACGAAGCGGTGCACGGCTACTACATCGGCTACAAGTTCCAGAAGGGCCTGGAGCGGCTGAGTAACGAGCGTCGGCAGGAGATGAAGGATTTCGCCTTCGACCTGCTGCTCGAACTCTACGACAACGAGGCGAAATATACCGAATCGCTTTACGACAGCGTCGGCCTGACCGAGGACGTGAAGAAGTTCCTGCACTACAACGCCAACAAGGCGCTGATGAACCTCGGATATGAGGCGCTGTTCCCGGCCGATGCCTGCAAGGTCAATCCGGCAATCCTGTCGGCGCTGTCGCCGAATGCCGACGAGAACCACGACTTCTTTTCGGGGTCAGGCTCCTCCTATGTCATCGGCAAGGCGGTTGCGACCGAAGACGAAGACTGGGATTTCTGACAAGCGCGCCGCACTCCGTTGCTGAGCCAATAGCAAAGCGGCCGGTGAAGACGAGAAGGTCTTCACCGGCCGTCCTGTTTCAACTGCGCGAAGCGAGGTGGTGTTACTCCGCCGGCACGACACGGCTGCGGCCGATGGTTGCCTGTGTCAGCAGGAACGCGCTGACCGCGCAAATCGCAATGCCCGCGGCCATCGGAAGCGCCGTTCCGTTGAAGAAGACGGCAGCAACGATCATGGCGACAGCCGCCGTGACAAAATGCAGCGTCCCCATCAGCGCCGATGCCGTACCGGCAATCTCGCCGTGATCCTCGAGCGCCAGCACCGCGGAGGTCGGGATGACCAGACCGAGCGCGCCGTAGCCGACGAACAGGAATGCCGCCATGACCGGCAACTGGTTGAAGCCGAGGCTCATGAGAATGAACATGCTGGCCATGGTCAAGGCAAAGCCGGCGACGGCAAGCTGCATGACACGCACGAGACCGAAACGAACGCCAAGCCAACCGGTCGCCTGCGAGACCGCGAAGAACGATACCGCGTTGATCGAGAAGGCGAAGCTGTATTGCGTCGGCGTCAGGCCATAATGATCGATCAGCACGAAGGGCGAATTTGCGAGGTAGACGAGGAAGCTCGAAATGCCGAGGCCACCGATGAAGGTGAGCGTCAGGAAGTTCCGGTCGCTCAGAAGCAGCCGGTAGGCGGCAATCGCGCTGCCGAAATTGCTGTCTGCCCTGTCCTTCTTCGGACGGGTCTCAGCCAATTGAGTCGACAGCAGGATCAGGCCGATGAAGGCTGCGATCATGACGGCACAGAAAACGCCGCGCCAGCCGTAGAACTCGATGACGGCGCTGCCAGTCAGAGGCGCCAGGATCGGCGAGATGCTGAACACCAGCATCAGCAGCGACATCAGGCGTGCCGCCTGAACGCCGGTGTGCATGTCACGAACGATGGCGCGCGGAATGACCATGCCGGCGGCACCGCCAATACCTTGCAGGAAGCGGAAGGCGATGAGCGTTTCGATATCGGTCGCGAGCGCGCAGCCGATGCTGGCCAGCGCGAACAGGCCGATGCCGAGATAGAGCGGCGCCTTGCGGCCCCACATATCCGAGAGTGGGCCATAGACGAGCTGGAAAATTGCAAAGGAAATGAAGAAGGCGAGCAGGCTAAGCTGCACGACACCGGTCTCTGCGGCGAGATCCTTGCCGATCGACGGCAGCGCGGGGAGATACATGTCGATTGCGAAAGGCCCGATCGCTGAAATCAGACCGAGGACTATGGCAGTGCGTAGAAAGGACGCCGTCATGGTGATGATCTTTCAGAGGTCGCGAAACGAACGAGGACGCGCGCCTGCATTCGTTGCCGCCGGGATTGAAACTGGAATGAGCCGGTCGTGCCAGGATCGAACGTCCGGGAGACGCATCCTGCGCTGACCTATGTGGTCCATAATTTTGGACACACATGTCAAATTAGACACTATTGTCCAAACCGTCAACATGTCCTATCGTCGGATCATGAAAAAACGACAAGCCGCCTTGCCGACCGCCGGTGGCCCCACCCAGAAGGGTCAATGCGCCAAACGCATCTCGATCCTCGACGCCGCCGCAGAGGTCTTCTGCCGCGAAGGCTTTTCCGGCGCCAGCATAGACGAAATCGCCGCGGAAGCCTGTGTTTCCAGGCAGACCATCTACAATCACTACCGCGAAAAAGAGACGCTGTTCATGGCGGTGGTGCAGGATATCCTCGACCGAACCAACGCCGCGCTGTTCTCGATCCTCGCGACCTTCCCGCAACGGGCAGACAATCTCGAGGACGACCTCACTGCCTTTGCAGTGCGCCTCAACAGGAACTGCATCTGCAATCAGGACGGCAAGTTCATCCAGAAGCTGGTCGAGACCGAGGGAGAGCGATATCCCGAGCTGATCAGGATCTGGCGCGAACAGGGACCGGGCAAGATCGGCGCGGCACTCTCGGCACTGTTTGCTCGACTTGCCCACGCGGCCCCGCTTGAGATCGACGACCTCGACTTGGCCGCTCGGCAATTCCTGGCCTTGATCAAGGCGGACATGCAGATAGCCGGTCCTTTTGGCGAAGCTCCAACGGAGGAGCAATTGCAGACCTCTGCCCGCAACGCCGTCAGGACCTTCCTGCGCGCCTATGGCAGGGTCGAGACCGAACGACCCCAGAAAAAAGCCGGTCGCCTCGACCAATCGGCTTGACCGCCAGTCGCTCTGACCAATTCAGTCACCCTGACGTCTTCGCGACGCACCTAAGACCAACGCCCCTCCGCATCTCCGATCACCTAACCAGTGATCTGGAACCCCTGCACCGGATCGGGCAAGGCCACCGGTTCGGTTTCGACGCTGACGACCGAGGCAGCCGCCGGCCCCATCCAGAGCCGCTCGACCATGTTTGCGAGCGCAACATCGGAGCCGACGATCATCGCCGCCACCGATCCGTCGCGCTCGTTGCGCACCCAGCCGGTCACTCCGAGGCGTTCGGCCTCGCGGCGGGCCCAAATGCGGAAGCTGACGCCCTGCACCCTTCCGCTGACACGAACGAGCATCGCCTTGCGCTCTCTGATCATGATCGCACCTGTTTTTTTGTTATAGAAGAGAAACTGGAGCGAAGGCGGACAAAGACAAGCCACCTGACGTTGCGGGCGCCTGCGACGCCGGGCCGTTTCCACATCGGGCGAAGTTGCGGAATTCTCCGCCGCCTTGTTTTGACGCATTTCCGGACGCAAAACCGCTTCCCAGTTCTCCTGGAAATAGCCTATGGCGTCGCCGCCAAAATGCGGCCCTTCATGTTGGGATGAAAGCGGCAATAATAATCGATCTGCCCCGCCTCCCGCACGACGAGACTTGCGGTCTTCTTCGCCGGGATCAACACCTCCCAACCACCCTTCACGGTCGCTGTATGGACGAGGATGTCCCTGTTGACCCACTCGATCGTGTCGCCGACGCGTACCTCGACCTCTGCGGGAACAAACGCCATTTTTTCGATCGTCACGCGGATTGTCTCTGCTTGAGCATCCACAGCGCCATTGCCGAGCAGGAGCCCGGCAACGGCAACGAGATAAAACCCGGATGGCATGGCCGCGCTCTACTTCAGCGATGCGGCAACATGTTCTGCATGCTGCTGGTGGCCCTGAAAGATCTTCAAGCCGGTCTCAAGCAGTGCCTTAAGTTCGGCATTGCTGGCCGATGGAATGAGCAGGGTCTCCAGGGCTCCGTTCACCTGCTTGTGGTAGGCGACTTCATTGTCGACATAGGCTTTATCGAAGCTCGCGCCGTCGAGCGTGGCAAGCTTGGCGCGCTCGTCGTCAGCTGCTTTCGAGAGCGCCTTGCTGGTATCGTTGTCCTCCGGCGTCACCTTGAGTTTCTTGACGAGATCGAGCGCCTGCGTATTCACCGCCTCATGGTCGCGCATCATATCTTCGGCAAACGAAACGACGTCCTTGTTGCCGGACTTCGAGATCGCAAGCTTGGCATTTTCCACATCGATCACTCCGGCCGTATAGGCGATGTGAGCGATCTGTGGGTCGGTCGGCTTATCCGCTGCCTGTGCCGGGATCACAAGCCCGAGCAGGCAAAGCGTGACGAGCGCGGTCATTGGCCGAATGTTCATGGAAACCTCCTTGTTCCACGCAGGGCGCGGACCCTGTTTGCAGTTGACATCCATTGGATGCCGCCTGCCCGCAAAGGTTCCCGCCGGTCAGCTGGAAAGGCCAAGCCGCTTCATGACCGCCGCGGTCAGCCGCGCACAGCGCCGCCCGGCAAAGGGGAAAGCATCGAGCAAAACCGGGCCGATCTGCTCATGCAACTGTTTGCGCACCAGCTGCCGCGCCCGATGCAACCGTGTCTTGACCGTCTCGGGGCGTAACCCAAGCAGATCAGCCGTTTCCTCCACGCTCAGCCCCTCTATCACCCGCGCGACGAAAACCGTTCTGTAGATATCGGGCAGATTGTCGGTCGCCCGTTCGACGAGTTGCAGGATCTGCCGCTGCGCCATCGTGCGTTCGGGATCATCGGCACTTGCCGGCAGCGGGAACTGGATGATCGTCGCATCGCGGCCATCGCCGATCGAGCCCAGGGCGTCGGCTTTGCGGCGTCCCCGTCGCAACCGTCCGAGCGCCTCGTTGATGACGATGCGTGACAGCCAGGTTCCAAGCGACGATTCGCCACGAAAGCTTGCGAGATGCGCAAAGGCCAGCACATAGGCTTCCTGTACGATGTCTTCGGCTTCGCTGTCGTTTCGAACGACGCCTCGGGCAATGCGGTAGAGGCGCTGGTTGTGAACCTGCATGATCGCGAGGAACGCCTGCCCGTCACCGGCGATCGCCCTTTGCGCCAGTGCCACATTCGCGGTCGGGTCCGTGATCGCCAGCGCGCCTGTTCGAATGTCTGCCATGTCCGAGCCTCCCGCAACATTAGATGCACGGTTCCGCCAAAGGTTCCCGTCATTTTTCCAATTGCAGACACCGTGCCGTTCTTTTTGGAACCTCTTCAGAGAATGCGGTTGCGCCATTGTGGTCCTACCTTGGCCGCCTAACGTCGAATGGCCTGCCGACCACTCAAGCGAGAGGCGTCTAAATTTCTCGCGTTACCCTGTTAATCTTTTCATCGCGTACTTTTAAAAATTGACGCGCGCAAAGTTTTATGGTTTTTACATCATCGCCAAGACGGTGATGGGAGGGCCCTCCTGCTTGGCCGCCAAGACCAAAGGCCCACATCGTTTCCAAGGGAGGAAACCCATGAACATGCCCCGTATTCTCAAGGCGCTTGTCGCCGGCACGGCACTGATCCTGATTGCTTCCGCCGCATCGGCCGAAGGCATCGGCGCCTCGCTCTTGACCCAGCAGCATCCGTTCTACATCGAGCTTGCCGACGCGATGAAAGCCGAGGCGAAAGAGAAGAACGTCGCGCTCGAAGTTGCGATTGCCAACCAGGATCTCAACAAGCAACTCGCCGACGTCGAGGATTTCATCGTCAAGGGCGTTGACGTGATCGTCATTTCGCCGGTCGACAGCCAGGGCGTGCGCGCCGCGATCGAAAAGGCCGAGAAGGCCGGCATCAAGGTGATCACCGTCGACGTGCCTGCCAACGGCGCGACCGTCACCTCGCATATCGGCACCGATAATTTCACCGGCGGCGTCAAGGCTGGCGAACTGATGGCAAAGATCCTCGACAACAAGGGCAAGGTCGCCGTTATCGACTACCCAACCGTCCAGTCGGTCGTGAACCGCGTCAACGGCTTCAAGGAAGCGATCGCCAAGCATCCGGAGATGGAAATCGTCGCCATCCAGACCGGCATCACCCGCGCCGAGGCACTCGCAGCGGCACAGAACATGCTGCAGGCCAACCCTGACATCACCGGCATTTTCGGCTTCGGTGATGACGCAGCGCTTGCTGCAGCGGTTGCCGTCAAGGCGGCGGGCCTCGAAACCCAGGTCAAGGTCATCGGCTTCGATGGCATGAAGGAAGCCCGCGACGCTGTCGACACCAACCCGGTGATGGTCGGCGTGATCCAGCAGTTCCCCGACCAGATGGGCAAGCAGGCCGTCGACACTGCCGTCAAGGTTGCCGCCGGCGAACAGGTTCCGGCCGAACAGCCGATCGTGCCCGGCGTCTACACCGCAAAGTAAGTCCTCCCAGGACAGCCGCCGCCCGAGGGCGGCGGCACCAACACGACGAACGCCTCCGCCTGCTGCCGACAAAAACGGGCAGCAATTCGAAGTGCTACAGCGACCTTTGCGCGTCTGATGAGACACGTTGCGCTGCAGCCCGGAGGCGCTTCTCGGCGCGATCCAAGGAGGCCGCCATGCATGGTTCGACCACGGACACCGTTCTCAAGATCAGCAATGTCACGAAGTCATTCGGGCAGGTTGCCGCGTTGAAGAGCATGCGGCTCGATGTCCGCCGCGGCCGCGTGCATACGCTGCTCGGCGAAAACGGTGCCGGCAAATCGACATTGATGAAAATTCTTGCCGGCGTTCACAGCGCGACGTCAGGCGACATTACCCTCGACAATCAACCCTATCGCCCCACCAACCCGCAGCAGGCAGCAGCGCTCGGGCTTGCGATCGTGTTCCAGGAATTGAGCCTCTGCAACAACCTGACGGTGGCGGAGAATATTCTGGCGACGCGCGAGCCGCGCAAGTTCGGCTTCATCAACGATAAGGCGCTCGTTGCCAGGGCAAGGTCGATCGTCGCTGAACTCGGGCTGCCGATCGACGTCACCGAGAAGGTCGGCAATCTCTCGATCGCCCAGCGGCAGCTGGTCGAGATCGCCAAGGGCCTCAGCCATGAGGCAAAGGTCGTCATTCTCGACGAGCCGACCTCGTCGCTCAGCGACAGCGAGGCCGAGATCCTGTTCGACATCATCGGCCGGCTGAAAAGCCGCGGCGTCGCGGTCATCTATATTTCCCACCGCATGGAAGAGATCATGCGGCTCAGCGACGACATCACCGTCATCCGCGATGGTGAGTATGTCTCCACTCACGATCGCAACGACGTCACGATCGAGGCGCTGATTGCGCTGATGGTCGGCCGTCGGATGGAGGAGATCTATCCGCCCCCAATCCACGTTCGCTCGACGGAGATTACTTCGGATCAGCCTCCGGTCCTGGCGGTCGAGCGTCTGACGCGCGACGAGGAATTCGCCGATATTTCCTTCACGGTCGGCGCCGGCGAGATCCTCGGCTTCTTCGGCCTCGTCGGCTCAGGTCGCTCCGAAGTGATGAACGCACTGTTCGGCATGAAGAACGCGAGCGGCACGGTTCGCCTCGACGGCAAGGAGGTTCGCTTCCGCTCGCCGGCCGAAGCGATTGCCCGCGGCATCGGCTTCGTCACCGAAAACCGCAAGGAAGAAGGCCTCGTGCTCGGGCACAGCGTCGAGTGGAACATTTCCATGGCGGCATTGCCTGACTTCACCGGCCCGTTTGGCTTTACCCGCGGCAGCGCCGAGCGCAAGGCAGCGGCAGCCGAGGTCGGCAGGCTTGCCATCAAGACGCGCTCGCTCGACACGCCGGCAGGCTCTCTCAGCGGCGGCAACCAGCAGAAGATCGTGCTCGCCAAATGGCTCCTGACCCGGCCGAAGGTGCTGATCCTCGACGAGCCGACCCGCGGCGTCGACGTCGGCGCGAAATTCGAAATCTACAAGATCATCCGCCAGCTGGCGGCCGAAGGAACGGCGATCCTGCTGATCTCCTCCGAGCTGCCGGAGGTGCTTGGAATGAGCGACCGCGTGGTCGTCATGCATGAAGGCGTGCTCGGCGCGACCCTCGCCGGCACCGACCTTACCCCCGAAACGATCATGGCGCACGCGACAGGTTTCCAATCATGACCCAGCAAACTGCAGCCCAGGCCGCCCTCGTCAGGGCATTGAAGCAATATGGCGGCATCTTCCTCTCGCTGGTGATGCTCTGCGTCATCTTCTCGTTCCTCAATCCCCGGTTCATGTCGGTCGTCAACTTCATGAACATCCTGCAGCAGGTGGCCGTGATCGCTATTGCCGCCTTCGGCATGACCTGGGTGATCCTGCTCGGTGAGATCGACCTGTCGGTCGGCTCGATCATCGCAGTCGCCGGCATGGTCGGGGCGCAATGTTTCGCCTTCGGGCTCGGCTTCGGCCCGGCACTCGCGGTAACTATCGTGGCGGGCGCGCTGATGGGGATGCTCAACGGCGTGTTGACGGCAAAACTGCTACTGCCGTCGTTCATCGTCACCGTCGCCACGATGGGCATCTATCGCGGCCTCGTCAGCCTGCCGACCAACGGCGCGCCGGCGATGATCGACAACGCGACATGGACCGCCATCGGCACCGAGAGCTTCCTCCGCCTGCCCATCATCATCTGGGTCGTTGCCGTGCTCTTCGTCATCAACCAGATCGTGCTCAGCAAGACGAGCTTCGGTCGTCGCGCCTATCTTACCGGCGGCAACCGCGAAGCGGCTGTTTATTCCGGCATCAAGGTCGATCGCCTCAAGATCATCATCTTCATGATCTCGGGCGTGATGGCGGCGATCAGCGGCGTGCTGCTCTCCTCGCGCCTCTTTTCCGCCCAGACCAATGCCGGCATGAGCTACGAGCTCGATGCCATCGCCGCGGCCGTTCTCGGCGGCACCTCGCTTGCCGGCGGTGTCGGCACCATGGTCGGCACGCTCATCGGCGCGCTCATCATCGGCGTGATGAACAACGGCATGAACATGCTTTCCATCCCCTATTTCTACCAGCTCATCGTCAAGGGCCTCGTGATCCTTGTCGCCGTTTGGCTCGACGTTCGCGCCAAACAGGCAAAGCGCTGACCCGGCACGAGTGAAACCCATGCACAAGATACTGACGATCGGCGAGATCCTCGTCGAGATCATCGCCACCGAAAAGGGCGACGGCTTCCGGCAGGCGACACCACTGGTCGGGCCTTTCCCTTCCGGCGCGCCCGCCATCTTCATCGACCAGGTCGGCAAGCTCGGCCAGGCGAGCGCGATCATTTCCCGCGTTGGCGGCGACGACTTCGGTCACGTCAACCTCGCCCGCCTTGAGGCGGACGGCGTCGATACCTCCGGCATCGCGGTCGATCCGCTCGCCACAACCGGCAGCGCCTTCGTTCGCTACCGTCATGACGGCAGCCGTGCCTTCGTCTTCAACATCCGCGACAGCGCCTGCGGCACCATTTCCCTCGATGACAACGCAATCGTGCTGGTTCAAAGCTGCAGCCACCTGCATGTGATGGGGTCGTCGCTCTACGCTCCGAGCGTGGTCGAGAGCATTTTCGCCGCAATCGACATCATCAAGGCAGCCGGTGGCACGGTCTCCTTCGATCCGAACCTTCGCGCAGAAATCCTCGAAAGCCCGGGGATGCGGGAAGCGCTGAGGACAGTCCTTGCCAAGACCGACGTGTTCCTGCCGAGCGGCGCCGAACTCTTCCTGTTCACTGAAGCGAAAACCGAGGCGGACGCCATCGCCGAACTTCTCGCCTCCGGCATCAGGGTCATCGTGGTCAAGCGCGGCGCCGAAGGCGCCAGCTACTTCGATGCGGAAACGACGCTCTCCCTGCCCGGCTTTGCCGTCGAAGAGATCGATCCGACCGGCGCGGGCGACTGCTTCGGCGCCACCTTCGTCACCTGTTGGCTGAATGACGCCAGCCCCCGCGAAGCGCTTGAACTCGCCAACGCGTCGGGCGCTCGCGCCGTGATGATCTCCGGCCCGATGGAGGGCGCATCGACGAGAGCAGAACTCGAAGCCTTCATCAGCGCGCGAAAGGATTGAAGACCATGAAACCCAATTATCTGATCGACATTGCCCAGTGGCGCGACCGTCCGGGCCTGCGCGGTATTCCTTCGATCTGCTCGGCGCATCCGCTGGTCATCGAGGCCGCAATGCTGCGTGCCCTTAGGGAAGACACCCATCTCTTGATCGAGGCGACCTGCAACCAGGTCAATCAAGACGGCGGATATACCGGCATGACGCCCGCCGATTTCACCCGTTTCGTCGGGGAGATCGCCGCAAAGACCGGCTTCCCGATCGAAAACATCATCCTCGGCGGCGACCATCTCGGCCCCAACCCGTGGAAACATCTGCCGGCCGATGAGGCGATGGACAAGGCGGAAGCGATGATCCGCGCCTATGCCGCGGCCGGCTTCACCAAGCTGCATCTCGATACCAGCATGGGCTGTGCCGGCGAACCCGTCGCCCTTCCCGATGCGACGACGGCGTTGCGTGCCGCGCGGCTTGCCGCCGCCGCCGAAGATGCCATCCGCGGACGTAACGGCATCGCCCCGGTCTACATCATCGGCACCGAGGTGCCTGTTCCCGGCGGCGCGCTCGAGGAACTGGATACGCTCGAAGTTACCGCACCCGAAGCAGCCGTCGAGACCGTCGATATTCATCGGCAGGCGTTCAGCGATGCAGGTGCCGGCGAGGCCTTCTCCCGGGTTGTCGGCGCCGTCGTCCAGCCGGGCGTCGAATTCGGCAACGAGAACGTGATCGCCTATGACCGGCCGAGGGCCGCTCAGTTGAGCGCAAGCCTGGCCGAGCTAAACGGCCTCGTCTTCGAGGCGCATTCCACCGACTACCAGACGCAAGAAGCACTTCGTGATCTGGTGACGGATGGTTTTGCCATCCTCAAGGTCGGCCCCGGCCTCACGTTTGCATTGCGTGAAGCGCTTTACGGGCTCGACCAGATCGCCGCGTTCCTGTTTCCCGATGCGCGATCCAAAACGCTGGCCGAGGTCACCGAAGAGGTCATGCGCGAGGAGCCGGGCAACTGGGGCAAGTATTATCACGGCTCGCCCGACGCGCTGCGTGTTCAGCGCCATTTCTCCTACAGCGACCGCATCCGCTATTACTGGCCGCACCCGAAGGTCGCGACTGCAGTGGAAGAGCTTCTTCGCCTGCTCGATGGCGTCACCATCCCCGAGACGCTGATCAGCCAGTATCTTTCGGGCAGTTACGAGCGCGTGCGAGACGGTCAGGTGCCGCCGCAAGCAAAGGCCCTGGCGATTGCCGCCGTCGACGCGGTTCTGGAGGATTACTTCGCCGCCTGCAAAGGATAGGGCCGGCCGTTCATTCCGTGAATATTTCGCAGTCGACACTGCCTATCCCTCGGAAATAAATCTATAAACGAAACCCAAAAGAAGAATGGGGGCGCTTCGACCGTGGACAGACAAATCAAGACGATGGAGGATTTTTCGGAGTTCGTCGGTTTGTCGCGCCCCACTGTCTCCAAATACTTCAACGATCCGACTTCGGTTCGCAAGAAGACCCGCGACGCCATCGAGGCCGCGATCAAGCAATCCGGCTTCCGGCCCAACATCTTCGCCGTCAATCTCAACCGGCGGCGAACCAATATTCTTGGCGTCATCGTTCCCAATTCGACCGACCCGTTCTACATGGCGCTGACGCGGCGGATCGAACATATCGCCAACCAGGCGGGCTTTCTCGCCTTCGTTCTCTCCTCCGACGGCAAGCCGGAGATGGAGGAGCGCGCCATCGAGACCTTCAAGTCGATGAACGTCGCCGGCGCGATCATCGCCCCGCTCGGCGTCCAGTCCCATCACCAAAAACTCACCTCGCTCGGCGAGAGCATCCCGCTTGTTTATGTCGACTCGCCGCTCGACGGCAGTTCCTCCTTCGTCGGCACGGACAACCGCCAGAGCTTCAAGCTGATGGTCGATTATCTCTGCCGGTCCGGCGCACCGCCCTGCTACTTCGGCATGCCGCCGGTCAACAACAACGCGCTGGCCCGCCAACACGCCTATGAGGAGGCGATGCAGCAGCTGAAGATGGATCCCGTCATCGTGCCGACGGCGCCGAACGCCTCGTGGGATTTCGAAAAGTTCGGCTACGACGAAACGCTGCGCATTCTGGGAGAAGGCGGTTTTCCGACGAAGACGGTGCTGTGCGCCAACGACCGCGTTGCCTTCGGCGTGATTGCGGCGGCCTTCCAGTCCGGCGTCAAGGTCGGCCGCGAACCGGACAGTGACCTGCGGGTGGCAGGCCACGACGACCATCCGCTGTCGCGCTACACCTGTCCACCGCTGACGACTGTGGCGCAGAACTACAACGAGATCGGCCGGCTGGCGATCGAGCTGCTACTGTTCAAGCTCGGCGAAACTGAGAACGACGACCAGGCCTTCCCCGCGGACGAGCGCATTCTGCTCAGCGCCGAGATCATGCTGCGCGGCTCGGCCTAGCGGTGCCCTTTCAAGACGTGTTCGTCTGGATAGAACAACGCCGGAAGCCATCTTTGAACTCTCCGAGAACAATCGAGACAAACGTCAATACTTGACGCTCGGCTCCGGTCTAACACTCAGTCCCCATGACTAACGAAGTCGATCGCAATCGACATCGCCACGCCGGAAGGCGTCGACCTCGTGCGTCGCCTGGCGCGGATTTCCGATATCGTCGTCGAAAATTACAAGCCGGGCGATCTGGCGCGCCGCGGCCTTGCCTATGAGGATCTGGCAGCCATCAAGCCCGATCTGATCTGGTGCTCGATCTCGGGATTTGGCCAGACCGGCCCCTACAGCCACCGCACCGGGTACGATTTCCTGATCCAGGCCATGGGCGGCATCATGAGCATTACAGGCGGGCCGGACACGGCCGGTGGCTCTCCGGTCAAGACCGGCGTCGGGATAGCAGACGTGATGTGCGGCATGTACGCGACCGTAGGCATTCTGGCGGCGTTGCGCCATCGCGACCGCACAGGGCAAGGCCAGCAGATCGATCTCGCCCTCTACGACAGCCAGATCGCCTGGCTGATCAATGCGGCAACCAATCATCTGGTATCCGGGCGTGTGCCGGGCCGCATCGGCAACGCCCATCCCAATATCGCGCCGTACCAGACCTTCGAGGCGGCCGACGAACATCTGGCTGTCGCCGTCGGCAACGATGCTCAGTTCGCCCGCTTTACTGCCGTCATCGGCAAACCGGAACTGGCCGAAGACGTTCGCTTTCGCCGCAATCGCGATCGACTTGCCAATCTGGCAGACCTGCAGGCCATCATCGCCGGCGAAATCGTCAAGGACACCGCTCGCAATTGGGAGATACGGCTGAACGCCGAGGGTGTTCCCGCCGGTCGGGTTGCTAGTGTCGATCAGGCCCTGCGTGATCCGCATACGCTCGCGCGCGGAATGGTGGTCAGCATGGAGGACCAAGCAGGTGAGACCCCGATCCGCGTTCTGGGCAATCCGCTGAAGATGTCGGCAACACCGGTGCAGTACCGCAAGCGCCCGCCGCATCTCGATGAAGATCGCGAGGCTATCCTGCGCCTCATTGATGAGACACAGGATAGCTGAGCGTCCACCGGCTTACTGCAGTTTCACCGCCGGCCAGTTCTGATCGGCCTTGGTCACATAACCCTTGATATCCTTGCGCCAGGTTTCCAGCACCGATTGATCGTAGTTCAGGTAGAGCTTGTCATCGACGATCGTGAACGCCGCCGGATCGATCGGGGCCTTGTAGCCGCGGGACATGCCGTAGGCGCAAAAGCCGCCATACTGCGGCGCATATTTTCCCGGGTTTGCTTCGAAGGCTTTGCGGTTTTCCTCCGAGGCGAACAGGAAGCGTGCATCACGGTAGGTCACGGCAAGGTCCGCTTTGCCCTCAACCGGCTTGCTCTGGACGAAATATGCGACCGGATCATAGCCCGAAATCGCCACGCCGCTTTTCTCGTTGGTCTCTCCGGCCACGGCGACAGTTGCCAACTGAGCAACGATAACGGCTCCAAGGAGGGGTCTGGGAATTGTCATGGTGCTTCTCCACGTTGACAGATTGCTGCGTCTTCCTGGTTGTAGACATACGGCGCATCCAATGAACCGGCTGCGCGAAACCGGTGTTTCTCCTGCGATCTCTATTTCTCTTGATCGTTAGACTACGATCGGGGGGAAGCGTTACAGCCTCCGGCAAATGACGGTCCGTCCCGCGCTCGGCGCGCACGATATCGCCGGTGCCGGCGCCGGCTGAATTGCCGTGCAAGCCTGCGTTTGCCGGCCGGCGGCCCACGAGCCCATCAGGAAAAGGAGACGCCGTTCATCCACAGCAGGTTCGCTCCGCACGAAGCCACGCACGCGACACGGCGGCTGCACCCGGCACCGCAGGTTTCGCCGGTGATGGGGCGGAAAACGCAGCTATTCGCCGAGACGCGGCGACGCCCTGACCGTGTCGATGATATCGCCGAGCAGCAGATGCAGCGCATCGCGGTACCCGTTGCGTGCCGACGGGCCGCTCTCCTCAGACGTCATCACCACGGTCAGATCCAACGCTGGAACGATATAGAGCATCTGGCCGCCATAGCCCCAGGCGAAATGCACGGTCTCGCCGGCGATCTGACGCTGAAACCAGCCGTAGCCGTAGATGTCGCCGGAGAACCGAGAATTGGTTCGCGGTTGCCAGGAAAGTGCGACCCATTGCGCCGGCACCACCTGTCTTCCATCTGCCGTTTTGCCGCCGTTGCGGTAAATCTCGCCGAAAGCAAGCAGAGATCGCGCATTCATGGCCATCTGGTTGCCGCCGAGATAGATGCCCTGGGGGTCGCGGTCCCAGGCATCGATGCGAAAGCCCTTGATCGGACCAAGCCATTCGCGGGCGAGAGCAAGCGTCGACTTGCCGCTGACCTTGGTCAGGATTGCAGAGAGAAGGTGGGTGGACGCGGTCGAATAAAGCATCTGCCCGCCCGGTTCGTCGTCGAACGGCTGCGCGAGTGCGGAGCGGACCCAGTTCCGGCTGGACACCCAGCGGCCGTAATTCGGACCGGACATCCTTCCGAGACCGGCCTGCATCGAAAGCAGATTGCCGATGGTGATGTCCTCAAGCCGCGGATCGGGCGAAGCCGGCAGGTCCGGCTTCAGGATCGGAGCGATCTTCTGGTCCGGGCCCTCAAGCAAGCCCTTGTCGATCGCAATGCCGACCAGCGCCGATACGATCGATTTGGAAGCCGATTTGATGTTGGTGGTGTCCATAGGGCGGGTGCCCCGGTAGCCGCGCTCGGCAAGGACAGAGCCGGATCGGGCGACAATCACCGTCTTCAACGGTTTCAAGTCGTCGCGCGTTGCAAGGCCGTCCAACAGCGTCGGAAGCATTGGCCGATCCTGTGCGACCGCCAGGGAGCACATCACAAGCAGCGAGAAAAATGCAGCAGCAAACCTGATCATCCATTCCGATCTAGGCTGACTACGCCTCCGCGTCACCAGGCCGCGTGCAATGTCACGCGGATTTGAAGCCGGGTGACCGATCGGTCCTGTCGTGGCCCAGTCGCGCAGCACTTCAAGCAGCGTGTGGAGCGGATGCGCCTGTGGCGAGGACCGACACGAAACGGCCCAGGCTCTGCCGCACGAAATCCGCAACCGGGATCTGCGGATCGAAACTCCACCAAAGCAGGGCCCCCTGCCAGTGGGACGCCATCAGGAGGCCAATGCCGGGCACCGGCCCCGATGGACCAGAGAGGCGTTCATCCAGCGCCTGTGAGAGCGCATCGCGCCATCGCGCGCCGCGGGCGCGAAGCGCCGGATCGCGCAAATCCTCGCGCAGGATCCGAAGC
The DNA here is from genome assembly GCF_014851895.1 of Ensifer sp. ENS11. Classification (NCBI taxonomy): domain Bacteria; kingdom Pseudomonadati; phylum Pseudomonadota; class Alphaproteobacteria; order Hyphomicrobiales; family Rhizobiaceae; genus Ensifer; species Ensifer sp. ENS11. Next base: position 278,534 of record NZ_JACVAN010000003.1, on the reverse strand, counting down.
CCGTCGGCATAGGTTTCGATGCCGCCATAGCCGCCGGACAGTCCGACGAGCAGGTCGACGGCGCCTTCCGGTGTCTTCGGCAAGGTCGCGGAAAGCTCTGAAGTCAATCGGTCGAGCCCGTCCCAGGCTTGCAAAAGCGTGCGCCGAACGAGGTTCTGCTTGTTCTCAAACCGCTGGACCAGGGTGGAGGCGGAGAGCCCGGTGCCTGTGGCAAGAGCGGCGAAGGTCAGGCCCTCCGGGCCGCTCGCATGCATGATCGCCAACGCGGCTGCCAACACATCTTCATCAGGCATTGTTTTGGGCCGTGGCATCTTGACTCTCATTAATAACCGAATAATCGTTTATATATCCTATTCTCATAGCCACGACCAGATGGCCTCGATCACCGATGGAGGAAAATATGACGCTCAAGGGAAAAATTGCATTGGTCGCAGGCGCCACTCGCGGCGGCGGACGCGGCATTGCCGCCGAACTCGGTGCGGCGGGCGCAACCGTCTATGTCACCGGCCGCACCACGAGAAACCAGCAGTCGGAATACAAGCGCCCCGAAACGATCGAGGAGACGGCGGAACTCGTCAGCGAACTCGGCGGCGAAGGCGTCGCGGTGCAGGTCGACCACCTGCAATCCACGCAGGTGAAGGCTCTCATCGAACGCATCCGGCGCGAGCACGGTCGGCTCGACATTCTCGTCAACGACGTCTGGGGTGGAGAAAACCTGTTCGAATGGAACAAGGCGGTATGGGAACATGATCTCGACAACGGCTTGAAGCTGTTGCGCCTGGCGATCGACACGCATCTGATCACCGCCCACCATGCCCTGCCGCTGATGATCGAAAATCGCGGCGGGCTGCTTGTCGAGGTGACGGACGGCACGGCCGAATATAATGCCGAGCATTATCGGCTCTCGCCGTTCTACGACCTCGCCAAGGTCGCGGCCAACCGCATGGCCTGGGCGCATGCCAAAGATCTGGAACCGCACGGCGCCACGGCCATCTCGATTACCCCTGGCTGGATGCGCTCTGAAATGATGCTGGAGCATTTCCAAGTGACGGAAGAGACCTGGCGAGAGGCAACGAAGATCCAGCCGCATTTCGTCATTTCCGAAAGTCCACGCTTCGTCGGCCGCGCCATCGCGGCGCTGGCCGCGGATCCACAGAAGGCCCGGTGGAACGGGCAATCGCTGTCGAGCGGCAGCCTTGCCCAGGAATACGGCTTAACCGACCTCGACGGCTCGCGCCCCGATTGCTGGCGTTACATGCGCGAGGTGATGGAGCAGAACAAGCCCGCCGACGCGACGGGCTATCGCTGAAACATCTCACGCGAAGGCGTTCAGCGATCAGATCGTCAGTGTCTGGATCGCACCGTCACCGAACTCGCAATCGAGTTCCCAACCGGCGGCAGCGCCACGCACACGCAGAAATGTCGCCCCGTCTCCAGCCGCCGGGCGCGTTGCATTGACGACGCAGCGGTAGGTCTTCGCACCATTTCGGATCTCGATCGTCTCGCTGTCGACGATCTCCTCATCGATGCCGTTGGCGAAGGGATAGGGCGCAAACATCGCCGCCGTGTGGATCGAGTGTAGACGAGTGATGAGAGAGCCATCCTCATCGCAGAGATCGACCGTTGCAATGCAGCCTCGATGTTCGTCGCCCGAGAGAAACACCACATGCTCGATCCGGTTCTCGGCGATATAGGCAAGCACCTCGCGAAGCGTGTTGGGATATCCGTCCCAGCCGTCGGAATGCAGTGCACTCAGGTTCGTCCACGACAGGCTGCGATCGCGCTGTATGGCGCGCCGATGCCGCGGCAGGAACATCGCCGGCGACACCACGAACTTCGGTGCGGGCGCCAGCAACAGCCATTGCTTCAAACTGTCCATCGTCGCCGGCGCAATCATCGCCGCCTTCTTAAGACCGTCGCCGACCTTGCGGTGCGTGCGCTGCGTCCGTGTGTCGAGCATGAAGAAATGAAAGCCGTCGAAATCGAACATCTCGAGCTTGGCATGCATGCCGCGCTGATACTTCCTGTAGGCTTCGATGCCCCGCGTCACCTTTTCGGCGTTGTCATCGTCGTCGGGATCGGAAATCGGCTCCCAATCGTCGTCGATCTCGTGATCATCAAGCAGCATGAAGGACGGGATCTTCCGCAGCACGTTGCGCACGCTTTGCTGGTTGAGCCAGGCTTCATAGGGCAGACGATATCGATCGTCCCGCCGGGTCGGGTCATAAAGGCCCGCTGTCGGGTCGACATAGACCTGGTCGCCGACGAAAAGCGCGAAGCGCGGCTTGACGCCGACATTGGCCTCGAGCCGCTCGCCGATGCGGCGATAGGAATGGTAGGCGACGGCCTCGTCGAGAAATCCTGCCGGATACTGGCACGACGACAGCGTAAAACTGGTGCCGTTCGGCGTCGGTTCCAGGGGCGGCTGCATCGGCGGATCGTAGGGAATGACGCCGTCACTCAAGTCGAAATCCTGTTCGACAACGGGAAGAGGCGCTGCCTGCATGAAACCCTGCCGCTTTGTATTCGGAGTAGGAAAGGCGAGCGCACGCTCCACGGCGACGGCCATTTCTTCAAATCGACTGAAGGCAAAGGCGATCGCCTGCTTGCTCGCGGCATTGCCCGCACCTGTCGGATCCAGCCGGCGCATCTGCTTCTTCGCGATATCGGCAACGAAATAGCCGTAGGCCGGCCCCTGCCCGGCACGGCCGGGCTGTGCCAGATGCCTGTCGAAATCGAAGGTCGGCAACGACAGCCCGCCGCCAGGACCAGCAATCGGATCACGCGGAGCGGCGGTCTCGCGCAGCACGATTATCGGCGGTGGTGCCGCAATGGGTTCAAGCGGCGGCGGTGGCTCCTCATGCTCGAAGTCCGGTGCCGCCAACGCCGCATCCTCGTCATAGACCAACAGGACTAGAAGCGCATTGCCGCGATCCGCACCAGCGTTGCCCGGCATCCGGGCCGGCAGCGGGACTTCGAATGCGTCCCAACCATCGTCTTCAAGCGCCTTGGAAGTATAGGCCACAAGGTGTTCGATGAGATATTGGACATCCCAGGGCTTCGCCGCATCATCCGGTCGACAGATACGTTCGTTGACCAGCCGGATGCGCAGCAACAATGCGGCTTCCGTCGCCCGGTGCGAGGGCGCCGAACCAAGGCGGATCACCAGCGCCGGGGTCTTCGGGCGCTCTTCGGTGAGGATCGGACCGATCCAGGGCGGATAGACCACTTTTTCGCTGTCGGCCTTGATTGCACCCGTCGGTATGTCGGCGTCGAGAAACTGCTGGATCTGCTGCAAGGTCGCATGACGCGTCGTTCCGACCAGAGCATCCTGATGCCCCGCGCCCGGGTTGACGAAGGGAGGCCTATAGACCCGACCGGCATCGCCAAAAATCTGCCGCATGCGATCAACGGTCGAGACGTGCGACAGGCCGTTTTCCGCCCCATGCACGCTGAAGGTCGGGAACGACCAGTGCTTTTCCAGATTCTGGCGCGATACCAGGCGATTGCGCCCATGAAAGTCCGTCATCGTCGAATAGCGCACGAAATGCAGTGTCGACGACACCGTCGACAGGCTCAGCGGACCGAAATGCTCGTCAATATAGCGCAGCATCTCGGGCTCCATGTTGCGCACGTTGAAATCGCGACCGTAAAGCGCGTCCATGCGGTGCCGCGTCCGCGTCCAGGGCGTTCGTTTCGTCGGCCATAGCGGATTTTCGACGTCGAATTCCTCGACGGGATAGGGCAGTGTCGACAGCAGCCGATCGAGAAGATCGTCGGCCAGTGTCGGCTCCTTCGGGTTGAAGCTGTAGCTGTCCGGCAGGAAATCGATGAGATAGCGCACGACATAGGCCCGAAAGATGTTGGCCGGTGCGAAGACCACGAGCGGGCCGACCTGCGTGAACGCGGCGCGATTGACGAGCCCGGTCGCATGGCCGTTCAAAACCGCAATGCTGAAGACGACGGTTCCCATGCAATGGGCGATCACGTCGACCGTTCCGTCAGGCGACGTCGCCGCCACGGTCTTCAGCGCTGCCGGTACGTCGACATTGCCGATCTGGTCAAAACTCCAGGCCTGCGTCGCGGTAGGCTGGCCGGCGCTGGTTCTCAGATCGGCGATCCAGATGTCACGGCCGGTGCACCAGAAATGACTGGCGAAATTGGGGTTGACCGCATGATGCGCAAACGTCGTGCCGCTGGCGCTATAGCCGTGGAACATCACCAGCGGCCGTTTCTTGGTGTTGGGATGACGATAGCGCGTCAGCCGCACTTCGCCGGGGATGTCGTTGCCTCCGCCATCCGGCCGTTCGGGCGCAAGCGCGATGCGATGCAGTTCGGCGGTGATCGATGCGCCGCCAGGCAGCTTCAGGGTGGTCGGCGGCAGGCGGTTGACAATCGCCTCGCTTGACCGCTTGTCCTGGTCGGGAGAACGAAAGCTCCAGATGTGCAGACCAAGCAGAAGCCGCGTGACGAAGCCGAAGAATGTCAGCAATTCGCCGATGGTGTTGGCGCCATCGCGTTGATTGACGATCCGGAATAACGGCAGGCCGATCCGCGCGAGATAGCCGACATCGAGTTTCAGCACGCGCTCGCCGCTGTCGGCGCTGAGGCCTGGAAACCTGTCGAGCCTCACCTCCATGAGCTGCCGCCAGGGGTTGCAGCGCCTTTCATAGGTGAAGGTCTTGGTGCCGACGATACGGTTGCCAGCAAGGGCGATCTTGCCGCCGACGTCCCGTGGCCCAATGGTCAGATCATAGCTGAGCGCCCTGATCTCGCCGGAGCGGCTGGCGATCGCAAAAGCCGATTTAAGCCGCGACCAGATACCGGGGCCGTCATCCCCATCGACAAGAGCCTGGTAGCCGTCGCGAAGGCCCCGGTTCAGCGTCCACGCCTTGCCGGCACGCCACACCCGCCCAAGCAACGTGCTTTCCTGCCGCTCGAATATCCTGAGGCTGCCGGAAATCGGCGCGCTGAACTCGACCGCGGCGTCGAGTCGCTGCTCTTTCACATGCAAAGGCAACCAGGTTTTCTCGAGCGTTTCCCAGACCTCCCGGGGGAAGATCCGGATCTGGCTTCTGATGGCGCGATCCGGCACTTCGGTCGCGACACGAAGGATCGGATGCCCGCCATTGTTCGGCGTCAACTGTCCAAGTCTCGTCGGTGTAAACCGCATGGTCAGCTCGACGATCCGGGTTTCCTCGACCCCATCAGTAGGCGTCAGGCGAATGGGGCCGACAAGCCGTTCGGTGATTTCCACTTCGCTCGACTGCGCCCGTGCGGCAACGTCGGTGCTGCGAAAGACCGGACGAACCAGTGGTGGACCCATGGGCCGGGCTTCGGCCGCCGCATAGCCCCACTCGTCCGCCAACATTTCGGCCGCGCGCAGCGCGATCGCGGCAATCGTCAAGGCAGGGTTCGTTGCAAGGGCCGTTGGAATGATCGATCCGTCGAGCACGACGAGATCGTCATACACAGCATCGGAATCCGCCGATGTGAAGACGCGCCCCAGATGGTCGACCACACCGTCCGCGCCGGTATCGGCCATCACGCATCCGCCAAGCGGGTGGACGGTTGCCAACGGTCCGCGCTGGTCTTTGAGCAGCCAGGTCAGATCGGCCGGCAACAGTTTCCAGACCGGATTGGGGATGAGGCGGCCACCTGAGTTCTTGGTCAGCGCCGAGAGCGCCTCGATCTCCTTGTCGAAGATCGGCAGGCCTTGCAGCTTGTCCCAGCGGATCCGCGCGATGCCGTCGCGATCGGTCGCGATGAGATCGCCGTCGAGCTCGATCCGGCCCGCCGCGCCATCATCGGCCATGACGGCGTAGAGTGCCGAGTGGCCGATGCGTGCCGGCGGCACCGCGTAGATATCGTCTTCCGGAAACCCCGGCCGGTGACGGCTGCCGTCATGCCTGGCGAGGCCGTGCAGCGTATTGAGCGTGGCAAAAACCTCGGCAAAGGCGATGCGCAGGGCGGCCGGCACCGACATTTCCTCGATCATGACACCGGCGGAGGCACGCAGGTCGATCACGCCGGTAATCATCGGCCCGATCGCCCGGGCCGAGGGTTTGACCGTTTCATCCGCGACAGTGTTGACAGTGGCTGTAGTGGCATAGTCGGCAACCAGCATGTCACCATTGGTCGAGCACCGCGTTCCGAGGTTCTTGTCGGGCAGTTGCAGGCCCAATCCGCGTGACCGCATCAGGATTTCGCTGGAGCCGAGAGTACCGGCGGCAAGCACGACCTTGCGCGCCCTGATCGGCACCGTCCCGCCGTCGCGCTTTCGCAATTTTGCGTCGGTGTAGACGCTGTTGACGATCCAGCCCGCCTCGCCATCCCTGGCGATGGTCAGCACGGTCGCACCGCTGAAAATTTCCGCACCGTACTCGTGTGCCCGCGCCAGCAAATTGACGTCGAGCGAGTTCTTCGCACCCCCATTGCAGCCGGTGGCGCAATCGCCGCAGCGCACGCATTTGTTAAGGCGTACATTGCCCGAACTGACGGTGTCGCTCATCGCGACCGTGATCGAGGCGGGGCGGAAATTGCCGTCCGGGGCGATGGAGCGAACGGAGCGAAACTTTTGCGGCACGCCATCAACATGGTTTGCAATGGTGTTTGGGGTGCCCATGATGGTGCTGCCGAGCAGATCACGGGCGCGATCGAAATAGGATTTCCAGACCGAGAGGTCCTTGAGGGCCGCTGGCCATCCCCTATGGAAAATGCTTGGCAGCGGCGTTTCCATGACCCCGGCATTGATCAGCGAGCCGCCGCCCACGCCATTGGCGACGACGGTAACGACCTCCGCACCGATCCTTATGTCGATCAGGCCCTCCTTGTTGTTGTCGCTGCGAATATGGCGCGGCAATTCACCAAGCCCTGTCGGAAACGAGCCTGGCAGATATTCACGCCCGCGCTCGAGCACGCCAACGGAGATCGGCCTGCCCTCATGCATGCGACCGGCGAAGCTCGATGCGGCAACGGCACCGCCATACCCGCTGCCGATGATCAGGACATCGAAGTGCACATTGGCGGGCGCCTTGCGAACACGATCGACCAACCGTTCGAATCCCTGCGATATCCAGGCCGTTTTCGATTCCGTGTCGAGGTCGCTCATGCCGACCTCTCCGGCAAGCTGCCGCGACGCCCGGCGATGCGGTATCGCAACGCCTCGTCGATGACGGCCCCCGATCTTTTGTCGGTCTGCGATCTGCCTTTGCCAATGTCGCTTCTCTGCACAGAGTTCTCCACCAGATGTGCCGCCACCCTCGGTCGCAGCCGCCTTTCTTCCGGTCTTTCCACGCCCGCAAAATATGCTCGCATCCATTTCATGCGTCGAAGCCAGAAGATATCGACTTAACCTTGGGTTGTACATGAGCACAAAGCGCCGCATTGGCCCTTCCGACCCATGTCCTGATTTCGACTGAGGTTGACGCCCCCCTCTTAGCGCCGGGTGAATTATATGCGAAAGTCTGCAGATACGTGAGAGGGGAACCACTAATCCAGAAGTAGTAGGCTCCTCACCCCATCGTGTGAGCGAATTGGGCGCCCCGGCGCTTCCTCCGTCGTTCTGCAGCCGTGAGAAAGAAGTCATGGGAAAAAACGATCCGCTCCTGGAGGGCTTCCTGCCGCTGGAACTGCTCGGCAGGATCCACGGCGCCAATGGCGACCGCCCGGCAGCCGTCGCATTTCCGGCCGCGGTGCTGTTCGTGGATGTGTCGCGCTACACGGCCCTCGTCGAACAATTGGCCCGGCGCGGACAGGACGGCCTGGACCAGATCCCGAAACTGCTCACGCTCTCCTACGCCCGCTGCGCCGAACAGATCTGCAGCCGGGGCGGCGAGGTTCTCGGACGCTCGTTCTCAGCGCCGGAGACCAGCTGCGCTGGTGCAATGCGCAGGGCATCCGTTTCTGGTCGCTCTATTATCGCGGAGATTGGAGCGCGTTAGAGCCTGCGGCGCTGACGCTTTTATCGCGGGCCCAGAACGCCGGAACATCCAGCAGGAAATATGGGCCCTGCGCTGCAAGGCGCTCTGCGTGCTGCACATGGATCGACCGCGCGAGGCGGTGGAGGTGCTCAGGCTGATCACCTCGGCCATGCTCGGCTCCGTCGATCTTGCCGCACAGATATCGGCGCGCGGTGCGCTGGCGCTGGCGCTCGCCCGCATCGGCAGGCACGCAGAAAGCGTCGAGGCCGCCGTCGACACGCTTCGTCTGCTGCGCGCCATGCGTCGGCCCTCCTCCCACAGCGCGCTGATCGGCATCTCCGGCGTCGAAGTGCTGTTTCGCGGCCGGGAGGAGGGGCTATCGCGCGAGTACGAGCAATGGGGTCATTGGGAGCGCCAGGTTCTGCATGAGCTTTCGCGCTATTGCCGGGTCTTCCCGGTGGGTACGGCGCAATACGGGCTGTGGTGCGGGTTGGCGCATTGGCTGGACGACAGCAAGGAGCGCGCGCTGTCGACCTGGACTCAGGGTCTTGCCGCAGCCAGGCGCCTGTCGCTCCGGCAGGACGAGGCGACCATCGCAGCCGAGATACGGCGCCGACAGGATACTGTCTGATCGGCAACAGGCCGCCGTCAACCCGGCCTCAGCCTAGCGCGGTTTTCCGTCGACGGCCTTGAACGCGCCTCTCGCCTCCTATAGTCCGGGTGCCGAGTTGATTTTGGATTGGGACAATCGTGTCGAGAGATCGTTATTCGAGAAAACTGGAATGCTCGAAATGTGGGGCGTCCGGCTTTGCAGAAGCCTCGGAGAACGACGATCCGAAAAGCAGGACCCGTGGTTTTCTCATCGACCAGATGCCAACGGGCTTTTCGACGGAGCGCCCGTCGAGCGATCCTGCCAAACACATGATGCGGTGCCGCTGCGGCCATATCTTCGCCTTCAAGCAGAAGACGGTCTATGCGCCGAGTGGCGAACCGCGAAACTAAACGAGGTTCCGCCTGCCTGCCGATCGACACACAAATCGTTGGAAGGCGATTTAGAGCGCTTCCGGTTTAGGCGGAATTCTGGAAACGCTCTATCCCTTTGTTCTTGCACGTTCCCTGACGGAAAACCGCTTCGCCCTTTTCCTGGAAATGCTCTCTAAGACGCCCGGACCACCAGGCCCAAAGCCTCACAGATCATCACCGACTGCTCGATCGTGATGACGGCGCGCTTCAGCGTCACCGTTTCAGGCTCGATTGAACTTATATCGCTACCGCGCAGATCACATCCGCTGAAATTGACGCTGTGAAGCCAGGCACCCGACAAGTCGAGCCCATTCATCGTTCCGCCGTCGCAACGCGCGCCAGTGAGGTCGGCCTCGCGCATGACCGTGTCGGCGAAAACGGCACTGCGAAGGTCCGCGCCCGGCAATCCGACGAAGGACCAGTTCCCACCCTTGACCCTCATCGCGTCGAACTTGCAGCCGTCAAACATGCTGCCGACGAATTTGCAGTCGTTGAAGATGACGTCGTAGAAATTGCAGCCGACAAAGGTACAGTTGATGAAGGCGCTGCCCTCATGGCGCGAGCAATTGAACTTGGCGCGACGGAAGGTGCATTCCTTGAAGACGGCACCGGCGCTCGTTGCCTCGGTCATATCAAGATCCGAGAAAAGCGTTCGGCTATGGTTACGGTCGGAGATATCCAGACCGTACCAGTCTACGCCCGCAAGGGTGGTTTCCGTTGCGGGGACTGCTTCTCCGTGTTTGCGTTCGGCCATTTTCCCCCGCCCTTCCCCAATTCAAGCATTGTCTGGCGCACGATGGCGGCCATTGCATCGGCCTTGACTGCCGTTGCCGGTCTATTGCTGTAGAGCACTCCGTCAGCGCCTTCAACGGCCTGCACAAACCGCACCGGAGAAGATCAGCCCGGCCAGCGCCAGCCCTGGATCTCCGGTATGTCCTCGCCATGTTCGCGGACATATCGATGGTGCTCGTCAAGTTTGCCGTGAAGTTCGACGACGACACCCGCTACCTTTTCCGCCAGCCCCGAAACCCGGGCGATCGCCTCCAGCGCCAGATGAAAACGGTCGAGCTCGTTGAGCACCGTCATGTCAAAGGGCATCGTGGTCGTGCCTTCCTCGATGAAGCCGCGTACGTGGAAATTCTCGTGATTGGTGCGCCTATAGGTCAGCCTTGCGGCTGATGCAGCGGCGCGAGATCGGTGAGTTTTTCGATCGCCGCGATGTTTGCATCGTCGAGCCGGACCGCCCCTTGGAAGCGATCGCCGCCATGAACAACACCATGGCCGGCAGTTTTCCACCCGATGCATGTCGAAATGAGCTGGAATCTCGTCGATGAGATCGCGCATATCCTCCGTCGCTTGGCTGGAGGCTTGTGGCGCATGAGCTATTTCAGGAATGCCCGGAAGCGTCGCATGGCGAAGGCAAAGAGAATGGCGCCGATCACCAGCAAAGCAAGGAGCTGCGGCCAGACCACGTCCAGCCCTGCATCGCGGAAAAGAACTGCCTGGGCCAGAATGACGAAATGGGTGTTCGGCGCCGCAAGCATGATGGTCTGGATGATTTCAGGCATGCTCTCGCGCGGCGTCATGCCGCCGGAGAGAGCCTGCAGCGGCAGAAGCACCAGCATCAGCAGCAGACCGAACTGCGGCATGGAGCCGGCGATGGTCGCAAGCAGGATGCCCATCGACGTGGTGGCGAAGAGTTGCAGGGCCGTTGCCAGCAGGAACAGGATGAATGAGCCCTGCACAGGAACGGCGAGCACCCCTTTGACGATGAAGACCAGCGAAACCGCCGAGGCCAACAGCACCACAAGTCCCATCGACCACACCTTGCTGACCATGATTTCGAACGGGGTCACGGGCATGACCAGCAGGTGCTCCACCGTCCCATGCTCGCGCTCGCGGATGAGGGCAGCACCTGTCAGCACGATCGACAGGATGGTGATGTTGGTGATGACGTTCATCACGGCGCCGAACCAGCCCTTGTTCAGCTCGGCATTGAACCTCGCACGAAGAACAAGATCGACCGGTAGTGACTGTTCGCTGCGATGGCGATCGAGGAAGCCTGAGACCTCCCCGGTGACGATCTGCTGGATGTAACCATTGCCGGAAAAGGCCTGACTCATGCGCGTCGCATCAACATTGAGCTGGATCGTCGGCGAACGCCCGGCCAAGAGATCCGTCTGGAAATTCGGTGGAATGTCGAGGGCGAAGGTGTCGAGGCCCTGGTCCATACGCCGGTCCATTTCCGCCGGCGTGATCATCTGTGGGGGCACGAAATAGGGCGGATAGAAAGCTGTGGCGATCCGCGTCGAAACCGGCGAGCGATCTTCGTCGACGATGGCGACGGCCGCCCGATTGAGCGTTTCCGGCATCGCTGTCGAGCCGGTATAGACCGACAGCGTGAAGGAATAGACGATCAGGATCAACAGGATCGGATCGCGCCAGAGGCCCCAGAGTTCCTTGATGCCGAGTTGATAGATGTGGGACAGGCGCATCGTCACCTCGCCTGCTTCTTGAGGGACAGGGTGCCGATGGCGAGCAGCACCGGCACCGCGATCAGCATCGGCACGAAGGCGCCGGCAAGATCGCTGAAGCCGAGCGCCTTGGAGAAGGTGCCGCGGGCGATCGTCATGAAATGCGTGGTCGGGTAGATCTGGCCGATGAATGCGCCTGCCCCTTCAAGCGACGAGACCGGATCGATCATGCCGGAATACTGGATCGCCGGAATGAGCGTCAGGATCGCCGTGCCGAAGATCGCCGCGATCTGGCTCGACATGAAGGTGGAGATGACAAGCCCCATCGCCGTCGCCGCCGAGACATAGATCAGTCCCGCGACCGTCCAGGTCAGGAGGCTGCCGGTAAACGGCACCCGGAAGACGAAGATCGCGAACGCCGTCAACAGAACAAAGTTGAGCATTGCGAGCGCGATATAGGGGATCTGTTTGCCGACCAGGAATTCCAGCCGCGTCACCGGCGAGACATAGAGATTGACGATCGACCCCAGTTCCTTCTCGCGCACGACACTGAGCGCCGACAGCATGGCCGGTATCAACATCAGCAAAAGCGGAATGACTACGGGAACCATGGCGACGATGCTCTTGACGTCAGGATTGTAGCGGAAGCGCGTCTCGATCTTGAAGGTGCCGGTGGTTGCCGCATTGCCGTAGCGTTCGCGGATCTTGCCGGTCAGCCAATGGGCATGCAGCCCCTGGACATAGCCCTTGACCGTTTCGGCCCGGCTGGCCATGGCGCCATCGATCCAGGCGGCGATTTCGACCTTATCGCCACGGGCCGCATCGCGGGCAAAACCCGGCGGGATCTCGATCGCCAGGCTGAGTTCGCCGTTGCGCATGCGCCGGTCGAGGTCGGCGTAGTCGGTGATCGGGTCCTTCTCGATGAAGTAACGCGAACCGGCGATCTCGAGAATGTATTCGCGGCTGGTGGTCGTCTGGTCATGATCAAGCACCGCGAAGGTCAGGTCCTCGACATCCATGTTGATGCCGTAGCCGATGACGAACATCAGGATTACGGTGCCGATGGTGGCAAGCGTCGCCCGGATCGGATCGCGAACCAGCTCCAGCGCCTCACGGCGGGTATAGCTGAACATGCGCCCGACATCGAAAAACCCCGATTTCGAGGCGGGCCGCTTTGGGGCCTCAGGCTTGACGACCGGCTCCGAGGGGGCCTTTGCCCGAACTACCGCGGGAGCCGCCTGCTTCGCCCCGGCGATCGCCTCTTCCAGATAGGTGATGAAGGCCTCCTCCAATGTCGCTGCCAAGCGGCTCTTCATGATGTCGGCGGGCGTATCGCTCACCAGCACTTTGCCCGCATGCATCAGCGACATGCGATCGCAGCGCATCGCCTCGTTCATGAAATGGGTGGAGATAAAGATCGTCACCTGCTCGTTGCGGGAGAGGTCGACGAGGATCTGCCAGAAACTGTCACGCGCCACGGGATCGACGCCCGATGTCGGTTCATCGAGGATGAGGATGTCGGGCGAATGGATCAGGGCGACCGCGAGCGAGAGCCGCTGGCGCACGCCGAGCGGCAACGCGTCCGGCAAAGCCTCCATCACGCCTGAGAGGTCGAAGCGTGCCGCAAGTTCCTCGATTCGGTCAGGAATGGTATCGGCCGCCATGCCGAAAAGCTTGGCGTGCAGTTCGAGGTTCTGCAGAACCGTAAGCTCGGTATAGAGCGAGAAGGCCTGCGACATGTAGCCGACACGGTGGCGGACCTCCATGTCGCGCGGGTCAACCTCGCGGCCGAACAGCTTTGCCGTGCCTTCGCTGGCGGCAAGCAAGCCCGTCAGCATCTTCATCGTCGTCGTCTTGCCGCAGCCGTTGGAGCCGAGAAAGCCGAAGATCTCACCGCGGCCGATGCGGAAGCTGACATTGTCGACCGCGACGAAATCGCCAAAGCGCATGGTGAGGTTGTTCGCCTCGATGGCGATATCCTCGCCAACACCTTCCGGGCGCGGCGGAATGACGACGTCATGATGCTCGCGCCGCAACTCCTCGGGAAGCAGGGCGATGAAGGCGGCGTCGAGCGTGTCGACGCCAGTCTTTTCAAGCAGTTCACCGGGCGTGCCCGTTGCCAGCACCCGGCCGGCATCCATTGCCACCAGCCAGTCGAAGCGCGCCGCCTCTTCCATATAGGCGGTTGCGACGATGACGCTCATACCCGGCCGCTCAGTGCGGATGTCGTCGATCAGTTCCCAGAACTGGCGGCGCGACAAGGGGTCGACGCCGGTGGTCGGCTCGTCGAGGATCAGGAGATCGGGATCGTGGATCAGCGCGCAGCAGAGCCCAAGCTTCTGCTTCATGCCGCCGGAAAGCTTGCCCGCAGGACGCTCCGCAAAGGGAGCCAGACCCGTGCTTTCGAGCAGGCTTGCGATCCGCTTTTTACGCTCCTCGCGATCGTGGCCGAACAGACGGCCGAAGAAATCGACGTTCTCGAAAACAGAAAGCGTCGGATAAAGGTTTTTTCCGAGGCCCTGCGGCATATAGGCGATGCGCGGGCAGGTGCGGCGCCGGTGGCCGGCATCGGCGATGTCGCCGCCGAGCACGTCGACGCGTTCGCCCTGCACGGCGCGTGCACCGGCGACGAGAGAGAGCAGGCTCGATTTTCCCACCCCGTCCGGCCCGATCAGGCCGGCCATGCAGCCCGAGGGTATATCGAGCGTCACGTCGTCCAGCGCCTTCGTCTTCCCATAGGAAAGCGTGACGGCGCTCAGGCGAACCACGGGCTCCGCCGGCGGCAGGCCGGCCCGGTCGGGATCCGCCATCACTGCACCAGCGTGCCGGTCTGGCTCGCCGGCCACTCAGCATTGGGGTCGACCTTCACATAGGCAACGCCCGGAAGACCGGTTTTCACCATGCGGATATACTTCTTCAGGAGTTCCTTGGGGATCTGCGCCTTGATGCGGAACGTCAGCTTCTGCCGCTCCTCGGCCGTCTCGACCGTCTTCGGCGTGAACTGCGCGACATCGGCGACATAGGAAACCTTGGCGGGAATGATGTACTGCGGCGCTGCATCCAGCACGAGACGGACCTCGCTGCCGATCGATAGACGCCCCGCCTGATCCGTCGGCAGGAAGAATGTCATGTAGACATCGCCGAGATCGACGAGATTGAGCACACGGCCGCCCGCCGCCAACACTTCGCCGGGCTGGACGACACGATATTGGATGCGGCCATCACGCGGCGAGACCAGAGTGCTGTCGTTGATGTCTGCGACGATGCTTTCGACCGATGCCTTGGCTGCCTCGACCGAGGCTTCGGCATCGACGACCTGGGATTTCGCCGAATTGATCGCCGCATTCGACGCGGCGAGCGAGGCTTCCGCGGCACTGGCGGCAGCTCTTGCCCCCTCTGCCGTCGCCCGGTCGTCGTCGAGCACCTGCTGTGAAACCGTGCTCGTCTTGACGAGCTGCTCGGAACGGGCGAGCCGCCGCTCGGCAGCGTCCAGTTGTGCCCGGCGTTGTGCCAGAACGGCGTCGGCTGCCGCCTTTTCCGCCTCGCGCTGGGTCACAAGGTTCTTTGCCGCTTCGACGCCGATGACGGCGCGCCTCTCCTGTGCTTCCGCCTGCCGTTTATGGGCCTCCAGTTGGACCGTATCCATCTGGGCAAGCACCTGACCGGCAGTGACGAAGTCCCCCTCGTCCACCATGATCTCTTTGATTCTGCCCGGCGTTTTCGTCGAGATATCGATCTCGACCGCCTCGATGCGTCCGTTGCCGCTGGCGATCCCGGCGGGTAGCGCATTGCGATCCAGATTCTGCCAGGCGTAGTAGCCGCCCGCCAGCGCAAGAACGACCAGACCGATCACGAGCCAATTCTTCCGGGCTTTTTCCATATCAGCGTCCCACCTTCAAATGCATCCCACGACAATAGACCGCGGTCACCCAAACACAACCGGGAATAGGCCTGGCGCGGGGAACCGTCACCGCGGCGTAAACGGATCGCTAAAGCAGACGCGAAGGAGCAGGTCATCGCATTGACTCATGTCAATTGGGCTCAAGACAGGCACTGCCATTTGACAAAAGACGATTGAAAAAATCAAAAGTAAAAAGCTGATATTGACAGATGTCGATCATCGTGTGATTTTTGTCGAACTCGATGGTGGCAAAATCGCCATCGCAGCGTGGGAGGACACCATGCAACCGCTTTTGAAGGTTGAAGGGCTGAAGAAATCATTCGGGGGCGTTGCTGCATTGCGCGACGGCCGCCTGGAGCTTCAAGCCGGCTCCGTTCATGCGCTTTGCGGCGGCAATGGCGCCGGAAAGTCGACGTTTCTGTCGATCCTGATGGGCATCCAGCAGCGCGACGGTGGCACAATCTGGCGCCGCGGCAAGGAAGTGCACTACGGCAACCCCGCCGAAGCGCTCGCCTCCGGCATCGCCATCATCGAGCAGGAACTGAGCCCCGTCCCGCATATGACGGTCGCCGAAAACATCTATCTCGGCCGCGAGCCCTCGGGGCGCTTCGGCGGCATCGACTTCAAGAAGATGAACCGGGATGCCCAGCAACTGCTGGATCGGCTCGAATTCGGCATCCGTGCAACCCAGACGATGATGACCCTTTCGGTTGCGCAGATGCAGCTGGTCGAGATCGCCAAGGCTTTCAGCCATGAAGCCGAAGTCATCTTCATGGACGAGCCGACATCGGCGATCGGCGAGAAGGAAGCTCAGCACCTCTTCGCTGCGGTTGCCCGCCTCAAGGCCGAAGGCAAGGGCGTCGTCTACGTCTCGCACCGGCTGTCGGAGATCTTCCAGATTGCCGACAGCTACACTGTCTTTCGCGATGGCGGCTATGTCGGCAGCGGCCTGCTCGCCGATATCGACCGCCCGGGCCTGATCAAGATGATTGTCGGGCGCGAACTTGGCGAAGAATATATCAAGACCAACGACCCGACCGACGAGATCGGCCTGGAGGTTTCGGGCCTGACGCTGCCGGGCAAAATCGAGGACATCTCGTTTTCGGTGCGCAGGGGCGAAATCTTCGGCATCTACGGGCTGATGGGCTCCGGCCGCACGGAAATCTTCAACTGCCTGTTCGGCCTCGATCGCCCGTCGCAAGGCGACGTCAGGCTCGAAGGTGAACCGGTCAACGTCACCAAGCCAGCCGACGCGATGGCCAGCGGCATCGCCTTCGTCACCGAAGACAGGAAAGTGAGCGGCCTCAACCTTGCAGACAGCGTTCGCGGCAACATCTGCCTTGCAAGCCTCCCGGAGATGAGCCCGAGCTTCGTCATGAAGCGCCGGGACGAGGCCGCGGCAAGCGCCCAGATGATCGCCCGGTTCGGCATCAAGGCCGCCCGCGACACGATGCCGGTCTCGGGCCTTTCGGGCGGAAACCAGCAGAAGGTGGTGCTCGGCAAATGGTTCCTGCGCCAGCCGAGATTGCTCTTGCTCGATGAGCCGACCCGCGGCGTCGACGTCGGTGCCAAGCGCGAAATCTACCGCATCATCTGCGACTTCACCGCGGCCGGTGGCACCGTTGTCATGATTTCCTCGGAGATCGACGAGGTGCTCGGCATGTCCGATCGCATCCTGGTCATGCGCCAGGGAAAATCCGCCGGCATCTATGACCGCCGGGCGACCGACGCCCGTTCGCTCGTCCACCTGTCGACCTGAACCACCCGCGAGATCGACGCCAGAAGCGCTTGTCCGACATCAAAGGGGCCTGAGAACCGTGTCCAATATCGAAAACAAATCGTCCAGCAGCTGGTTCAATGCCGAAAACCGCGGCACGATGATCCAGGAATACGGCATCTTTCTCGCCTTCCTGCTGTTGGCGTTCATCCTTTCGCTCTCCAACGAATATTTCCTGACGCCGGGCAACATTTCGAACGTGCTGCTGCAGACGTCGATCAACGGCGTGCTCGCCATCGGCATGACCTTCGTCATCCTGACGCGCGGCATCGATCTTTCCGTCGGCTCGGTCGTGGCCCTTGCCGGCATGGTGAGCGCCAGCTTCGCGACGACCTCGGCGACGGCAGGCATCGCCGGCGCGCCCTACCCTTTCTTCATCGCATTGGCGATCGGCATTCTCGTCGGCGTCGCCTGCGGTATCATCGTCGGCTTCATCGTCTCGCGCTTCTCTGTTCCGGCCTTCGTCGCCACGCTCGGCATGCTGTCTGCGGCGCGCGGCACGACGCTGATCTATGGCGGCGGCAAGCCGGTGCCGGCGCTGACGCCGGAATTCCGTTGGATCGGAACGGGCAACATCCTCGGCATCCCGATGCCGGTCATCCTGCTGGCGATCGTCTTCCTGGCCTCCTGGTGGATCCTGACCCGCACGCGCTTCGGCCGCTACATCTACGCCGTCGGCGGCAACCCGCATGCGGCCAAAACCTCGGGCATCAATGTCACTCGCATTCGCTTCCTCGTCTACGTCATTTCCGGCGGTCTTTCGGGCCTTGCAGGCATGATGCTCTCTGCCAGGACGGGCTCGGCCCTGCCGCAGGCCGGCATCGCCTATGAACTCGACGCAATCGCCGCGGTCGTGATCGGCGGCACCAGCCTTTCGGGCGGCGTCGGCCGGGTGACGGGAACGCTGATCGGCGCGCTGATCATCGGCGTAATGAACAACGGCCTCGATCTGATGGGCATCCAATCCTACTACCAGCAGGTCCTCAAGGGCGCGCTGATCGTCGGCGCCGTGATGCTCGACCAGAAACGCAATCAGGGTCTTTGACCCCTAAGAGATTGGCCGCCGAGCGGCTGCCATGAACCAATCCGTGCGCCATGAAGGTCGCGGAAACCACAATATGGAGGAGTAGCATGAAGAAACTCGTGATCGCCCTGGCTTCCGCCACGGCCCTCTTCGCGTCATCAGCCGTCGCGCAGGAAAAGCTCAAGATCGGTGCAGCGCCCTACGGACTCAATGCCGAATTCATGCAGATCTGGTCGGCGGCGCTTGAAGAGCACCCCGCCGTCAAGAGTGGCGAAGTCGAACTGACCGTGTTTGACGGTCGCTACGACGCGCTGGTCCAGCAGGAACAGTTCAACACGATGATCACGCAGAAGTTCAACGCGATCATCTTCGTGCCGATCGACATCGAGGCCGGCGCAACCGCCGTTCAGGCGGCGCGTGATGCCGGGATCCCGGTCGTCGGATCCAACACCCGCGTCAACTCCGACCTCTTGACCGCCTATGTCGGCTCCGACGACACCGTCTCCGGCTACATGGAAGCCAAGACCGTGCTCGACAAGATCGGCTGCAAGGGCAACGTCGTCATTATCGAAGGCCCGATCGGCCAGTCGGCGCAGATCTCCCGCCTCGAGGGCAACAAGAAGGCGCTTGCCGAGTGCCCTGACGTCAAAGTTCTCGAGCAGCAGACGGCCAACTGGTCGCGCGCCGAAGCCCAGACCCTGATGGAAAACTGGCTGACGGCCCATTCAGGCCAGATCAACGGCGTCATCGGCCAGAACGACGAGATGGCGCTCGGCGCGATCGAAGCGATCAAGTCTGCCGGCCTCAAGGTCGACGACTTCGCCATTGCCGGCATCGACGGCGTGACCGATGCCCTGACGGCCGTCAAGGAAGGCACGATGACCTCGATCCTGCAGGATGCCCGCGCGCAGGCACAGGGCGCGCTCGACCTCGCGATCTTCCAGGCGAAAAAGGGTGACTACAAGCCACAGTCGGACATCTGGGCGCAGTATCCGGACATGCCGTTCAACGACGGCAAGGACAAGGAATACAACGTTCCGTGGACGCCGGTCACGACCGAAAACGTCGACAAGCTGCTCGAAGCCCGCAAGTAATCGCCAACTCAAGCGGGGCGGCCTGCCCGCCCCGCTTTCCAACCGCCTAGGGAAAACGACATGACCGAGACCACACCGCAGATCGACCTCAATTTCCCGCTGACGGGCAAGGTTGCCCTCGTCACCGGCGGTGCCTCCGGCATCGGCGCGGCGATTGCCAGCGCCTTTGCCGCCAAGGGCGCGAAAGTGGCGGTGCTCGACATCAACGAGGATGCCGCGCGCACAAAAGCCGAGGCTCTCGGGGCTGATGCAAGACCCTTCGTCTGCGACGTCTCGGACCCAGCCTCGGTCAATGCGGCCGTGTCGGGCGTGGTCGCCGCTTTCGGCGGCATCGACATCGCCGTCAACAGCGCCGGCGTAGCGCTTCTGGCGCCTGCCGAAGAGCTGTCGCTCGACTACTGGGACAAGACCATCGCCATCAACCTCAAGGGCAGCTTCCTCGTCACCCAGGCCGTCGGCCGGGCGATGATCGCCGCCGGCAAGGGCGGCAAGATCATCAACCTCGCCTCGCAGGCCGGTACCGTCGCGATCGAAGACCATGTCGCCTATTGCGCCTCGAAGTTCGGCGTCATCGGCATGTCGAAGACCTTTGCGGCCGAATGGGGCAAACACGGCATCTCCGTCAACACCATCTCGCCGACCATCGTCCTGACCGAACTCGGCAAGAAGGCCTGGAGCGGCGAAAAGGGCGAAGCCGCCAAGAAGCGCATTCCGGCCGGCCGTTTCGCCTATCCCGAGGAAATCGCGGCCGCTGCCGTGTTCCTGTCGTCGGCGGGAGCCGACATGATCAACGGCGCCGATCTCTTGATCGACGGCGGCTACACCATTCTCTGACGACGCACGACCCCATCTACAGGAGACACCATGCAAAGGTTCATCAACAATCCCGACGAGGTGGTCGAGGACACCGTCAAGGGCTTCGTCAAGGCGCACTCCGACATCGTGCGCCTGGCTGACAACCCGCGCGTGGTCGTCGCCAAGGGCGCACCGGTTGCCGGCAAGGTCGGCGTCGTCACCGGCGGCGGTTCCGGCCACGAACCTGCCTTCATCGGCTACACCGGCCGCAACATGCTGGACGCGGTCGCCGTCGGCGAACTCTTTTCGTCGCCGACCGCCAAGAGCTTCCATGATGCCATCCGTGAAGCGAATGGCGGCAAGGGCGTCGTCTGCCTCTATGGCAACTACGCCGGCGACAACATGAACGTGAAGATGGCGATGAAGCTCGCCGCCAAGGACGGCATCGACGTCCTGACCGTCGTTGCCAATGACGACGTCTGCTCGGCACCGCCGGAGGAGCGCGAGAAGCGCCGCGGCGTGGCCGGCGAAATCTTCATGTGGAAGATCGGCGGTGCCAAGGCGGCTGAAGGCGCAAGCCTCGAGGAGGTGCGTGTAACCGCGCAGAAGGCCATCGACAATTGCCGTTCGATCGGCGTCGGTCTCGGGCCATGCACGCTTCCGGCGGTCGGCCATCCGAACTTTCAGATCGAGCCCGGCACGATGGAAGTCGGTATCGGTCATCACGGCGAACCGGGCGTACGCGTCGAAGCGCTGAAGACCGCCGACGACGTCGCCAAGGACATGTGCCAGATCGTGCTCGACGATCACAACCTGGCGTCAGGTACCGAGGTCGCGGTGCTGGTCTCTGGTCTCGGCGCAACGCCGCTCAACGAACTCTATATCCTGAATGACACGATCGAGAAGGAAATCACCGGTCGCGGTCTTCGCATCTACCGGACCTATATCGGCAACTACTTCACCTCGCTGGAAATGGTCGGCGCCACGCTGACCGTGCTGGCGCTCGACGACGAACTCAAGGCGCTCCTCGACGTCGAGGTTCGCTGCACCACCATCCTGTGACGAAAGAGGCGCATCATGCAGACGTTTAGCAACGCCAACTCAGGCGCGATCGTGCTGTCGCTCGCAGAGCGCATCATCGAGAACCGCGCCTATCTGAGCGAGATCGACGGCAAGATTGGCGACGGCGACCACGGCGTCAACATGGCCAAGGGCTTCGGCATGGCCGCCGATCGGCTGAAGGGCAAGGAGGCAACCTTGTCCGAGGCGCTGGATACGCTCGGAACCGTGCTGATGACCGAGATCGGCGGATCCATGGGCCCGCTCTACGGGGTGATGTTCACCGAGTTCGCCGAAAAGCTCGACGGTGTGCCTGCCATCGATGCGGCAACCTATAGCCTCATGCTGCATGCCGGCCTCGAGGGCATCCAGTCGATCGGCTCGGCCAAGGTCGGAGACAAGACGCTGATCGACACGCTCGTTCCGGCCGTGGAAGCCTTTGACGGTGCGACCGCGAGCGGCAAACCGTTCGACGAGGCGCTCAATGCGCTTGTTTCCGCAGCCGAAGCTGGCCGCGAATCGACCCGCGACCTCGTCGCCAAGATCGGCCGCGCCAGCCGGCTCGGCGAGCGCTCGCTCGGCGTGCTCGACGCCGGTGCGACCTCCTGCGCGATCATCCTGAAGGAACTTTCGCTGGGCGCACGCGCACGCCTGACGTAACCCCTGCCGAAGGCGACGGCACGGTTCCGTGCCGTCGCCAGACACCTTCGCCTCCCAAGGCCGGTGCGATCCCGCTCAAAAACAGCGGGATCGCACACCGCGACGACAGTCATACCAGCTGCTGGTGCCGGCCGGCACAGATGGCTGAATGCGCGACATTCCAAATCTACTGTATAAACCTGCACTTCGATCAGACCCGACCTAAGGAACGGTGCAGTAAGGTTGCAAAAGCACGACGTTGCTTCCATGTTCACCAACCAAAACAGGGAACGAACGCAACCAGATGACATCGAAGACATCCTCACCACGCAAGGGCGGTGCGAGCAGGAGCGGCGCGACCGATACGTCGGACGCCATCCCCCTGCGCTATGGTGACGATCCCTATGTCTGGGCCTGCTGGCTCTACTACGAAGACGGAATGACCCAGGGCGAGATCGCCGATGCGATGGGCGTCTCGCGTGCGACCGTCAACAGCTACCTCGCCGAAGCCCGGGAAAAGGGCATCGTCAACATCTCGCTCGAGCCGGCGCGTCTTGCGTCGCTCACGATCGCCCAGGAACTCAAGCGCCATTTCGGCCTCGCCGACTGTCTCGTCGTTCCAAGCGACGACAACGCCCGGCCGCTGATCGACCGGCTCGGCGTGGCCGGCGCAATGGCGTTGCAGAAGCTGGTGAAATCCGGCGACACGCTGGCGGTCTCCTGGGGACGCACGGTGATGTCGGTGGGCGAGCATGCCGATGTGCATGCGCTCCAGGACGCGACCGTGGTGCAGGCGACCGGCGGCACGACGGCGGCGTTCTCCTATACGCCGGAGCTCTGCGCCGCTTCGATCGCCCGTGCGATCTCTGCGCGCTGCGTCGGCATAACCGCGCCGGCGATCGTCAAGTCGCCGGAATTGCGGCAGATGCTGCTCGACGAGCCGCTGCTGCAGGAACAATTCGCCACGCTGGCACAGGCGAACCGCATCCTCTTCGGCATCTCGTCGCTGCGCCCTAACTCGACCATCCATACCAGCGGTTTCTTCGAATCGGTCTCGCTGCAACACTATCTCGCAGCCGGCGCCGTCGGCGTCGTCGCCGGACGGTTCATCGACGAGCGCGGACGGCCCGTCGCGGGACCACTCGACGACAGGACAGTTGGGATTTCGCTCGACATGCTACGCCGGATCGGCACGCGCATTGCCGTTGCCGGCGGCTTCGACAAGGTTCCGGCGCTGCTTGCGGCGCTGCGCGGTGGTTACGCCAACGTGCTGATTACCGACGCGGCGACCGGTCACGGCATCCTCAGGGCAGACGGCGTCACCGGCCTCGACACGAGGATCTCGCAGCGGCCGAAGCTTGCCCAGACGCCCAGCTCCTACCGCACCCACGTCAAGAAGTTCCTCAACAACCCCAATGAGGTTGTCGAGGAGATGCTCGACGGCGTCGTCAGGGCACACCGGGACTATATCGAGCCGATCAACGGTTCGCATCGCGCGCTCGTTGCCAAGACCGGACCGCGGCCGGGCAAGGTCGGCCTCGTCATCGGCGGCGGCACCGGCCATGAACCCTGTTTCCTCGGTTATGTCGGCAAGGGCCTCGCCGACGCCGTGGCGGTCGGCAACATCTTCTCCTCGCCGCCGCCTGATCCGATCGTCCAATGTGCGGTTGCCGCATCGGGCGGCGAGGGCGTGCTTTTCGTCTATGGCAACTACGCCGGTGACGTGATGAACTTCGAGATGGCAGCCGAGATCGCCGAGGAAAAGGGCATCAAGGTCCGTACCGTCCTGACCACGGACGATATCGCCTCCTCGCCGATCGAGGATCGCGAGGGTCGGCGCGGCGTTGCCGGCAATTTCTTCATCTTCAAGATCGCCGGTGCGGCCTGCGATCGGGGACTTTCGCTCGACGCCTGCGAGGCCGTGACCAGGAAGGCCAACCTTCGCACCTATACGGTCGGCGTTGCGCTCGAGCCCTGCTCGATGCCGCAGACCCGACGCCACAATTTCGAGATCGGCCCCGACGACATGGAAATCGGCATGGGCATCCACGGCGAGCCCGGCGTGACCCGCGAGCACATCAAGCCGGCCGACGACATCACCGATGCGATCATGGACAACATCTTCAAGGAGATGAAAGCTTCGGCCGGAGATCGTGTCGCCGTGCTCATCAATTCGTTCGGCGCGACGCCGCTGATGGAACTCTACATCCTTTACCGGCGGGTTGCGCAGCGCCTTGCCGCCAAGAACATAGAGATTGAAGCCAACTGGATCGGCCATTATTGCACGTCTCTCGATATGGTCGGTGCATCGATCTCGATCCTCCATCTCGACCAGGAACTGACCGATCTGCTGCATCACCCTTGCGAAACGGCTTTCCTGCGTATCAATTAGCATCCCGTCAGGGACCCATGGTCAAGCATGGGTACCGGGCGTTCTGGGAGGACAGTGATGTCGGAAAGTGCGGCGCGCCGCTTGGTCAGCATGTTTCAGGCGATCTCCGAGGCTGTCGAAGCCGAAAAGGATCATCTGTCGGAACTCGACGGCGCCATCGGCGATGCCGATCACGGCACGACGATGTCACTCGGCTTCCTGGCGGTGAAGGCCGAACTGGCCAAGCTCGACCTCGACCATGCCCAGATCTCCGACGTCATGGCGACGGCGGCGGGCGCTTTCCTCAATGCCGTCGGCGCCTCGACCGGACCGCTCTATGCCACGGCCTTTCGCCGCGCCGCACAAGCCGTCGCCGGCAAGACGGAGCTCGATCTCGCCACCTGCGCCGCCATCATCGATGCCATGGGTTCGGGGATGCGCGAGCGCGGCAAGGGGCAACGCGGCGACAAGACGATGCTCGACGCCTGGCTGCCGGCAGCCGATGCCGCCGCAGCAGCGCTTGCAGACAACAAGGGAGCTGACGGTTTCTGGCGAGACGTTGTCGCCTCGGCCGAGGCCGGCGCCAATGCGACGCGCTCGATGATCGCTACAAAGGGACGCGCCGCAAGGGTGCGCGAGCGCTCGCTTGGCCATGTCGATCCCGGAGCCGCCTCGTCCGTCGTGATCCTGCGCGCCATGGCATCTTCGCTCAACAGAGCGGCCTAGCGCGCGGGCGCCGACCAACAGCCGCGAAACCAGGTTCGGGAGTAGCGCGAACCTGCGTTCGCGAGTAACGCGCACGTGATGCCGCTGTTTGGACAAAATTTACCATCACATGCCAAGGCTGGTGAGCAGTGGGGATGTCCGGCGTTCAAGTTTTATTGAACTGCCGACAGACGAAAGCCAGCGGCAAGCGCTTGCAGCTAAAGCCGCTAGAGGTTTTATGGTCCGGTCGCCATTTCAAGGAGCCCGCATGCGGCGCATAACGAGACACCTTCTTTCCCTTTCGCCCGCAAACGCCGGCGAATTCCTGGGCAAGACGAAGCCCGCCCTGCGCGCCGCCATGGCCGCGACGATCGCCATCGCCCTTTCCGGCTGCATGTCGGCCTTTGACGAAGTTCGTGCGCCCCCGCCGATCCCGGCGAAGCTGATCGGCGCCATGGCCAAGAACGGCTCCAAGCCGGAAAGCCCGGTGCTCGTTCGCATCTTCAAGCAGGAAAGCGAACTCGAGATCTGGAAACAGAACAAATCCGGGCAGTATGCGCTCCTCAAAACCTATCCGATGTGCCGTTGGTCTGGAAAGCTCGGGCCGAAGACCAAGGCGGGCGACCGCCAGGCGCCGGAAGGGTTTTACCACGTGTCCGCCCGCATGCTGAATCCGAAGTCGCAATTCTATCTGTCGTTCAATCTCGGCTACCCCAACCGGCTCGAGCAGGCTCTCGGCTACACCGGTGAGGCGCTGATGGTGCATGGTGCCTGTTCGTCATCCGGTTGCTACGCGCTGACGGACCAGGGGGTCGGAGAAATCTATCCCGTCGTCCAGCGCGCGCTTGCCGGCGGTCAGGGGCAATTCCAGGTGCAGGCCTATCCGTTCCGCATGACGGCAACGAATATGGCGCGGAACAGCGGTGACCCGAACTTCAATTTCTGGAAGAACATCAAACAAGGCTACGACATTTTTGAAGCGACGAAGCGCCAGCCGAAGGTTTCGGTCTGTGGCGGTCGTTACGTCTTCAACACCGACTTTGCCAACGGCGAGCCGACCGACCCGCTTGGCGCCTGCCCTGCGACCACGGCAACATCGGACGCCGGGCTGATGGCAAGGCTGCAAACGGAAGACGCCAAGGTCGCGGGCATGGTCGCCAATCAGACGCCCGCTCCGGTGAATTCCTATGTCGATGGCGGCATGCATCCAAGCTTCCGGACGCTGCTTGAGAAAAACGGCGCTGAAAAGCTGGCCGCCAAGATCTCGGGAACTAAATACCCCATTAGCCGACCGGACGCGGCGCTGGCAGATCCCTATGCCGGCCTGTGATCGGTGGCGGCGGGAGATGAGCAGCGCTAGATGCGTCATTCCCCCGGTGGTCACCGAACACAGGTAATCGAGGTTCCCCATGCCGCAACGTGACGTCTGTCGCCGATCCTTCCTCAAGCTTTCCGCCGGCATGGCGGTGCTCGGTTTGGCGGGGTGCGGCTCGACGCGCGAGCGGGTTTCGCAGCAATACGCCCCGGCGCCGGAACCAGTGCCGGCCGCCAACACCGTGCTCTCCGAGATGTATGGCGAACGGCCGGGAGAAACCTATCCTCTGCCGGCGATCCCTTACGAAAAGATCGACCCGCGATATTACAGGCAGATGGTGCCCGATCCGACGGGCGAGCGGCCCGGCACTTTGGTTGTCGATGTCGGCAACCATTTCCTCTATCGCGTCTATGAGAACGGCCAGGCGATGCGCTACGGCGTCGGCCTCGGCCGGGCCGGCTTCGCCTGGGCCGGTCGCGGCGTCATCCAGTACAAGCGGCCTTGGCCGCGCTGGAAACCGCCGAACGAAATGGTCGCACGCCAGCCGGAACTGCAGCAGTACAGCATCGAGGCCGGCGGCATGGAGCCGGGGTTGAAGAACCCGCTTGGCGCCCGCGCGATGTATATCTTCCAGAACGGGGAAGATACGCTTTACCGCATCCATGGCTCCCCGGAATGGTGGACCATCGGCCAGTCGGTGTCGTCGGGGTGCGTGCGCATGATCAACCAGGACGTCGTCGATCTCTATGACCGCGTGCCGAACGGCACGCCGGTCGTGGTGACGGATCTGTCGGGCGGCGGAATGGCGGCGCAAACACCGGCCCAGCCGCAGGACAATCTCCTGCCCGGCGAAGGCGGCATCCCCGGCGCACCCCCGCCGATTTATTAGGACCGGCGATGTCGACTGTGGGAGCGCTCCCACAGTCGACGGCTGGCCTCAGATGACGAGCAGCGGCGTCTTTCCCCGGACGCGATTATAGAGATCGATCGCGTCCTGTTGCAGCATCCGCACGCAGCCGGCCGAAGCGTTCTTGCCGATCGAGCGCCACTGCGGCGACCCATGGATCCGGTAGAGCGTATCCTGGCCATCCTGGAAGATATACATCGCCCGCGCGCCGAGCGGATTGCTGAGGCCCGGATCCATGCCGCCCGCCTCGATGCCATATTTCTTCAGGTGCGGCTGGCGCGCGACCATGTCGTCCGGCACCGTCCAACGCGGCCACTTGCGCTTCCAGTGCACGACCGCCCTGCCCTTCCAGGCGCGTCCCTGTGCGCCAAGACCGACGCCATAGCGGATCGCCTTGCCGCCGGGCAGCACCCAGTAGAGGAACATCTTCTGCGTATCGACGACGATCGAATAGGCCGGCTCGTTGGTCGCATAGGCGACCTCCTGCCGCAGGAATTCCGGCTTTATCGCATCGAACTGCACCCCCGGAACATCATAGCCCTCGTCCTTTACCGGACCGTAGATCTGGGCGTAATCGAGCTTCGGCGCCGGCTCATCCTTGCGCTCAAGCTCGATCGGGGCCTTCTCTGGCGGGGTGATGACGCCCTTGCTGGTCTTGTCGGCGGCATTTGGCTCGAGACCGGGCTTGGGGACCTGTGTGCAGGCGCTCAAAATAGAGCTTGCGACCACTGCAAGCAGTGATCGGCGGGACAATTGAAAAGACACTTTTTTATTCCGGGTTGGATGTATGCGAGGAGAGAGTTGTGGCTGTTGGTCCCATTCGTGACCGAAATGTGGTCAAAGCCGATCTCTTTGGTGGATGATCCTCGCCAGTCGCTCGCCGCCAACTGAGTGTTGCAAAATTCACCCGGTCGGGCGCGAGCGGGGAGTCAACTTGACGGCAGACGGAAGCGGCAAGTCGCGTTCAGCCTAGACTAAATGTTCGCCTGGGGACTGGGTGACCCGTCTCACAATATGCAGGTATCGAGGGTTGCGTGAGTTATCCTCGCACAGAGCCTCATGCATAGGAGACGGGCCATGGAAGAGACTACCACATATGTCGGATTGGATGTTCACAAGGAAACGATTTCGGTCGCGCTTGCTGAAGGCGGTAAGCGCGGTGACGTGCGCGCGTTTGGCCAGATCGTCAACACACCAACGGCCTTGGCCCGCATGCTGGCCAAGCTTTCGCAGTCGGGCCGGACGCTGAAGTTTTGCTACGAAGCCGGACCTTGCGGCTACGGCATTCAGCGGCAACTGTCTGCCGCTGGCCATCACTGCGTAGTCGTGGCCCCGTCTTTGATCCCTCGAAAGCCAGGCGATCGCATCAAGACGGACCGCCGGGATGCCAACAATTTGGCAAGGCTTCATCGCGCTGGTGAACTGAGCGCCGTCTGGATCCCCGATCCCGCCCATGAGGCGATGCGCGATCTGGTGCGGGCACGCCTGGCTGCCGTGCGCAGCCTGCGACAGGCGCGCCAGCAGCTCAGCGGATTCCTCCTGCGCCATGGCTGCCATTATGGCCGTCCAGCCTGGACGCAGATGCACCGCCGCTGGCTGGCCGGTCTTCGCTTCGCGCAACCGGCCCACCACATTGTGCTTGAGGATCATATCGCGACGGTCGAGGCTGCTACGGACCGGCGCGATCGGCTGACGAAGCAAATCGAGATGATGTTGAGCGATTGGTCATTGGCCCCGGTCGTCCATGCACTGCAATCACTGCGCGGCATGGCTCTGGTGACCGCAGCAACGATGATTGCCGAATTGGGTGATATCAGTCGCTTTGCCAATCCGCGTCAGCTGATGGCCTATCTGGGGCTCGTACCATCGGAGCATTCGAGCGGCGGCACTCGACGCCAGGGCGGAATTACAAAAGCGGGGAACGGAACTGCACGTCGCATGTTGATCGAGGCGGCCTGGAGCTACCGGTTTCCCGCAAGGGTGAGCCGCGAACAATTGCTGCGCCAGGAGCAGCTCCCAAAAACGATCCGCGACACGGCGTGGAAAGCGCAGGAGCGGCTCTGCGGCCGCTACCGCAAGCTCACCAGGGCCGGAAAGCCGGCCACGACCGTAACCACGGCGATCGCGCGCGAACTATCGGGCTTCGTCTGGGCGATTGCCTGCCAGGTCTCACCGCGTTGAACGCCGCCAAAGTGTAGATTAGCGAGGAGGAGAAGAGCCGATCAGAAAGCCATGTGCACCTGGGCAAGGCTGGGGGCACGGTCACGGCAGGAGAACCCTCGTTTCGACTATCAGCCGGTTTAATTCCGACGCTGCCAACTAGACTGAGGACGCTCCGCGACGCATCAGGTCCGGCGGTAACCAACCCGCGCATCAGAGCATGATCAACCGTCGTTCATTGACCGTGCCTCCTGCTTTCCCCAGGACGCACTCATACGAAACACGACGTCCGAGAAAATCGGGCGGGAGAATTTCTATTCCTGCGACTTGAAAAGGCGAACCGCGCAAAAGTGCGCAGCGGTTTTGCGATGACGACATGCACAAAAACAAGAGCTTAAAGCGCAGCAAGCGAACCCTGGAAATCGCGACGCGCTTTAGGTGAAAGCGTCCTTCCGCAGCACACTCTCGGCCTGCTCCGAGCTCATCTCGAACACTTTTCTGCCTATCTCGAACCCGAAACCGTTGCGAGCGAATGCGGACAGCTCCTTGGCCTTGCGCTTGTCGTCGAGCTCGCCGCGGCGGAAGGGGCCGAAAGCGCGCTTGCGAGCAAAGACCACGGCAGCAAACAGATCGTCGGTCTCCTCCAGCGCCACGGCGGCGGTTTCCCTGTCGATGCCCTTCGCCGAAAGCTTCTGCGCAATCGCCCGTTTCGACTTCCCGCTGCGCACCGCCGACTGCGTGCTGAGCTGCGCATAATCCGCGTCGTTCAGGGCATTCAGATCATAGGCGAACTTGACCGCGAACTCGGCAACGGCCTTGAGCTGCTGCTGGCTGATATCCTCGAACTTCTGTCGTGCCTTCCGGGTGATGGCGTCGAACAACTGTTTCTCCGTCATCATCTGTCGTTCGAGGCGATAGACCGCCGAATTGCGCGCCCAAGACAGCATGCGCGCGGTCGGCGCGTCGGAGGGCGGCGTGTCAGAAGACGGATCGTCGGCTTGTAGATCGTTTGATGTCACGGGGTGGGCGGGCTCGTTTGGGATGCGCTTGATGGGCGATATTTCGCCCACAGAGATAGCCGCAAACGTGACGCTTCGGTAGTCGCCACCGGCGGGATTGATTGCGGTAACGCTAGCCCGGCATTTTGCGACCGGAAACCGATGGGCATTTCAGCCATTGCCAACCGGGCCTTTGCAATGTGATCCCCGGCTGATATGTTCCTAATTCGTTCCCCGTCGTGAATCTCTCATATCGAGCGCGGGGATGCCTCGGCGTCGCCCGCAGGGCCGGGCAATCGGTGCCGGCGCTGGGCGCAAGGGGTAGAATCGGCAGGAACTTACCGGGGACTTCGGCGTGGCGGCGGCCTATCTGGAAAAATTGAATGATCGACAGCGCGATGCCGTCGAATTTGGCGTAACCGCACCGGGCGAAACGATTGCAGGGCCACTCCTGATCATCGCCGGCGCCGGGTCGGGCAAAACGAATACGCTCGCCCATCGTGTTGCCCACCTCATCGTCAACGGCGCCGACCCCCGCCGCATCCTGCTGATGACGTTTTCACGCCGCGCCGCCAACGAAATGGCGCGACGGGTCGAGCGCATCTGCGCCCAGGTACTTGGGGCAAACGCCACTGTTGCCACCGACGCGCTCACCTGGGCCGGAACATTCCACGGCATCGGAGCGCGCCTGCTGCGCATCTATGCCGAGCAGATCGGATTGAATGTCGATTTCACGATCCATGACCGGGAAGACAGTGCCGACCTGATGAACCTTGTCCGGCATGAGCTCGGCCTCTCGAAGACCGAGACCCGGTTCCCGACCAAGGGCACCTGCCTGTCGATCTATTCTCGTGCCGTCAACTCCGAGACGCCGCTGAGCGAGGTCTTGCGCGCGCATTATCCCTGGGTCGGAGGTTGGGAGGAGCAGTTGAAGCAGCTGTTTTCCTGTTATGTCGAGGCAAAGCAGACGCAGAACGTGCTCGATTACGACGACCTGCTGCTCTACTGGGCGCAGACCGTCAGCGAGCCGGAACTGGCCGAGGACATCGGCAACCGTTTCGACCATGTGCTGGTCGACGAATATCAGGATACCAACCGTCTTCAATCATCCGTGCTGATGGCGTTGAAGCCAGGCGGCAGGGGCCTGACGGTCGTGGGCGACGATGCCCAGTCGATCTATTCGTTCCGGGCAGCGACAGTGCGCAACATCCTGGATTTTCCGGGCGAGTTCACCCCTCCGGCCGACGTCATCACGCTTGATCGAAACTATCGCTCCACCCAGACGATCCTTGCCGCCGCCAACGGCGTCATCGATCTCGCCCGGGAACGCTTCACCAAGAACCTCTGGACCGAGCGGCAGTCTGCGGAAAGGCCCAAGCTGCTGGCGGTCGCCGATGAGGCCGACCAGGCACGCTATATCGTCGAGAAGGTTCTGGAGAACCGGGAAATAGGCATGACGCTGAAGCAGCAGGCGGTGCTGTTTCGCTCATCGAACCACAGCGGGCCGCTCGAGGTGGAGCTGACCCGGCGCAATATCCCCTTCGTGAAATTCGGCGGGCTGAAGTTTCTCGACAGCGCCCATGTCAAGGACATGCTGGCGGTACTCAGGTTTGCGCAAAACCCGCGGGACCGGGTCGCCGGCTTTCGCCTGCTGCACATGATCCCCGGTGTCGGCCCGCAGACGGCCGGCAAGATCCTTGACGCGATCGCCGCCGCCCCGGAACCTCTGGCAGCCCTCGGGGAGATCCCCGCCCCGCCGCGTTCCGGCGACAACTGGCGGGATTTCGTCACCCTGATCGAGGGGCTACGCAAACAGGCAGGCGGCTGGCCGGGTGAAATTGCCCAGGCACGCGAATGGTACGAGCCGCATCTCGACCGCATCCACGAGGATGCCGACACCAGAAAGGCCGACCTCCTGCAACTGGAGCAGATCGCCGGCGGCTATCCGAGCCGCGAACGCTTCCTCACCGAACTGACGCTCGATCCGCCTGATGCGACCAGCGACCAGGCCGGCGTGCCGCTGCTTGATGAGGACTATCTGATCCTTTCGACGATCCATTCGGCCAAGGGGCAGGAATGGCGCTCGGTCTTCATGCTCAATGTCGTCGACGGCTGCATCCCCTCCGATCTTGGCGTCGGCACCACGCACGAGATCGAAGAGGAACGGCGGCTGCTCTACGTCGGCATGACACGGGCAAAGGACAGCCTGACGCTGATCACCCCACAGCGGTTCTTCACGAGCGGCCAGCATGCGCAGGGCGATCGCCACGTCTACGCCTCGCGCACGCGGTTCATTCCGGCAACGCTCCTGCAGTTCTTCGAGACGGCATCCTGGCCGGTGGTCAGCGCCTCAGCGTCCGAGCGCAGCGCCAGGCAGATCCGCATCGATGTCGGCGCGCGCATGCGGACCATGTGGAAGTAAGGAGCGGCACGTGGCCGAGCCTAGCGACACCGTGATCGGAAGACAGACTACAGCCGATGCGTCGGGAACGGAGCGGCAGCGCAAGATCATCCATATCGATATGGACGCCTTCTATGCTTCGGTCGAACAGCGCGACAATCCGGAGCTGCGCGGCAAGCCGGTGGCTGTCGGCGGCGCGGCTGCGCGAGGTGTCGTTGCCGCCGCAAGTTACGAGGCACGCAAGTTCGGCGTCCATTCCGCCATGCCATCCGTCACTGCGAAGCGAAAATGCCCCGATCTCATCTTCGTCAAGCCGCGCTTCGACGTCTATCGCGCCGTGTCGCAGCAGATCCGCGAGATTTTTGCCGAATATACGCCTGTCATCGAACCCCTGTCGCTCGATGAGGCCTATCTCGACGTGACCGACAATCTGAAGGGCATGGAGATCGCGACCGAGATCGCCGAGGAGATCCGCGCGAAGATCAAGGCAACGACGAACCTGACGGCCTCGGCCGGCGTCAGCTACAACAAGTTCCTCGCCAAGATGGCGAGCGACCAGCGAAAGCCGGACGGGCTGTTCGTCATCACGCCCAAGAACGGACCGGCATTCGTCGAGGCGCTTCCGGTGAAAAAGTTCCATGGCGTCGGGCCGGCGACGGCCGAGCGGATGAAGCGGCTGGGCATCGAAACCGGCTTCGACCTGCGGCAACAGACCCTGGCCTTCCTGCAGGAGCATTTCGGCAAATCCGGCCCGTACTTCTACGGCATCGCCCGCGGCATTGACGAGCGACGGGTGCAGCCCGACCGGGTGCGCAAATCGGTTGGTGCGGAAGACACATTCGTCGAGGATATTTTCGAGTTCGAACCGGCATGTGCCGAGTTGCTGCCATTGGCCGACAAGGTCTGGCGATACTGCGAGGCGCAGGGCATGAGCGGCAAGACGGTGACCGTCAAGGTGAAGTACTCGGACTTTACCCAGGCGACACGCAGCAAGACGCTCGGCGCACCAGTTGCAGGAGCGTCCGAGATGCTTGAGGTGGCCGTTTCGCTGCTGGCATCGGTCCACCCGTTCAAGCGCGGCGTGCGCCTGCTTGGGGTCACGCTGTCGTCGCTCAACGGCAATGAGGAAGAAGCCCGCCCGCAGCTGGAGCTTTCTTTCTGACGATCAGGCCATGCCAAAAGAAAAAGCCTGCCGCGGGAGGAGGTGCGGCAGGCTTTTAAAGGGATTGAATGGCAACCGGGAGGAGGAGTGTCGCCATTCCGGCAAGCGCTCGTTGGGAGGAGGAGAAAGCGCTTGCACACTCGAAGTCCTGCGGGAGGAGATGCATCGCTTCGATGAGTTGACTATAGAAGAAACCTACCGATTTCGTAGATCTGACTTCGCAGACCAGCCATGCGTGGAGCGCCGGTCAAGCGGCTCAGCGCGCCTTGAAGCGGTCGAAGGCTGTCAGCCGCACCGTCGGCGGATCGGCCTCGTTCCAGCGATAGATTTCGGTTCTGAGGTAGCGCAGCTCCTCGTCCAGCCCCTCTTCGCCGATCTCGATCCACCAGGATTTTGGGCGCCCATCGCTGCCGTCGGACCAGCGATAGCCGCGGCCCTTCAGGTGGTCCTTCATTTCGAAGGGGCTGTTTTCCGCATAGAGGCGAACGCGTGATCGCTGGCTTGCCGCGTAGAGCTCGGCAAAAGGTGTCTCTTGCGTATCATGGGCTGGGCCCGCAATCACCTCGAGCAGGGCAAAACAATCGTCGACGGCGCGGTGGCCGTCGTGGAAATATCCCGCCTGGCCGATGAGGTAGCCGAGCTTCGTGCCCTCGAAGCCGCGGTCGCTCCAGCCGATCTCGGAGACCGAGCAGGCCCAGGCCTTCTTCTCGAAGATCGGCGAAAAAGCTTCGCAAAACGGCCGGTCGAACCCGGCATTGTGGGCGATGATCAGATCGGCGCGCTCAATGATCGCCTGAAGCCGGGCAACATCGATGGTTTCGCCGGCGACCATTTCGTCGGTAATGCCGGTGATGCGCGTGATCTCGGCTGGAATGGAGCCGCTCGGCTGCCGCAGACCGCCATAGACGTCGATCACGTCGCCGATGGCCCCGTGAGCGTCAAAGGTGAACGCAATGACGCCGATCTCGATGATCTCGTCCTTGCGATGGTTGAGGCCGGTGGTCTCGGTGTCGAGGATGACGCCGACGAGCGGAAACTCGGCGCGCGGCGCGGCCACGACGGGGCGCGGCTCCAGCTTTTGCAGAACGCGGTAGCGACCCGTCGCCTCCAGATGATCGACCATGGCGCCGGCGCTCATGCCGGCAGCCGCGCGTGAGGACGCGCGCTTGGAGCGTGCGCCCTTCTCGTCCGGATCGGACGAAACAAACATGTCGTATTGCAATGCCATCAGCCCTTCTCCCGGAACTTTTGGCGAAAGGGAAGACCGAGCGCCTATCGCGCCATCACTTTCCCCCACTGTCAACAACCTGTGGCGAGCGGGCCGGATTTAACCCGGGAAAACCTGTGAGCGGACCGCCAAGCGGCAAGATCTCGGCCCGGAAGGGTCGAACGGGCGCCACTCACGGCGCCCGCGATGGTTCCGGTTAGCCGAGCGCGGCAACAGCCTCGATCTCGAACAGCATCCCGTCAAGCGCCAACCGCGGCACCGGGATCAGTGTGCATGTGGGTTTTGCGCCCTCACCCAGCGCCGCTTCCATTTCAGCGCCGAAGATATGCAACCGTTCTTCGGAGTGGTCGACGATCAGCACCGTCAGCTTGACGATGTCGCTTGTATCAGCGCCCGCGGCACCAAGCGCGGTGCGCAGATTGGCGAGCGCCTGGCGGACCTGCAGTCGGAAATCCGGATCGAGAGCCCCTTGCACGTCCTCGCCTCCCTGGCCGGCGACAAAGACCAGCCGCACGCCCGCCGGGACCAGGCCGACATGGGAGTAACCATTGACCGATGCATCATAAAGCCCAGGAGGATTGAAAAGGCGAATAGGCGATTTTGTAGTTGTAGACGACATTTTTTGCTTTCCGTTGTTGCACGACGAAGCCGTGGAAACGCCGTATGGAGGATCGCCGACGTTGTGGGTCGGCGTGCCGGACAGCGCGTTCAGGCTCCATATCGTTTTGACGATCCAGCAATGCTTCCCGTGACGCGGGCGAGTGGATTTCTTTTTAGGCTGCGAGCGTTCGCATTTAGACACAGGCGGTCACGGGTGCCGGATCCCGCACGACGCGATGATTGAACTGCTTGCGTTCGAACAGGGCAGATCGGGTAGCTTCTTGCCCAACCCGACGACGGCCTTGATTGCTTTAACAGCAATGGCGTAGCTAGGCAGTCGGTTCGACAAATCGGTCCAACCGTCTCCGCATCACAGCGAAAGGTGCCCCATGAACGAAGAACCGAAAATCGTCCTGTCCCCGCTCTCGCAGGAGTTCTCCCGCGACGGCATCACTGTGACCGTCGAAATCTCCCGGATCGAGGACGGCAACGAGTGGGCGCTGGAAGTCATCGATACCCAGGGCATGTCGACACGCTGGGAGGATCTCTTCGCAACGGATGCCGCAGCGCTCGCCGAATTTCTCAGCGCCGTCGAGCAGGATGGCATGTCCGTGTTCGTGATGCCTTCGGCGCTGCACTGACGAGCTACCATATTTTCCGGCTCCGGGCCGAACGGCGCCACGACCGATAAAGTGACCGGCGCCGCTCCCGGGTCGAACCTCCCGCCATTGAAAGCGCCCGGGGCGACTTTCACGCCAGCCGCTCGCTGAGGGCAGACGTGCGAAGACGGGTGGTGTTCAACAGGCCGGCCGCCTGGATCAGCGGGTAAGCCGCGGCCGCTATGTGCGAATTGATCCGGTGCAGGTCACCAATAAGATCGATGAACAGAGCATTGCTTCTAAGACTGACGCCCTTTTCCATGCCTTCCCGGCCGAGATGCTCATTGATCGCGCGCTCCTCGAGCGCGCGGAAGCGATCTTTCTGGGATGCCAGGCGGGCGGCAGCGCCGACGTCGCGCGACGAAAGAACCACCGGCACAAGGCGTAATGACACCGCGACCTCGTCGCAGAGCATATCGAGGGCCTCGCGCTGGCTCGGCGCCAACTGGATGTCCTGCTTGATCTTTGCCCGGATGCGGTCGGCGAGGTTGAGCTTGATCACATCACCCGCATGTTCGAGATTGCTGGCAAAAAGCATGATCTCAAAAGCGCGGCGCGTATCGCCACCCGACAGTTCGCCCTGGGCCAGCCGGCCGAGATAGGCATGGACCGACCCCATGTAGGTGCCGAGCTTGAAATCGATGGCGTTGACCTCCTTCAATGTCTCCAACCGACTGGACGACAACGCCGTGAGCGACATCTTGAACATGCGCTCCAGCAGTTCGCTCATCCGGATCGTCTCGATCGTGGCATTGGAAAGCGCGACGGCCGGCGTCGTCAACGAAGCGCTGTCGAGATAGCGCGGTGTGGCCAAGGGATCATCGGCGGCCGAAGCATTGGGGATCAACCGGTCGACGAAGCGCACGACGACAGGGGAGATCGGCAGGAACACGGCGGCGACCGTCAAGTTGAACGCCGCATGGAGTCCGACCGCGACATGCAAGGGGTCCAGCGGCACACCGGCGGCAGCATCGACGATCTGTCGCGCCAACGGCAGCAGCGCGATTGCCAGAAGGCCGCGGCAAAGCAGATTGGCGACTGGGAGCCTTCGGGCGACAGATGGCTGGTCGAGGGTCGCGCTGACGGCCGGCAGGCCGCCGCCGAAATTGACGCCGAGGATCAGGGGCACGGCGCCGGCCACTTCCAGACTGCCATTGGTCAGCAGCGAAGCGATTAACAAGATGACCGCGAGCGTCGAATGGCAGAACCAGGCGAGACCGGCGCCGACGAGGAAACCGAGCACCGGCTCGTTGGCGATCGCGGCGAGAACGTCGTGAAACAGCGTCGCCTCGCGCAGCGGAGCGGTCGCCGAAACGATGACCTTCAGTGCCAGCAACATGAGGCCGAGCCCCATCATGATGCGGCCGGCGTTTCGCGGGCGAAACTCGTTCGACGCTCCGAAGGTGAGATAGCCGGCAAACAGGAAAAGCGGCGCCAGCGTCGTTGCCAGCGATGAGCCCGATGCGAAAAGGCCGGATACGAGCGCCGAGCCGATATCGGCACCGAGGAGAACCGCAAGGCCCGTCGTCGCCCCGATCGCACCGGCACCAGCCAGGCCAGCGATAATGAGGGCCATGGCCGTGGCGCTGCCGAGAACAGCGGTGGCGGCGATGCCGCCACCGAATGCTGTCAGCCGGTTGGACAGGCGCTGTTCGACGAACCGCTGCAGCCGATCGCCCCATCCCCGCATGACGCCGGTTCTAACCATCCGCACACCCCAGAGCAGGAGCGCGACGCCGCCGAGCAGCTCCACAATGACAAACGTTCCGGAATTCATGTCCAGCAAGGTCCTTCCGCTCGAAGCGATCAATCGGCGACGGAAATGTCGGGAGCGACAGATCCGATGTTGTAGCCTTCGAGCTGGGCTGCAGATCGGTCCGGCATGGGAAAATTCAGGATGGTTGCCGTGCCGGGGGTAACCGGAACGACGCGCGAGGGCGGCAGGTCCAGAAACTCGTGGCAGGCTGCGCGAATGACCCCGCCATGGGCGACCACCAGCAGGTCGCCATCCGTGCGCGACATCCAGTCACGAACCCCGTCAGCAACGCGATTGCGAAAGGCGATCCAGGTTTCGGCATTGGCGGGCGTGAAGGTGCCGGCGCGCCAGGCGGTGTAGTCCCCCGGACGTTCGGCGATCAGCTCCGGCTTGCGACGCCCCGTCCATTCGCCCATGTCGAGCTCGCGAAACCGCTCGTCGGACGGCGCGTCCGGATGTCCGATCAGCGCAACGGTCTGCCGCGTCCGGCCGAGATCCGATGCGATGATACGGGCGGGCTGCAGCGCCTTGGCATAGGGGCGGAAACGCCGGACCTGGGCAACGCCGCGTTCAGACAGCAGCGAGTTGTCCTGGCCCTGCAGCCGTTGTTCGGCGTTCCACTCGGTTTCGCCATGGCGCATGAGGATCAGCCTCATTGATTTATCCTTTCTCCGCTGACGGCAAAGACAGCGTCAGGGGTCCTGATGAATGACAGTGTGACGGCGTCCCCGGGCATTCCGCTGAAGTAACCCTCCGCCATGCCGGTGATGCGCAGATCGCCGAGCATGGCGGTGACCATCGTGCGTCCGGCGATCGGTGCTGCCTCGGCAAACCGCGCGGTGACCGACGGTTTGTCCGGCACCGCGCCGACGCAGACGTCCTCGGCCCGATAGAGAAGCTGCACCTCTGGATGGCCAGCGGCGATCGAGCCCGACACCAGTGGCGTTTCATTGAACACGAAAGTCTCTCCCACCCGGCGCGCCGGTAAGAGGTTGGCCGGCGGCGTGCCGAGAAAGGTGGCGACGAAGGTCGTTGCCGGGTTGCGCAGCAACTCGATCGGCTTGCCGAACTGCTCGACACGACCATTGTTGAGCACGGCCACATGCGTAGCCATGGTCATCGCCTCCACCTGATCGTGGGTGACATAAACAGACGTGGCGCCCGTTGCCCGGTGGATGCGCATCAATTCGCTGCGCATCTCGATGCGCAGCTTGGCATCGAGGTTCGACAGCGGCTCGTCGAACAGCAGGATGCTGGGTTCGGGCGCGATCGTGCGGGCGATTGCCACTCGCTGCTGCTGGCCGCCGGAGATTTCCGCTGGATAACGTTCGGCAAGGGCACCAATGCCAAGTAGGGCAAGCACCTCCTTGACGCGGCGGTCGCGTCTTTCGCGCGGCCATCGCGCGACCTTCAACGGCCAGGCAATGTTGCCGGCGACGGTCATATGCGGCCAAAGGGCGTAGCTCTGGAAGACGAGGCCGGCGTTGCGGCGGCCGGCGTCGGCGATGACGCCTCCCGCACCACTGGAGACCGTCTGGCCGACAAAGGCGATCTCGCCTTCGCTCGGGCCTTCCAGGCCCGCCAGCATGCGCAGCAATGTCGACTTGCCGCAGCCGGAGGGGCCGACGAGTACCAGGAACGAGCCGGCCGGGACCGAGATGTTGACATCCTTGACCGCCGTGAAGGCGCCAAATCGTTTGACGAGGTTGCGGATCTCTATGGCGTCCGCAGCGCCGGTTGCTAAGGCGTTCATGACTCTTTCCATTTCTGGACGCGGTTCTGGAGGGCGTGGGCCAGAAACGAGGCCGCAAGGCAGACAATAAGGATGACGAGGGTGATGGCGTTGGCGAACTGCATGAAGCCCTCGGCGGCATAACGATAGGCGACCATGCTGAGTACGGGCGACGTCGCGGTAAATAGCAGCACGACCAGCGAGAGATCGCGCACCATCTTGACGAAGACGAGGATCGCACCGGCAAACAGGCCGCGGATCGCCAGCGGGAAGATGATCGCAAACAGCCGCCGGAGCAGGCCGGCCCCGGTCAGCCGCGCGCTTTCCTCGATATCGGCGGAGATCTGACCGAGAACCGAGCGGCCGGACTGCACGGCAAAGGGCAGATTGTGGGCAGAGGCCGCGATCACCAGCAACGCGAAGGTGCCGTAAAGCGAAGGCAGCGGACCAATCGGCGCACCGAAGAGGGCGATATAGGCGGCCGCAAAGGCAATGCTCGGCACCAGAAGCGGAATGAAGGCAAGCTGGCTGAGGATCGTGGCGAGCAGACTGCCGCGGCGCTGGACGATGGTATAGGCGAGCGCGAGGCCAAGCAGCATCGTCGTCAGCGCGACGACAAGGCCGAGGCGGATGGTATTCCAGATCGCGTCGATCAGCACGGGATTGCGGAAGATGCCCGCCTGCCCCTGGGCAATTTCGCCGCCACCTTCGCCGATCCAGAAATGCAGCGTCCAGTTCGAAAACAGGGCCCCGCTTTGAGGCGCAAGGCTTGAGGCCGCAAGCACCAGGACCGGCGTCACCGTGGTCAGAAGACCGACGAGCACGGCGACGGCAAAGAGCGGCCAGCGCCAGGCGCCAAGGGGAAACCGTTTCGTGCGTCCGCCCTTGCCGGTGACCGTGATGAAGGCCTTGCGGCCGGAGACGATGCGGTCCGATATCCACAGGAACAGTGCGGAAACGGCGATCAGCAACAGCGCAAGCACGAAGCCGCGCTCGTTCTGGCCGGTTTCGATCATGCCGAAGAGGCGGGTCGAAAGCGTCTGCATGCGCACCGGCAATCCCAGGAGCGCAGGTGCGGCGAAATTGGCAACGGCGCCGGCGAAGGTAAGCGAAGCGGCAGCGATCAGCGCCGGCGTGACGACGGGCAGGATGATGCCGAAGAAGATACGCGGACGCTTCGCACCAGCCATCTGACCGGCTTCAACGAGATCGGCGCCGACCGAACTCAGGGCCGCTGCGATAATCGTATAGGCCAGCGAATAATAGTGGGCGATCAGCACGATCGCGGTCGGCACCAGCCCCCAGGCGAGCCAGTCGGGAATGGCAAGGCCATTGGTTTCGAAGAAGCCGGCGGAGCCGCCGAGCCGTGAGTTTCGAAACAGCGTCCCCCAGGCAAGCGCCGCGGCGAAGCTCGGGATCATGTAGGGCAAGGTCCCCATCAGTCCGAGCAGGCGACGTCCCGGCACGTCGGTCAGGACCACCAGCCAGGCCAGAAACCCGCCGAGGATAAGACAGCCGCTGGCGACCCCGAAGCCGAGGACCATGGTGTTGAACAGGGGGCGCCACCAAAGATTGAAGGACAGCGGGCTGAAGAGCACCGCCTGCCAGGCCCCGATGCCTGCAGGGGTGAGCGTCGACAGAAGGATGCGCACAAGCGGCGCCACCACCAGGATGGCGACGATGGCAACGAGGATTGCCGGCATGACGAAGCCTGATCGGAGCAGCCGGCGACCGCCCGATGGCGCGAAGGTCGATATGAATGTCATTTGCGAACCTCGGCATTTGCCGGCGCAGCCTAAGTTGCGCCGGCAATAAGCCCGTTACTGAAGCGTGATGATGAGATCGGAGACGCGCCCACGGGCAGCGGCGGTCTTTGCCGGGTCGATGGTCCAGGCCTTCAGCTCGCCGAGTTTGACGGAGTCCGGATGGTGGGCGATGGTCGTGCGCGTGGCATAGTCGCCGGGAACGTTGAACGGCTCGAAGCCGGCACCTCCCGTCGGCGTGTCGTCGCCGAACATGAAGTCGATCAGCAACCGGGCGGCGGCCGGATGCGGCGCCTTTTCGGCAATCGTCAGAACGGCCGGAAACAGGATGCCGTTGGCGGGCTCGACATTGTTGGCGACTTGCAGTGCCCAGCCTTCCTTCTCATTGTCACGCCGGTCCGAATAGGTGCCGAAGCCGACGGGAGGGTTCTTGGCAGTGGCATCGCCGACGGACTTGTTGAGCACGTCGCTATTGGGGACGAGGATCAGGTCGTTGGCAAAGAGGTCCTTGATGAACTGCTCGCCGGCGCCCTGAAGATCGGCATCAACGGCAATGTCCTTGCCGAACTGCGCCTTGTAGGCCGCGGCCATCTCATCCGGATGGAGCGCAATCTCCGTCAGGAGGTCGAGCAGTTCGCCGCGCTGGCTCGGATCGACCATCAGCACCTTGCCCTGCCACTCCGGCTGGGTCAGCTGCCACAGGTTGGTAACCGGTGAACCCCCGGGAAAGGCTTTCTCGTTGTACATCAGCACCTTGGTCGAAAGACGCTGGGTGAGCAGCGGCCCCTTGTAGCGATCGTCGATCTGGGCGGCGACGCGCGGCGGCACATAGTTGACGATGCGCTTGGCTTCGAGAAGCTTGCTGAAGACGACGGGCGTGTCGGCGATATAGAGCACGTCGACCGCATGAACGCCTGCCTGCTGCTCTGCCTCCAGACGCGCGATCTGCTTTGTCGAGCTCATGTCGAGGCCGATCAGGTCGACGCCCGGATAGGCCTCCTCGAAGGCTTTCTCGATCTTGGCGATCCGGCTCGACAACGAAAAGACGGTGACGCTGCCTTCCTTCTGCGCAAGCGGCAGCAGTTGTTCGGGCGTCATGCTATCCAGATCTGTCGCCATTGCTGCCGTGGGCAGCACGACACAGGCCGCAAGTGCGGACTTCATCAGTCGCTTCAACATGGTTTCCTCCTCCATTTTCCCCAGTCAATCGAAGTCGTTGAACAGCTCCGACAGTTTCTCCAGCCTGCCGATCACCTCACGCTCATGCCTGCCGGCGATCGTCAGGACGATGCCGTTGACGATGGCAAACGGGATGGTCGGAGTCTGAAACTCGCTTCCCGAACGCCCCCGCGGCGCCGCCAGCATCAGATCCGCAACCGGCTCCATCAGCGGGCCGGCAAGGTCCGAAATCAAAATCGTTCGCGCGCCGACGCGCCGGGCATGCTGCACCAGCGGCGCATAGCTTTGCGGCTGCTTGCGAAAGGCGAGCGCAATGACGACGTCGCTCTTGTCCATGCTGACCATGCGCTCGGCGATGTCCCGGCCGCGGCCGGTGAGCGCGATCGTCGTCATGCCGAACCGGTCGAGGCGGCGCTGCAGGAAGCCGGCGACGGACTGCGCATGCCCCTGGCCGAATACGAACACCCGGCGCCCTTCGAAGATCATGTCGGCAGCCAGGTCCACATCACTTTGCGGCACCGAGCGCGCGAGCGTTTCCAGGGCTGAAATCTCTGCGGCAATCAGATCGGTCAGATAATCGCCGTGCTCGACCTTGGCGACCGAGCGGCGCATGCGGGTCGCGGCATCCTGATCATCAAGCACCTCGCGCTGCAGCTGTGCGCGCAGATCCGGAAAGCCGCGGTAACCCAATTTCTGCGCCAGACGGGTGACCGTCGCCTCATGAACACTGGCCCGCTGCGACAGCTGCGGGCCGGACAGAAAGGCAGCCTCCGCCCGGTTGTCGAGCATCGTGGCGATCAGCT
The DNA here is from genome assembly GCF_014851895.1 of Ensifer sp. ENS11. Lineage (NCBI taxonomy): Bacteria > Pseudomonadati > Pseudomonadota > Alphaproteobacteria > Hyphomicrobiales > Rhizobiaceae > Ensifer > Ensifer sp. ENS11. The sequence continues at coordinate 235,087 of NZ_JACVAN010000003.1, read as the reverse complement.
TTTGATCGGCCTCGGTCAGCCTTTTCGATTGTGCCTTTATGCGATCAATGAGTGTCATGGCGCTCTACAAGTTTCTTTGCATGACGCATCGTTCAAGCAAATCAACTTGCAGTCAAGGCAACGCCCGCAAGAATCTTTGCAAGAGCCTGCAAAGCAAGGAGCGGCACTTGAGAAACAGTCGATTTTCGGGGGTTTCCCGACAATATAAGGCGAATTTCGGACCAAAAATGACACCGGACTGCCGCTTCCGACAGGGCCGGACGCAATCCCGAAAAATCTTTGCAAAGGTCCGCAAAGGCATTGGCACCGTCATGCCTTCAGTGAAAATGCTCCGGGCGCCGTTCTTGGTAGGTAGGTCATGGAAGTGAACCTGCGCAATGCGCTTGCCATTTCAGCGGCGGCGATATCGCCATCCTGTTCCAGAGCAAGATCTCGCTCATCCTCTGGGTTCTCGCGATCGCGATGGCCGTGCTGCCGCTTGTCGCGGGAAGGCGTTCAAGGTCTCGGGCGCTGGCACATGCCGCCAGCGCCCGAGATGCCTAAAAACGGTCACCTGCTGGTCGCTTCAACACGCGATGGCGGCCAGCACTGAAAACCTCGCGGGAAGCAGGAACATCACTGACGACGGCGTCAACAAGCCACCCCTTCGCACCGTTCAGGCCTCGAAATCGCCGAACACATCCTGCAGCCGCGTCAGCATGCCGACCCGTTCGCTGACCTCGTCACCCAGGACGACGATGATGTTGCTGAGCATCAGGTCCATGACGGCAATAGTCGTGGCAGCACCATCCCACAGGGGGCCATGCGAGCCCGGGACCACAAGGCAGATATCCGACACCTCTGCTGCCCAGGGGCAATATTCGTCGGTATAGAGGATGACCTTGACGCCGGCCCGGCGCGCTTCCATTGCGAGCGGCTTCGCCTTGGCCGCAAAGCGGCGCACATCGTGCAGGAAAAGCACGCGGCCTTCCACCGAACCGTCGAGCAGTTCCGAATAGGTGCCGTTCAGACCGTCGACGAACTGCACCCGCGGGCGGGTATAGGAGAGCTGGCTGGCAAAATACTGGGCGATGCCGCGCACGTTCTGATAGGCGGCGACATAGACTTCGCTGGCGCCAATCAGCGCATCGATCGCCTGCTGCCATTCCGGCGAGGTGGTCAGCTCGTAGACCATTCCGAGATTGTTGATCTGCTCCTGGATCAAGCCTGCAAGCAGCTTGCCCTCGCGAATGTCTTCGCGCAGCCGGTCGACCGGTCCTTTCACCTGCCAGGCCGGATTGGAGCTGCCGCGCCGCAGTTCGTGCTTCAACTGGTCGAGGCCGTCGAAGCCCATGCGCCGGAGGTAGCGCCCGACGGTCATCGGCGACAGTTCGAGACGACTGGCGATCGACTTTGCCGTTTCGAACGGGATTTCCGCCAGATTGCGCTCGATGTAATGGGCAATCAGCTTGTCGGATTTCGACCGCCTGAGTTCCTCGCTCTGCACGAGCTTCAGGATTCGTTGTGCCACGTCCCCTCCCCGGAGATACTTCCGCCCGCTGACAGCGCCGCGCGCGCTGTAACGCTTTCAACTTGCTGCAGGCGGGCGGAATTGCCGATCTTTGCCGCCTTTACTGCGCCGTCTTCACCTTGGTCCAGACACGATCGAGCTGGCGCACGCCGGAGCCCAGGTCCTCGAAGATCTGGAGCCTTTGCATCGTTTCGGGCGTCGGATTGATCTCCTTGCTATTCTTGATCTGGTCGGGGGTCAATTGCCGCGCCGGCACGTTGGCGGTGCCGTTGGTCTGCTGGGAGACGTTGAGTGCTGCCACTTCCGGACGGGTGTAGAACTGCAGGAACTTAATGGCGTTATCCTTGTTCGGCGCGGTCTTCAGGACGCAGATATCCTCCTGGTACATGGTCGCGCCTTCCTCGGGGATCACGTAGCCAAGGTCCTTCTGGTTGGCAAAGACGTCGACCATCGCGCCGACGAAGAAATGACCGGCGGCGACGTCGCCGGACTGCACCATCGGCCGGGTATCGTAGGTGAAGGCAGCGACGTCAGGTTTCATCGCGATGATCGTATCGGCCGCCTGCTGCAGCTCGGCGGGGTCGGTCGAGTTGACCTTGTGGCCGTTGAGGATCAAGCCCACGGCCAGAACCTCGCGCATGTCGTCGAGCAGGGTGAACTTCAGCCCCTTTTCCTTGACGGTCGCAATCAGGTCCTTCCAGCCGACGACGTCCTTGCCCAGGACCTTGCGGTTGTAGACGATGCCGACGGTTCCGAAGGCGTAGGGCAGGCAAAACTCGCCCTTGGGGTCGCTCTTTGCCCTCAGGAACGCCGGGTCGATGTTCTTGAAACCTTCATAGGCATTGATGTCGGTCTTCTCCAGAAGGTCGAGCTTGGACATGATGTCCTGCATGTGCACCGACGGAAAGACGACGTCATAGCCGGTCGCGCCGCCCTGGATCTTCGCCAGCATCTCCTCGTTGGAGGAATAGGTGGAGAGGTTGACCTTGATCTGGGTCTCCTCCTCGAACTTCTTCAGGACCGCCGGATTGATGTATTCGCCCCAGTTGTAGATGTTGAGCTCGGCGGCATGGCCGAGGCCGGTCATGGCGATCAAGGCGGACAGCGAGAATGCGGCGGCCCGTGCGGGGCCGAAGAGTTTGGCCCTGGTCGCCCGGACGACGCGGCTTGCTTTCGTCATAGATAGTCTCCTCTGATGGTTCGTGGGGACTTGCGCCCCCAGGATCGGACCGTTCCCTGGTCCTTGCCGGCTCCGGCTTCTGCGGCCGTTGACACCGATGAGTAAATGGTATCCATATATCCAAAACGCACAAGCGTTATTTAAATAACATTTTGGGGAATGACAGATGCAGGATTCCATTGTCCGGCTGGAGGGGGCGAGTAAAGCCTTCGCCACTCCGGAAGGCGGGAGCGTGACAGCGCTTGATGCCATCGATCTTCAGGTGCGGCGCAACGAGTTCCTCACGCTTCTCGGACCATCCGGATGCGGCAAGACCACGTTGCTGCAGGCGATCAGCGGCTTCGTCGAGCTCGACGGCGGACGCATCCTGATCGACGCGGAGGACATGACCGACAGGCCACCCTATCGCCGCCCCGTCAACACCGTCTTCCAGAACTACGCGCTCTTCCCGCATATGACCGTCGGCGAAAACACAGCCTATGCGCTGGAGGTCGCCGGCGTCGCAAGGGCCAAGCGCCGCGACCAGGTGGCAGCCGCGCTGAAGATGGTGGGCCTTGAGGGCATGGAGGGCCGGCGCCCGCGCCAGCTTTCCGGCGGCCAGCAGCAACGCGTGGCTCTTGCCCGCGCCATCATCGCGCGTCCGAAGTTGCTTTTGCTCGACGAGCCGCTGTCGGCCCTCGACAAGAACCTGCGCCAGGCCATGCAGATCGAGCTGAAGACACTGCAGCACGAGCTCGGCATCTCCTTCATCTTCGTAACGCACGATCAGCAGGAGGCTCTCACCATGTCGGACCGCGTTGCGGTTCTTTCCGGTGGGCGCATCCAGCAACTCGATACGCCACGCGCGATCTACGACCATCCGGTCAACAGTTTCGTCGCCACCTTCATCGGTGCAAGCAATCTCTTCGACGGCCGGATCGATGGCGATCGGTTGATGACCAGCGACGGCACGGAAATCCGCCATCGGCGAACGCCGTCAGCGGCATCGGGTGCAGCGACGGCGCTGATCCGGCCCGAGCAGTTCTTCCTCGCCGATGAAGCCGAGCCCTTTCCCTGTCTCGACATCGACCTGGAAGCCATCGTCTTCGTCGGCTCGACGTTCGAGCTGTTCGGCCGCACACAGGCGGGCAGAAAGATCGTCGCCGAGATCCCCGCCGGCCGTCGCAGCCTGATCGGCGACATCGAGCGGACGCGCCGCGCCCGGCTCGCCTATGACCCGGCAGCCGTACACCTCATTCACCCTTGCGCGGAGGCGTGACATGTCGATCGCCATTCGCCGCCGCGTCCAGCTCGCCGTCCTGCTCGGTCCCGTTTCCCTGTTCCTCGCCGTCTTCTTTCTCGGTCCGCTCGCCATCATGATGGTCACGAGCTTTCTGGCGCCAGGCCTCTACGGTGGCGTGGAATGGACCTTCTACCCGCACAATTTCGGCCGCATCCTCGGCTTTGCAGATCCGATGTTCGAGGATTTCGATCCTGTTTATATCGCCATCTTCATCCGCTCGGTGAAGATCGCCGCACTCACCGTCATTGCCGCTTTGCTGGTCTGCTATCCCGCAGCCTTCTGCATCGCCCGCCTGTCAGAGCGATGGAAGAACTTCTGCCTGTTCCTCATCACCTTGCCCTTCTTCACCAGCCTGATCGTGCGGCTGTTTGTCTGGGTGCTGATCCTGCGCCAGACCGGCCTCGTCAACGAGATGCTGCTGTCGACGGGACTGATCGCCCGGCCGCTGGACCTGATCTATACGGACGGCGCGATCATCCTCGGCATGGTCTATGTCTTCATCCCGTTCATGTTCATGCCTGTTTATGCCAGCGTCGAGAAGCTGGACTGGACGCTGGTGCGTGCCTCGCTCGATCTCGGCGCCGGGCCTATCCGCACATTCTGGCGCATTATCCTACCGCTGACGGCTCCCGGCATTGCCGGCGGCGCGATCATCGTCTTCATTCCGGCGCTCGGCAATTTCGTCGTCCCGGCCATTCTCGGCGGCGCCAAGGTGATGATGCTCGGCAATCTCATCGAGCAGCAGTTCCTGGCCGCCCGCAACTGGCCGTTCGGCTCGGCGCTGGCGATGATGGTCATGAGCGTGATGCTGGTGCTGCTGCTCGTCTATGTGCTCGCGTCTAGCCGCCGCGGCACCGACGCAGCACTTGCTCGCTGAGGTCCCCCATGAAGATCGCTCAATCCCTCTTCCGCGGAAGCCTGCTCGCCTACACCGCCCTCTTCTTCGCCTTCATCTACATCCCGCTGGTGGTGATCGCCGTCTATTCGTTCAACGCCAACCCGGTCAACATGATGACCTGGACCGGCTTCACCACCGAATGGTACGCCCAGGTGCTCGGCTTCAAGACGACGATCTCCGAGAACGCGCTCTATATCGAATCGACCGGCCAGCTTATTCAGGCGGTGTGGAACAGCCTCGTCATCGCCACCTCCACGACACTGATCGCCACCGTCTTCGGCACGGCAATCGCAATCGGCCTCTACCGTTTCGACTTTCTCGGCCAGCGCTTCTACCGGGTGATCATGTTCATGCCGATGCTGATGCCCGACATCGTGCTCGGCATCGCGCTTTTGATCTTCTTCGTCAATTCGGGGATCAGCCTCGGCCTGACGACGATCGTCATCGGCCAGTGCACTTTCCTGATTTCCTATGTCTTCATCGTTGTCTCAGCGCGGCTGGCCGGCATGGACAGAACACTCGAAAACGCCTCGGCCGACCTCGGCGCCGACGAATGGACGACCTTTCGACGGGTGGTGCTGCCACAGCTCCTGCCCGGCATCGTCGGCGGCGCGCTGCTCGCCTTCATCATCTCGATGGACGATCTGGTGATCACCTATTTCATCGCCGGCGTCGATGTGACCACGCTGCCGATGTTCATCTTCGCCATGCTTCGACGCGGCATCAAACCGGAGATCAATGCGATCGCGGTGATGATGCTGACCTTCTCCTTCGTCGTCGCCTCTCTCGGCCTCTACCTCCGCTCCCGGCAGAAATGATCATGGACAACAAACGCAAAACCGTCTCTCAAACGCGCGCCCGGGACCTCGGCTTGCCATTCACGGGCCGGACCGGCCCCTTCAACGCCATCACTGACGTCGCGGGGATTGCCGTCGGCTTCCACACTATCTCAGAAGACGTGCCGCGACCGGGCCGCAAGCGCCCGGTCAGAACCGGGGTCACCGCCATCCTGCCGCATGCGGGCTCGGCCGTGCCCGTCCCGGTTTATGCGGGCGTGCATCGCTTCAACGGCAACGGCGAAATGACCGGCACTCATTGGATCGAGGATGGCGGCTTTTTCCTCGGCCCGGTGATGATCACCAACACCCATGCGGTCGGCATGACCCATCACGCCACGATCAAGTGGATGCTGGAGCGCTATGCCTCCACCTATGACAGCGACGATTTTCTCTGGATCATGCCGGTGGTCGCAGAGACCTATGACGGTGTGTTGAACGACATCAACGGCCAGCCCATCGGCGAAGCCGAGGTCCGGGCAGCGCTCGACGCCGCCGGCGGCGGACCTGTTGAGGAGGGGAATTGCGGCGGCGGAACCGGCATGATCGCCTATGGGTTCAAGGGCGGCACCGGCACCGCATCGCGGATCGTCGAGTTTGGCGGGTGTGATTACACGATCGGCACGCTGGTGCAGGCAAACCATGGCCAGCGGGACTGGCTGACAATCTGCGGCGTACCGGTCGGCGAACACATGCGCGACTGCACGCCGCAGAGCCAGATGCAGGAGCGCGGGTCGATCATCGTCGTGATCGCCACCGATCTGCCGATGGCCCCGCATCAGTTGCAACGCCTCGCCCGTCGCGCCTCGATCGGCATCGGCCGCAACGGCACGCCCGGCGGCAACAATTCCGGCGACATCTTCCTGGCGTTTTCGACCGCCAACCCGCAGCCGATGGCGCACCGCGCTCCGCCGCGCCTCGCGCTTGAGATCGTCAATGACGAAATGCTCGATCCGGTCTATCTGGCAACGGTCGACACCGTCGAAGAGGCGGTGGTCAACGCCATGATCGCAGCGGAAGATTCAGGCGGCACCGTCCATGACCGGTTCAAGATCGAAGCCATCAGACATGAACCGCTTCTCGAGGTCATGCGGAAGTACGGGCGCTGATGCGGTTCCCCTGTGTTTCCCCGCCCAGATTGCCGACCAAGGCAGCTTCGATGCCGTGGCTTTTTCGGCGCGCTTCTACCGGCTTAGGTTTTGTCGGCGACGCCGCACTGGCAGACGAGGGTAACGGCTGGCTCTTGGTTCCGTTACAATCCCTGAACGAACCGTATGATGGCAGTGCTGACATCATCGGGCCGCTCCTGCGGCACCCAGTGCCCACAGTCGGGTAGGAAGATGGTATCCACCAGCTTTGGCACCAGTCGCGGCATCTCGGCGATGATCGCGCGCATGCCGGGAATGGCCAATCCGGTATCGCGTTCCCCCATCAGATATACTGCCGGAACGTCGACGAGCTTTCCCTTCAGGCAGGATTGCAGTGCCCAATTCCGATCAAGATTGCGGTAGTAGTTCAGCCCTCCGGAAAAGCCGCTTTGCCGGAAAGCGTGCACGAAATTCTCGAACTCTGAATCGCCGATCCAGTCCGGAAGCTTTGCGGGGACAGGAAGGCTGGCCAGCAAACCGTCGCGTTTCGACACCATGCCGAAGGGATTTGGCGTCTTCTCGTCGTCGCGCGGTCCGGCCTCGCCGGACGCGGCAAACATCAGTTTGCGCAGCGTCAACGCCACATCCCGTTCGAACTCGGCTTCGGCGACACCTGGCTCTTGAAAATAGAGCGCATAGAGCAGTGCATCCGCGGTTTTCGGGAAAATCTGCGTCGGTGGGACCGGCGGTTGCGACATCATCGGCACGCCGATGGCCACGACGCCAGTGAAGCGGTCAGGTCGCAGCAGCGCCGCCTGCCATGCGACGCTCGCGCCCCAGTCATTGCCGACAATGATCGCGTTCTCGACGCCGAGCGTATCGAGCAGCCCGACCATGTCGCCGACGAGATGGAAGAGCGTGTATTGATCGACCTCGTCAGGGCGGCTGCTCTTGCCATAGCCGCGCATATCCGGCGCGATGGCATGAAATCCGGCGGCGGCGAGGGCGGCAACCTGCTGTCGCCACGCATAAGCGGTTTCCGGAAAGCCATGGCACAACAAGACCGTCGGCCCTTCGCCCGCCTCCAGGAAGTTCAAACGAATTCCATTCGCGTCTACGAGGCGCTCCTGCATCTCTTCTCCAAACAGTTCCGCGATCGGGCTTCGAACGAAACGATATCGCTACAGAAATCACAACCCGTGCCCTTGTCCGCTTCATTCCTATGCGCAACACAATATGTTACGAACATCGACAGGTCAATAATTCATAACAAATTAAGTTACACATAGGAGTGGTCGATGCCACAGGACAACCGCCTTTCAAGAATGCTGCATGTGCTCGTTCACATGCATCTGCTCGGCGGCACCGAAACGTCGCAGACGATCGGCTTGATGCTCTCCACCAACCCGGTGGTGGTCCGTCGCACGATGGCGGCACTCAAACGGCATGGTATCGTCGGCTCGGAAGGCGGGCCTGGTGGCGGCTGGCTGCTGACCCGCGGCGCGGAAGAAATATCCGTTCTCGATGTCCACAAGGCGCTCAACGACAAATCCGTCTTTTCGCTGGGGCTGGCCGCCGATCATGCAGGATGCCCCGTTGAGCGGGCCGTCAACGCGCATCTGTCAAAAGCGTTCTTGGCGGCGGAAACGGTGCTCAACGACGAGTTTGGCAAGCTGACTTTGGCGCAGATTACCCGGGAATTTACGGCAGCGCACTAAGCGCGCCCGACGAACCTTGGGGCCTAGAGCGTTTCCGATTTAGACGGAACCGCACAAACGCCGCGCCCCCCCAACCCGGATATGAATATTAGGCCCAGTTAAACAACGCGACAACGTGGCAAAAAGGGGCATGTCGCACGTCCACTCAGCGCGTCACGAGCCTATCCCGCCTGCCTGAACTTGCGTCGATTGCGACCGAGAGCGATCGACTCCGCCGCCTCGATGATCGAGTCCGTATCGATGCCGAAATGCGCATAGAGGTCGGCGATCGTGCCCGTCTGCCCGAAATGCTCGACGCCGAGTGAGACGGACCGGTGGCCATGCACCGATCCAAACCAGCCGAGCGTGGCGGGATGACCATCCGTCACGGTAATGATTTCGCAGGTATCGGATAGCGGCGCCAGCAGCGCCTCGATGTGGCTTTCGGCGCTGTGGTGGCCATGACGACGGGCACGCTGTGCCGCAGTCCAGCCGGCGTTGAGCCGGTCGGCGGACGTCACCGCCAGCACCGCGACATCGCGGTGACGTTCCGCAAGTCGCCCCGCCGCCATCAGCACCTCGGGGGCGACGCAACCTTGATAGGCCAGCACCAGCTGGGTGTTCGGTCGCGGTTCGCGCAGCCAGTAGGCACCGTCGATCACGCCCTGGCGGAAGGCCGCATCCTCGCGGCGCTGCATCTGTTCGAGCGGACGGGTCGTCAACCGAAGATAGACGGAACCACCAGTCGTATCGCGCAGCCAGGTCCGTTCGTCGTGCACGGCATCGCCATCGCGCTGCATATAGTCGAAGGACCAATCCATGATCACAGAGAGTTCGTCGAGATAGGCAGGCTCAAAACTGGCAAGCCCATCCTGGCTCATGCCGATCAGCTGCGAGCCGATCGATTGGTGAGCGCCGCCTTCCGGCGCCAGTGTGACGCCTGACGGCGTGCCGACGATCATGAACCGTGCATCCTGGTAGCAGGCGTAGTTCAACGCATCGAGCCCGCGCGCCACGAACGGATCGTAGACGGTGCCGATCGGAAGCAGGCGTTCACCGAACACCGAATGGGAAAGGCCGGCCGCCCCCAGAAGCAGGAAGAGGTTCATCTCGGCAATCCCGAGCTCGATATGCTGACCGCCGGGACCGAAGGCCCATTTCTGCGCCGAGGGAACCTTCTCGTCGCGGAACGTGTCGGCCTGCATGTCGCGGGCGAAAAGGCCACGCCGGTTGACCCAGGGGCCGAGATTTGTCGAGACGGTCACGTCAGGCGCCATCGTCACGATGCGGGCGGCAAGCGCATCGTCACGCTGCGCCAAAGCATCGAGGATCTTGCCGAACCCCGCCTGGGTGGAAAGTTCGCGGTCATCGAGCAAAACCGGCCCGGCCGATGGCACGGGTTCAGACGTGAACCGCCTTGTGCCCTGGGCAAAGAACGGCACGCTCTTCAAAAAGGTCTTCGCGGCCCCGGCATCGGCGACTGCCGCAAACTCCTCCCATTCCTCGCCGACCCTGACGCCGATCTTCTGCTGGAAGTCCTGCATCTGTGCCTTGGTCATCAGGCCGGCATGGTTGTCCTTGTGCCCCGCCAGCGGCGTTCCCCAGCCCTTGATCGTATAGGCGAGAAAGACCGTCGGGCGATCATGGTCGATACTGGCAAAGGTCTCGGCAAGCGTCTGGATGCAATGGCCGCCGAGATTGCTCATCAACTCTGAAAGCTCGTCATCGCTGCGCGAAGCCAAAAGCTTGCTGACATTCCCCTGATCGCCGATCTCGTCCTGCAGCCGCTTGCGCCAGGCGCCGCCGCCCTGGAAGGTCAAGGCCGAATAGAGCTGGTTGGGGCAACGGTCGATCCAGGCGCGCAGCGTCTCGCCACCGGGTTCCTTGAACGCCGATTGCTGCAAGGCGCCATATTTGACGACCTTCACGTCCCAGCCGAAAGCGGTGAAGATGGCTTCTATTCGCTGCCACAGACCCTCGCGAACGACACCATCGAGGCTCTGACGGTTGTAATCGATCACCCACCAGGTGTTGCGCAGATCGTGCTTCCAGCCCTCCTGCAGGCACTCATAGATATTGCCTTCGTCAAGCTCGGCATCGCCGACGAGCGCGATCATGCGACCGTCGCTGCGCTTTTGCGCCCAGGGCTTCGAGGCGATGTAGTCCTGGATGATCGAGGCGAAGGCCGTGATGCCGACACCGAGGCCGACGGAGCCGGTCGAAAAATCGACATCGTCGACATCCTTGGTGCGGCTGGGGTAGGATTGCGCGCCGCCGAAGCCGCGGAAATTCTGCAGCTTCTCGCGCGTCTGGTTGCCCATCAGGTACTGAATGGCGTGGAAGACAGGCGCGGCATGCGGCTTGACGGCAACGCGATCCTCCGGCCGAAGGATGTGGAAGTACAGCGCCGTCAGGATCGAGGTGATCGAAGCGGAGGACGCCTGGTGCCCGCCGACTTTCACCTCGCCTTTTTCCCGAATGTGATTGGCGTTGTGGATCATCCAGCATGCGTGCCAGAGAACCTGCCGCTCCAGATCCTTCAGGCATTTCAGCGTGGCGGTCGAAAGAATCTGCTCTTCCATGTCGGCTCCTCCCAGAACCCGGAAACGCTACACCCAGCGACGCGAAATATCCGATCTATCTTTGTTGGAATTTTTGCCGATTCCGACAATACTGACCGCCGAAACGCCATTTTTGGAAATTTCATGCCGAAGAAGACGCCAAGCTTTGACGCCGCGACCATCCGTATTCTCGATCTCTTGCAGCAGAACGCCGAGATCAGCACGGCCGAGCTCGCCGATGCAACCGGACTGTCCGCCTCTCCCTGTTGGCGGCGGGTCAACGAACTCAAGGAGAGTGGGGTCATCAAGGGTTCGGTCGCGCTCGTCGACGCCTTCGCCCTTGGCCTTGCGGTCAACGTGTTCGTGCACGTCTCGCTCAAGCAGCAGGACCGCGCCTCGCTCGATGTCTTCAGCACTGCCATCAAGACCAAGCCGGAGATCGTCGAATGTTACCTGATGACGGGCGAGTCGGATTACATGCTGCGCGTCGTCGTCGAGGATCTGATGAAATATCAGGCGCTCGTCGTCGATTTCCTGACGACAATCCCTGGCGTCTCCAGCATCCGTTCGAGCTTCGCGCTCAGCCAGATCAAATATACGACCGCGTTGCCGACAGAGCACCTGCGCAACGCCTGAACATGCTTTGTCGGGCTATTCCTGAGTTTTGAGGTAGCTCAACACGGCATCGGCGATCAGCCCCTTGTGCCGTTGCATCGTCTCCGGCTCGCAAAGGTCACGGCGGAAGATCGTGCCGAACGTGTAGCGGTTCGAGACACGGAAGAAGCAGAACGCGCTGATCAACATGTGCACGTCGATCGGATCTGCCTTGCGCTGGAACACACCTTCGGCAACACCGCGTTCCAGAATGCCGGCAATGGTTTCAATAACCGAGACGTTGAGATCGCGGATCGCTTCCGAGCGCATCATATGGGCGGCGCGATGGATGTTTTCGATGCTGACCAGCCGCACGAATTCCGGGTTGGCCTGATCGTGGTCGAAGGTGGTTGAAATCAGGGTGCGCAACGCAGCCTCGGGCGCGAGGCTCGACAGTTGCAGATCGGCCTCCAGCGTCCGGATCTTGCGGTAGGACCGCTCGAGTACGGAGAGATAGAGCCCCTCCTTGCTTTCGAAATAGTAGTAGATCATCCGCTTGGAGGTTCGGGTCTTTTCGGCGATCGCGTCGACTCGGGCGCCTGCGAGACCATGGGTCGCGAACTCGTCCGTCGCGACGATGAGGATGTCCTCCTTCGTGCGCTGTGGATCGTTCTTGCGTCCGTTCTCTGCTCGCGCCGCCATGCCCAGTTGCTTCCTCACCCTTGATTTTCAACGAGAAACGGCCGTGGCCGTCACGCATTGGCCGCAGCTCCACTCCGCGTCCTGCCCAAAGTCTTATTGGGCTTGCCGGTTTCTTTCAAGACATGCCGCTTGACATTCGAACTAGTTCGTACATTTTGAAACGGCATCCTGGTCGCTTGGAGGAGAGATCGGCATGCCAGCCTTGCGCACGTGGATGTCCTGATCGATGACGCATGTCACAGACCGCAAGTCGCGGTTGATCGCCTGGGAGGAGCGAAATGGTGAGGATAATCGAATTCTGCTTCCTGATGCTGAAGGTCGCCATCGCGCTTCTACTTGCGGGCATGGTCGTGCTGGTCTTCGGAAATGTCGTGCTGCGTTACGCCTTCAACACGGGCATCACCTATTCCGAAGAACTGTCGCGCATCTTCTTCATCTGGCTGACCTTTCTCGGCGCCGTCATTGCCATGCGGGAACATGCCCATCTCGGCGTCGACTCGCTGCTGCGCCGATTGCCGCCGCTCGGCGCGAAGGTCGCCATTCTCTGCGGTCAGGCACTGATGCTGGGCGCAACATGGCTGATGATCAGCGGAAGTTGGACGCAGACGCTGATCAATCTGCATGTCGCAGCACCGGCGACCGGCATTTCCATGGGCTTCTTCTACGGCGCCGGCCTCGCCTTCGGCATTCCCGCCTTTCTGATCATCCTCTGGGACGCGTTCTGCGTGCTCACGGGTCGCATCGATGTGGCGACGGCCGAGTTCGTGCGTGACAGCGAGGATCAGGCCGTCCTCGACGACCACCCGACTCCTTCGCTCGCCCAACCCATCGCAAAGCCCTGAGGAGACGACGATGACCGTTACGATTTTCCTCGGCGCTCTGCTTGGTCCGATGGCCCTTGGTGTGCCGATTGCCTTCGCGCTGATCGTCAGCGGCGTCGCGCTGATGATGTATCTCGGCCTCTACGACGCCCAGATCGTTGCCCAAAACGTACTGAACGGCGCCGACAGCTTCCCGCTGATGGCTGTGCCCTTCTTCATGCTCGCCGGCGAAGTAATGAACACCGGCGGCCTGTCGCGGCGCATCGTCGATCTTGCCATGGCCTTGGTCGGCCATATCCGCGGCGGGCTCGGCTTCGTCGCCATCTTCGCCGCCTGCATCATGGCGAGCCTCTCCGGCTCGGCCGTCGCCGATGCCGCAGCGCTCGGCGCGCTTCTTTTGCCGATGATGCTGAAATCCGGCCACGACCCGGCCCGTGCCGGGGGTCTGCTCGCCTCGGCCTCGATCATCGGCCCGATCATTCCGCCGTCGATCGGCTTCATCCTCTACGGCGTCGTCGGTGGCGTCTCGATCACAAAGCTGTTCCTTGCCGGCATTTTCCCCGGCCTGATGATTGCAGCTGCCCTCTGCGTGACCTGGCTGATCGTGTCGCGCAAGGAGCAGCATCAGCTGCCGCCACGCCAAAGCGGCGCCATCAGGATGAAGACCTTCATCGACAGTCTCTGGGCGCTCTTCCTACCTGTTATCATCATCGTCGGGTTGAAGTTCGGCGTGTTCACGCCGACGGAAGCCGGCGTCGTCGCCGCCGTCTACTCACTGTTCGTGTCGATGGTGATCTATCGCGAGCTGCCGCCGGCCAAGCTGTTCCACGTTTTCGTGGCAGCGGCGAAGATAACGTCCATCGTGATGTTTCTGGTTGCCTGCTCGGCCGTCTCTGCCTGGCTGATCACGGTTGCCGACGTCCCCGGCGACCTCGCCGCCCTGGTCGAGCCGCTGATGGACAACCAGACGCTCCTGCTTTTGGCGATCATGGTGCTCGTCGTCGTGGTCGGCACCGCCATGGACATGACCCCGACCATCCTGATCATGACGCCCGTGCTGATGCCGATCATCAAGCAGGCGGGCATCGATCCGGTCTATTTCGGCGTGCTGTTCATCATCAACAACTCGATCGGCCTGATCACGCCGCCGGTGGGCACGGTGCTCAACGTCATCTGCGGCGTTTCCAAGCTGAAGATGGAAGACCTCATGAGGGGGGTCATGCCGTTCCTGATCGCCGAGCTGATCGTCCTGTTCCTGCTCGTCTTGTTCCCGCAACTGGTGACCGCGCCGGTCTCCTGGTTTGCGCGATAGGCCCAAAAAAACACATGCAGAGTTCAACCGGCCGGTGGGAGAACCCGGCCAAATCTGGGAGGAAAACATGTTCAACCGACTGATGAAAATGGCGCTCGGGCTCGCCGTGCCGGTAGCGCTGATCGCAGCGAGCCCGGCGCTGGCCGAGATCCGCGAGCACCAGCTCAAGTTCGCCGCCGCCAACAACAAGGGCCATCCCCAGGTGATGGGCATGGAGAAGTTCGCCGAACTGGTGAAGGACAAGAGCGGCGGCAAGATCGAGGTCAAGCTGTTTCCGGGCGGCGTGCTCGGCGGCGACGTGCAGACCGTATCGGCGCTGCAGGGCGGCGTGATCGAAATGACAGTTCTGAACGCCGGCATCCTGGCAAGCAACGTCAAGCAGTTCGGCGCCGTCGATCTCCCCTTCCTGTTCAACAATGGCGAAGAGGCCGACAAGGTGATGGACGGACCCTTCGGCACCGGCCTAGCCGATCTCTTGCCGGATACCGGTCTCGTTGGGCTGGGCTATTGGGAGCTCGGTTTCCGCAATCTCACCAACAATCGCCATGCGGTCACCAAGCTCGAGGACATCAAGGGCCTGAAGATCCGCACGATCCAGTCGCCGATCCCGATCGAGCTCTTCAACAATCTCGGCGCCAATGCCGTGCCGCTGCCCTATACCGAGCTCTATACCGCGCTCGAGACCGGGACGGTCGACGGCCAGGAAAATCCGGCCGCAAACATTCTCAACGCCAAGTTCTATGAGGTGCAGAAGTACATGACGGTGACCCGTCACCAGTACAATCCGCAGATCGTGCTCATCAGCAAGAAATTCTGGGACGGTCTCAACGACGAGGAGAAGGCAGTGTTGCAGACCTCGGCCACCGAGGCCCGCGACTATCAGCGCCAGGTCTCGCGCGAGTTCGACGCCAAAGCGATCGCCGACATCAAGGCGACCGGCATGGAAGTCAGTGAGCTTTCGCCGGAGGAAACCCAGAAGCTGCGCGACGCCGTCAAGCCGATGATCGAGAAGTTCAGCGCCGAAATCGGTCCCGACACTGTCGCAGCCCTGTTCAAGGAGCTTCAGACGCTTCGCGGCCAGTAAGCCTGCCGCCGGCCCGCTTTTATGCGGGTCGGCAACCAACCGATTGATGAAAGCCGTCGAGATGACTGAGACCCTTCTGAAACCGTTGAAAGCCGGATTGATCGGCGCCGGCATTCAAGCCTCGCTCACACCGGCCATGCACATGCGCGAAGGTGCGGCACAGGGCCTTACCTATGAGTACGAGCTGATCGACCTGACGCAGCGCGGCGCGAGCCCGGGCGACCTGCCGCAGTTGCTGCGGGAGGCCGAACAGCGGGGCCTTTGCGGATTGAACATCACGCACCCGTGCAAGCAACTGGTCATTCCCTTTCTCGACGAGCTGTCCGACGAGGCCCGAGATCTCGGTGCTGTGAACACCGTCGTGCTCAAGGCGGGTCGCCGCATCGGCCACAACACCGACTGGTGGGGATTTGCCGAAGGCTTTCGCCGCGGTCTGCCCGGAGTAGCGCTGTCGCACGCGGTGCAACTCGGCGCCGGCGGCGCCGGCGTCGCGACAGCCTACGCGATCCTATCGATGGGGCTAACTTCACTGACGGTGTTCGACCGGGAGATCGAGCGCGCAGAAGCACTGGTATCCAGCATGTCGCCGCTGTTTCCACAAGCACACATTGTTGCCGGCACCGACCTTCCATCCGCTATGAGAGCAGCGGACGGCTTGCTCCATGCTACGCCAACCGGGATGGCGAAATATCCCGGCCTGCCACTTCCAGCCGAACTGCTCGAACCACATCATTGGGTGGCGGAAGTCGTCTATTTCCCGCTGGAAACCGAACTGCTGACTGAGGCCAGGCGGCGCGGCTGCAAGACGCTCGACGGCGGCGGCATGGCGGTGTTTCAGGCGGTCGGCGCCTTTCGTCTGTTTACCGGGCGCGAGCCGGATGCGGCCCGCATGCTTGCCCATTTCAAGGCCCTGACCGCCTGACGACAGGGCATCGAAGGAGACACGCATGAAAACCTCGATCGCGACCGTCTCTCTGAGCGGCGACCTGCGCAGCAAGCTGGAGGCGATAGCAAAGGCCGGCTTCGATGGCGTCGAGATCTTCGAGAACGATTTTCTGGTTTTCGATGAAAGTCCGCGCCAGGTCGGCCAGATGGTGCGCGACCATGGCCTGGAGATTTCTCTGTTCCAGCCGTTCCGCGATTTCGAGGGCATGCCGGAGCCGCTCAGAAGCAGGACGTTCGACCGTGCGGAACGCAAATTCGACCTGATGCAGGAGATGGGAACCGACCTGGTGCTCGTCTGCTCCAATGTCTCTCCCGCCGCACTCGGCGGTCTTGACCGGGCTGCCGCCGATTTTCGCGAACTGGGGGAAAGGGCGGCCAGGCGGGACTTGCGGGTCGGATACGAAGCGCTCGCCTGGGGACGCCACATCAACGACCACCGCGATGCCTGGGAGGTGGTGCGCCGGGCCGATCATGCCAATGTCGGCCTCATCCTCGATAGTTTTCACACGCTGGCGCGCAAGATCGACGTCAACTCGATCCGATCCATACCCAAGGAGAAGATCTTCATCATCCAGCTCGCGGACGCGCCGCTGATCGACATGGACCTGCTCTATTGGAGCCGGCACTTCCGCAACATGCCGGGCGAAGGCGACCTGCCCGTTCTCGAGTTCATGCGAGCTGTCGCGGCCACCGGCTATGACGGCTATCTGTCGCTCGAGATCTTCAACGATCAGTTTCGCGGCGGCTCGGCGACGGCGATCTCGGTCGATGGCCAGCGCTCGCTGCTCTATCTCGGCGACCAGGTCCGGCGGACTGAGCCCGACATTGCCCTCCCCGTTCCCGAAATGCCGGCTCGATCAGGCGTCGAAGGCATTGCCTTCATCGAATTCACCATCGACGAAAGCGAAGCACCGCAATTCGAGGCGCTGATCCGCACACTCGGCTTCCGCAAGGCCGCTCGTCACAAGACGAAAAGCGTCACCGTCTTCCAGCAGGGCGATATCAGGCTGGTGATCAACACGGAAAGCCGCGGCTTTGCCAACTCTTCTTACCTGGTTCACGGCACTTCGGCCTATGCGATGGGCCTGCTCGTCGACGATGCCCGGGCCACGCACCGGCGGGCGCTGGCGCTCGGCGCCGAGACCTTCGCCCAGCCGGTGGACGAGGGCGAGATCGAGATGCCAGCCGTTCACGGGGTCGGCGGCGGCATCGTCTACTTCCTCGATCGCCACAGTGACCTCGGCAGCATATGGGACGTCGAGTTCGATCCGGTCGACGACCTCAGCGCGACCTCGGCCGGGTTGTCATCGATCGACCACATCGCCCAGACGATGCACTACGACGAACTGCTGACGTGGCTGCTCTTCTATACCTCGCTGCTGGAAGCCCATAAGACCCCGCTTGTCGACATCATCGACCCCTCGGGCATCGTGCGCAGCCAGGTGGTAGAGAACGCCGCCGGATCCCTGCGCATCACAATGAATGGCGCCGAGAACCGCAACACGCTTGCCGGTCGTTTCATCGCCGACACGTTCGGCTCGGGTATTCAGCATCTGGCCTTCAAGACGGACGATATCTTCAGGACTGCAGACGTGCTTGCAGAGCGCGGCTTTGTCTCGCTGACGATCTCGCCCAACTATTACGACGACCTCGAAGCCCGTTTCGGGCTCGATCCGCATTTCACCGAGCGGCTGAAGGCGCACAACATCCTCTACGACAAGGACGAGCACGGCGAGTATTTCCAACTCTACAGCCCGACCTTCTCTGGTGGATTCTTCTTCGAGATCGTCGAGCGGCGCGGATACCGCGGCTATGGCGCGGCCAACGCGATCTTCAGGATCGCAGCACTTCGCAAGTTTCTGGAGCCGGCCGGCATGCCTCGCGCATAAGCGTCAGGTATGCGCCGGGCGTGCGCACCGAGAGATGCGTTCGCACTGCAGGGATGCGTCCGCGCCCAGGGGATTGACGTCCCGGTGGATCGCGGCGCCACCTCGTCGATCTTCGGCATCAAACGCCACATGCTGCCAGGCGGCGCTCACGGTTTGCGCATCGCGCTACCGTGCGTCGAAAGCCGACGTAACAGTTACAGAAAGGCGATTTACTCTTCAAAGGAAGAGCTTTCCTGACTAGTGTGCGGTTGAGCAGACCACGTGGGACTGAACCTGGCCTTGTTGCTGAAAGGACCTGGCATGACCGTGCCGAAAGTCGCCTTCTCTGTCTTTTCCTTCCTTCTGGCAATCACATTCAGTTTGTCGCCCGCTCACGCGCAGCAGGCGCCGGCCGTGGTCGTGGCGCCCGCCAGGATCGTCGACCTGCGTGAAAGCGTCGATCTGACGGGCCGCGTCGTTGCGACCCAGAAGGTCGACATCCGCGCACGCGTCGCCGGTTTCCTGGAGGCGGTCGATTTCAAGGAAGGGCAGACGGTAACGGCCGGGACCATGCTCTATCAGGTCGAGGACGGCGCCTATCGGGCGGCGGTACAGGAAATAGAGGGTTCGATCCAGGCGGCCGAGGCCCAGCGCGATCTTGCCGTGCTCGAACGAGACCGTGCCAAGCAGCTGATCACAAGCAATACGATCTCCCAGGCCAAGGTCGATACCGCTAACGCCGAAGTCAAGAAGGCGGAGGCGGAACTCGTACGGCTCAAGGGCAGCAAGCAGAGCGCCGACCTCAACCTCTCCTATACCAGGATTACCGCCCCCTTCGACGGCGTGCTGGGCCTGACGACCGCCGATGTCGGCGCACTGGTCGGCCCGGATACCGGGCCGCTTGTCACGTTGACGCGGCTCGATCCGATCTATGTCGTCTTTCCGGTGTCCACCTCGCTGCTCCTGACCTACCGGGAGCGGGTGCAGAAGGGCGAGATGCCCGGCGGCGCCAATGTCGCGCTGACCTTGCCCAACGGTACCGAATATCCGCTGAAAGGCACCATCGACTTCATCGCCAGCAACGTCGCGCAAGGAACCGACACCGTGACAGTGCGCGCGCAGTTCGACAACCCGAACTCCCTGCTGCTCGACGGCACCCTCGTGCGCGTTATCCTTGAGCAGTCCGACAAGCAGGACGTTCTGGCGGTGCCTGAGCAGGCGGTCCAGCGCGACCAGCAGGGCGCCTTCGTCATGGTGGTCGATGCTGCCTCCAAGGTCGAGCTGCGCCGCATCGACGTTTCCCGCTCCGCTCGCGGCCTCTCCGTGGTGAGCAAGGGGCTCAAAGAAGGCGAAAACGTCATCACCGAAGGTGTCGGCAAGGTCAGACCGGGCATCGTCGTTGACGCGGCAGCGGCGACGGGTGGCTGAGCATGATCTCCGAAATCTTCATCGATCGCCCGCGTTTTGCTGCCGTCATCTCGATCGTCCTCACGCTGGCGGGCCTGATCGCGCTCACCCGGCTGCCGATCGCGCAGTTTCCCGACATCGTGCCGCCACAGGTGAGCGTCACCGCAAGCTACCCCGGCGCCGGCGCCGAGGTGGTCGAAACCACCGTCGCCCAACCGATCGAGAGCAAGATCGTCGGCGTCGACGACATGCTCTACATGAAGTCGACGAGCGGCGCTGACGGTTCCTACACGCTCACCGTCACATTTGCCGTCGGCACGGACCCCGATATCGCCACCGTCAACGTGCAGAACCGCGTGTCGCTTGCCGAGGCCGGGCTACCGGCGGAGGTCAAGCAGACCGGCGTCAGCGTGCGCAAGAAATCATCTGCCCTGATGCAGGTGATCACCATCTACGGCAAGGACGACAGTTTCGATTCGCTGTTTCTGTCCAACTACGCCACGATCAACCTGATGGACACGGTCAAGCGGGTTCCGGGCGTCGGGGATGCCTCGCTGTTCGGCGCCAAAGACTATGCCATGCGCATCGTGCTGGACATCGACCGCCTGACCAATCTCAGTCTGACGCCGACCGATGTGATCAACGCGCTGAAGGCGCAGAACGTCCAGGCGGCAATCGGCCGGATCGGCGCGCAGCCGATGACCGACGATCCGCTGTTTCAGCTCAACCTGCAGACCCAGGGACGTCTGACCGACCCCGCCCAGTTCGAGAACGTGGTCCTGAGGGCCGAGCCGGACGGGTCCTTCGTGCGCATCCGCGATATTGCCAAAGTCGAACTGGGTGCCGCGAGCTCCGACTCGAGCGCCCGCTTCAACGGCAAGCCGGTTGCGATGATCGGCACCTACCAGGCACCGGGAGCCAATGCGCTTGCGGCCGCCGAAGGCGTCAAACAGGCGATGGAGCGCCTTTCCCAGTCGTTTCCTGAGGGACTGACCTATTCCGTCTCCTACGACACGACCCAGTTCGTCGAGGCGAGCGTCGAGAATGTTGTGCATACGCTGCTGGAAGCGTTCGTACTCGTCATCATTGTCGTCTTCCTGTTCCTCGGCAATGTCAGGGCGACATTGATCCCGCTCGTCGCCGTGCCCGTCGCGCTGATCGGCACCTTCGCGATCATCCTTGCCATGGGCTTTTCGCTCAACACGGTGTCGCTGTTGGCGATGGTTCTGGCGATCGGCATCGTCGTCGACGACGCGATCGTGGTGGTCGAGAACATCGAGCGCGTGATGGAGGAGAACCCAGGCATGCAGGCGCCCGAGGCGGCGCGTCTCGCCATGGGCGAGATCACCGGAGCGATCGTTGCCATTACGCTCGTCTTGCTGTCGGTATTCGTTCCCGTCGCATTCATTCCGGGATTGAGCGGGCAACTGTTCCAGCAGTTTGCCGTGGCCGTATCCGTGTCGATGGTGATCTCCGCCATCAATGCGCTGACCTTGAGCCCTGCACTCTGCTCCATCCTGCTCAAGCCGCATCACGGGCCGAAGCGCGGCGTCCTCGGCTGGCTCTCGCGGCGGATCGATAACGGCCGCGATGGCTATGTCCTTGTCGCCGGGCATATCGCCCGTCGGGCGATCCTCGGCATCCTGCTCCTGGCCGTCGCAATCGGCGCCAGCGGCTGGCTTTTCCGTGTCGTGCCGACCGGCTTTCTGCCAAGCGAAGACCAGGGCGCCTACTTCACCGAAATACGGCTGCCGGAGGGCGCGTCCTACAACCGCACGGATGCGGTTGTGCGCGACGTCGAAAAGATGCTCGGCGGCATCGATGGTGTCGCCGACGTCATTACGGTTACCGGCTACAGCTTCCTCGATGGCCTGGCCAAATCGAACAGCGCCTTTGCCATCGTCACGATGAAGCCGTTCGCCGAGCGGACCAGCGCGGCCAGTTCCGTCGATGCGGCGATCGCAACGACCATGGCCAAGGGCACGGCCGTCCGCGGCGCGCAGATCTTCGCGTTCAACCTGCCGCCGATCATGGGCCTCGGCACGGGGTCGGGCTTCGAATACCAGCTGCTCGACCTGCAGGGCCGCCCGCCCGCAGAGCTCGCTGCAACCGCCGGCGGCCTGATCGTCGCCGCCAATCAAAATCCGCTGCTTGGCCCCACCTTCACCACCTATTCCGCAAGCTCGCCGCAGCTCTATCTCGATCTCGATCGGGATCGCCTGCAGGCGCTCGGCGTATCCGTGAGCGACCTTTTCAACACCCTGCAGGGAACGCTCGGGTCCTATTACGTCAACGACTTCAACCTCTTCGGACGAAGCTGGAAGGTCAATCTGCAGGCGGCCGAAGCCGACCGCAGTTCGGTCGACGACATCTCGCGTCTGCACGTCCGCAACGCGTCCGGTGGCATGGTCCCGGTCGCCTCGGTCGCGCGCGTCGAATACGTCATCGGCCCGCAGTCGATCGTGCGGTACAACAACTATCGCTCGATCACGCTCAATGGGCAGCCCGCCCCTGGCGTATCGTCTGGCGAGGCGCTCGCCGCGATGGAAGCCCTGTCGGCAACGACCCTGCCAGCGGGCTACAGCTACGAGTGGACCGGCACAGCCTTGCAGGAGCTTGAAGCGGCGGGACAGACGACGGCTATCCTCGCGCTTGCGGTGCTGTTTGCCTATCTGTTCCTCGTCGCGCTCTACGAAAGCTGGACGATCCCGGTCCCTGTGTTGCTGTCGGTGGCCGTCGGCGTCGCGGGCGCCCTGGTCTCGGTTCTCGTGGCGGGCTTGTCGTTCGACATCTACGCCCAGATCGGCCTCGTCGTGCTGATCGCACTCGCCTCCAAGAACGCGATCCTGATCGTCGAATTCGCCAAATTCCATCGCGAGAAGGGTGCTGGCATCGTCGAGGCCGCGGTCGAAGGCGCACGCGCCCGCTTCCGCGCGGTGATGATGACGAGCTTCGCCTTCATCGTCGGCCTCGTCCCTCTGGTCACGGCGCAAGGGGCAGGCATGCTGAGCCGGCGGGCCGTCGGCACGGGGGTCGCGGGTGGCATGCTTGCGGCCTCGCTGATCGGGATCTTCATCATCCCTGCCCTCTATGTCGTGTTTCAATCGTTGCGCGAGCGCGGCCATCGGCTTGCCGGTCTTTCGACCACAGGCGGGGTGCACGCACCGGCAACGACGAGCGATACCGAGGCCAAGCATGTTTCCGCGGAGGACGACGAACAAGCGCGCCCGGCCACAATCGAGCAAGGCAGTCCCTAGAGGGAGGGCCGGTTCAGCAACAGGCTGAGATAAAGGCGCCTGCACGCGGCCGGATGACACGGCGGTCGTCAATCCCCCCCGGTGCACCGTACAACTGCTTGACAGCCTGCGCGAAACAGCGGAAAAATATCACCATGGGGTCGCGATCACCCCACGAGGCGACAGCCGAAGTATCGCGTCCATTCAACCGCTCAGACGGAGGACGCGTTATGCCGTCACCTCTTGAAATTTCCCCGGACAAACTTGCCCGCCTCATTGGTACTCCCAAATGTCCCGCGCTGATCGATGTCAGGATCGGCGAGGATTTCGATGCCGATCCGCGCTTGATCCCCGGATCGCTCCGGCGCGACTACCGGCTCGTTGAGAACTGGGGCAACGACTTCGCGGGACGATCCGCCGTCATCATCTGCCAGCGCGGCAAGAAGCTGAGCCACGGGGTCGCCGCCTGGCTGCGGCACGCGGGAATTCCGGCCGATGTCCTGGAAGGCGGCTTTGAGGCCTGGGTCGAAACCGGCTATCCGTCCGTGCCCGTCTCTGCCGTGCCGAAACGTCAGACGAACGGACACACGCTCTGGGTCACGCGCGCACGCCCGAAGATCGACCGCATCGCCTGCCCCTGGCTTATTCGGCGCTTCGTCGATCCAAACGCCGTCTTCCTGTTCGTGGCACCCGCCGAAGTCGAAGCCGTCGCGGACCGCTTCGACGCCACGCCCTTTGACATCGACGCCCCGATCCGTTGGAGTCATCGGGGCGACCTCTGCACCTTCGACGTGATGGTCGAAGAATTCGGATTGGCAACGGAGCCGATGTTGCAGCTGGCAACCATCGTGCGGGGCGCAGACACCTCGCGCCTCGATCTCGCCCCAGAGGCCGCCGGCCTGCTTGCGGTTTCGCTCGGGCTCTCCCGCATGTATGCAGACGATCATGAGCAGTTGCAGGCAGGCATGCTGCTCTACGATGCCTTCTACCGCTGGTGCCGCGATGCGACCGGTGAAACGCACAACTGGCCCACGCCGAAAAAGGGTGCATGAAATGACCGATGTCGTTCACACCGCCGACGCCAGCAAGGCGTCGGCGCCCCATGGCCACGGCATCTCGCTTGCGGAAGCGTTCTGGGTCTGGGTTCGGATCGCGGCCCTGAGCTTCGGCGGCCCGGCGGGCCAGATCGCGGTGATGCATCGCATCCTCGTCGACGAGAAACGCTGGATCGGCGAGCACCGTTTCCTGCATGCGCTCAATTACTGCATGTTGTTGCCCGGTCCGGAGGCGCAGCAGCTGGCAATCTACATCGGCTGGCTGATGCATCGCACCGTCGGGGGCCTCATCGCCGGCATATTGTTCGTGCTTCCGGGCTTCCTTGCCATCCTGGCCTTGAGCTACGTCTATGCCGCCTTTGGCAATGTCAGCGTGATCGAAGGACTGTTCTTCGGGTTGAAGGCGGCCGTGCTTGCCGTCGTCGTCCAGGCGGTTTTCCGCATCGGCAGCCGGGCGCTGAAAAACAGGCTGATGATCGGTATCGCGGCGATAGCCTTTGTCGCGATCTTCTTCTTCCGCGTCCCATTCCCGCTGATCATCCTGACGGCCGGCATTGCCGGCTACATCGGCGGACGCCTGGGCTCGCCGCTCTTTCGCATCGGCGGAGGCCACGGCAAAACAACCGGGCCGATCCTCAAGGACGAGGATTCGGCCCTGGGTGAACAAACACCGATCCACGCCCGCCCCAACCTCGCCTGGTCGATGAAGGTGTCCGCGGTGTTTCTCGCCCTATGGCTCGCGCCACTGGCGCTGCTGTTTGCGCTCGTCGGGCCGGACAGTGTCTTCACCGAAATCGGATGGTTCTTCAGCAAGATGGCGGTCGTCACCTTCGGGGGTGCCTATGCTGTGCTCGCCTATGTCGCGCAGGAGGCCGTGCAATATTACGGCTGGCTCAAACCAGGCGAGATGCTCGATGGTCTCGGCATGGCGGAAACAACGCCTGGCCCCCTGATCATGGTCGTCCAGTTCGTCGGCTTCATGGGCGCCTATCGCGACCCCGGCACGCTTTCTCCGATGACGGCAGCGACGCTGGGCGCGCTGCTGACGACGTGGGTGACCTTCGTGCCCTGCTTCCTCTGGATTTTCCTCGGGGCGCCCTTCATCGAGAAGCTGAGGGGCAATGTCGCGCTGACCGGCGCCATGTCGGCCATCACTGCTGCGGTCGTCGGCGTCATCCTCAACCTTGCGGTCTGGTTCGGCCTTCACACGTTGTTTTCGCAGGTCGTCCCGTGGAGCGTCGGCAGCCTTGCGCTCGATGTGCCTGTCCTGAGCTCGCTAGTGCTGCCGTCACTGTTGCTGACGCTTGCGGCGGCGCTGGCGATCTTCCGCTTCAACACCTCGGTGATCGCGACATTGCTGGCCTCGGCGCTCGCCGGCATGATGTGGGTGCTTGTCACTGCATAGGGTCGTGGCGTGGGACACCGTGGAAACCTGTGAGTATGGCCCTCCCGTTGCGGCAA
This sequence comes from Ensifer sp. ENS11, assembly GCF_014851895.1. Taxonomy (NCBI): domain Bacteria; kingdom Pseudomonadati; phylum Pseudomonadota; class Alphaproteobacteria; order Hyphomicrobiales; family Rhizobiaceae; genus Ensifer; species Ensifer sp. ENS11. The sequence goes on along the minus strand of NZ_JACVAN010000003.1, from coordinate 209,550 downwards.
TCAGGCCGCAACACTCCCGGTCGACGGCATGTTGGCGTCCCCCCAGGTCTTGAGCGCAAGGATGACGGGCTCCAGCGTGCGGCCACGTTCCGAGAGATCATAGTCGACCCTGGGCGGAACCTGGGCGAACACCTTGCGCGTGATCAGGCCGTCGGCCTCCAGCTCGCGCAACTGGTTCGTCAGCATGCGCTGGGTAACGTTCGGCAGCTTCCGGCGGATTTCGTTGAAGCGCATGGTGCCCGACATCAGGTGGTAGAGAACGACCCCCTTCCACTTGCCGTCGATCAGGCTGAGCGTCGCTTCGACGGCACATCCCGGACTGCAGTCGAAACGATCGTGGCGTGTGCGTCCCATCCAATGGTATCCTTTTCGACACTATGGGCTTTTTACGTGCGTTCTTGCGATCTTGCAGCATAGTGCGCATCTTGGCCACGTTCAACCGATGGAGCATTCAATGCGAGCCGTAGCCTACCAAATCCCCCAACCGATCGAAGCCGAAACGTCGCTGGTCGATATCGACCTGCAGCGCCCGGAACCCGAGGGCCGGGACATCCTCGTCGAAGTCAAGGCGATCTCGGTCAATCCGGTCGACACGAAGATCCGCCGCGGAGTGAAGCCCGAACCCGGACAGTGGAAGGTGCTCGGCTGGGATGCCGCGGGTGTGGTCAGCGCCGTCGGGCCGTATGCGTCCTTCTTCAAGCCGGGCGACGAAGTCTTCTATGCAGGCGCCATCAACCGCTCCGGCACCAACGCCGAATTTCATCTGGTCGACGAGCGTATCGTCGGCAGAAAGCCGAGGTCGGTGGATTTTTCTGCCGCCGCCGCCCTGCCGCTGACTTCGATCACCGCATGGGAAATGCTGTTCGATCGTCTTGACGTCACCCGCCCGGTCGCAGGCGCTGCAAATGCGATCGTCATCATCGGCGGCGCCGGTGGCGTCGGCTCGATCGCGATACAGATCGCACGAGCGCTGACGGACCTCACTGTCATCGCCACTGCGTCTCGCCCCGAAACGGTAGAATGGGTAAAATCGCTCGGCGCCCATCACGTTGTCGATCACCGGCAGCCGCTTGCTGCACAAATCGAAGCCCTCGGGCTTGGCCAGCCGGGCTTCGTGTTCTCGACGACCAATACCGGCGATCACCTTGATCAGATCGTCGAACTGATCGCGCCCCAGGGACGTTTCGGCCTGATCGACGACCCCAAGCAACTCGACGCGCTTCCACTCAAGCGCAAAAGCATCTCGCTGCATTGGGAGCTGATGTTCACACGCTCGCTGTTTGCGACCGCCGATATCGAGAAACAGAATGTCCTCTTGAACAGAGTGTCGGATCTGGTCGACGCAGGCAAGATCAAGTCCACGCTCAACGAGCATTTCGGGACGATCAATGCGGCCAACCTGAAGCGCGCGCACGCGGTAATCGAGTCCGGTAGGGCCAAGGGCAAGATTGTGCTCTCCGGTTTTTAGACGAGCGGGCGAAGCGCCGCCTTCCTCTTTCGCAAAAGCATGATGCCTGCTGCGAAGCCGCCCCATCGGGGCGGCCACGGCCGGCGTGTGTGCGCAAAAAGATCAAAAGAGGTCATGGGGAGGAGGCTGCCTCGATGACCGTACTTGCCGCCTGCTCCAGACCCGACGCCATCCCGCCAACCGAGCCTCTCGCGCCGCCAGGCGTCCCTATCCACAAGGATTGCAATGATGACACATTCCGCCGAGAAGGTGATTTCCTTGGCAATACTGACCGCAGAACCCGGCAAACGCGACGCATTGCGTGACGGGCTGCTCGCCCTGATCGAGCCGACCCGCAACGAGCCCGGCTGCCTCGACTACGTCCTGTTCGAAATGCAGGAAGAGCCGGGCACGTTCTACATGCGAGAAGCGTTCACAGACGGGGCCGCCCTCGACGCGCACTTTCAGACGCCGCACTTCCTGGCATTCGCAGCGACGGCGGATGACCTGCTTGCCCGCCCTCTGCAGTTGGTGTTCCTCAACCAGGTTTCTACCTGAGAAAAATCGAAGTTTCGTCCTCGACGATGTGCCGTACCAAACCGTTCGCAGGGCGTTTCCGCATTCGACAGTAGCCCGCTTTCCCCTGGCGATCACCACTCTGCGATTGCCCGTCGGCCAGAGATCGAATTGCACGCAAAGGCGTGTCACGCGTCGGTCACGCGCAAACAGATAAGAGGCGTGTTACTACAACCATACCCGCAGCGGCGCGAGTGTTTGTCGTCAATCGCCGTATGGTTTGAGCAAGATCATGCAACGCTATCTTTTTCACATCCACCTGGCAGGCGTTACCAGCCGCGACAAAGTCGGCACCCTGCTTGCCAACGATAGCCAGGCCGTCGAACACGGCCGCCTGGTGGCGGACGAAATTGCTGAGGAGGATGACTATCATGGCGTCATCGTCGCGGTAGAGAATGCCGAGGGTCGGTTGTTGGCGCGGCTGACGGCTTCCAGAGCGATGCCTCCCTGGCTGATCGCGAGATCGAAGTTCGAGCATGCCTGGGCGGAAATGAGCATCGATTTCAGTAAATTGTAATGTAACAGCAAGATTTCAGCACGAAAACTATAGGCATCTGGCTACAGCGCAGCGCGTCTTATTAGACGCGCAAAGGTCGCTGTAGCACTTTGAATGGCTGCATGTTTTTATCCTTAAATCGAATACGATTTGAGGAAACATGCGGTGGGCAACTCGCCGGCAAGGTGGAAGAGGCATCGATGATGCCTCTTCCTTCGATGTCGTCTCAGAATGTCGCCTTGGCACTCAGGATGAAGGAGCGGCCGGGTTCATAGAGTGGCGTGACGGTGCCGAATTCCTGACCGTAGGTGGCGCGCTCTGAGTAGGTCTCGTCGAAGATGTTGTTGATCTCGGCGCGCAGGGTCAGATTGCTGTGGCTCGGCGGCTGATACTCGACGAAGGTGTTGAACACCTTGTAGCCCTCAAGAGGCGGGGTGCCGGCGGCAACATCGTCATTGTCGAGTGCGATCTCGACATCGCCGCCGATGGTGACACCCCAATCGATGAAGCTGTGCGCGGCCAGGAGCGTGATGAACTGACCGGCCGGGGCCGCCAGATAGATACCGGTGTCGGAGTCGGCCGGCTTGCCGTCGATCGAGACATCGATATTGGCGTATTTGACCTTGAAGTAACCGTCGCCCCAGTCGTATCCGGCACCGAGCTCGAAGCCCTTCGAGCGCACATCATGATTCTCGATGGCCCTTGCGACCGCGTATTTGGCTGTGCGTGCGTCGTCGATATCTGTGTGGAAGAGGCTGCCTTCCACGGTGAAACCGTCATGCTTGGCGACAAGGCCGAAGGCATAATTGTCGGCCGTTATTGGCTCCGGGCCGGTTCCATAGTTCCAGTTCGGGTTCATGATGAAGTTTTCGGCAAGCGGGACGCCGGCCCAGACGTGGGAGTAGCCGGCTTTGGCCGTCAGCAGGTCCTCGATCAGATCATATTCGCCGGAGACGTTGCCGCTGAAACCGGCATTGTCCCACTTCTCATTTGTGGTGCCGGTGAACCATTGCTGGTCGCCGCGCGCACCGAAGGAAAGCCGGGTGCGTTCCCAGGGTTCGAGCCGCGCCTGCGCATAGATGCCGACATTTCGCGCGCGCTCGGTCGAGGCATCGAAGCGATCTTCGAGTTCAGCCTTGTCGTTGTAGAAATCGACGCCGGCGGTGATGCTGCCGAGATCGAAGCTGAACTTGTTTTCGAACTTGCCGTTGAAGCTGCCGGTTTCGCCGGCGCCGGGATAGGGGACCGATATCGTGCTTGGCGGCACCGGGCGAGGAAAGATCGGGATCTCTAGCCGCGTCGAGCTGTAGGCCAACACCACGGTTGGATCCCACCAATCCTCAGGCGTGCTGTCGGTATAGGAGAAGACCGTGTTCTGCCGGTCGAGCGTATAGTCGCGCACGCGCGGTTCCCACGGCGGGCGGCCCGAGATGAAGCCGGTATTGGCGCGGAACGGGCGCGGGGCGTCGTCGTAGACGCGTTCATGGCTGATCTCGAAACGATCACCACTCTCGAACTCGTATGCCACCTTGCCGAGCCCGCTCAGGAGATCGGTGCGCGTTCCCTCGACGATGCTGCCGTTGCCGGATTTGAACTCGTCCCCCTTGGCAAAATTGAAGTAGCCGAGAAATTCGAGCCCTTCCTGCATGCCGTAGGCGGAGATTCCGGTCTGGAAGGTTTTGCTGTTGAAGTTGTAGTTGGAGCTGACGAAGCCGCCATAGCCGTCGCCGTCGAGCAGGTCGCGGGCATCCTTCGTTTCATAGGCAATGGCGCCGCCGAGCGCGCCTGGTCCTACATCCGCAGGCGCGATGCCGGCATCGACGCGCACGGCCTTCAGCAGGCTCGGATCGATGAGGTTGGTTGCGTTGTGATGGAAGACCTTGTTGTTCTGGCGGCCGCCATCCATGGTAACGGCGAGATTGTTTTCCTCGATGCCGTGAACATAGACCTTCTGCGACATCGGCAGCGAGCTACCAACCTCGATCCCTGGCTCGCCGCGGAAGACGTCGGCGATATTCGCCGGGTTGAGAAGTTCGAGCTCCTTCTGGCTGATGACGATTTCACCGACGCCGGTGGCGTCCCCGAATACCGAAATCGGATCAAGCGCCGTAGAGCCGTCGGCCGGCGCCACTGCCGCGCCGCCACCGGCCGCCCCTGTCCCGATCACGGCCGTTCGCCCGCCGGAGATGCGATACTCGATGCCCGTGCCGGAAAGCAGCCGTGCAAGCGCCTCCTCCGGCGCGTAGGAACCGACGACCGCCTTGGACAGGACGCCACGGGACACCGAAGCGGCAAGCGTCACCTGCAGGCCCGATTGCCGGCCAAAGACGTTGAGCGCGTCGGCAAGCGGTTGTGCCGGCACGTTGAAGTTGCGAGCGGCACTCACTTGTGCCAGTGCATCCTGCGCAAATGCAGGGCTCGGCCAGTTCAGCGACGAGGCCAGGCAAATCGCCATTGCCGTCGTTGCCATCAGCCGTCCCATCGGACGCCCGCCGTCGTCGCCCCAATTCAAACGACGGGATCCCTTGCGGCCTTGCGATATGCACATCGTAGTCTCATCTCCTTGAATTGCGCTCCGTTGCCGAGCGCTTTTCAACAAAGACGAGGACCTCAGTTTCTTTTCTCAGAAAAATTGAATTTTATTGTCAGGATTTTCAGTATTGCGTCAGGACGCGACCATAGGTCGAAAAGGTGCGGACGCGGCCGCCATAGGGTTCGACCAGCGCCTTCAGCGCACCGTCCGGATCATGAAGATCATACAGACCGGTGACCTTAAGACCCGCGAGCTTTCGGTCCGGCACCGCTATCCACGCCGAGTGGTAACGTTGAAGCTGCTCGGCGACCGCACTGATGGACGCATCCTTGACGAAGATCCGGCCGCTGCGCCAGGCGGCGACCTGATCGGGCTGGATGGTGTTGCGGGTAACCGCGCCGTCGCTCGCATTCACGACAGCCATCTCGCCCGGAAGCAGCCTGAAGTCCGACGTTTCCCTGGCGTCCTCGACCGAGACCTGAACGACGCCTCTTTCCAGCTCGACGGTCGTTTCCCCTCCCGCAAGCCGAACGTCGAAGGCGGTACCGACGACCAGAACCGTGACGCCTCCGGCCTCCACCGTAAAGGGCCGCGCCGGATTATGCGCGACATCGAAAAACGCCTCACCGGAAAGCAACGTGACGTGGCGCCCGGCGGCGGTCATCTCCGTCTTGATGGCACTGTCGCCGCCAAGCTCGATGAGCGTTCCATCCTCCAGCGTCACTCTGGCATTCTGGCCGGTGGCGGTGATGTGATCCGCCTGAAGTCGGATCAGCAGCGACGGGCCGGCAAGGACGAGGAATAGGGTCGCGGCAATGGCAGCGACTGCGCTCATGACCGGGCGGCGCCAACGACGCCTGGTGATCGAAATGACGTTGCCGCGCGCCGCGCCTGCCCACAGATGTTCATGGGCCGGAGCCGCTTCTCCCATCAACTGCCAGGTCCTCAACGCATATTGCCAGGCCCGCTGATGATCATCAGAGCGATGCAACCACCGCTGGAAGTCGGCGGTGAGCTCGGGACAATTCGGCTCACTCTTCAGCCGCAGAAACCAGTCCATGGCTTCTTCCAGTGTAGCGGCTGCGATTTCCTGATCCTGGGTCAATATATCCTACGCCGGTCTGGGCCTCTTCCGAGGCACTTCTACCCGAACATTCCCTCTTTTGACAAAGACGAATGACGCGCTTTTTTTTCTCAGGGAGCGACCACTTTAAGTCGCGTTGACCAGAAGTGCCGTGGCAATCTTCATCATCGCTGCCGTGACGTAACGATGGGCGCTGGCTGTCGATATGCCCAGATGCGATGCCACTTCTTCAAGCGTGTAGCCGCCGAAGCGGTGCATCTCGACGGCGACCCGCGCCTCGACAGGCAATTCCGAGAGGATCTGCGAAATCCGGCGAACGTCGTCGCACAGCAAGGTCGATTGTTCCGGCGTCGGCACGTCGGCAGGAACCGACCAGAACGGCACATCGTCCTGGTGGCCGATCGCGGCCACCTTCCGGCGCCTCAGCACATCGAGCGAGAGGTTCCTGACCGTGCGGTAGAGATAGGCGAGGAGCTGGCCTTTTGAAACCGTCCGGGTGCTGGAAGGCAGAAACCGGACAAACGCATCCTGGACGATATCTTCGGCAGCATCGCGCGAGCCTAGCAGGCGGATCGCATAGGCGATGAGCGCCGGACGATGGGCAATAAAGATATCGACGCGCGTTTCGGATTGGGTCTCGGTCGTCATAGGATCCTGGCCGGGAGCGGGTTCGTCCGCGGCGACTGCTTTGCGCGAACGGGCGTAAAATTGGAAACATGTCTATAATAGTCAAGTTTAAAATTCGGTCAGCGGCGAACTTTCCCAGAGAAGAACGAGGGTGTGTCTCAATCGCCGCCATCGTGCACGCCACTACGGTTGGGCGCGGCAGGCGCCACGGACGGCCTGCAGACGGCCGGTTTTAGAGACGCGAGATGGCTATCGCAAAAACCAAGGGCATCGTCAAAGCCTTGCGCCATTGGCGTTTGTGGCAATCCTGTAGCATGAAAATTTAGCCGCCCCAGCAGCTTGGTCTTTGATGGCCGCAGCGCCGCCACGTGAAGCGAAACGCGCATCCAGCCAGACGCGCGCCGGTCACGTGCAGAGCACGACATGTGACGATTGATCTCGGCGGGAGGTCATTATTGGCCGCAGCGCGTGAAATCCGATGGTTGTTCGCTGGCGTCCGGCCAGTTCGAACAGGACGCTGCGGCTTCGCACGACGCATCAATCGACAATCAGTGCGAAGACCTCAAGGATCATCGCCGCGAAGCGTGGGCCAGTGCCGGGGTGTTTGGCAACGGGCTTGCTGCAGGCCCCGCCATATTGCCGTCTACGGATTGGCGGCTAGCCCCCCATTGTCTTTCGCATGGTATCGCCACTGACGACGAGCCCCTTCTTTGCCGCGTCTTCCGCAAGCATCTCCCAGCTGTTTCTGATCGTTGTCGCCATCTGGATCCAGGATCGGTCGATGCCGTTCGCCTCAAGCGTCTCGATCAGCACATCCATTCGCTCGACGCACTCGTCAATATTCAGGTGCAACCGGGATAGCTGGTCGAGCGTAATGCCGGGATGATCCAACAGCCTTGGTATGGTTGTCGCCGCCTTTTTGACGAGCTCGTCTTCTTCGATCAACGAACGCTGCCACGCCTCACACATCGCTGCCCCCAACTCTTACTCAGAACAACAGGATCGACGCAGGCACGACACGGGTCAACGCACCAAGACGGGCATCAAGGCGGCCATACATCCGTCATACGGTGGAACCTTAGTCCCTCTAGACAGGTTGCGCGCGTAAAAAGAGCGGGAACGGACACGGGCGATACCGACGACACATTTTCCCGGCGAGTTTACCGACATCGCGCGACACCGATCGCAATGGCGTCAAACGACCGTGATCTGATTTCGACCGTTGCGCTTGGACTGATAAAGGCCCTCGTCAGCCCGTCGCAAAATATCGCCGATCGTCGCATCCCTTCGGGACATTTCGGTGAGACCGCCGCTGATCGTAGAGAAAAGCTCCAGCCTGTTCTGCAGTTCAAGCGAGATTTGCTGGCGCAGCTTGTCCGCGATCGGCTCGCCCTCGTCGAGCGTCGTCGCCGGCATCAACACCACGAACTCGTCGCCGCCGAGACGTGCCAGCACGTCGTCAGACCGCAGTGCCCGCCGGCAGCCGGTGGCAATCGTCGCCAGCAGCTCGTCGCCGACGGAATGCCCCAGTTCGTCATTGACTGCCTTGAAATTGTCGACGTCGAACATCAGCAGGCATGTCGGACGGCGGGTGCGCGTGGCCAGATCGAACTCGATCGCAAGCACGTCGAGCAGTTTTCGGCGATTGAAGAGGCCGGTCAGCGGATCGGTTTCGCTTTGTTGGCGCAACTGATGCTCAATGGCGTTCTTCTCGGTGATATTGCTGGCAACCCAGACCACGGCGTCCTCGCCGTCGACAGGAAAATCGAGCGCCTGGACCCGGCCTTCAAACCAGATCGGATGATCGGGCCCAGCATCTTCAAGGCCCTTAACGTCGCTTCCGGCGAGGCTGTATTCGACGATGTGCAATGCCCGGGAGCCGAGCGCCTTTTCGATTTCCAGCGCAAACCACAGCGCCTTGTCATGGGCAAGGACGTCAAAAACGCTCTGACCGACAAGACTGCTGCCATCGTGATAGTAGCGGTGATCCGCCCCACCGAACAGGGCCGCATAACGGCCGCTGCGCGTCAGGATGAACGCCGGGTCGGGCAAGGCGGCAAGAATGAGAGTGAGCTGATCGCGGGAAAACCGCACCTCGTTCTTCACAGGTGCATCCGCGGCGGCACGACTAGGCGATACGCTCATGACGATGACATCCATGCATTATCTTCTTCCCTTGTCTCCTCGGCCCATAGACGAAAGAGCAGGCGGTACAGACTTGGCTCAAAGTGATGCTGTCGCAAAAAACCTTCGAAATATTCAATTTTTTAAGCTACATCCACCAGCGCCCCTAAGCGAGCATGGAGCGCATCCCTATGCGAGCTGGAACGCAAGCCATGCCCGGAAAATAGGCATATCAGTGTGACAACAACATAGGACAAGCACGCACGCCTTCTCGCTGCCGAGCGGATAGGCGCTCTTGTCTGCGCACCCGCTGAGCAGACGGCTCGTTCATCCCAAACGCAATGTTCGACAGCCGGTCTCCGGATAGGCTATGCACGAGGTCGAGAAGGGCCGTTGGCCGAGGCGTATGATGCAGACAGACGACCTGAACCTGAAATCCCAGCGTCCGTTGCCGCCGCTGAACGCCCTGCGCGCCTTCGATGCGCTGGCCCGGTGCGGCAGCCTGCGCGCAGCCGCAATCGAGCTCGGCGTCGTGCCCGGTGCCGTGCGCCAGCAGCTTGCAAGCCTCGAGGAGCATTTCGGCTTTGCCCTGCTCGATCGCGACGGTGGCCGCGTGACCCTCAATCCGGCCGGAGGGCGGCTCGCCGATGCCGTCGGTGTCGCCTTCGCCATCGTCTCGCGTGCGGCGGAAGAGATCTCGTCGAGCGGCAGCACCGTCCGGCTGCGGCTCGGCGTGCCGATGCCGATGGCCTCGGCATGGCTTATGCCGCGCCTGGCAACGCTGCAAAGCGCCGTCTCGGGCCTTGAGGTCGATATCATCCCGGTTGCCGTCAACCAGTCGCTGACTGACATGCCTGAAATCGATGCCCTGATCGTTGGCGGTGAATACCGACCGCTGCCCGATATAGCCGCGACCGCCTTCATGGACGACCGGTTTGGCCCGGTGCTCACCGTCGGGCAACCGTCCCCCGGCCTTACGCCGCCCGATCTCGCGGACATGACCGCACTGGTCGCCCGCACGGTGCCCTATCTCTGGGACGACTGGTTTCGCGAAAGCGGCAATGCTCCGGTCCGCTTCCGCAAACGGATCGAGGTGGACGATCTGACGCTGGCCCTCAGTGCCGCCCGCAGCGGGCTTGGCGTCACCATCGCGCCGGCGGCATCGATCGAAACGGACCTTGCCTCCGGCGCGCTCGAAGCGCCGTTTGGTTTTGTCAGCCGGCCGACCGGCTATCGGTTCTGCTGCCGCATTGCCGACAGGGACCGCAAGCCGATTGCTGCCCTGCGGAATTGGCTGCTCGCAGAGGGGCGGCGCCAGGAAGGAAAACTGCCCTCCGCCGCAGTTTAATGTCTCTGCCATAGGACAGGCTGCCCGGACTATCTTTGCCGGCACCATCGACAGACAGCCAGGACCCTCACCATGACCACCTCCAGCCATCCGTCCCGTATCGAGTGGGTCGGGCAAAGCTGCGCGCTTCTGCGCGCCATTGCTGCCGAGTTTGAAACAACCCTCCCGTTCAAGGGCCTGACGATCGGAACGGCAATCCATCTGGAGCCAAAGACCATAGCGCTGCTGATGACGCTCAGGGCCGGCGGCGCGCAGCTCGTGGCGACCGGCAACCTGAACAGCACCCAGCCGGCGACGGTCGATTATCTGAAACGTCAGGGCATCACCGTCATCGGTGGGCAGACGACCGATGCGACTGCCCATTCCGGCTTCATCGACGCCCTTATGGGTCATCAACCCGACCTGCTGCTCGACAACGGGGGCGACCTTTTCGCCCGCGTGGCCGAGCGGCCCTATCGCAAGCTGCTCGGCGGCACGGAGGAGACAACCTCCGGTCGGACCCGGTTGGAGCCGATGCGCGGTGCCATCGGCCTGCCGGTGCTGGTGATCAACGACAGCCCCATCAAGCAGTTTGCCGAGAACCGCCATGCGGTCGGCCAGAGCCTGTTCGAAAGCTACATGCGCTTCACCAACCGCTCGACCAATGGCAAGCGCGTGACGGTTTTCGGCTATGGCGCCTGCGGCCAAGGCACGGCCGCCTGCTTTCGCAGTGCCTACAGCGCGGTCAGCGTCGTAGATGTCGACCCGGTTGCAACACTCGAGGCCCATCTCGACGGTTTCTCGACGCCGAGACGCGATGACGCCATACGCTCGGCCGACGTCATCGTCACGGTCACAGGCTCTGCGAGCATCCTGACGGCTTCGGATCTCGCGGCCCTCAAGGACGGCGTGATCCTCCTCAACGGCGGGCACTTCCCGCACGAGATCGACGTTGCCGGCATGCGCGCCGATGACGCGGTGGTGGCGGTGGAAACCTACGCCGACGAGGGCATCGAGACGCTCGTCCTTGCCGATGGGCGGCGCATCCATATTCTCGGCGCAGGCCACATGGCCAATCTTGCCGGACCAAGGGCACTTGGCAATTCGGTCGAATCCATGGATCTCGGCTTTGCTCTCCAGGCCCGCTGTCTGGAGCGGGTGGCGGGCCACACGCTCGACGCTTCGATGTGCGTCGTGCCGGTGCCCGTAGACATCGACGCCATGGTGGCATCCGCCTATCTCGAACTGCACCGCTGAGGGAACTGACAGATGCTGCGCTGGGGAATTCTTGGAACGAGCTTCATCTCCGACACGATGGCCGGGGCCATCTCTGCGAGCGACGGGTCCCGCATCGGAGCGGTGGCCGGGCGCGATCCGCAGCGGCTCTCGGATTTTGCCGGGCGACACGGCATCGCAAAGCACTATTCCGGCTACGACACGCTGCTCGATGACCCTGATATCGATGTCGTCTATATCGGCCTGCCCAACAACATGCATCATGAGGCGGTGATCCGCGCCGCGGAAAGGGGCAAGGCGGTTCTGTCGGAGAAGTCGCTGACCACGACGATGGCCGAGGCAGAGGCGCTGGCGCAGGCCGTGCGTGACCGCGGTATCTTCTTTCTCGAAGGCTTGATGTATCTCTGCCATCCGTTGATGGCCAAGGCCGGCGAAATCCTGCAGTCCGGCCGGCTCGGTGTGATCCGCTCGGTTTCCGGTCTCTACGCCGCCGATATCCGGAAGTTCGTGAACCCGATGGGCAAGGGGACGATTTTCAATCTCGGCTGCTACCCGGCCTCGCTTTTACATTACGTGATCCAGACGGCCTGCGGGCAGCATGCCTTTTCCAGTCGGTCGACCAGCGCCTTCGGAAATCTCTCGTCGCATGACGGCAATATCTGCGACGCAAGCCTGTTGGTTCGTTTCGACAATGGCGTTCTCGCCACGCTTCAGTCCACCGACAGCTTCGGCATGTCCTTCGCCTTTTCCATCCATGGAGAGCGCGGCGCCTTGCGGTTCCTCACCAATCCCTGGCTGCCGGTGGCTGGCGAAAATCGCCTGGAGCTTTGCGAATATGGCCGCGCTCCGGAAGAAATCGTCGTGCTTTCCGACCATGACGCCTTCGGCCATCAGGTGCGACTGGTGGAGAACTGCCTGAAGGCAGGACTGAAGGAAGCGCCACGCCCGGCACCACGGCTCGCCGATTCACTCGAGATCATGTCGTTGCTCTCCGCCTGGGACGAGCAGGCAAGGCTGTCATCGGCAAGTGGCGCATAGCATCCCCGCCCGCCGCAGCCTGTTTTCAGGCACACGCCATAAGGACGCACGACCCCACCAAAAATGATTGCGAGCGGACCTGGCGCGCCGTTTCAAACGTCATGGTTTGTGCGTATCAATTGCGGACCGCGCGAGGGGCGCGCGGCTTCCTTGGGGGACTTATGAAGAGATTGTTGCTCACCGCAGCGCTGTTTCTCGCCGCGGCCGCGGCCGGAAACGCCCAGACCGTCAACGCCGGAAAATACATCGTCGAAGGCACGAACCTGGATGGTTCCAGCTATTCCGGCACGGCCGAAATCACGCTTGCAAGCGAAACCACCTGCGTCATCGAATGGGACACGGCCGGCGTAAAATCGACCGGCGTCTGCATGCTCAACGGCAATGCCTTCGCCGCAGCCTATGTGCTCGGCGATGCCCTTGGCCTCATCGTCTACAAGGTCAACGGCGATGGCTCGCTTGATGGCACCTGGACGATCACCGGCAAGGATGGCAGCGGCACCGAAACGCTGACCGAGGCCAAGTAACCTTCGCGGCGGAATGCGCTCGGCTATCATGAAAACACCTGCAGTGGGTATCTGCCCGTTGCAGGTGTTTTGTTTTGGACAGGCAGTCTAGGAGAGCTCCACTTTCGCGGTTTTCTCCCTGTACTCTTCCTTTGGATCGCTGCCCAGGAGCAGCTTGATACCGGCAAACAGGCTGGTCTCATTGAGCCAGATTTCCGCTTCGCTCGGCTCGAAACGCAGCAGGGCCAGTTCGGGGTCGTCCTTTCCACCCTCGTACCAGGCGGCGATGTACTGGTTCCACAGCCGGTCGATAACAGTGCGGTCATTGTCGAGGCGAAGGCACCCGTGAACGGTCGCGAACAGTTCATGATCCTTGGATGCAAAAGCAAACATGGCGGGTGTGTTCGCGGCGACATTCTGGGCCACGACGGCACTCCTGACGGTGAAGAACCAGATCGGACCCTGCTCGCCCTCGATCTGCGCCGTCATCGGGCGCGTGTGCCCATGCTCTTTTTCGGACAAGCCAAGCATGACCGTCATGTCCGATTTCAATGTCTTCCAGAGTTTCTTCTTGAGTTCCTCGGGAGTTGCCACTGTCGTATCTCCTTGACGGTTCGACGCGCCGACGCCAATCGTTTCGACAACGGCCTGATTGGCGGTTGGGCGAAACAAAATCAGGGGCCGACCACTCGGCCGGCCGCCTGCTTCGCGATTGCTCGCACGGTCTAGCGGTTGGCGTAGCGCGCCCGCTGCTCTTCGACCTGCGTCGGGCTATAGGGATCGAGGGTCTCGTCGAACCTGCTCCAGCCTTCTTCGCGGTAAGCCGAACGGCGGTCTTCCACATCGACCCAGTTGGAGCGCTGAAGGATCGCCTCTGCCTGAGCAACGTCGTGGTCGGCGACGCGTGCCGTCACCAATGTGCCGCCGCGGCGGACACCCTCGGCATAAACATGGGCATCCTCTTCCGGCACGCCGGAATCCGTGAGCGCGCCAACAATGCCGCCCACAGCACCACCGGCAACTGCACCGGCGGCAGCTCCAGCAGCGGTCGCGGCAAGCCAGCCGGCCGCAACCACCGGACCGACGCCTGGGATTGCCATCAGCCCGAGGCCGGTCAGAAGACCGCCCGCGCCGCCGACCGCGGCGCCGATGCCTGCACCGGTGCCAGCACCTTCGGCAGCGCCCTCCGTGTCATCGACTTTATATCGGCCTTCTGCATTGCTCGCGACCATGCTGACATCACCATCGGGGATACCAGCGGCTTTCAGCGCGCGCACGGCTTCAGAAGCCTGATCATAGGTGTCGAAAAGTCCTGAAACAGTTTTCATGTCGATTTTTCCTTGAATGGATTTACTGAGATTTCTCGGCCAACAATCAGTTGGCGACGATGTTGCCCTGGTAGTCGAGTGCGACGGTCACGGGCTTTCCGTCCTTGGTGGCAGACGCCTGCCAGATACCCTTGTCATCCAGTTTCAATTCGCTGACGGCGGTGTAACCGCCTTCCTGCAGCCGGGCGCGTGCCTGCTCTTCGGTGAAGCTGTTGGCACCTTCGACAGGCGCTGTCGGATTGGTAGTGTCGGGCGTGGCGACTGCTGGCGTTTCAGCCTCCGGCGAAGGGGTCGGCGTCTGGGCGTAAGCACTAAGCGCGCTTGCGGCCAGAAAAGCTGTCGCGACAATTACTCGTTTCATTGTTGTCTCCTCGATGCGTCATTGAACGATGCTGGGACAACGCGAGTACTTGGCGATGGTTCCTGCCTCACATCAGAACAAATTGAAAATTGTTCAATCACCTTAACAGGTTACCGGCGCTGCGCACGCTCTCGATCGGGCACGACAAGGCCCGCCGGGATTGATGACAGCGCCAAGCCAAACGCCTCTCGCACAGGAAGGTTCAGTCCGTTGTTTGCAATTGGTGCCGGCAATGCGCAATGGTAGCAACCGCCTATCAGCAGGAGGCACTCGCTGACGCGAGCCGCGTGACGCCTCCTGCTCGTCCCAACAGGAAGCAGCCGTTGTTGAAATTCGCCAGCGCCCTAGTTCCCGTTCGAGTTTCGATCGGAACAGCATCGGCGACCTGAATGGCAAGCAATCATAAAGGGGATTGGATCAGGAAGGCGGATGCCGACCAGACACGGGCGAGTTTTCCCGAACTGTTCTTCGACCTCGTTTTCGTCTTCGCGCTCATTCAGCTCGCCCACAAGCTCGCATCCGATTTCAGTGCCACTGCCGTGATCGAGGCCGTCCTGCTGATCCTGGCGATCTGGTGGGTCTGGATCCACACGACATGGGTGACGAACCTGCTCGATACCGAAAAGGAGCCGGTCCGCCTGCTGCTGTTCGGCCTGATGTTTGCCGGCGTACTTCTGGCGATCGCCCTGCCCGAAGCCTTTGGCGACCAAGGACTGGTTTTTGCGGCGATCTACAGCGGTATGCAGATCTGTCGGTCGGCTTTCACGCTTTATGCCTTTCGCCACGCCGACAGGCGATCGTTCCTGACCTTCCTGCGCATCACGATCTGGATGCTGCTCTCCAGCGCCTTCTGGCTGTCCGGCGGGCTAATGGAGATCGAAGGGCGCCTTCTCCTATGGACGCTCGCCCTCCTTGTCGAATACGCGTCGCCGGCGCTCAGGTACTACGTGCCCTTTCTCGGCAAATCGCCCGACGAGACCTTGGATATATCCGGCGCGCACATGGCGGAACGTTGCGCGCTCTTCGTCATCATCTGCCTCGGTGAGACCATCTTGACCACCGGCCGCAATGCGACGGAGCACATGACGGATGATATGACCTTTGCCGTGTTCTGCAGTGCATTCCTCAGCACCGGCTTCATGTGGTGGATCTATTTCCACCACGGCCAGGAAAGGGCGGCATCCAAAGCCGAAGCGACATCACGGCCGGAGACCCTGGCGCTCAATCTATTCACCTACGGCCACCTGCCTGTCGTCGCCGGCATCATCCTGACGGCAGTCGGGGAGGACTTCAGCTTGTCTCACGCCGAAGAATCGAGCTCGCTGAAGCATGCGCTCGCCATGCTCGGCGGCCCGGCGCTTTTCCTCGGCGGCAACATCTGGATCAAGGCCGTCGCGACCCGCCAGTTCCCGGTCTCGCACATCGCCGGGCTCGTGCTTCTCGCCGTCGCGATCCTCATCGTGCCAATTGCCCCCAACTACATCGTTCAGGCCGCATCGACCGCAGTGCTGTTGATCGTGGCGCTTTGGGAATATCTTGCCCTGCGTCGCCTCGCTGCATCGACCGCCTGAGCAGGCGACTGCCTGAGCCACCCGCCAACCGCAACGGTCGCAATCAACCAGAGGAACTTAATCGGCTCCTGCGCATTCACGAATGCGCAGACCTGGAGGGGCACTTGCATTCACTGACCCGAAAACGGGCACTTCGGAAGTCCGAGCCGCTCTGGGCCGATACCCCACGCCATGCGGTGAGGACACAAAGGCGGCTCACCACCCATGATGTCGATGTGCTGATCGTCGGCGCCGGAATCAGCGGTGCGCTGATGGCGAATGCTCTGATTGGCCACAATCTGTCAGTGCTGATGGTCGATCGCCGAAAGCCGATAGGCGGCAGCAGCATGGCCAGCACCGCCATGATCCAGCACGAAATCGACGTGCCGCTGCATCGGTTGAACCGCTTGCGCGGAACCGCTGACGCCGCGCGCGTCTGGCAGCGCTCGGCGAAGGCGGTCGAGCATCTCGCATCGCTCGTCGACGCCCTGCAGATCGATTGCCATTTCGAGCGGAAGAACACGCTTTATCTCTCGGGCGCAAGCTATGGTTCGCGCGCACTTCAAGCGGAAGTGAGTGCCCGCGAGGCTGCAAGCCTCGCCGCAACGCTTCTGCCGCAAGACAAACTGCGCGCCAGGTTCGGTATCGACCGTACCGCGGCGATCGAGACGCATGTCTCCGCATCGGCCAATCCGGCCCAGTTGACCGCCGGCTTCCTCCGCCACGCACAGGCAAACGGCGTCCCCATCGTCGAGACGATCGAGATCACCGATATCAGGGAGGTTGAGGGCCGGAATGCCGTTGCGACGTCCGACGGCCGGATCATCCTAGCGACCCATGTGGTCTTCTGCACGGGCTATGAGTTTCTGAAAGCCGTCGCGAACAAGAAACATGCCATAGTCTCGACCTGGGCGATGGCGACCAGACCTCGTCATCCACGGCCGGAATGGCTCGACGACTATCTCGTCTGGGAGGGCGCCGACCCGTATCTCTATTTTCGCTCGACGCCCGACGGCCGCATCCTCGTCGGCGGCGAGGACGAGGAAAGCGACGATGCCTTCGAGGATCCGGCAAAGTTGAAGGGAAAGTCCGACATCCTGCGCGAAAAGCTCTCCGATCTGATCGGGATCAGGATCGGCGAGCCCGACTACCGTTGGGCCGCCGCCTTCGGTGTTACCGCTGAGGGTCTGCCGATGATCGGCCGCGTTCCCGGTATGCGCAACGCCTTCGCAACCATGGGCTATGGCGGCAACGGCATCACCTTCAGCCAAATCGCCGCCGAGATCATTTCGTCGAGCATCCTGGGGCATGCGGACCCGGACGCTTCGCTGTTTCCGTTCGTCTAGCGGTCGGCGTGGAAACAGCGCCGCATTTGCCGGCCGATCATTCGTGATAGCTTCTGATAAATCCTTGGGGAAATAGGCATGGGCAAGGCAATCGATCAAATCCGGGATCTCGGTGCGCCGCCCTCGATGCAGGGCGTGCGCCCGGCCATGCCCACGTCGCTGACGCTTGTAGGCGCCGCGGCCGTGCTTTACCTCGCGCGCGACGTCTTCCTCCCGATCGCCGTCGCGCTGCTCCTGACCTTCGCACTTGCGCCTGTCGTCGCGGCACTGCGCCGGATCGGCCTGCCACGGGCGTTTGCGGTGATCTCTACCGCGTTGATCACCTTTACCTTGATCGGCATTTTCAGTCTCATCGTCACACTGCAGGTTGCGGAACTTGCGAAGAACCTGCCTGCCTATCAATCCAACATCGTCATGAAGGTGAAGGACCTGAAGGAAGCCGGCTCCGAAAACGGCATCATCGATCGCATTGGCAACGTAGTCGAACGCATCAACCGCGAAATAGACCGCCCGACCACGGAGACGCCGACTAGCGTCGAAAGCCCGAAAAAAGATCCGCTGCTGGTCGAGATCTATTCTCGCGACAATCCGATCCAGGTCCTCACCAATATCATCGCGCCGCTGGTCGGCCCGGTAGCGATGGCCGGCCTTGTGGTGGTGGTCGTTATCTTCATGCTCTTGGAGCGGGAGGATCTGAGGGACCGGTTCATCCGGCTCGCCGGTTTCGGCGATCTGCATCGAACCACCGAGGGCCTGCAGGATGCCGGTAAGCGCGTCGGCCATTACCTGCTGATGCAGTTGATCGTCAACACCACCTATGGCCTGCCTGTCGCCATTGGCCTTTGGTTTATCGGCATACCCAACGCGATGCTGTGGGGCTTGCTGGCGATCGTCCTGCGCTTCGTGCCCTATGTCGGGCCGGTCATCGCCATGGTGCTGCCGCTGTTCCTGTCGGTGGCGGTCGACAGCGGCTGGTCCATGCTGCTGTGGACGGCCGGCCTGTTCGTTGCGATGGAATTGGTGATCAACAATGTGGTCGAGCCGATGCTCTACGGTTCCAAGACCGGTCTGTCGCCGCTGGCGATCATCGTTTCCGCGATTTTCTGGGCGTGGATCTGGGGGCCTGTCGGACTGATCCTGTCGACGCCGCTGACGGCCTGTCTCGTCGTTCTCGGCAAACATGTACCGCAATTCGAATTTCTGCAGGTGCTTTTCGGCAGCGATCCGGTGCTCGCGCCGCACGCGCGTCTCTATCAGCGGCTTCTGGCCGGCGATCCGGACGAAGCGACCGATCAGGCCGAGGAGATCCTCGAAGAAGAATACCTCGTTGACTACTACGGCGCGGTCGCCATGCCCGCCCTGGCTTTGGCGGAACAGGATCGCGCCCGCGGTGTCATGAGCGATGAGCAGCGGCTGCGCGTGGCTGCAAGCGGCATGTCGCTGGTCTCTAACCTCGAAGACATTGCGATCGAGGAAAGTAAGGATGATGAGAATGAGACCGCAGACACGGAAGGCGAACCGGCAAGCCAGCCCATTCCGGATGGCGAAGGCATGACCATCCTGTGCGTCGGCGGCCGGGGCGAGATCGACGATGTCTCCGCCGCGATGCTCGCTCAGGTGCTGCGCGCCGAAGGGGCCGCCGCAACGGCGTTGAGTTTTCACCAGATCGAACCGGCCAATATCCGCAAGCTCCAGACCGAAGCCGTCGACGCGATCGTCGTCTGCTTTCTCAACCGGGATTCGATCAAGCACGCCCGATTTGTCGTCCGCCGCCTCAAGCGGGTCAACACCAGGGCGAGGGTCGGCATCGTCATTTGGGACACTTCTGCCGATCGTGCAGCGGGCCAGCGCAAGGCAGATACAAGTGCGGAGCAAGTGGTGGGCGCCGACTTCGTTGCATCAGACATGACGACGGCGGCGATTGAGGCGCTGACGAAGCGGCCCTCGGTTCCGCTTGCAGCCCCCAGCAAGACCAAGGTTCGGCGACGACTGGTGCCGCAACAGACACAATGACGTCTTCAGCGCTGCTGGAGCGGGCCGGGCCTATCTGCTCGGAGAGGGGGGCAACCCGGTTCAGAAGACACAGAAGTCCTACATCAGGACGTGGACATTCCCTGCCAAATGGTCTTCGGTCTGGTGACGCCTGCTTTTTCTCAGGCCGACGTCGTCTGCGACGAGGCGTCGTTGATGAAACACGATCTCGGATGGCGCCAAGAAGATCGAATCGGCGAAGGAACTCAGCATGGCCAAGGATGCCATGGCAGCCAATGACATGGAGAAATGCAAGTCGCATATGGACAATGCGGTCAAGGGCAAGGACGCGATGGAACGCGATCAACTCCGTCCAACGATCGGTCAAAACACAAAAAACGCCCGCTCGGATCCGAGCGGGCGCTTCATGAAATCTTTGATGGTCTCAGGCGCGATTAGCGGCCGAAGGTATTGCGGGCAATGCTCGGGATGTCGGCGCGGTCGATGCCGAGGTCACGCAGTTCGCGCGTGGACATGCGGCCCAGTTCGGAGACCGTCTGCCGGTACTTGAGCCAGTTGTTGAAAGAGCGTGCTACGTTCATGATGATCCCCTTTCCGTGGGCTTTCGAAGCCTAGCTGCCAGTCCTTGGCGCTTCGTTCACTTCGATGAGGGATATATAGTCGATCACCCCCGCAGATAGCAGCGCTAAGACTTCACTCCACCCCTGCAAGCCGCGCATGGATCGTTGTGCCCCAGGGAACTGCAGAAGCCGAGCAGTTGAGCCCCCACGAATGGTCAAAGCGAGCGGCTGGCAGCGCTGAGCCAAAAGGGAACTCGGCCGGATCGCAAACCAGGGCGCCATGCCCGCCCCTCAATGATCCGTCCGCCATATCCTGTCGATGACCTCGAAAGCGAGCGCGACGTTGGGATCGGTGCGTCGGGGCCGAAGACAGACGAAGCCGAGTGTGGTTTCGAGTTTGACCCTGTCGGCGATGACGAGGCCGCTTGCCTGCTGTTCGCTGAGCGCGATCGACTCCCGGCAGAGGCTGAGACCAAGCCCCGTGCGAACCATGGCCAGCATCGACGCTTCCTGGTCGACGAGGGCGACGACGTTCTGCTTGAGGTTAAGTTCGCCGAGTTTTCTCGCAAGCAGCCGATGATGAACGGAGGCCGGCGGCGTTCCGATCCAGGGCAGCGCCGCAAGCTCGCTCCAGTCCCTTCCTGCGACGATACCGGCAAAGGCCGGCGGTGCGACGACACGATAGGTCAGCCTCGACAGCGGCTTGACGAAGAACTGCGCCTCGGCCTCCGCACTACGGACATCCGTGCTCGTGCCGAAATCATCGAGGTCGCCGAGAAAGAACCCGACATCGAGTTCGTTGCGCTTCAAACCGATCGCGACTTCACCGCTCATACCCTGGCGAAGGGTGGTTTCAATACCCGGCCCGCTTTCGACCAGGGCTTGGAGAAAGGCACCCAGCCTCGTGAATTCGGGGTCGATGATCGTTCCGATCCGCAGCTTGCCGCGAAGCTGCGCCGTCAGGTGCATCGCCGTCTGCCGGAACTCGGTCACCGACGCCAGCACCTGCTCGCCCTTGGCCGCCAGCAGCGCGCCGTCGCGCGTCAATTCGAGCCCGTTGGCGGTGCGATGGAACAGGGTGAGGCCCAATTCCTGCGACAGGCGCTTCACCTGCAGGCTGACGGCAGGCTGGGTCAGATGCAGCAGTTCGGACGCCCGCGTGACGTTGCCTTCCCGCGCCACCGTGACAAAAGCCCGCAACAATCGCAGATCCAGATGATCAGCCATATAAATATTCCTTATAATACTCAGGCGTATTTATCATTGGATTTCGTCATGCGGTAGCTTTTTACTGTCTTCTGGCGGATCGCAATGCCGCGATCGCTGACAAAAATTATAAAGGGTGGGATGATCTTCGGCCGATACGCGACCCTGCTCGCCGCGACCAGCCCATCGCCCTTTCGGCTGTGTTTGGAAAGTGCCTGCAATGAAGACCGACACCTCAACTGCTGATACCACCGTTTTCGACTATGTGGTCGTCGGCGCCGGCTCGGCCGGCTGCCTGCTTGCCAACCGCCTCAGCCGCGATCCCGGCAAACGGGTCCTGCTGATAGAGGCGGGCCGGCGCGACAACTATCCCTGGATCCATATCCCCGTCGGCTATCTCTATTGCATCGGCAACCCGCGCACCGACTGGCTCTACAAGACCGAGCCGGAAGCAGGATTGAACGGACGGTCGCTGCGCTATCCGCGCGGCAAGACGCTTGGCGGCTGCTCGTCGATCAACGGCATGATCTACATGCGCGGACAATCGCGTGACTATGAGAGCTGGGCGGCCCAGACCAATGATCGCGAGTGGTCCTGGGAGAATTCGCTCCAGGATTTCAAGGCCCATGAGGATCACTACCGGCTCGACGACGGTGCCGATCCCGTCACCGGCGACAACAGCCGGTTTTCCGACATGCATGGCCGCGGCGGCGAATGGCGGATCGAAAAACAGCGGCTGAAATGGGATATCCTGGAATCCTTTGCCGAGGCCGCGGTCCAGGCGGGCATTCCGCGCTCGGCCGATTTCAACAGCGGCGACAACGAGGGCGTCGGCTATTTCGAGGTCAATCAGAAGTCGGGCTGGCGATTGAACACCTCCAAGGCCTTCCTGCGGCCGGTGCGCCATCGCCGCAACCTGGTCGTCTGGACGGAGGCCGAAGTCGAAAAGCTGCTGATCGAAACGACAGCGGATGGCACCAAGCGCTGTACCGGTGTCTCGCTTTATCGCGGCCGCGACAAGGTGACCGTGCGGGCGACGAGCGAAGTCATTCTGTCGGCGGGGGCGATAGGCTCGCCGCAAATCCTGCAACTCTCAGGCATCGGACCGGCCGCGCTGTCGCATGCCATGGGTCTCTCCGTCGAACATGACCTGCCCGGCGTCGGCGAGAACCTGCAGGACCATCTGCAGATCCGCGCCGTCTTCAAGGTCAGGAATGCCAAGACGCTGAACACGCTGGCGAGCAATCTCGCCGGCAAGGCCCGGATCGGGCTCGAATATGTGTTGAAGCGCAGTGGACCGATGAGCATGTCGCCATCGCAACTTGGCGCCTTTTCCCGCTCCGACCCCGACCGCGCCCATGCCAATCTGGAATATCACGTGCAGCCGCTCAGCCTCGACGCCTTCGGCGAGCCGCTGCACAGCTTCCCGGCCTTCACCGCCAGCGTCTGCAATCTCAACCCGACGAGCCGCGGCCATGTGCGGATCCAGTCGCGCGACCGGGGCCAAGCGCCGGCCATTGCTCCGAACTATCTGAGCACGGACGAAGACCGCAAGATCGCCGCCGACAGTATCCGGCAGATCCGATCGATCGTCAGCCAGCCGGCGCTGGCACGATACGAACCGATCGAGTGGAAGCCTGGTATCGAGTTCCAAAGCGATGGCGAACTGGCGAAACTCGCCGGCGATATCGCCAACACCATCTTTCACCCCGTCGGCACCGCCAGGATGGGCGCCAAGGACGACGGTCTAGCCGTCGTCGACAGCCGGCTTCGGGTTCGGGGGATTGGGGGACTGCGGGTGGTCGATGCCAGCGTGATGCCGACCATTACCAGCGGCAACACCAGCGCGCCGACAATGATGATCGCGGAGAAAGCCGCGCGCTGGATCATCGGCGACGCACAAAGGCGAGCCTAACCGGGAGCGTTCGGACGGCCCCCCCATGACGACAGCTGCACGCAACACATTACCAACCGGCCTCGCCTGAGAAGACGAGGCGGGTTGGTGATTTCTACTGGAACATGCCCTTCGGCGTCTCGCCCTTGAAGAACGGCACGATCAAGGCCTCCAGCAGCTCCGGCTGGCCGATGACGGCGGTGTGCGAGGTCGCCGGCAGGATGGCAAGGCGCGAAGCCGGCAGCGGTTTGCCCATGTCGCCCATGCCGCCACCACCGAGCAGCCGGAACATCGCCACCGTATGTTCCAGTGTCGCGACATCGGCATCGCCGGCGATGATCAGCACCGGGGTCTTCAATGCCTTCACGTCCTTTTCCCACGCCATCGGCTCTTTCTCGAGCGCGATCAGCTTGGCGACGAGCGCCGGGAAGCCGTCCGGATTGGCGGCGAGCTTGCGGTAGTCGTCCGCAAACGGCATGCCGACGAACATCTCCACCGTCATCTGCGGGATGAATGCCTTGAATTCCGGTTGCCAGCCCTCGGCATCATAGCCGACGGAAGCCGCCGCCAGCTTGTTGACCTTGTCCGGATGGCGGATGGCGAGCTGCAGCCCGGCGGCCGCGCCCATGGAGTAGCCGAACACATCCGCCTTCTTGACGCCGACGGCATCCATGAACGCCGCCACGTCGTCGGCCAGGTTCGGATAGGTGATCGGCCGGTCGAAGTCGGTGGTGCGCCCATGCCCCTGGAACTCGATCGCGTAGACCTTGTTGGTCTCGGCGAGCTTGGGAATGATCGCCCCCATGGACGGAATATTCATATAGGCGCCGTGCAGGACGATGAGCGGCTCGCCCTCGCCGGACACTTCGTAATACATCTTCATGCCGTTGACTTCGACCCGCTCGCCAACCGGCTGGCCATCGGCAAGTGCCGGCCCGGCAATGAGCAAGGCTGCTGCGATAAGGGCAGTACGAAACATCATCTCTTTCCTCGCGGTTTCACGCGTTTTCGCAACGCTGACAATAAGACGAGCGAAATCTTCGCGAGCCGACATCGCCTTGCATTTTTTTGTCGCAATCGCACGCGAGCGTCAAACGGTCCTTAATGGGGAGCGGCTTGGGTTGAGGACGCATGGTTCGACGGCACCGAAAAACCTCGCCGTCCCAGGGGATGGCGAGGTCGACTTTCCGTTCATGACGATGCCGGCGTTATTTCAGCCGTTCGACAAGCATTTCACCAACCTGCAAGGCAGAGCCCGGATTTTGCCCGGTGATCAGTTCGCGGTCGACCACCACATTTGCCTGCCAGGGCGCCGCGTTGCTCTCATATTTTCCACCCGCCGCTTCGAGCGCCGCCTGCGGATAGAACTTCATCGCACCGCCATCGAGCAGGCCCTTCGCAAGTTCCTCCTCCTGGTTGCTGATGACGGTCATGCGGTAGCCCGAATAGATCCATGTGGGTCGATCGGGCTGTTGCGAGGCTTCGAGCTGGTCCGTAAATGCCTTTGCCTCCGCCAGTGTCGAAAGCAGCGCGATCGGGCCGTGGCAAACCAAAGCCGTGATCTTGCCGTTCTCGTGGAAATAGGCGAGCAGCTGCCCAAGCTGCCTGTCGTGCAGTAGATCCTGCATCGGCGCGTGGCCGCCGGGGATGTAGACGGCATCGAAGGTCGCATAGCCGATCTGAGCGACGCGAGCGAGACCGATCACCGGCGATTTTTCCGGCGAGGTGATGGCCAGTTCGTCGAGCAGGCCCTGATAGACTTTCATCTGATCGGCACTGCCGCCGAAATAGGCCGGGTCCACGGATGTCCTGTCGACCGTCGGCACTTGCCCCCCAGGCGTGGCGAAGGTGATCTCGTGGCCGGCCTCCAGCAGTAGCTTCACCGGCTGCATCAATTCATTGAGATAAAAGCCAGTCGGGAATAACTTGCCGTCCTTGAGATCGAGATGGTCGGAGCCGGAAAGCACCACAAGAACCTTTGCGGCATTTGCGTCGGCAGTTGCAAAGGTGAGCGCGAGCGCGGCAGCAAGGCC
Source organism: Ensifer sp. ENS11 (assembly GCF_014851895.1). NCBI lineage: Bacteria > Pseudomonadati > Pseudomonadota > Alphaproteobacteria > Hyphomicrobiales > Rhizobiaceae > Ensifer > Ensifer sp. ENS11. The sequence goes on along the minus strand of NZ_JACVAN010000003.1, from coordinate 184,289 downwards.
ACGCAGCCATTTCATCGGGTTGGTCATGATTGTCACTTTCTAAGTCGGAAGCTGCGTCAGTTTGTCTGGCCGGCAAGCAGCAGATCGCGCATGGCTTCGCCGACGCCATGGGCCGATTGCGGGTTTTGGCCGGTCACCAGCCGTCCATCCACCACGACATTGGACGTCCAGTCGGGAGCGGGTTGGTGGCGGGCGCCGCGCGCCGAAAGCGTGCTTGCCAACAGGAACGGCACGACGTCTTCGAGACCGACGGCGCGCTCCTCATCATCGGTAAAGGCACTGACATTCCGGCCCGCGACCAAATAACGGCCGTCACTGAGCTTTGCGTTCACGAGCGCCGAGGGACCGTGGCAGACGGCTCCGACCACGCCTCCCGCCTCATAGATCTCGCGGATCGCGGCTTGCGCCTCGAGGCTTTCGGGAAAGTCCCACATGGTTCCGTGGCCGCCGGCAAAGAAGATCGCCTGATAGCGGGACGGGACGATATCGGCGATGCGCGTTGTCGCCGCGACAGCAGCGCGAAAGCGCGGATCGGCCCAATAGCGTGCATTGATCTCGTCCTTGAGGTCGAGACCGTCGACCGGCGGCTCACCGCCTGCCACCGAGGCGAACTCTACCGAGATGCCCGCCGCCTCGAGCACGGCAAGCGGGTGCGTGACCTCGCCGAGAAAATACCCGGTCGGCTCACCCGTCTTTCCCTTGGTGGCGTGGCTCGTCAATACGAACAGTACGGGCTTTGTCAGCCCTTGGTCAGAAGCCGGCATCAGATCACCTCTTGGTTTCGCTGGTCTGGCAGGACTTTATTATCCCCACCGGAGGCGATAAATGATCTCAACTTCAATTCATTTGTTCTCCGGAGACAAAGATGCCCCGTCGTTTCGATTACCTCGCCGATGTCGAAGTGTTCGTGGCGGTGGCCGAGCACGGCTCGTTGACGGCCGGCGCCATCGCCCTTGGTACGACACCCTCCGTCGTCAGCCGCGCCATCTCGAGGCTTGAAGCGCGGCTCGGCAGCCAGCTCCTGCGCCGCACCACGAGGCGCATCGGTCTCACCCACGACGGACAGCATTTTCTCGACCAGGCGCGCTCCGCCTTCTCGACCATCGACGACGCCGAGCGCGCGATTCAGGGCGGCAGCGGCCAGATCGCCGGCCGCATCCGCCTCAGCGTGCCGACCACATACGGGCACTTCCGCCTGCCGCCGCAACTCTGCCGGTTCCGCGCGCTCCATCCCAAGGTCGAGGTCGAGCTCAACATTACCAACCGCAACGTCGACCTGGTTGCCGAAGGCTTCGATCTCGCCATCCGCATGGGTCAGTTGCCGGACAGTGGCCTTGTTGCCCGCAAGATCGAGGACGGGGCGATGTGCCTTGTCGCCGCGCCCGACTATGTCGCCCGTCGCGGTACCCCTCAGAGCATCGCCGATCTCGATCGTCACGACTGCGTGCCCTTCGTCATGCCGAGCACCGGTAGGTTCGCGCCCTGGATGTTCCATGACAACGGCCAGGATCTCGACTGGGCGCCCTCATCCGGCGGGCTTCAGGTGAGCGATGACGTGCTCGGCGTGGTGTCGATGGCCGAGCAAGGCGCCGGCATTTGCCAGACCTATGATTTTGTCGTCGAGCGCTCCATCCGGCAGGGGAGACTAATCGAGCTGCTGCCGCAGCTGAACGGGCGAACGCGATCGATCTCGATCGTCTACGCTCCCAATCGCCGGCTTTCCGCCGCGTCCCGCGCACTGATCGACGTCTTGGGCGAACGGCAAAGCTGACGGCGAAAGTGTTCGGGGCGTTGCGCGGTCCAATACAATTTATCCGACCACATCTTCCCAGACACACCCAAAGTCACAAAACTGTCACAAACAAAGGGCCGGATCGCCCGCGTTCAGTTCCGATTTGCCACAACAATGCGAGGACGAGACGCCATGAATGCCAAGGCACAGACGCATTCGCCGCCGGCCGAGGCCGGCAGATGGCATCGATCGGAAGCCGGCACGATCATCGCCGTCATCCTCGTTTCGGTCGCCATTCTCGCGTCCCTTGTGGTCGCCGACCGGGTCTTCGGCATCGACTATTACGACCTCGTGCGCGACCCGAACGCCATCGCCCGCAACCCCGGCTATTTCGGCATCGTCTCGAATATCGGGGTTATCTTCTGGATCGTCGGCGCGGCCGCAGCTCTTCAGGCTTTTGCGGCGACAAGGGCGGCCGAAGGGACCACGCCTCTCAGGCGAACGCTGCTTGCCGGTGGGCTCTTTGCAGCCCTGATGGGTATCGACGATTTCCTCATGCTGCATGAGGCGGTCGCGACCACGGGCATCCCGGAAGAAGTCGTCCTCGTGCCGCACATGCTCGTGCTTTGCGCCCTGTGCTACTGCGCCTACACGGTTCGGGCAGCAACGCCGCGACTGCTGCTCGTCGGCTCGGTCCTGTCGATGGGCCTGTCCTTCGCCGCCGATATGGCCCCGATCCATGTCGGCGGGGCCACCTTCTTCGAGGAGGCTTTCAAGCTGGTCGGCATCCTGTTCCTGAGCGCCTATCTCGTCACCATCAGCCACCAGGCGCTGCAGCATGGCGGGGCGTCGCGGCACCCAGCCATCGGATAGCAGCCTGTATGGGCTGAGCCACGGTCACGTCGTTCCACCGCTCAATGCCTGCTCAAGGAAGATGTACTTCATTGCCGTCTGGGCCGCCTGGATCCGGCGGTCGCCGCGCCCGCCGTGGCCGCCTTCCGTTTCCTCGAAGAACAGCGCGTTGGCATGGCCGGCGGCCTGCAGCCGTGCTGCCATCTTGCGTGCGTGGCCGGGATGCACCCGGTCGTCGGCGGTCGACGTCGTAAGCAGCACCGGTGGATAATCGGCGTCATCAGCGACGTGTTGGTAGGGAGAATAGGTCGCCAGCCAGGCCGCTTCCTCGGGCTTGGACGGATCGCCATATTCGGCCATCCAGGATGCTCCGGGCGGCAATTCCGTATAGCGCAGCATGTCGAGCAACGGCACTTCAATGAGCACCGCACCGAAAAGCTCGGGCCGCTGGGTCAGGGAAACGCCCGTCAGCAAGCCGCCGTTCGACCCACCTTGAATGCCGAGCATGGCAGGGGTCGAAATCCCGCGCCGCACCAGATCTTCGGCAACGGCGGCAAAATCGTCGAACGCGTTCTGCCGCTTGTCCTTAAGTGCTGCCTGATGCCATCGCGGACCGAACTCGCCGCCACCACGGATGTTGGCCTGGACATAGGCGTAGCCCTTTTCAAGCCAGAGCTTGCCGCGTACGCCGGCGTAGCCGGGCAGAAGCGGGACTTCGAAGCCGCCATAGCCGTAGAGCAATGCCGGCACCGGCTTTTGCTGGTCGCGACGCCGAACGACAAAATAGGGAACGAGGGTGCCATCCCTCGAGCGTGCCTCGAACTGCTCCGATATCAGCTCTGACGCATCGAAACGCGCCGGCTGCGCCTTGACTGTCGCCAGCGTCTCGCCGTCATCGTCAGACCAGATGATCGAGCTCGGCGTCAGAAAATCGGTGAAGGAGAACGAGACGCTTGAGCCGAACTGATTGATATGGCTGATGCCGACATTGCCGTTTTCGGGCAGAGCGAGCGGTGTGAGCGACCACCCCCCTTCGCCGCGTTCGGCAAACACCACGCGGCCGCGCACATTGTCCATCAGGCTGATGAACAGGCGGTCGCGCGTGCTGGCGACATGCGCAATCGAAACACGCTCTGCGGGCGGCAGCACCGTTTCGATGGCGCCGAGTTCACCCGTTTCCAGCCAGCGCTTGAAATCGAAGGCGTAGAGCCCGTCCGGCAGACATGCCACGCCACCGGGCGCGGACCAGACGCTGCGCACCGCGAAGACGATCTGGCCTTTCAGAATTGCGATGTCGGCGACGTCGTCCGGCAGCGGTAGCCGCCGTTTTTCTCCCGAAGCCAGCCTGACGAAATGATGGCCGGAATAGAAATCGATCGTCCTTGTCAGCAGCAGGTACTGCGCGTCGCCATCGAATTCGAGCGAGCCGCCGACAGCAAGATCCTCGACCTGCCCTTCGAAGATCGGCACCGCCTCGCTGAGATCCGTGCCCCGCTTCCACAGCTTCACGACGCGCGGATAGCCGGATTGCGTGCGTTCTTCCTCCTCGAAGGCGGCCGCAACGATGACCGTGTTGATGTCGAGCCAGCTGAAATTTGATTTCGAAACGGGTGCACGGAACCCGCCCTCGACAAAGCTGTCGGTTTCGATGTCGAACTCGCGCATCTCGCTGGCGTCGCCGCCATCGGGCGACAGGCTCAGGAGGCAACGGTCGAAATCCGGATAGAGGCGGCGCGCGCCGCTGAACACCCATTTGACGCCTTCCTTTTGCGAAAGCGCGTCGAAGTCGATGATCGTTTGCCAATCCGGCTTTTCGGTCTTGTAGGAAGCCACAGTGGTGCGGCGCCAGAGGCCAAGCACGTTGGCCTTGTCCTGCCAGAAATTGTAGACATGGCCGCGCAGTTCATAGCCGACGGCGATGTTGTCCTCTGCGGTCATCAGCTCCAGCGCCGTTTCGAACCGCGCCTGATAGGAAGGATCGCCTTGCAGCCTCTCTTTCGTCAGCCCGTTCTGGCGATGCACCCAGTCGAGCGCGGGCTTGGATGTCCTATCCTCCAGCCAAAGGAGCGGGTCTTCGGCAGGTGTCGAAAGCTGAGGGGCAACGGACTTGGTCATGAAATCTCCAGCGACAATATCAGCGAGGCAATCGGGACGTGTAGCAGCGGTATATGTTGTCTCATCACCTGGCTTTGCAATGCCAAAGGTCGATTAGCGGCGTGGCCATGTTGGGGAGGCGCGGCTTGCCGATAGGCCACTTTGAAAGTCCTGTGATCCCAACGCAGTTGTTTACCGATCGGCAAGCTGGGCCAGGCAGACCTCGCGAACGCAGGCACGGAGCCAACGGTGCGCCGGATCGGCATCAAGCCGCGGGTGCCAGAGCATTGAGACGGTAACCTCAGGCACCGGAACTGGCAGAGGGAAACTGTGCATGCCGGCGCGCAGGTTTCCCGTATGCCGTTCAGGGACGCTGGCGATAAGGTCCGATCCGCGCGCAAGTGCGAGCGCCGCCGAGAAGCCCCCGACCGTGGTGACGATCTGTCGCTTGAGCCCAAGCTTTTCCAGGGCGTCGTCGATCGGCCCCCTGTCGAGACCACGCCGGGAGACGAGCACATGCCGGCCGCCGGCATAGCCGGCTGCGGTCAGCGGGCCGAGGCTCAAGGGGTGCTCCCGGCGCACGACACCGATGAAGCGATCCCGGAACAGCGCCTGCGTTTGCACTTCGGGGCCGGTCGCAGGCCCGATCACACCGGTTTCCAGATCGACGCTGCCGTCGCGCAACGCGCCGCTTTCCTTGTTCGGCTTTGGCAGAAAGCGCAGGCGGACGCCGGGCGCTTCATCGCCGATGCGCCTGAGAAGGTCCGGACCGAAATTCTCCACGAACCCCTCACTCGTCCTAATCGTGAAGGTGCGCGTGAGCTGGCCGACCTCGAGCATTTCGGCCGGGCGCAGGACCGCTTCGGCTTCATCGACGAGTTGACCGACACGCTCGCGCAGTTCCAGTGCCCGCGGTGTCGGAACGAGGCCGCGCCCGGCGCGCACCAGAATCGGATCGCCCGTCACCGCCCTGAGCCGAGCAAGCGCCCGGCTCATCGCCGAAGGGCTGAGCCGCAGACGCTCGGCGGCGCGCGCGACGCTGCCTTCCGCAAGCAGAACATCGAGGGTGACCAGCAGATTGAGATCGGGTTTCGACATTCGCTTGGTATAGCGCAGTTTGATCGGGATGTGGCGCCTGATGCATGAATAAAGTGCAAATCATGCGCCTTCCGCCATGTCACGCAGACGCCTAGGCTTCTGGCAGCTCCATTTCGGAGATTGCCAACAGATGGAGCTTGTCTTGAAGCGCGATATTGCAGTACCCGCCGAGCCAAATGTCGGAGCCATTGGACGGACGCGTTCGGTCCGATGGGCGCTGGCCAGCCTGTCGCTCTCCATGTTGTTGTCGGCGCTTGGCACCAGCATCGCCAATGTCGGCCTGCCGACGCTGGCCAGCACCTTTGATGCGCCGTTCCAGGACGTGCAATGGGTGGTGCTTGCCTATCTGCTCGCCATCACCGCGTTGATCGTCGGCGTCGGCCGGCTCGGCGACATCGTCGGCCGACGCCGACTGCTGCTCGGTGGCGTCGCATTCTTTACGCTTGCCTCGGGCCTAAGCGGCTTCGCCCCGACGCTCTGGCTGCTGATAACCGCCCGCGCGGCGCAGGGGCTCGGCGCGGCAATCATGATGGCACTGACCATGGCTTTCGTCGCCGAGACGGTGCCGAAGGCACGCACCGGCAGCGCCATGGGGCTGCTCGGAATGATGTCCGCGATCGGCACTGCGCTCGGGCCATCGCTCGGCGGCGCGCTGATCACCGGCTTCGGCTGGCGCGCACTTTTCCTCGTCAATGTGCCGCTCGGTTTCCTCACATATGTGCTTGCGCATCGCCATCTGCCTGCCGACCGCCAAGGGACGACGCCCACCCCTGCCCGCTTCGATGTGCCAGGCACCGTCGTGCTGGCATTGACGCTGGCGGCCTACGCGCTTGCCATGACCATCGGCCGCGGCCAATTCGGCCCGCTCAATATCGTTCTGCTGCTGGCCGTGGCCCTGGGCGTCGCGGCTTTTGCAATGGTCGAAACGAAGGTCGCATCCCCGTTGATACACTTGGCGATGTTTGGCGATCCGGCCTTGAGCACGAGCCTGATCAGCAATGCGCTGGTCTCGACGGTGATGATGACGACTTTGGTTGTCGGTCCCTTCTATCTCACGCGCGCCCTTGGCCTCGATCCGGCAGCGATTGGGCTGGTGATGTCGGTCGGTCCGGTGGTGGCGGCATTGAGCGGCATACCGGCGGGCCGCTTCGTCGACCGGTTCGGCGCGCGACCGGTGATGATGGCCGGACTTGCGGCAATCGCGGCCGGCGCCGCAGCACTCTCCATCCTGCCGGCAACATTCGCCATCCCGGGCTACCTCGCGCCCATCGTCGTCGTCACCGCCGGCTATGCTCTCTTCCAGGCGGCCAACAACACCGCCGTCATGGCGGACGTGCCGCCGGATCGCCGCGGCGTCATCTCGGGCATGCTCAACCTGTCGCGCAACCTGGGGCTCGTCACCGGCGCATCCGTCATGGGCGCCGTCTTCGCCTTGGCATCGGCGGCATCCGACATCGCCACGGCACCAACCGAGGCCGTCGCGTCAGGCATGCGGGTCACCTTCGCTGTCGCGGCGGGCCTCATTCTCCTGGCGGTCGTCATCGCTCTTGCGGGTCGCGTGCTCGTGGCTCGCTTGGCGTTGCCGAACGACGCACGGGAGCGCTGACGGTGGTGAAAGTCCAGCGCCTTGCCGGCTTCTATTCCAGATCCATCGTGGTGAATACCCGGCAATTGTTGGGCGCAGGCGTGCCCCGGCAAATCTGCGCATCGACCAGTTGATCGACCGCGAGCGTGCTCGTCACCAGAAGCGCCTTGAACAGTTGCCAGCGACCGAGATTACCGTCCTCGTTGCGCGGGCCATCGACCAGGACCTGGTATCGCACGCCCATTTCGCCGTAATACGCCGCCAGCTTTTTGGTGCCGGCCTCGCTTGCAGCGACGATCGGAATAGCCTCGATCGCCGTTCCATCTCCGGCGAGCCGTCGCACGCCGGCCGCCAGAACCAGAGTGCATGCCTGCGCGCAGCGTCCACGCGAAACCGCCGCGCCGACATAGTCTGCCCCTCTGTTATCGTTTGCCGTACACCCCTCCTGATCCGGCTGGCATCCGGCAAAAACGGTCCTGCCGACAGCCACACTCAGCCCATTCCTGCGGACGAGGCGGCCGATCGCCATGGCAGCGGCCATGTCACCACCAGGCGATGCAAGGACCAATGGCAGCTTGCGGCCACCGAGCGTCCTTAACGTCGCCTTCAGCAAAGTCGGTGTTTTCGGGCCGATCATGCCCTCGGCGGATATCCATTCCGTGCATGTCGGCTCGCAATCGGCCTGGTTCGAGCGCACGACGACGAACCGCATCTGCTGCTCTGCCGTTTTTGCCGACTGTGGGATCAACATGCTTGAGGTGGCCGCGAGACAAATCAGCAGCGCCGCCCGCCTCAGGCGGGACAACCTCGTGTCGTCAGGCGGACTCCATACAGACATCCTGATCTCCAGCCACGATCCGCGGGTCTAACGCTCAAGGTCCGACATCACGAATACCCGGCAATTGGCGGCCGCCGGCACCGTCCTGCAAGCCTCGACCGACGTCAGCAGTTCGACCCCGCCCAACTTCGTCGTCAGCTTCATCTCCAGCATCGCAACGGGCTCGATCTTGCGAATGTCGGCGGCGGGCGTGATCTTCATCAGATCGATGACGGCACGACCGACACCCATTTCCGCGAGATAGGCCGCCAGCTTGCGCTCGGTCGCCTTGTTCATTTCATAGGTCTTGTAGCCGCCGACATTCCTGCGACTGACGACCGTCTTGCTGGTTATCTTCTTCTTGCCGTTCACGACGCGATACTTCGCCCGATACTGCGTCTCGATCTGGACGTAGGTTGTGGTGATCTGGTGCACGCCCAGGAACGCCCACTCGCCGACAACGCGTCCGGTGCCGCCAGCAAGCATCAGCGGGCAGGCCGAGTTGCAATAGGCTTCGCCAGAATAGGCGATGCCGATATGGCGCGCGCCCTTGCCGTCATTGTCACGGCAATCCTGTTGCTCCGGCTGACAACCGATGAAGCGGGTCTTACCGACCGCCGCTTCAAGTTTTCGCGTTCTGATCATCCGCCCGATCGCAAGCGCAGCATCGACATCTCCGCCGGGCGACGTTACGACGATCGGCAGGCGACGGGTGCCGATGGACGTGAGCAGTTTCTTGAAGAGCGCCGGGGTTTCGTCAACGATCGTGCCCTCGGCCGATATCCACTCCGGGCAGGTCGGCTCGCACCCGGTCTGGCCGCTGCGAACCACGAAAAATTGCATCTCCGCGCCTTCCGGCTGTGATGCGCGAGCCGCTACGGCCGGGGCCATCAGCCCAATCAACAGCCAGACGAAGACCATTGAACGCCAAAACACTTCGCGTGGAAATGCCGTGCCCAGCAATGAAAAGCACCTCCTTCCGACCGTTTGTGCGCCGGAGGTTAAGAGCGGAGGGATCTCACCCGATCCTGCCTTGCATCTCCGTGCTGCGCCGGACTGAACAAATTTCTATGCTGCAAATAGGAGTATCGAAACGAATGGCTCTGCGGGCACGATCGTTGAGATCGTGCGTCATAGAGCGAAATGAGAATGTTGGTTGCGCCAGTCAAGAATGAAATCGAGAATAGCACGCCCCATTAATATAAGGCAATACTCATATAAATGAAATCGCTCGACGTGCGCGATGCGATCAGCCGACACCGTTGCGGCTTGGTGATCACCCAACTCCCGGAATTCTCGACTTCTTCAAAGGATAGGCTGTCAGGAGGCGCGGCATCAATCGTGCTCAAGTCACTGCGGCGAAATGATAATCGTTGGCGCAGCACCGATCAGACGCGCGGGGGGACTAGATACGCCGCCGACGCTTTGACAACATAGGCGCTCAAGGCAGGGTTGGCGATTCGATGACGATATACTTCAAGGCAGCGGTTTCCGATGACGTGGCATTCGGGATGATCGAGCAATGTTTTTCCGATCCGGACGACTATGACGGCTATCTCGACATCTTTGGCGATCACACCGAGCAGACCGTTTCATGGAGCAAGGGCAGGTCGGCAGATGAGTTCAAGGATCAGATAACCGAAGCACTGCGTTCGGCCTGGGAGGCGGCACGTTTCTGGCAGGTTTACGAACGGCGTGAAGGCCGGGACGACGTCGGCACCAATGAAATTCGAAGAGCCGCCATCGACCTGACGCGGGCCTATGGTGGCGTGATTGTGATCACGCTCAGCCTGCTTGGACGACGCAGCAGCGCGAACGATCTCGAACTCGTGTTCCTTTGCTTCCAGGAAGATGCCCAACGCCGCAATTTCCGCGTGCGCTACGACGGAAAATTCGTGTCTGCCTGAAGCCATGGATGCTTAAAGACGACGGGTGTTAGTGACGTTTTCTCGAGAGCAGCTGCGAGGATGCCATCTCTTCGAGAATGTGGAGGTCCTCGTTAAGCGTCGTGCGATGCTTGTGCGACAGGTTGACGAGACAGTCCGCAATTTCGTCGGAAGTCCAACCCGCGGCCTCCGCACGGTCGACCAGTTCCAGGAAGGCACCTTCAACCGCGCTCTCGCAATCCGGCTCCCGATCCGGGTGTCCATGACTGACGAGCGGCACAGCGATTTTAGTCATGACCGATCCTCCGGGGCGAAGAATAGCGCCGCGGCAAGGGCCTGCAAAGCGACCAAGGTCCTATCCTTGCAGCGACCTTGGTATTTCGAGACGCCGGTCGCCAAATGCCAAGGCGAGCCCCCATCGATTGCTAAATAATCTGACAGCGGCGGCGGCCACGACGCGTCATCCTGCCATCATCGGAAACGAATGACAGGAGATGATCCGATGGCGGACACAGCTTCATCCCATGACAACCTGATCTATGTCTCCCCTCGCCTGATCGGCCCACGAGACCGATTTTCGACGGCACTCGAAACACATGGCTTTTCCCGGCGGCTGCTTGCGCGGGTATCCCGCTGGATGGAGACGCAGCGCGGGCGCCTGGATCTGCTTGCGCTTTCCGATCATCAGCTGAAGGATATTGGCCTGTCGCGCGGGGCCGCCTATAACGATTTCTACAAACGCGACGAATAGGACCGCAATGTCCCAGTTTTCGTGCCAGACGCTTCTCGACACCTCGACCGCCTCGCTGCGGGACGTGGTCTGCGATGGCGCGTGTCGCGGGAAAAGCGGCGAGGAATGCTCCCACCGCACAAGCCTCGTCTATCCCTATCGCGGCGTGTTCATGCGGCATGTGGGCAAGGCCGATACGGTGGCTGAATCCAATCAGGTGATCTTCTTCAACCGCAGCGAAGACTATCGCGTCAGTCATCCGATCGAAGGCGGCGATGCATGCCTCGACGTGCAAGTGGACGAAGCCATCCTCTGCGAACTCGCGCCGAAGGAGCAATTGCGGTCGGGGGCGCTTGCCGCGTTCAAAAGACCGCGCCGGCGGATCGATCCACGAGCGCAGGCGCTTGTCGCGCTGTTGCGTTACAGCCTTCGCCGCGGGATTGCCGAAACGCTCGAAGCCGAGACCCTGACGCTGACATTGATCCGGCGTTCGCTCGGCGAGAGGACGTCGCATAGCGCTGCTACGACCTATGGGCGCGAAAAGCTGGTCGATCGGGCCAAGCTGGTTCTTTCGACCGATCTCGCCCGCCGCTGGACATTGGCCGAGGTGGCAACGGAGGTCGGCGTGTCACCTGTTTATCTCACCCAGGTTTTCCAGCAGGTCGAAGCCATGCCGCTCTATCGCTATCAGTTGCGGCTGCGGCTTGCGCGAGCGCTGGACCTGCTCGGCTCCTGCCATGACCTGACGGCACTCGGCCTCGACCTCGGCTTTTCCAGCCACAGCCATTTCAGTGCGTCCTTCAAACAGGCCTATGGGCGCACGCCCGCCGAATTCCAGCGCGCCCTGCATCTGCGCTAATATCCAAAATTGCCTGCCGGAGGGCCGTGTCGCCACGCCCCGCCGGGCGATTGCGACGTGCGACCCGGCACCGATCCACCTTGGGGCCGGGCTCGGATTTAACTGGACAAAAATAATCATAAAAAAATTCCGGATCGGTGAAAAAAAATCGGGAGCCGGTCGTCTTTGTATGAAAGCGCCTGCTGAAGCACCGCGCCGAAGCCGAGACGGGTGGAAGATGAGCTCACCGGAATGCCGCAACGGACGTCCGCCGTTCGAGGAAAAACGTGACCGCACAGGTTCGTTTCTTCCTGGAGCGATGGCGACCGATGCATTGACGTTCACGACCTGGCACGCGGCGTCGCCGACACACATCGCTTCCGTCCGCACCAACCGTTCAAACGGACGTCGTCAATCGCGCCCGCCTGGGCCAACCTCATGTGGCGCCCGGCTGTCAGCCCGCCATATCCTGCGCCAATCCCATCCGCCTCCTCGGGCGGCTGGCAGACCGTGCGTGATGCATATCACGCCGACCTGAGCCCGTTCACTACGAAAACTCAATGCGTTGCGCCTCCCACGCGACGCGATTGCGCGACTTTGCATGTCGCGTGCCGAGGATCGACAGACATGAAATCGTCTAGGCAAATCGCAGAAACTGCGACATTTCAAAGCTTCGCCAACTGCTACCTCAGGGAGGTCAATCCCGGCGTGCCGGTCATGCACCGGACCGCCAGCGGATCCTGCGACAGCATCGAATGGTCGCTTCCCCGCCAGCAAATGATCCTGCGCGTCGAGGTCACCTCATCGTCGCTGTGCGGCCCGCTTCACTTCGGCAGGGCCTGGGGGCGCAACGTCTCCGATCCGTCGTGGCGTCCGATCGAGCTGATGTCTGCGCTCCATATGCTGGTCCAGGCCGCCTACCGTCAGGACGACGCCGGTCAGACAGATGCGTTGCGCGGCTTCGAGCTCGAGCTTCTGATCCGGGTGCTCGAAAGCTATCAGCAGACCGCCCTCTACGTCGACAGGGCGCAACCGCGTCAGGAAGACGCCAACGATTTTCTCGAGGCCGAGCAGTCACTTGTCTTCGGGCACTGGCTGCACCCCACGCCGAAGAGCCGGCAGGGCATGACCTATTGGCAGCAGGAAAGCTATGCGCCGGAACTGCGCGGCCAGTTCAAGCTGCATTATTTCGCTGCGAAGGCGGACCACGTCAGTCACGCATCCTCCCGCTCGATACAGGCACCGGATATCATCCGCTCGCTGTCAGGACTTGACGCGGAATGGCTGGGCCTTGCCGGTGACGAATGCCTGCTGCCGATGCACCCGTTGCAGGCGGAAGCCCTGCTTCTCGATCCCGGTATTCAGGCGATGCAGCGGGCCGGCATCCTGCGTCACCTCGGCCCAACCGGTTCTCTCTTCAGCGCAACGTCGTCCGTCCGCACGGTCTATGGTGCTGCTGAAGACTGGATGCTCAAGTTTTCGCTGCCGGTGCGCATCACCAATTCCGTGCGCCTGAACCGAAGGCAGGAGCTGGAGGCCGGTGTCGCCATGGCCAAGCTCGTCGACCGGATCGGCCTGGCTAAACGCGCGGCGAACTTCAGGATCATCCAGGACCCGGCCTATATCACGCTCGATTTGCCGGGTCACAGCGAGAGCGGCTTCGAGGTCATCCTGCGCGAAAACCCCTTCGCGCGCGGCAACGGACAGGGCGTCATAACCGTGGCCGCGCTGACGGCCGACCCGCTTGCGCAAACACCGTCGAGGCTCGAAAAACTCCTGCGCACGCTCGCCGCAAGGGACGGAGAGCCTCTCGCCGACACCTGCATAATCTGGTTCCAACGGTATCTCGAATGCGCCGTAGAACCGCTGATCCGGCTTTACGAAGACTATGGCGTCGCGCTTGAAGCGCATCAGCAAAATAGCCTGCTCGACATCGGCGCCGGTTACCCGTCGGTCAGCTACTACCGCGACAACCAGGGTTTTTATCTCTCCGAACGTTATCGTGGCCTGCTGGCAAGTCTCGTCCCGGAAACCGAGACGATCCCGTCGCTCTATTTTCCCGAAAGCGAGATCCGCGACCGCTTCGCCTATTACCTCATCGTCAATCAGGTGTTCTCGGTCATCAGCCGCATGGGCCACGACGGATTGTGCGACGAAGGCACGCTTCTCAGGATGCTCCGGAACCACCTGGAGCAATGCGCGCTCGGCATGACCGGCGCCGGACGGGATTTCGCCCGGCATGTGCTGGACCTGCCGACGATCGCGTCGAAGGCCAACCTGACCACCCGGCTGTTCAATGTCGACGAACTGCAATCCGACCACGCGCCGGTCCTTTATCGCCCCGTTCCAAACCCTTTGCGGGCACCCGCGGCGCTGACGACCCTGAGGACCAGCCATGCCATTGCCTCTTGATCTCCGGGGACGCCCCGACGACCGGGTGCTTCGCCAGCTTGCCGCCGCCCTTCTGTTCGAAGGCGTCATCCAAGCGCGCCAGAGCGAGGGCGGCGGCGATGGTGCAACGCATTTTCGTTGGACGCTCGGCGGCCGCGACTTTCGGTGCGATGCCATCCTCGGTGCATTCGGGCGAATCCGGCCATTGCCGGGATCGGTGCAGATGCGGGAAAGCGACGGCAGCTGGGGCGAGGCGTCGCTCTCGGTTATGGTTTCGGCCCTGCCCGGCAGCGGCATCACCCGCGGCAAGCTGCTGAACGAGATGAAGCAGACGGTCGCCTTTTCCGAGTGGAACGACCGCCATCTTATCGCCCGTCCCCGACGGGAGATGTCCTTCGCCGAGCTCGAAGGTGCAATCGACGAGGGGCATCCCTACCACCCCTGCTATAAGGCCCGCACCGGCTTCTCCCAGGCGGACCATGCCCTCTTCGGCCCGGAGGCCGGCCAGTCGTTTCAGCTCGTCTGGCTGCTCGTCGCGCGCAAGCATCTGCGCCAGGCGCTGCCCGACACAGAAGAGGCATTCTGGCGGACCGAACTTGGCGGGGAAACCTGGGCGCATCTTCAGGGCATGCAACAGCAGCTCGGTGACTGCACTGAGGATTTCGGGCTCGTGCCGCTGCATCCGTGGCAATGGCGCAACCTGAGCGAAACGCTGCTTGCCGGCTGGATCGCAGACGGCGATGCCCATTGCCTCGGCCCGGCGGGCGACCGCTACACGGCGACCCAGTCGGTACGCTCGTTGCTCAACCAGGACCGACCGCACGCGGCAAGCGTCAAGCTACCGCTCAACATCGTCAACACGTCCTCGCGGCGCATCCTGGAGCCGCATTCGGTCTGCACCGCGCCGGTTATCTCAAGCTGGATCGGCGAGATCGTCGCTTCGGATCCGCTGTTCAGCGAACAATACCCGCTCACCATACTGCAGGAATATGCCGGGATCATCGCCGATGCGGACGAGCCGCTGGCCGGACAAGTGGGCGCGATCTGGCGCCAGAGCGCGCAGGCAATGCTTGAAACCGGAGAAGCCGTCGTTCCCTTCACCGCGTTGATGATGATGGAGACAGACAGGCGGCCCTTTGCCGACGACTGGATCCGGCGCTTCGGCCTGATGCCATGGATCAACCGGTTGCTCGAAGTCGCCGTCCTGCCGGTCTGGCATCTGCTCGTCCATCACGGTATCGCCGTCGAGGCGCATGGCCAGAACATGCTGCTCGTGCACCGCGACGGATGGCCGGTACGGTTGATCCTGCGGGACTTCCACGAAAGCATCGAATTCTCGCAGGGCTTTCTGCGCGAACCGGAAAAGGCGCCCGATTTTCCATCCCTGCATCCGCTCTACCGGGACGCCGAGCTGGACCAGTTCTACTGGACGGACAATCTGGATTCGCTGCGCGAACTGGTGATGGACACTCTGTTCGTCTACAATCTGAGCGAGGTCAGCCATCTTCTCGACCATTGCTACGATCTTCGCGAACCGCTGTTCTGGCAGCGGGTCGAAAGCCTGCTGTCAGCCTATCCGCATAGGCATGCCACGGCGGGCCGGCAGGCGCAGCTCGGCCACGACGGCCCCGAAATTCTCACCGAATCCCTGATGACGAGGAAGCTCTTCGCCCGCAAGCCCGAGTACCACCACGTGGTGCCCAATGCCTTGGCCGCGGACAGGCTTCAACAAAGGAGAAAGCCATGATCCGTATCGACGACAGGCTCTATGATCGCGCCTATTTCGACGAAACATCCGCACGCCTGGCCGGGCAGATCGGCCTGAAGGACCGCGACGACGGACGCTACGGGGTCTGCTTTGCCGAAACCATCGACTGGCTGGCGCTATTCTTCGCCATCCGCAAGGCCGGCGCCAGCGTGTTGCCGATCCATCCGGGCACGCCCTATGCCGCCGCGCGCAAGCTTGCGATCGGCGCGGGCTGCGACCGACTGTTCTACAACAGCCCGACGGCGGAGGTACTGGAACGGTCGCAGAACGCCTTGCCGGTCGGAACGCTTCTCCAGATGAGCTCGGGCACGACAGGTGCACCAAAATGCGTGGCGCGTAGCTGGGAGGATATCGACGCCGAGATCGAAAGCTATATTGGCATCTTCCGCGCGCCGGAGGACATGACCCCGGTCATCGCCTGCCCGACGACCCATTCCTATGGCCTGATCTGCGGCATCCTGGTGGCGCTCAAGCGCGGCCAGACGCCGGTTATCGTCAACACCGCCAATCCGAAATATCTCATGAAGGTTCTTCGCGAGATCGAGCGGCCGCTGCTCTATTCGTCGCCGGCCATCCTGCACACGCTTGCCCGGCTGCTGCCCGAGGGCGAGCAGATCCATGCGACGATGACTTCGGGCACGCTGCTGCCGGATCCCTGGTTTGCGCAGATCAGGGCCAGGAGCCGGCATATGTTCCAGCAATATGGCTGCTCCGAAGCCGGATGCATCGCCATCAATCCGGATGTCACCAACGCCGGCGACATGGGGTTCGTGCTGCCGCATCTTCTGCCGCAAACCGGCAGCAACGCCGAAAATGCCGACGAAATCGTCGTGACCAAGGACGACGGCATTGCCATCCACACCCGCGATCTCGGCTATCGCCGCGATGACGGCATGCTGGTCTTCGTGTCGCGCATGGACGACATGATCAATGTCTCCGGTCTCAACGTCTATCCCCGGGATGTCGAGGACGCGGCAATGGCGATGGCTGAAGTCAGCGACGCCGTAGCCTTCCGCATGGGCGACCGCTTTGCCGGGGAGCGTGTCGCGCTGCTGTTCAGCGCCAGTCAAACCATCGCGCCGCAGGCGATCCGCGAATGGTGCAGCCTGCACCTCGCCAGCCATCAGCTACCGATGGACATCCGCCAGGTCGACACCATCCCGCGCCAGGCCAACGGCAAGATCAGCCGCCGCGAGGTTGCCGCCCGCCACGCCGCCGGCGAGTTCACCAAGTCGATCGCGGGAGCCGCGTCATGACCAGCAACAAAACCCTGGAAGCAATCCACAAAGTCCTCAGCGAACACATGATGCATCCGCATCTCGACGGCTTTGGCCCGGAAGCTCGCCTCAACGAGGACCTCTATCTCGATTCCGTCCTGATCCTGCAGATCTTTCTCAATTTGGAGCTGGAATACGGGCTGAGTGTTCCGGAAGAGGCGATCGCCCGCCAGGATGTCCAGACGGTCGCCGATCTCGCCGCGCTCTATGAGCCGAAGTCGATCGAGACGGTCGTCCCATCGTTTCCATTAACCGGCGGTACGACAGACGAAGGCGTGCATGGCGAGGCCTATTACGACATCAAGGTGCACTGCTTCGTCAGTTGCGTCTGCGACGGGCTGAAGCGAAAGGGCCTGGATCACCGACCGTTCTATTTCGGTGTCTGGGACGCGAAATTTGGGCTCAGCGACCGCTTCCAGCTTCTCTATCATGCACCCGAGATCAGCCAGGAATTCTTCCGCAGCTGGTTTCAGCGGCTATACGGCGTCACCGTTTACGAGTGGTACGACCCTGACATCAGCAAGAGCGAAAATCTCACCGTGATGCTCGACCTCGTCAAACGGCGCGCAGATACCGGCTCCGTCATGGTCATGCTCGACATGTTCCACCTGCCGGAGCGCGAGAACAAGTTCAACCAGAACCCCTTCCCGCACTACCTCATGCTGCAGGAAACCGCCGACCCCGATACGTGGTTCGTGCATGATCCCGACTACCGTTGGGAAGGCGAGATCGCGCGGGACAAGGTGATCCATGCGGTGATGCAGCCGACCGTCGGCGGCGGCTATGTCTTCGACAATGCAGAGGCTCGGCCACCGGCAGCCGAAGACCTCAAGGCCTATTTCGAGGCCTGCTTTATCAGAGACAGCAATCCGCTGGCCGACACCGTTCGCATGATCGTCACGGCTCATATCGACGGACGCGGCGGCATCGACCTCTCCGACCTCACGGACGCCGTGCGCGAACTGCCCGTCATCACCATCCGCAAATACGCCTACGAGCATGGCTTTGCGTTCTTCTGGCGGGCGCTGAAGCTGCCGGCGGCCGAGTTCGAAGGCTGGTGCGAAGAGATCGAGGCGCTCGTCCAGGCGCTGAAGGCGCTGCACTACGATTGCATGAAGCTGAGCCAGACCGGCGACCGCGCCTTGGCCACTCCGGTGTTCGAGCGGCTGGCAGAAGCCGACCGGATCGAGACGAAACTGAAAGGCAAGCTCGCCGAGATCTTCGATCTCTGGTGTGAACAGAACATTGCCGCCGACATTCCCATGCTGGAGAGGCCCATGCTGAAAAGGGTTGCGCGATGAACATATCGCTGTGCACGATCACGTTTCGCCATCATCTGATTTCCCTCGGCGAAATCGCCGCTTGGGCGCAATCCAACGATTTTCAGGGGATCGAGCTCTGGGGTGCGCATGCACGCAACCTGGCGCAGCAGCCCGACCGCAATGCCGATTGGCTCGATACTTTCGGGCTGAATGTGCCGATGATCAGCGACTATCTGCCGCTCGACGGCGATACGGAGACGCTGCGGCACAAGACTGTCGAGCTCTGCAGGCTCGCCCGCCGCTGGAGAACCCGCAAAATCCGTACCTTCGCCGGCAATTGCGGCAGTCTCTCCGTCTCCCACGAAGAGCGGCAGCGCATCGTGGAGCGGCTGAGAGAGATATGCGCGATCACTGCCAGCTACGGCATTCAACTGCTGGCGGAGACACATCCGAAGACGCTGGCCGATACTGCGGCCTCGACATTGCGTCTCATTGCGGAGGTCGACCAACCCGCCTTCGCGATCAATTTCGATACGCTCCACGTCTGGGAGGGCGGCGACGATCCAATCGCCGTGCACCGCCAGATGATACCGCACATCCGCCATTACCATCTGAAGAACATCCGCGACCGGTCGGACCTCTCGGTCTTCGAACCGGCAAACGTCTATGCCGCGGCCGGCCGTCGCGACGGAATGACGCCGTTGTTCGAAGGCACGGTCGATTATACCGGCTTTCTCCTGGAGATCGCGGGCGACGGACAGCACGACGCATCGCTGGAATGGTTCGGCAATGATTGCCTCGATGTGCTGCGTCGCGATCGCAGGCAGGTTCGCGGCGTGATCGAGGGGCGTGAACCCATACGGCGGACAGTCAACTTTTCGTGATCGCGTTTAGCGGCATCATCGACCCTTGCCGACGCAAGCCCATAAAAAAATGGCCCCGGCTGTACATGCCGGGGCCCATTTTTTGTTTTTGTTTTCGTCTTGCAAATGACAATCAATATAGTTTCGGAGCACCGAAATACTACCTCGTTCGCGGCTTTGCTCATTTTTGACTTGAAGCGGACGAGCTGTGCTCTACCTCGCTACTCTGGCGATCTTGCAGCCGAAAATCAATCAACTTTTATGGGGCTATTTTTCGCCGCGCGACACGGGCGCTTGGGAAACTGCCGCACTGTTTCAACACCCCCAGGGCGGGCAGAAAACATGCCCTTCTCCAAACATAGCGGCGCCGGCAAGGATACGGAAGACACGTACGGCCGCGGCGTGTGCGCCTGACGTACCGCCTTGCCACCAGCCAACGGTCGCATCGATCGCTAAAGAATCTGACAGCGGCGCTGCCATGCAGATGGTCTTCTCTGATGGTCGAAATCACGACCAAGAGGAGACGAAGACGATGAGCCAGAAAACCTGCGCGGCCTGCGACTGCGAACTCGATCAGGACAGCATCAAGGTCAAGCTCGGCGGCAAGACGGTAGAAGTCTGCTGCGAGGAATGCGCTGCCGCCATTGGCGAAGCGGAGACCGCAAGGACGGCTGCGGCGTCGGCCGGAAAGTAAACATGAGGCCGGTCGCCATGGCAGCCGGCCTCCAATTCACGAGCATCAAGGTTGTCTTTTCGCAGCGACCGTCAGTGGCCCTTGAGCGCGGCAATTTCAGCCTGGAGCAACGCCACAGTCTCTTCCAGCGTCTGCACGCGCTGTTCCAGCTCGGACAGGCCTGACGTAGTGAAGGACGGCATGCTCGGCGCGGCGGCGACCGTCAGGTCGACCTCGCCACACAAAAGATGCGCAAACCGGTCTTCGCGCTGGCCGGCGCCGCGGTTGAGCTGCACGGTCAGCGGAGGCCGACGCCCGATCATCAGATCGAGGTTATCCTTGAGATCCTCGACCGACTGGAACCGCGCCATGCGTTCGCTGCGAGACCAGAGCTCGTAGGCTGTCTGCGGGCCGCGCAGCAAAAGCAGGCCGAGCACGACGATTTGCGGCGAGGTCAGCGAAAAGCGGTTGGCGGCCTGATGTTCATAACGCTCGACGCGCGATGCAAAGGCCTGCCGGACCAACCCCTTCTGGGCGAGCGAATTGAGCGCACGATGCACGTCCACCTGTTCCAACGCCATCACCGGGTCGCGCGCCGTCTTCTGGTTGGCGGCGGAGTGGAGGGAGTTGAGTGTCAGCGGATAGACGTCAGGCGTCGTTTCCTTCTTCTCGATCAGGCAGCCAAGAACACGGGCTTCGATCGCATTGAGTTCGGGAAAATCGGTGTCTGGATTGGTGTTCATAAGCTCACTCTTCTCGGCAACGAGTTCAACGGCAGCCCGGGGTTCTCCGACCGGATTGATCTACCCGGATTTTCCGCCCGTCTTTGGCAGAAAGCCCCGAAATCCCCGGCCGGCCGAACGGCACCCCTCGATAGACCGTTGCACGGCCAAGGCCAAGTTGCTTTCCGGTTTCCAAGTCCGAATATCCCCGGCAGCAAGCGACTGAAGGTAACTCGCTCGATCCTAACCGTCGCCTTGATTTTATTTCACCGAGCCCGACGCTGGCCACCCGATCGATCACGATTGCGCCGCAGTTCGCATCGATACGGTGCCGGTCAATTTCAAGCTGATTCCGCCTCCTGCCCTCCCTCGCCTTACGTCGCCAGATGCCCAGCGGTCACCCAATCGGGATCGCCGCCGCGTCGCTTGGCGGCGACCGTCGAAACCATCATCACAGAAGCCTCCCATGTCCCGTGTGAAAAAGAGGGTCGTACTGCATTTTCCGGGCTTTGAGCCCTTCGACGCGGAGGCGCACCGCCGGCGTTACGCCCGTTCAGCGCGGCAGAGCGCCGAGGTGTGGGACTTCAAGTCCGATGTCGGGCCCTTGGTGAGCACGGGCGCGGCGACGCATTTCGACGTCGACTGTGCCGGACCGGACTGGCGGACTTCAAGCCGTATCCATGTTTTCGATCACGATGTGCTCGTCGATACCTTGAGCCGCCAGTCATTCACACGCCGGCTGGGCGGCGGATTTGCCAGTGCGCTGAACGTAACGTTCAACGGTGGGCTTTGGGGTTATTTTCGCCATGCCTGGCGCTTTGGCCTATTTTTCCTGTTCCCCTTCCTGCTGGCCGGATTGATGACGGCAGCGGCCCTAGTCGTTGCATTCATTCCCCACTGGCTGAGCCTTTCGAGCTGGAACCTGCTGTGGAGCGTACCGCTGGCCGGTCTCCTGCTGCGACAGGTCATGATGCCGTTGGCCACGAAGTTCCATACGCTGCACCTGTTTGCCGACTGGGAAATGGCCGTGGCCATGGCACGACTGGATCGGCCCGATTTCAACCGTTGGCTCGAAAGCTGTGTGGATGCCGCTTGCGAGGCGTTCAGCGAGGACGCCGACGAGTATCTTATCAGCTCGCACAGCATGGGTTCGAGTGTCGCCGCGCATGTCATCGGCATGCTGATCGAGCGGCGGCCGGATGTTATCGAAGGCAAACGGGTGGTGTTCGTAACACTTGGCGGCGCGATCCTGCAATGCGCGCTGATGGCGCCGGCCCATGCCCTGCGGGCCCGCGTCGGGGCAATTGCCCGCGCCAAGGAAATCTTCTGGTTCGAGGTCCATTGCCTGACGGATGCGATCCATTTCTACAAGACGCGTGTCGTCGCCCTGTCGGGGCATCCTGAGGCAAGGCAGCCGTCCATCGCCTATATCAAGGTCAAGCACATGCTGTCGCCTGACCGCTATAGGCGGATCAGGCGCAACTTCCTGCGCGTTCATCGCCAGTATGTGCTCGGTCCGGACGTGCGCGCACCGTTCGATTTTACCTTGATGACCGCAGGTCCGCTGCCGGCAGCGGCGTTCGCGGGTTTTTCGCAGGCTAACATACCGGCACTTTGACCCGCGACATCCTCGATGTCCTCTAGCGCGGCCCAGGCAGCCGCGCTTCTTTCCGGTCTTATGGAGCAACGCCCCCAACCGCGACTTCCGGTGCAAAGCGGTCGTTTCCAGCGGATGTCCGCTGGAATATCACACCGCTGATTTCGGCCGACCGGGAGAATGAGGGCAGTCAATCGAACAACCCTCGTCTCGACATGTTCGACTAGTTCCCCGGCTTGTTCTTGATCGCCGCATCGATCTGTTTCTTCACTGCATCCAGGTTGAAGGAGGCCGGAACCTGCATTGGCGGATAGTCAATCGCGGTGAGCGCAAGTTTGCCGACTTCCTGCTGAACACTGACGAAACGCCAGAACTCGCGAGCATAGAAGTCGTTCATGTAGCCCCCACCGAGGTCATTGAGGCTTTGACTGCCAATCGACGGCGTCCGCTCGAATGGGTCCTGACGGATATTGACCATGGTGGGCATGTCCGTTGTTACCTTCGCACCGGGCCAACCCTGAGGCTGCTGGAAGAACTGATACTTGAAGTCATCGATGCGAACTGCCCCCAGAGAAGGGCCGCCGAAGTAGAAGAATTCATGCCGTGCGGATGGTCCTTTGCCCGTCAACAGGTCGAGTTGGTTGTAGCCATCAAGGTGGTTCTTGTAGGTCTTGTCGCCCAGCTTCGCGCCCTTGAGCAACTGGTCAGTAATCTCGCTGTTGCCCGCCGCCGCGACCAGCGTTGGGAACCAATCCAAGGCAGAAAATATGCCGTTCTCGACCGTTCCCGCCTTAACCTTGCCCGGCCAACGGATAATGGCCGGCGCGCGGAACCCGCCCTCCATTACCGTACCCTTGGTGCCCTTGAACGGGGTCATGCCACCGTCGGGCCAGGTAAACACCTCCGCGCCGTTGTCGGTCGTGAAAATGACGATGGTGTTGTCGGTCTCACCCGCATCTTGCACGCATTTCAGGAGAGCGCCGACGCTGTCATCGAGCTGCGCCATGCCAGCTTCTTCGAGGCCATAGTTGGTGTCGCTGTTCATCAGCGCTTGGTATTTTGGCGACAGGAAAGTCCAGACGTGCATTCGCGTCGTATTGTGCCAGACAAAGAACGGTTTGCCGTCTGTCTTTGCCTTGTCCATGAAATCGCACGACGACTTGACCAGGACTTCATCGAAGGAGCCCATGTCGTATTTGGCCTTGGGCATGATGTCATGCATGTTCGGAACGTTGGACATGTCAGGGTACGGCGCTAGGGGACCCTCGTCCACGATCCTCTGCTTGCCGATCTTGCCCCAACGCGGCTGTTCGGATGTGTCGTCCGTATCGGTAGCAAAGGTGTGGACCAGATTGCGCGGCCCGACCTTGTCTCGGTACGACTGTTCGTTCGGAAACGAATACCAATAGGGGTCTGACATCGCGTCGAGGTGATAGAGGTAACCGAAGAACTCGTCGAACCCATGCAGTGTCGGCAGAAACTTGTTCAGATCGCCGAGATGGTTCTTGCCGAACTGGCCGGTGGCGTATCCCTCCGTCTTCAGCGCGGCGGCTATGGTTGCCGCCTTGTCAGGCATTCCTACGTCTGCGCCCGCCTGGCCAACCGTCGTCAGGCCCGTTCGGAGCGGGATTTCACCGGTAATGAAACTCGCCCGTCCAGCAGTGCAACTTGCCTCGGCATAATAGTCCGTAAACATCATGCCCTCTGCCGCCAGCTTGTCGAGGCTGGGCGTCTTCCCGGACATTATTCCCCGGTGATAGGCACCGATATTGAACCAGCCGACATCATCTCCCATGATGACAAGAATGTTGGGTTTTGGCTGCGGCTGCTGCGCAACTGATGGCGCAGCCAGCGCGGTCGCGAATACGGAAGCCAGCAAACCAAAATAAAGGTTTCTCATGCCACTCATAATTCATTCCCTCCGTTTAACTTGGCCTACTGCGTGTTTTCTTAAATCCTATTCGATCTATGGATAAAAACATGCAGCAATTCAAAGCGTTACAGCGACCTTTGCGCGTCTAATACGACGCGCGGCGCTGTAGTGGGGGATGCCCTTCTCACAGCATAGGGGTGCTCTTCCTCATTTATTCGGGACGATGAGCTTGTGAAATTGCGCGGCATAGCGCCGTCTCAGCGGAAAATGTTGGGTAGGGTGAATGCTGCTCTGAAAATTCGCCATAGGGCGGCGACAGACATACCGGCCATCGAAGCGTCAACAGCTAGTCACGCTTTACTAACTGCCGCAGGGTGGCAGTCGTCTTGGGCACGAATATCGCACATCTTCATTTCCTCCGCCAGTTTTGAAACCGCAACGCGAAGCGAGCGTTTACTGCCGGCGCAAAGTTGCCAATCTCACCCATCCGTCGCGCGAAAATAGAGGACCGGTACCGAACGACGCCAACGCTCGGGAAACCTCGCGATCTCGAACCAATGCCTATGCAGAGTTGATCCCACGGACATGGGGAAGTATTTATCGTGTCGACAAAAGGATTCTAAAGATGACCGATACCGATTCCAACCCCACACTCGAACGCAAGCGCGGCTCCGGCGTAAAGATGGTCTACGACCTTCTGCGTGACGAAATCCTCGATCTGGTCCTGCCGCCGGGCAGCCCGATCGACGAGGTCCAACTCGCCGAACGCTTCAAGATGTCGCGCACGCCGATCCGCGAAGCGCTGGTGCGGCTGGCCGGCGAGGGCCTGATCGATACGCTGCCGAACCGGTCGACGATGGTTTCAAGCATCGATTTCCTCAACATGCACACGTTCTTCGATGCGCTCGTGCTGATGTACCGCGTCACCACCCGGCTCGCGGCGCAGCATCATCGCCCGGAGGATCTGCAGATCATCCGCGCCCGGCAGGCTGAATTCGCAGCCGCGGTGCAGGCCCAGGATGCGCTGGCGATGATCGCCACCAACGCCGCCTTTCATTCGGCCATCGCCGAGGCCGGCCGCAACGCCTATTTCAGCGGCCTCTTCAACCGGCTCCTCGACGAAGGCCGGCGGATGCTGCGGCTCTATTACCAGTCCTATGGTGACCAGCTGCCGCAACGCTTCGTCGACGAGCACGAGGACATGATCACCGTGATCGCCGCCCGCAACGTCGAAGCGGCCGACCAGCTGGCCAAGGTGCATGCCGAGCAGATCGTCACTCAGATCAAGCGGCTTTTCACCCGCGACGAGCGGTTGGATATCGCGCTGTAATCTTCTGTCGATTTCTTGTCGACAAATAAAATACAACAGGATATTGTCACCGTCGAAGGCTGAGATCGGCGTCGGTGATGACGTTGGCCTCAGCCCATTCGACAGACCAATTGAGGAGTTTGAGATGAAGGCCAAGATTTTCTCCGGCGTCATTCCTGCGCTGATGACCCCGTGCAACGACGACCGCAGCCCCAACTTCGATGCGCTGGTGCGCAAAGGCAAGGAACTGATCGCCCAGGGCATGTCCGCAGTCGTCTACTGCGGTTCGATGGGTGACTGGCCGCTTTTGACCGACGCGCAGCGCATGGAAGGCGTGGAGCGCCTGGTCAAGGCCGGCATTCCGGTTATCGTCGGCACCGGCGCCGTCAATACCGCTTCTGCCGTCGCCCATGCGGCCCACGCCCAGAAGGTCGGCGCCCAGGGCCTGATGGTTATCCCCCGCGTGCTTTCGCGCGGCTCGGTCGTTGCCGCCCAGAAGAACCACTTCAAGGCCATCCTCTCGGCTGCCCCGGACCTGCCGGCGGTGATTTACAACAGCCCCTACTACGGCTTTGCCACCCGCGCCGACCTGTTCTTCGCGCTGCGCGCCGAACATCCGAACCTCGTCGGCTTCAAGGAATTCGGCGGCGCCGCCGACATGCGCTATGCGGCCGAGAACATCACCAGCCGTGACGATGGCGTCTCGCTGATGATCGGCGTCGACACGGCTGTGTTCCACGGCTTCGTCAACTGCGGCGCAACCGGCGCCATCACTGGCATCGGCTGCGTGCTGCCGAAGGAAGTCATCCACATGTGCAACCTGTCGCGGGCAGCCGCCGAAGGCGACGTCGATGCACGCCTGCGCGCGCTGGAACTGGAACAGGCGCTCGCCGTGCTTTCCTCCTTCGACGAAGGCCCGGATCTGGTTCTCTACTTCAAGCACATGATGGTGCTGAAGGGTGACAAGGAATACACGCTGCACTTCAACGAGACCGACGCCCTGTCGGAAAGCCAGCGCGGCTATGTCGAAGCGCAGTTCAAGTTGTTCAACAGCTGGTATGCCGCGTGGAGCAAGCTCCCGGGCGCAGTGCAGACATACAAGGGCTGATCATCGGTTGACCGCGCGTTAGCAAGAAGGCCCTCCCGTCGGGAGGGTCCTTAGCTGACGTGTGGAATTTTAGGTGACGTTTCTGCTGAACCCCCTACACCGCAAGGACTTAGGGGGTTCTTTTTGTTTAAAAATCTGAAGGAAGCGAGAACCAGCGTCTGTTCGTCCTTAAGGTTCGCGCCCCAGCAACGTCTGATTTCGAATGATCGACGTTAGCTGCGCGGCGCAGATCTTCAGGGGAGCCACGGACTGGGATGCTTTCGCCATCGCCATCGCACCGGAATAGGTTGCTACGACCAGGGTTGCCATGGCCTCAGAATCGAAATCGTGAACGGGGGCCGCCCGGAGGTCGCCCCTTAGCTTGTCGGCGATGGCTGACCTCCAACGCATGAAGATCGCCTCGATCGCGGCCTGGAAATCTTCGTCCTCGCGCGACAGTTCAAGAGCGAGATTGTTCAACGGACAGCCCGACACTGCCCCTTTCCGCTCCAGTTCGGAAATGATGGCTGCGAACACCGCTTGGATACCGTCGGCCGTCGTCGTCGCAAGATTGACTGGCGTGACCCAGGTCAACTCGACGGCTTCCGCCACCCGATCCTGAATAACGGCGAGGCCAAGGGCCTTCTTGGTGGGGAAATGATGGGCGAGCGCTCCACCCGTGACGCCCGCCTCGCGCTTCAAGTCGTGGAGGGCACTGGAATGGTAGCCGCGGGTCGAGAATGCAGCGTAGGCAGCATCCACAAGCCGCTGCCTTAGTCCTTCGGGATCGTTCATGCGTCTATGCGACGAGGTAGGTCGTTCCGACATGGGTCCTTCCTTTCCTCCTGGTTATAACAGGTTGACAAAACAGGACAACTGTCCTGTATTACAAAACAGGACGATTGTCCTGTTCCGAGGAAAGGTGGCCATGACTGTATTCACAATGAGCGAACCACTGACGGCTAACGGACGATCCGACCAACGCGATCGTTGAACTGCGGCGGTATCGGCTTCGGCCGAACACCAGGGAGACGCTGATCGACCTGTTCGATCGCGAGTTCATCGAACCCCAGGAAGCGCAGGGAATGAGCGTGATGGGACAATTCCGCGACCTTGATGATCCCGACAGCTTTGTATGGCTGCGAGGCTTTCGCGACATGCCGTCCCGCGCAGCGGCATTGAACTCGTTCTATACGGGCCCGGTGTGGGCAGCTCACCGCGAGCAGGCGAACGGAACGATGATCAATTCGGACAACGTTCTGCTCCTGCGGCCCGCATCGCCCGATACCGGCTTTGCGCGGTCGGGCGTCACGCGCGCCGCCTCTGGCGCGGCGGATGTACGGCGCGGTCTTGTGGTTGCGACGATCTGTTATCTCGCACCACGCACGGACGACGCGTTTGCCGTGTTCTTTGAAGCCGTTGTCAGGCCATATCTGGAGCAAACCTCGGCTACGGTGTTGGCAGCATTGGTCACCGAGCAGAGCCCGAACACTTTCCCCAGGCTGCCTGTGCGCGAAGGGGAGACCGTCTTCGTCTGGTTCTCCGCTTTCCCCAGTCTGGCTGCCTACGAGACGCATCTTGCCGAACTTGCGCACTCCGAGACCTGGATCACGGAGGTCGTTTCGGAGATGGAGCGGCGAACGTGGCGGCAGAACGAGGTGTTGCGGCTGACGCCGACGGCACGATCCCTGCTGCCGTGACGCATTGCGTTGGGGGCGCATCTTCTCGGTGATCTCGCGGCCTTTGTTACCGGATGCCCGTTCAATGAACCCGTTACCGGCAGATTCTGAAAATGTGGAACCAGGGCAACCTGGTTCCACATTTTGGGAAAGGCTAGGCTCTCCGGGATGACCTTTCGTTTTACTGAGTGCCAGAAGCGGGCTGAGTGCCCCCGGCTGGATTTTACGCCACGGCATCGAGCCCAAGTGTGTGCAGGCGCTCGAGTTGCTCCATCTCGGCGGCCGTCAGGGTGATGCCATCGACCTCAGACTTTGCGCGGGCGGCGAAGCGGCGCTGAGACGGCAGGCGCGCGCCCTGGCCGAGAATGGCGTCAAACAGGACCTCGGCGCGGTCGAACGGATTGCCGGGACGCCCGGCGGCAAATGCCTCCGGCGAGAAGGCGATGATCAGTTCGCCATGGAACGGCGCCAATGTGGTGGTGCCGAGATAGTCGAGCACTTCCGGGCTAGTCAGGTCGCCGATCATGATGCCGGCCAGGAGTTCGATCATCGTGCCGATGGCCGAACCCTTATGGCCACCGAACGGCAGCATGGCGCCAGCAAGTGCGGCATCCGGATCGGTCGTCGGATTGCCCGACGCGTCGATCGCCCAGCCCTCCGGCAGCGGCTTGCCGGCACGGCGGTGCAGCTCGATCTCGCCGCGTGCGGCAACGGAGGTCGCAAAGTCGAAGACATAGGGCGGACGGCCTTCGCGCGGCCAGGCGAAGGCAAACGGGTTGGTGCCGAGCAACGGCTTGTTGCCGCCGGTCGGCGCGACCGTCGCATAGCTCGGGCACATGACGAGCCCGGCAAGGCCCATATCCGTCAGTCCTTCCGCCTCGGGCCAGAGCGCCGAGAAATGGGTGCAGTCATTGATGACGAGGGCGGCAAGCCCCAGGGTTCGGGCACGCTCGGCCAGAACAGGCAGGCCAAGCTCGAAGGCCGGATTGGCAAAACCACCCATGGCATTGACCTTGACGATCGCCGAGCCTTCCTGCGGTAGAAGCTCGGGAGTGGCGTCCGGCTTTACCTTACCGGCCTTGACGGTGCGTAGCGCGCCTTCGATACGGTAGATGCCATGCGACTTGCAGGCGTCGCGTTCGCCTGCCACGATCACCCGCGCAAGGGCGCCGGCCTGGACGGCATTGAGCCCGGCCTTGCGGAAGATCGCCTCGACCCGCTCCTGAACTGCGGCGATTGTCAGGGTGGTGGTCTCACTCATCTTGTACCTTTCTGACTGCGTATGACCCTGTTGTGGGCGGTTGAAGTTATGCATACATAGAGTATACAAAGAACCGCCGAGTGCAATTCGGCTGTCAGCTATTCATGCCGAAAGACACCGGTGTTCTCAAGAAAGGATCCGCAGATGGTCTTCACCCCCAAAGGAAAACATCTCGTCGCCGGCGAGTGGCTCGACGGCGCAGGCACCTTCGCCTCGACACCGGCACACGGCCCGGCGCATGACTTCGCGGTCGGCACGGTCGAACTGGTGAACCGCGCCTGCGAGGCGGCGGAAGAAGCGTTCTGGACCTACGGCTATTCGTCGCGGGCCGAACGCGCAGCGTTCCTGCGCGCCATCGCCGACGAGATCGAGGCACGGGCCGAAGCCATTACCGCGATTGGCAGCCAGGAAACCGGCCTGCCGGAAGCGCGGCTGCAGGGCGAACGCGGCCGCACCACCGGTCAGCTGAGACTGTTTGCCGACCATATCGAGGCGGGCGACTACCTCGACCGACGTGTCGATGCGCCCCTCCCCGAGCGCCAGCCGGCGCCCCGTCCGGAAATCCGGCTGATCCAGCGGCCGATCGGCCCGGTCGCCGTTTTTGGCGCCTCCAACTTCCCGCTCGCCTTTTCCACCGCAGGCGGCGATACCGCAGCGGCGCTGGCTGCCGGTTGCCCGGTGGTGGTCAAGGGTCATTCGGCCCATCCCGGCACCGGCGAGATCGTCGCTGAGGCCGTCGAAGCCGCCATCCGCAAGTGCGGCGTTCACCCGGGAGTCTTTTCGCTGATCCAAGGCGGCAGCCGCGACGTCGGCCACGCGCTCGTCAAGCATCCGCTGATCAAGGCCGTCGGCTTCACCGGCTCGCTCGCCGGCGGACGCGCGCTCTTCGATCTGTGCGCCGCCCGCCCCGAACCAATCCCGTTCTTCGGCGAGCTCGGCTCGGTCAACCCGATGTTCCTGCTGCCGGAAGCCTTGAAGGCACGTGCCGAGGCGCTTGGACAGGGCTGGGCCGGTTCGCTGACCATGGGTGCCGGCCAGTTCTGCACCAATCCCGGCATCGCGGTGGTGATCGAAGGATCCGATGCTGACCGCTTCACGGCCGCTGCCGTCGATGCGCTCGCAAAGGTGGCGCCGCAGACCATGCTGACCGATGGCATCGCCAAGGCCTACCGCGACGGCCAGGAGCGTTTCACCACCCGCAACAGCGTCAAGCCGCTGCTCGAGACCAGCTCGTCGGACCGCGCCGCGTCGCCCAACCTGTTCGAGACGACCGGCAGCCAGTTTCTGGCCGACCATGCGCTCGGCGAGGAAGTCTTCGGCCCGCTCGGCCTCGTCGTCCGGGTAAATTCGGAAGCCGAGATGGAACAGCTCGCGCGCGGTCTCCAGGGACAGCTGACGGTCACCGTGCACATGGATGCCGGCGACATCGAGCCGGCCCGTCGCCTGCGCCCCATCCTTGAGCGCAAGGCGGGCCGCCTGCTCGTCAACGGTTTCCCGACCGGTGTCGAGGTCGTCGATTCCATGGTGCATGGCGGGCCGTATCCGGCCTCGACGAACTTTGGCGCGACCAGCGTCGGCACCATGTCGATCCGCCGCTTCCTGCGTCCGGTCTCCTACCAGAACCTGCCGGAAGCCCTGCTGCCGGAAGATTTCCTGAACTGATCCGCGACCGATCGCTGCGCAGGGACCCCATTTTGCGAAACAAATGGGATCCCTGCGGGCCAAT
The DNA here is from genome assembly GCF_014851895.1 of Ensifer sp. ENS11. Classification (NCBI taxonomy): domain Bacteria; kingdom Pseudomonadati; phylum Pseudomonadota; class Alphaproteobacteria; order Hyphomicrobiales; family Rhizobiaceae; genus Ensifer; species Ensifer sp. ENS11. The sequence goes on along the minus strand of NZ_JACVAN010000003.1, from coordinate 153,169 downwards.
GACGTCACGATCATATACTTTTTGTATACTGTTTGTATTTTTAAGTTGATTTACGCTCTCCAACGCGGAATATTGCGCTCGCCGTCAAACGGCGCACCAATTCAGGGAGAGAGAAAAATGAAGACCTCGGTCCTAGCCTTCGGCCTCGTTGCCGCCACTGCTCTGACCAGCCCGGCCCACGCCGACAAGCTGGATGACATCATCGGCTCGGGTACGCTGCGTTGCGCAGTGGTTCTCGACTTCCCGCCGATGGGTTCTCGCGACGAGAACAACAATCCGGTCGGCTTCGACGTCGACTACTGCAACGACCTTGCCAAGGCGCTGGGCGTCACGGCCGAGATCGTCGAAACTCCCTTCCCCGAGCGCATTCCCGCGCTGATGTCCGGCCGCGTTGACGTCGGCGTCGCCTCGACCTCCGATACGCTCGAGCGTGCCAAGACCGTCGGCATGACCGTTCCCTACTTCGCCTTCGAAATGGCCGTTACCGCCAACGACAAGACCGGCATCAAGTCCTTCGAGGACATGAAGGGCAAGGTCGTCGGCGCCACCGCCGGCACCTTCGAAGCGATCGCGCTGGAAAAGCAGGTCAAGGAATGGGGTGCGGGCGAATTCCGTCCTTACCAGACGCAGGCCGACGTCTTCCTCGCGCTTAGCCAGGGCCAGATCGACGCAACGGTGTCGACCTCGACCGTGGCGCAGGCCAACGTGAAGACCGGCAAGTTCGCCGGTATCTCGGTTGTCGGCAAGGCGCCGTTCGACATCGACTACGTGGCTCTCTTCACCAACCGCGAAGAATACGGCCTCATCAACTACCTCAACCTCTTCATCAACCAGCAGGTCCGCACCGGCCGCTATGCCGAACTCTACGAGAAGTGGGTCGGCGGCGAACTGCCTTCGCTGGCGGTGAACGGCGTCTACCGCTAATCTGTCCGTTTCTCTGGCGGCGCGAGGCAAACGTCTCGCGCCGTTGTACCAACCTGCGCTGATATTGACCGATTGCGTGGGACCGTGTGCGGTCATCCGGCAAGGAGCGGACCTTAGAGCGATGCCTTGGCATCGGTCGAGGATTGCGACACTGCCGGTGGCCGACACACGGCCCACCCGAAGGGCCGGGCGCTTTTGGCCCCCGGACCGCGTCGACAATCCTCACCGGACCGTCTGGTCCGGTTGCGGTTGTCTGCTTGCCGGAAGCTAAAATCGCTCCGGCGCAATCGGCCAATATCAGCGCAGGTTGGTACCACTCATTTTCGAAAAGGTGAGACGGCGATGTTCAATTACTCCTTCCACTGGAACCAGGCGCTGAAAGCATTGCCGCAAATGCTTGACGGCGCGCTGGTCACGCTGCAGATCGCGCTGCTGTCGATGCTCATCGGCGTCATTTGCGCGCTCGCCCTGACCGGGTTCCGCCTGTCCGGCAATCGCATCCTCAGTGGCTTTGCCACCGCCTGGATCGAGATCGCGCGCAACACCCCCGCGCTGTTCCAGATCTACATGGCCCATTTCGGCCTCGGCAATTTCGGCATCCATCTGAGCCCCTACACGGCGCTGCTCGTCGGCATTGCCTTCAACAATGCGGGCTATCTGGCTGAAAACTTCCGCGGCGCCCTGAAAGCGATCCCGGATACGCAGACCCGTGCCGGCCGTTCGCTCGGCATGACGGCGCTGCAGGCCTTCCGCTACATCATCCTGCCGCAGATGCTGCGCGTCGCCTTCCTGCCGACCACCAACCAGATGGTCTGGGCAATCCTGATGACCTCACTCGGCGTCACCGTCGGCATGAACACCGACCTCGCCGGCATCACCCAGGAACTGAACGCCCGGTCCTTCCGCACCTTCGAATTCTTCGCCCTGGCAGCCGTGATCTACTACGTGATCGCCAAGGCCGTGACCCTCGCTGCCCGAGCAATCGCCTCGCGCATGTTCCGTTACTGAGAGAGGTGAGAGATGTTCAATACCGCCCTCACCTGGAGTGATCTCGCCTTCCTTGCACAGGGTGCGGCGATGACGCTCGCCGTCACCGCCGTTTCGGTTACCGCCGGTACGCTGCTCGGCATCCTCTTCGGGGTGATCCGTGTTCAAGCCGGCCCCTACTGGTCGGCGCCGCTGACCTTCGTGCTCGACGTGTTTCGCTCCGTTCCGCTCCTGATCCAGCTCGTGTTGGCCAATGCCTTCCAGTCCATCGCCAAAATGGGCTGGGGGCCGTTCACGACCTCTTGCGTGGTGCTGTCGCTCTACACGGCCGCCTATTGCACCGAGATCGTGCGCGGCGGCATCTCGTCGGTGCCGCCGACCACACGCCGCGCGGCACGCTCGCTGGGCATGACCTGGTGGCAGGACATGCGCTACATCGTGGCGCCGCTTGCCACCCGCGTTTCGCTTCCGTCCTGGATCGGCCTCACGCTCGGCGTCATGAAGGACTCGGCACTCGTGCTCTGGCTCGGTCTGATCGAGCTTCTGCGCGCCTCGCAGATTCTCGTCACCCGCCTGCAGGAACCGCTGTTCATTCTCCTGATCTGTGGTGCAATCTATTTCCTCATCAGCTTCCCCATCGCCCGGCTTGGTGGGTATCTCGAAAAACGGTGGTCCCCCAATGATTGAGATTGAAAACGTTCGCAAATCCTTCGGCCCGTTGGAAGTTCTGAAGGGTATCGACCTCACCGTGAAGAAGGGCGAAGTCCTGACCATCATCGGCGGCTCCGGTTCGGGTAAGTCAACGCTGCTAACCTGCATCAACGGGCTCGAGACCATAGACGGCGGACGAATCGTGGTCGACGGCACCGATGTGCATGCAAAAGCGACGAACCTCAACAAGCTGCGCCGTAAGCTCGGCATCGTCTTCCAGCAGTTCAACGCCTTCCCGCATCTGACCGTGCTCGAAAACGTTATGCTCGCACCGCGCAAGGTGCTGGGTCAGTCGAAAGCCGAGGCCGAGGCCATGGCCGTAAAACAGCTCACTCATGTCGGCCTTGGCGACAAGCTTTCGGTCTATCCCAACCGCATGTCGGGCGGCCAGCAGCAGCGCATGGCGATTGCCCGCGCCCTTGCCATGTCCCCGGCCTACATGCTGTTCGACGAAGTGACCTCGGCGCTCGACCCGCAGCTCGTCGGCGAAGTGCTCGACACGCTGCGCATGCTCGCCTCCGAAGGCATGACGATGATCTGCGTCACCCACGAGATGAAATTCGCCCGCGAAGTGTCCGATCGGGTGGCCTTCTTCCACAAGGGCGTGATGGCCGAGATCGCCCCGCCGGAGGAGCTGTTCGGCGCGCCGAAGGATCCGGAACTGCAGAAGTTCCTGGCAGCGACGCATTGAGCCGATCATGAAGGATGCAGCTCAGCCTGACGTCATCGTCATCGGCGCCGGCGTTGTCGGCCTTTCCGCCGCGATAGCGGCCCAGGCACGGGGGCTTTCGGTCACCGTGCTCGACCGGGAAGGCCCGGCAGCTGGAGCCTCGGCGGGAAACGCCGGGGCCTTCGCCTTCACCGACATCCTGCCGCTCGCCTCGCCCGGCATCCTCAAGAAGGCGCCGAAATGGCTGCTCGACCCGCTCGGGCCGCTGAGCATCCCGCCGGCCTACGCCGCGCAGATCGCGCCGTGGATGTTCCGTTTCTGGCGCGCCTGCTCGCCAAAGCGGGTGGCGCATTCGACGGCCGCCCAGACGGCGATGATGGACCTCTCCAAGGTCGAGTTGGAGCCGTTCCTTGCCGCAACCGGCACCCTGCCGATGCTGCGCAAGGATGGCAATCTTCAGGTCTATGAAAGCGAAGCCGAACTCAAGGCTTCGCTGCCTGGATGGCGGGCGCGTGCGGACCATGGCATCGAATTCCGCCATATGGGCGCAGCCGAGATGGCTGAGATCCAGCCGGGTCTGGCGCCCCGCTTCACCCATGGCACCTTTACGCCGGGCTGGTTTTCCATTGCCGACCCGAAGCTCTATACGCTGGCGCTGGCAGAACACTTCCGCGCCAAGGGCGGGGCGATCGAGCGCGCCGACGTTACGGCCCTGGCGCCAATCGATGGCGGCGTCGAAATTCGGACCACAAGTGGCGCGACGCGGCGGGCGGCACAGGTCGTGCTCGCGGCCGGTGCGTTCTCCCACCGGATTGCCAAATCTCTCGGCGAGAGCATCCCGCTCGAAACCGAGCGCGGCTACAACACCACGCTGCCGGCAGACGCCTTCGACCTGCGCACGCAGGTCACCTTCGGCGGCCATGGCTTCGTCGTCACCCGGCTCTCGACCGGTGTCCGTGTCGGCGGCGCAGTCGAGCTCGGCGGGTTGCAACTGCCGCCGAACTACCGCCGGTCCGAAGCCATGCTGCAGAAGGCACGAACCTTCCTGCCGGGGCTCAAGCCCGAAGGTGGCGTGCAGTGGATGGGCTTCCGCCCGTCGCTGCCCGACAGCCTTCCGGCCATCGGCCGCGCCCGCGCGACATCGCGGGTCGTCTACGCTTTCGGTCACGGCCATCTCGGCCTGACCCAATCGGCGGGCACCGCCCGGCTTGTCGCGGATCTTTTGACCGGCCAGGCTCCGACGATTGACATCGCCCCCTTCTCGCCTCAACGGTTCTGACAGAGGTTTCGACCATGGCCACCTACACCTTCTCCTGTATCGACGGGCACACCTGCGGCAATCCCGTCCGCCTCGTTTCCGGCGGCGGTCCTCGTCTTGAGGGCGCCAACATGCTGGAAAAGCGCGCCCATTTCCTCAGAGAATTCGACTGGATCCGCACCGGCCTGATGTTCGAGCCGCGCGGACATGACATGATGTCCGGCTCGATCCTCTATCCGCCGACACGGCCCGATTGCGATGTCGCCGTGCTGTTCATCGAGACCTCCGGCTGCCTGCCGATGTGCGGCCACGGCACCATCGGCACGATCACCATGGCGATCGAGAACGGACTGATCACGCCGCGCGAGCCCGGCAAGCTGTCGATCGACGCGCCTGCCGGCAAGGTCGACATCAGCTATCGCCAGGAGGGCCGCTTCGTCGAGGAAGTGCGCCTGACCAACGTCCCCGGCTTCCTCTATGCCGAGGGACTGACGGCCGAAGTCGAGGGCCTCGGAGAGATCGTCGTCGACGTCGCCTATGGCGGCAACTTCTACGCCATCGTCGAGCCGCAGAAGAATTTTCGCGATATGGCCGACCACACGGCCGGCGAGCTGATCGGCTGGAGCCCGAAACTGCGCGCCGCCTTGAACGCGAAGTACGAGTTCGTGCATCCCGAGCACCCGGAGATCAAGGGGCTCAGCCACATCCAGTGGACGGGCAAGCCGACGCAAGCCGAGGCGCATGCCCGCAACGCCGTGTTCTACGGCGAGAAGGCCATCGACCGCTCGCCCTGCGGCACCGGCACCTCGGCGCGCATGGCGCAGCTTGCCGCCAAGGGCAAGCTGAAGGTCGGCGACGAATTCGTGCATGAATCGATCATCGGCTCGCTGTTCAAGGGTCGGGTGGAGGCCGCGACCAAGGTCGCCGACCGCGATGCCATCATCCCCTCGATCGCCGGATGGGCGCGCATGACCGGTATCAACACGATCTTCATCGATGATCGCGATCCCTTCGCCCACGGCTTCGTCGTAAAATGAACAATCCATTCTCCGCTCGCAGTATCCTTGGCGGCACGGCCGAGGGGCCGATCGTTGCCGCACCGGAAGCGCTGAGCTTCTGGGGTGGTGTCGATCCGGCGACCGGAGCGGTGATCGATGTTCACCACCCACTGCACGGGACCTGTCTCACGGGCAGTATCCTGATGATGCCGTCGAGCCGGGGCTCCTGCACCGGCTCGGGCGTGCTGCTCGATCTTGCGCTGACCGGTCGTGCGCCGGCCGCGCTTGTCTTTTCCGAAGCCGAGGACGTGCTAACCCTCGGCGCGCTGATTGCAGCCGAGATGTTCGGCAAGCCGCTGCCCGTCCTGCGCCTTTCGTCCGATGCCTTCGCAGCGCTGGCGGAGGCAAAAACCGCGCGCATCACCGATACGGCGATCGAGGCCGACGGCCTGACGATCGAAATCGCACCGCTTGCGACCGCGGCGCTCGATCTTGATGAAGCGGACCTCGCCATGCTGGATGGCCGCGACGGGGTTGCGGTTGAGGTCGCGATGCGCATCATCTGCGCCATGGCGGCGCAGCAGGGCGCAACACGCCTCGTCAGCGTGACGCAAGGGCATATCGACGGCTGCATCTATGCCAGCCCTGCCAATCTCACCTTCGCCGAAAAAATGGCGGATATGGGCGCGCGGGTCCGGCTGCCGACGACAATGAACGCCATTTCTGTCGACCGCGCCAACTGGCAGGCGCAGGGGGTGCCGGCCTCGTTCGGCGATCCGGCCGCGCGGCTGGCCGACGCCTATGTCCGCATGGGCTGCCGTCCGACCTTCACCTGTTCCCCCTATCTGCTCGACAGCGCGCCTGAGGCCGGAGAGGCAATCGCCTGGGCGGAATCCAACGCCGTCATCTACGCCAATACGGTGCTCGGCGCCCGCACCGCGAAGCATCCGGATTTCCTCGACCTCTGCATCGCGCTGACCGGCCGCGCGCCGCTCTCCGGCGTCTATCTCGACGAACACCGCAAGGCCAGCCGCGTCATCGACGTGGAGTTGCCTGAAGGGGTGGACGACGCTTTCTGGCCGCTCATCGGCTATCTCGCTGGGCGGGCTGCACCCGATTGCATCCCGCTTCTGCGTGGCCTCGCGGCTGCAAAGCCTTCGTCCGACGACCTGAAGGCGCTGTGCGCTGCCTTCGGCACCACATCGGCAGCGCCGATGTTGCACATTGAAGGTGTCACGCCGGAGGCGGAAGGTGCTGCGTCAAGCGAAGCTGGCACTGTTGCAATCACCCGCGCCGAGATGGCGGCCGCCTGGACCCTGTTGAACGACGGACCGGAGGATGTGGACCTGGTCGCCATCGGCAGCCCCCACGCCTCGCTGAGCGAATGTCGGGCTCTGGCGGCAGCGCTTGCCGGTCGCAAACGTCACGGGGATGTAGCGGTGATCGTTACGGCCGGCCATCAGGTGATTGCCGCTGCGCGGGCGGAAGGGACACTTGCCGCCCTGGAGGCAAGCGGTGTGCAGGTCCTGCCCGACCTCTGTTGGTGCTCGATCTCTGAACCGGTGTTCCCGACGCGAACCCGCGCGCTGATGACCAATTCCGGCAAATATGCCCATTACGGCCCCGGCCTCTCCGGCCGTGCGGTGCGCCTCGGAAACCTTGCCGATTGCGTGACGGCTGCGCTGACCGGGCGCGTTCAAGCACGGCTGCCGATTTGGCTCTCCCCGGCAGGCCGGTAACGGAACCGCCGACAAGAAGCCGGCAGGTATCGTGATCGGAATGACTTTCCTTGAGGCAACCGCGATGCCTGCGGAGGGCTCTCCTACGCCTACAGATCAGGTGCGCGGTCGACCAGGGTTTGGAACAACACGTTTGCAGCCTCCTGAGGCGTCGAAGCCGCAAACCAGACTGGATCGGTCGTTAGAACGGCGTGCTCCGTCCAAGAGGCAGTGTCGGATGCCTCGCATTCGTAGACGCCGCAGGCGCGGCGCTGCTTTCGATTGAGCGCGATTTCGAGAATGCCCGAAGGTCGCGCGCCCGGCGCATCGAAGATCTGCAGGACGTAACCGCGGAACCCGGTTCTGCCACCGTTGGAATCGATCTCATCGAGAACGGACGGGCAGAGTTCCGCCTGCCCCACCGGAATGGGCCGTGTCCAGAAGGGCCCCTGATCGCCTTGATCTGCGCGCAGCATCGCACTCGCCTCCGTCCCCTCGGGGCAGCGAGCTTAACACTTGATCACCTCGAGTTCAGCCGACCCAGAATAGAATGCGGTCGAACGCTGTGACATGCTGGGTTGCAAAGCGTACCACTTCCGAGTGAGGATCCGGATTGGCGGGTCGTGCTGATCCTGCACCGGCTACTGCGAGCGGTAGAGTACGCGGCAAGCGTCACACGACAGACGCGGGCCCATGCGATCGTTCACCGTGGCGGAGCGCATTTCCAGCAAAAGTGCGAAGCCGTTTTCCGGCAGGAAATGCTTGGAAATAAGGAGATAGAGCGTTTCTGCGGCTCCGTTTGAACCGGAGAGGCTCTGGCAACATGAGGTTGGAAAAATGCACAGATTGCTCAGCGGACTGTCAGTCATTGCATTCGTGGGATTTACGATCGGCATTGGCGCAACGGACCCCGCCGCAGCCGCAAATACACCCAAAGAACGCTCAACGCGCAATGCCGATGTACCGGCGAAAACCGCCACTACTCCAGCAAGAGGCAAGCGTCCCACCGTTGTCGTAAACCACCCTCCTCCGAGGAACGGAGCCTACTACAAGGGCATATTCCGCGAATGATGATGGGGGTACCAAGCACTGCCTAGCGGCAACGATCACGGCGAATATTTGCAGCTTTACAACCCGGGTTACGGCGAAAGCCCCTCTTCGAGATCGTCCAGCGCGACGACTATCGCGGTTAAAGTATCTGCGACCAGGGGGGCTCCTCTCCCTTGGGATTCGATCCAATATCGAACGGCCAACACGATGTTTACACCATACGAGCAAATGCTCGCCGGTACCCCTTCAAACTGAGGGTACTGCTCTCGGTGGCCATGGCTGTATTCTACCACTGCGTGCAGCCACATGGTCGCAGGCGGCCATGCCGACCGGAGCAAGGGCAATTTATCCGGAGCCGGCCTCAGCTTTCGTTTTCAAAGTCCGATTTGATGATCTACCGGAAGTTTCGACCGAGAGGTCCTTGCTCTCAGGCCGGGTCACCACGCCGCAATGCCGAGCATCGCAGTCAAGACATCATCGTGCAAAGCATGGCCAGACGGCCGACAAAAATCCCTTCGTCAACACACGTGCCTGGCCCGGCAGAAGGGTCCGGCCAAAAGGAGGTCTCATGTCTCTCCACCAGGCATTCCTGGATTTCGGTTATGATCCAACCATCGTCGAGGTCGGGCGCACCATTCGGCCCAAGACGACAGGCGCGCCACCGGCTTCAGCAACCGTTAACGCCCAATATCTGCCACCACCGCAGGCGCAGGGCACGGCTCAGCATGTCGGCAGTCCCGGCAGCTGTGCAGCCTGGGCGTCTACCTATGGTCTTGCGACCTACACGGCGGCCGCCGCATCCGGCCAGACGCCGTCGGGCGCGTCGCAACAGGCAAGCCCCGCCAACATCTATATCGAGGTCATGATCAACGATGGTCAGAAGACGTGCAGCGGCTCGAATCTGGCGTCCTACCTCAACATCCTGCAGCAGGGCGGCACGCCCAATTGGGCGACGGCCCCCTACTACCCCAACTGCCCCGAACTTTGGTCCAGCTACGACCCCGACGCCACCGCCGATACCAGCTTCCAGATCCCCGGTTGGGCCATCGTCGAAACATCGGATCTCGACGCGATCAAGGCCATCATCGCTGATGGTGGTGCTCTGTGCTACGGCACGGCCCTCAATTCCGGCTTCATGAGCTATAGCGGCCCTGGGCCATTGACGGGGCCGCTCGACAAGGTGCGGGGCGCCAACGGCAAGCTTGTCGGCCACTGCATGCTGATCATCGGCTACGACGATGCGCAGCAGGCGATCCTCATCCAGAACAGCTTCGGACCGGATTGGGGCTGCCAATGGAACGGCAGCGGCGGTTACATCTGGATGAGCTACGAGCTGTTTCAGTACCTGGCACAGGGCCAGGCCATGTATGTGACGAGCTAAGCCAGAGGAGCGAAGCTTCCCTCACGCACGCTATCCGGACGCCGCCGCGATCATGTGCGGCGGCGTCCGGTGAAAGGCGAAATCGTCGTGTGGTTTATCGCGGCGTGACGTCGAAACCGAACCACTTTTCCGAAAGCGTCTTGATCGTGCCGTCCGCCTTAGCGGCAGCAATCGCCTCGTTGAACAGTGTCTTCAGCTCCGGATCCGTCTTGCGCAGGCCGACGGAACTGCCGCGACCGAGAAAGCCGCCCTGGAACCGGGGACCGGTGGTGGTCATGTCCTCATTGCCCGGCTTTTCGGAAGCCGTCGTCAGGTAAGCCATCGAGGCCATTACCAGGTCGACGCGGCCAGCCGCGAGATCGAGATCGTGCTCTTCGGTCGTCTTGTATTCGCGCACCTCGACGACGCCCTTCAGATATTTGTCAACGAAGGCGGCACCGGTCGAGGCGATCTGGACGCCAATCGTCTTGCCTTCGAGCAGCGGCTTCAACTTCTCGATCTCGGCGGTAGTACCTGCCTCGTTCGAAGCGAGCGAAAACACCACGCCCTTTTCAGGCAGTGATGCGAGCGGACCGGATTTCAGCGTGGCGAAGGCCTGGCCGGTCGAACCGTAGGAGTCGCTGAAATCGATAACCTGCTCGCGCTTGGCTGTTGCCGACATCCCGGAAATGATCGCATCGAACTTGCCGGCATTCAGCGCCGGGATCATGCCGTCAAAGTTCTGGACGCTGATCTCGCACTCGACCTTCATATGGGTGCAGAGGTATTTGCTGAGCTCGATCTCGTAGCCGTCAAGCGTGCCGTCGGGCTTGGTGAAATTGTAAGGCTTGAAGCCGCCTTCGGTGGCGATCGTCACATGTGTCCAGGTCTTGTTTTCCGCATGCGCGCCATTGGCGGCGAACATCATCGTCGCGATGCACAGGGCCTTCATTGTCGATTTGGTGTGGTTCATTGGTAGTTCCCCTTTTTTGAGTGGTTAGAGCCGCCGGTTCACGCCTTGATGAACCGACGGAAGCGTTCGGATTTGGCGTTGCCAAATACCTCGTCCGGTCGACCGTCTTCCTCGATCTGACCCTGGTGAAGAAAAATGACCCGGCTGGAGACATCGCGGGCGAACCCCATTTCATGGGTCACGACCAGCATCGTGCGTCCCTCTTCGGCGAGCGCACGCATGACGCGCAGCACCTCGCCGACGAGTTCCGGGTCGAGCGCCGATGTCGGCTCGTCGAACAGCATCACGGCCGGACGCATCGCCAGCGCGCGGGCGATTGCCGCGCGCTGCTGCTGGCCGCCGGACAGGTGCGCCGGATAATGATTGCGCTTGGCCGCGATCCCGACCTTGGCGAGAAGGGCTTCAGCCTCTTCGAGGCACTCGGCGCGAGGGCGCTTCTGCACATGGATCGGCGCCTCGATGACGTTCTCCAGCACCGTCTTGTGCGACCAGAGATTAAAGCTCTGGAACACCATGCCGAGCCGTGAGCGGATGCGATCCACCTGGGCACGATCCCTCGGACGGCTCTTGCCGTTGCCGGCAGCAAGCATCTCGATCGTTTCGCCCGCGACCGTGACCTCGCCACGATCCGGCGTTTCGAGCATATTGATGCAGCGAAGCAGTGTCGATTTTCCCGAACCGGACGAGCCGAGGATGGAGACGACCTCGCCTTCGCGCGCGTCGAGCGAGATGCCTTTCAAGACCTCGATCGGACCGAAGCTCTTGTGGATGTCCCGAACGCTGATGGCGACGGGCGCAATGGACGACGCGGGCGAACTCAATGCGCTTCTCCTTCGATGATGGCGGGCAGCACCGCAACCGGCTGCCTGAGATGCGGGCTCAGCCGGAACTCGACGAGCTGCACCAGGCGGGTGAGCAGGAAGTTGATGGTGAGATAGATGGCGCCGGCGACGACGAACACTTCGATCGCGCGGTAGCTCTCCGAGATGATGCGCGCCGCAACGCCGGTCACTTCCATCAGGGTGATGATCGATGCGAGTGAGGTCGCCTTGACCATCGAAATCATCTCGTTGCCGTAGCCGGGCAGCGCCTGCCTGACGCCGAGCGGCAACGTGATGCGCCGGAAGATCATGAAGCGCGACATGCCGCATGCCCTTGCCGCTTCCACCTGTCCAAAGGGCACGGAAAGCAGGCCGCCGCGGACAATCTCGCTGGCATAGGCAGCGGTGTTGAGCGCCAGCGCCAGGACCGCACACCAGTATGGCTCCCTGAGCACGGGCCAAAGCAGGCTGTGTCGGATGGCCGGAAACTGGCTGAGACCGTAGTAGATGATGAAGATCTGCACGAGCAGCGGCGTGCCGCGAAAGACGAAGACATAGGCCTGCGCCAGCCAGCGCAAGGGGGCGGTAGCCGAAAATCGGGCGACAGCGATGCCGACTGCCAGGATCGCGCCGAGGGCAATCGAGTTTGCCGCCAGCAACAGCGTCATGGGAACAGCCGAAACGAGGCTGACAAAGGTTTCCTGAAGGAAGGTCCAGTCCATCAGCTTCTCCTCACGCCGCGGCTGAAATGACGCTCGGCCCGATGCAGGACGGTGCTCGATACCGTCGAGATCATGAGATAGATGCCGCCGGCAATCAGGTAGAAATCAAAGGGCAGCCCGGTGGAGCCGGCAGCAATCTGCGCCTGGCGCAAGAGTTCGGCGACGCCGGTGATCGAGACCAGCGCACTCTCCTTGAGCACCACCTGCCAGACGTTGCCGAGGCCCGGCAGCGCATGCCTGAGGGTCAGCGGCGCGACGATGCGGCGGAACCGGAGCCACCGTGGCATGCCGCAGGCGATCGCCGCCTCTATCTCTCCGGGGTGAACCGCCCTGAAGGCACCACGAAAGACCTCCGTATGCTGCGCGCCCGAGGTGATCCCGACCGCAAGCATGCCGGCAAGGAAGCCGGGAAAGCCGATGAAGCCTTCAGCGCCGAAGAGATGTCCGACGGCGGAGATTGCAGCGGAGCCGCCGAAATAAAGCAGATAGATCACCAAGAGATCGGGAATGCCGCGCAGCACCGTCGTGTAGACGTCGGCAGCGAGGCGCGTCCCTGGTCCGCCCCTCACCTTGGCCCAGGCTCCGAGTACGCCGATGACGGCACCGGTCGCATAGCCCGACAGCGCGATCAGGATCGTCATCATGGCACCGGCAAGGAGGATGTTCCCCCAGCCACCGGGGCCGAAACTGATGAGTTCGAGGATACCGGGCTGGGTCACAAGGTTTGAACTCCCAGTTCCGCAGACCCGGCCGCGCGCGAGGGAAGAGGCGGGTTGACGTCATCGGGGATCGGATTGACGAAAGGCGTGTCGTCGAGACGGCTGCGATGGTCCGCCTTGGCGGCCGCCACCAGTTCTGGGTCCGCCATCAGATCGATGGCAAGGCTCGCCATGGCTTTCGCCGCATGCGCCATGCCCTTGTGCGCGGCCGGCAATTTTCCTTGCGCGACCAACTGCCAGGAATGGCCGGGCGTGCCGATCGCATAGGTCGCACCGCGCATCTGAACCGTCGGGACGACCCAGCTTACGGTTCCGACATCGGTCGAGCCGACGATGCTGCCGTCGCCGCCATAGAGCGGGTAGATCATGTCGCAGAGCGGCTGCCCCTTGCGCGGCGCCAGGCCGAAGCGTGCATAGGACGCGGCGATATCGTCGGGGGAATAGGTCGCCTGAAACTTTCGCGCCGTTTCGAGGTCGGCAGCATCGAAGGCGGCGGGACCCAAATGTTCGAGGCAGGTGTGGAGCCGTGCTTCCAGCGGGGCATTGCCGACGAGATTGGCATCGCCGCTGATCACCTCGTGGCGCACGGTCGTCTCGGTCATCAGTGCTGCCCCTTGCGCGATCTTCTTGACGCGCTCGATCAGGCCGAGCAGATCCGGCAAGGTGCGGGCGCGGATGAGATAGCGCACCGTTGCACGGGCCTGCACGACATTGGGCGCGTCGCCACCGGCATCGGTGATGGCGTAGTGGACGCGGGCGCTCGACGGCATGTGCTCGCGCATGTAGTTGACGCCGACATTCATCAGCTCGACGGCATCGAGCGCGCTGCGGCCGAGATGCGGCGTCGCCGAGGCGTGGGAAGCGCGACCGGAGAAGTGGAAGTTGATCTCGTTGCAGGCAAGCGAGATCGGGTTGTTGACGCCGGAAAAGGCGGCCGGATGCCAGGAGATGGCGATATCGACATCGTCGAAAGCGCCGGCCCGCACCATGAAGCCCTTCGATGAACCGCCCTCTTCGGCGGGGCAGCCGTAATAGCGCACGCGCCCTTTGAGGCCGTTGGCCTTGAGGTAATCCTTGACCGCGGCAGCGGCGAGCATGGAGCCGGAGCCGAGCAGATTGTGGCCGCAGCCGTGGCCGTTGCCGCCCGGCACGACTGGTCGCTCTTCGGCAAGGCCGGCAACCTGGCTCAAGCCAGGGAGCGCATCGAACTCGCCGAGAATGGCGATCACCGGACCACCTTCGCCCGCTTCGCCGATCAGCGCCGTCGGCAGGCCGGCGACATTGCGCTCGATGCGAAACCCCTCCGCCTCAAGCAGGCGGGCATGCTCGCTCGCGGACTGAAGCTCCTCGTAGTTGGTTTCGGGACTGTCCCATACGCGGTCACTAAGCTCGAAGAATTCCGGGCTCTTTTCCTCGACGATCGACCATACGAGTTCGGTATTCTTCATTGGCATTCAGCGTCCCATATGCGATAGTTACCAAAATTGGCGCCAATTTAGGATACAAAAATAAATTGCGCAATGGGCGGCGATGGATATTTTCGGTATCGATCGCAGACGCAAAAACAGACGATCGCTTATGCGAACAAGGCGAGCCCGCGCGGCCCGCTCACAATTGAGCAAACAGGAATGTCCATGACCGAAATGCAAGATGTGACCGAGACTGCGGCCAAGGAGCGGGACGTCACCGATCTCGTTCTCGAGGACATTCTGACCGGCGTGCTGCCAGCCGGCACCTGGCTCAAGCAAATCGATCTCGAAAAGCGATACGATTGCACCCGGCCGGAGGTTCGTCGGGCCCTCGACCGCCTGTCGCAGAAGCGGCTGGTCGAGCACGTGCCCAATCGCGGCTATCACGTTTATCAGCCGGACGGCCGGCGTGCGCAGGAAGTCAGCGATATCCGCGTCATCCTCGAAACAGCGGTGGCCGATCTGATGGTGGAACGGGCCACGCCCGAAAGCATCGCCAGGCTGCGCCAACTCGCCAGCCATTTCGACCAGATGACCATGGTCGGCACGGTGCTGGAGCATTACGAGGCCAACCTCGCCTTCCACCGCGAACTGCTGCTTCTGTCAGGCAATCACGAGCTTGTGGACCTCGTTTCCGAAATCCGCCAACGCACCTCTTCGGCACCGGTCTCGCAGTGGCGCACAAGAGCCCGCGTCGAGCGGTCCGCACGCGAGCATCATATGATGGTCGATGCGCTCGAAACCCGCGATGTCGCCGGCCTCAAACGCCTGATCGAAGCGCATATCCGCCAGACGGGGGATGTTGCCCCAGCTGAAAGCGTTGCGCGCCAAGCATGACGCCCAGCGCTTTCTGGGGGCAAAACCGCCGAATCCCCCTGATTTCTCAGAGTTGTGGCGCTACCGCACAGAACCTAAGCTTGGGCCGAAATTGAGGTTCAGCCATGACAGACACACGCAATCCGCCTGTAACCGATGTCGTAGAGATGCGTGAGGCGCTGGCGGAGTGGTGCACGCAGAACAACTGCACGCAATCGGACCCGCCCGCCAACAAGATCGCGCTCCGGATTTTCGACGTCGCCACCGGGAAAAAACTCAATCGCACAGAAATCCTGGCCCTGCTGTCGAACGGATAGCAACCGTTCGCCGGGTGGCCGCAACGGCGAGAAGTGAGGACCGGTTTCAAGACTGCGCCATTCTGCTTGCCGTCAGCTTCACGCCTTCGGCTATGCGATCTCTGCCGATCGACGAGTATCCCATGCGGAAAAAGCGGCAGCTTTCCTCGTCGTTCGGAAAGAACGGCGATCCGGATTCGATCAGAACCCCGTCTTCCCGCAGATCGGCCATCAGCCTGTCCGCATCGAGACCGTCAGGGCCTTCGATCCAGAAGGAGGTTCCGCCGAACGCTGCCGAACCGGCGATCTTAAGCCCGTTGGCGTTGAGCGCGTCTGCCATTACCCGATGGCGCAGGTGGTACTCTTCCCGCATCCTGTGAAGCACGGCGTCATAGTGACCGAGCGCCAGAAAATAGGCAGCGGTGCGCTGGAGGTGGCCGGGCGGATGGCGCAGCATCAGGGCACGGAGCGCCCGCGCCTCCCGGATGACGGGAGCCGGTGCCACGAGATAGCCAAGCCGCAGGCCGGGGAAAAGCGACTTCGAGAAACTGCCGATGTAAAAGACCCGCCCGCTCCTGTCGAAGGCCTTCAGCGCCGGCGACGGTGGCGCGAGAAAGCTCATCTCGAACTCGTAATCGTCCTCGATGATGACGAAGTCCCTGCTTGAGGCGGCTTCGAGCAGTGCGACGCGGCGATCCATCGGCATGGTCGCACCCGTCGGTGAATGATGGCTCGGCGTCACGAACACGGCGTCGACGTGCTCAGGCAAGTTGGCCGGCGGCAGCCCGCCGTCATCGACGTCAAGCACCGTCACCTTTGCGCCGCTCAGTTGCAGCGAGGCGCTCATATCCGGGTGGCAGGGGTTTTCGCACACGGCATGGGACCCGCGCCGCAGCAACAGCTGAATGACGATCCAGAGCGCATTCTGCGCTCCCACCGTCACCAGGATCTCGTCGGGATTGGCCCGGATGCCGCGCCCCGGCAGCGTGCGCGAACAGATGTAGTTGACCAGTTGCACATCGTCAGACGCGGCGAAATCGCCTGCCATCAGTTCGAAATCTTCGCGCGCCAGCGCGCGCCGGGCACAGTCGCGCCAGGCGGTGAGATCGAACAGCGACGGGTCCATCTGGCCATAGAGGAAAGGATAGGGATACCGCCGCCAGTCGAGCGGCTTACGCATCTGCTTGGCAACGCGAAAGGTCGAGCGCAGCTTAGACGACCAATCCACCGCATCCGCCCCCGGCGACGCCACGTCCGCATCAAGCACGTTGAACGGCGGCTTGTCGGCAACGCGGTAGCTGCTGCGGTCGGCCGCATCGAGATAGCCCTGGGTCGCCAACTCCTGATAGGCAAGCGTGACGGTGAGGCGCGAAATGTTGAGATAGCTCGCAAGCTTGCGCGTCGACGGCAGCAGGGCACCGGGCGGCAGCCGCCCTGACAGCACGGCGGAGACGACCGTCTCGCGGATCTGCGCCTGCAGGCTCGTACGGCTCGCCCGGTCGATGAAGAAGATTGTTTCCGGAACAGAAATGCGTGCCACGTCCGATCCCCTATCGGTCAATCTGGACTTATCTAACTTTCAATCTGGCTATAAAGCAAACCGGAAAGCTGCTTTATCCCTTATGGTCGAAAATGAGATCGGCATAACAGTCGACAGACCCCGAAAACGGGGTCGGAACCAGAGGGAAACAAATGTTCTATTCCAACGCCTTGAAAACCATGGCGGGGGCGGCCACGATTGCGGCCGGCCTCCTGACCTCCAGTCTTGCCCGCGCCGAGACCGATGTGATCATCGGCTACCAGCAGATCGTCGGCCCGTTCATCGCCGCCATCGCCGACGGTCGCTTCGACGCCGCCGCGAAAGAGGCTGGCTATCTCGTCGACTGGCGGCAGTTCAGCTCCGGCGGCGATATCTCGACGGCGCTTGCATCGGGCAACGTGCCGATCGGCGTCATCGGCTCCACCGGCACCACCGCGGCGGCAACGCGCGGCGTTGATCTCGAGCTGTTCTGGATCCTCGATAACATCGGCAAGTCTGAAGCGCTGGTCGCCCGCGAAGGCTCGGGTATCGAAAAGCCGGAAGATCTGGTCGGCCGCTCCGTCGGTGTCCCCTTCGTCTCGACGTCCCACTTCCATCTTCTCGTTGGGCTTGAGCAGGTGTGGAAGGTCGATCCCCGCGAAGTCAACATCCTCAACATGAAGCCACCGCAGATCGTGGCCGCCTGGCAGCGCGGCGATATCGATGCCGCCTATGTCTGGCCTCCGGCCCTGTCGGAACTGCTGAAGACCGGCAAGGTGATTTCCGACTCCGAAGCGATCGGCGCGGCGAGCGTCCCGACCTTCGACGGTCTGGTGGTCGACAAGAAATGGGCAGCTGAAAATCCGAAGTTCATGGCCGCCTTCACCAAGGTGCTGGCCGAAGCCTACGCCGACTACAAGGCAAACGGCGCAAGCTGGACGGCAGACTCCGCACCGGTCCAGAACATCGTCAAGCTCATCGGCGGCGATGGCGCCGGCACCGTCGAAGCGCTGAACTTGCTCTCGTTCCCGACAGCGCAGGAGCAGGCGTCCGAAACCTGGCTCGGCGGCGGTGCTGTGCGCGCGCTGTCGGAAAGCGCGAAATTCCTTGCCGACCAGAAGCAAATCGACAAGGCGCTCGACGATTACACGCCCTACGTCAACAGCGCCTACGCGAAAGAAGCTTCGAAGTAGCCGACGCCCGCTCCTGATCGCAAGGTCGGTCAGGAGCGCCGCCAACGCCACTCAACAGCCATTTCTCGAAAGGCCTGCACAATGGAAACTCTGAATGTCAGCAATGTGAGCCTGACCTATCCTGGTCTCTATTCGGACGAGGCGGTCATTGCGCTCAAGGGCGTCAACCTCGAAATCAAGAGCGGCGATTTCGTCGTCGCGCTCGGTGCCTCGGGCTGCGGCAAGACCACGCTGCTCAATCTGATGGCGGGCTTCATGGCCCCGAGCGGTGGTGAAATCACACTTGGAAGCCGCCGCGTCTCCGGTCCCGGTGCCGACCGTGGGGTCGTGTTCCAGAAGCATGCGTTGCTGCCCTGGCTCAATGTCATCGACAACACCGAATTCGGGCTGAAACTGCGCGGTGTCGACAAGGCGAAACGCCACGAGGTCGCCTCCAAGAACCTCGCTCTTGTCGGCCTGCAGGATTTTCACCGGCACATGATCTACCACCTGTCCGGCGGCATGCAGCAGCGTGTGGGCATCGCCAGGGCGCTGAGCTGCGACCCGTCGATGCTCTTGATGGACGAGCCGATGGCGGCGCTCGATGCGCTGACCCGCGAGACCATCCAGGAACTGCTGCTCAAAGTCTGGCAGCTGACCAACAAGATGTTCTTTTTCATCACGCACAGCGTCGAGGAGGCGTTGTTCCTGGGGTCGCGCCTGATCGTCATGTCGCCGCGACCAGGACGGATCACCCACACCTACGAGCTCGATTTCAACAAACGGTTTCTGGAAGAAGGCAATGCCCGTGCAATCAAATCCAGTCGCGACTTCATCGACATGCGTGAACAGATCCTCAGCATCATCTACGGCGACGAACGCCAATCCGGAAACCCGGAGCTCCTCCATGCTTGAGCGCGTGACGAAAGCCAAGCCGGTCAAGCCGGGCCGGATCTACGGCGCCCCCGGCGAGGGCATGAGCGGACATATCAGCCTGCTGACAGCGCTGACCCTGGTGGCGCTCTGGCTGCTGGTCACCGAGATGCAATGGGTACGGCCGCTGTTTTTGCCATCGCCGCTTGCGGTCTGGGACAAGTTCGTGATCGCGCTGACAGAGGGCGTCTCCAATTCGACCCTCGCCCAGCATACGCTGGCAAGTCTCGGTCGCGTGCTCGGGGCCTTCGCGCTCGCCCTTGTCACCGCGGTTCCGATCGGCATCCTCATGGGCGTGAACCGGGTGATGCGCGGGCTCTTTGATCCGATCATCGAGTTCTACCGCCCCTTGCCGCCGCTCGCCTACCTGCCACTGATCATCATCTGGCTCGGCATCGGCGAATTTCCGAAGGTGTTCCTGATCTTCCTCGCGATCTTCGCGCCGATGGCGATCGCCGCCCGGGCCGGTGTGCGGTCCGTCTCGATCGAGCAGATCCATGCGGCCTATGCCATGGGCGCTAGCCGCCGCCAGGTCATCAGCCACGTCATTCTCAAGGCGGCGCTGCCGGAGATCTTCACCGGGATGCGCATCGGCATCGGCGTCGGCTGGACGACGCTGGTTGCGGCCGAAATGGTCGCAGCCCACCGGGGCCTCGGTTTCATGGTGCTCAACGCCGCCGAGTTCCTGGCCAGCGACACCGTGATCATGGGCATCATCGTCATCGGCGTCTTCGCCTTTGCGTTTGATCTCCTGATCCGGCGTCTCGAGAAGGCGCTCATTCCCTGGAAGGGCAAGGTGTGACGATGCACCGTTCAACAGGGGCGCGGCCACCGAGCTAATGGCCGCCCCGTCCTAACAGGACCCCATACCGCACAAACAAAGCCGATCCGGCCGGTTCACCCGGCCGCGGCGAAGCCATGCCCGAAAACATCGCCTGAAACGCTTAGGAAACACAAGCCATGACCGCGACCGACCTATCCGACCTCTTCGACGCCTTCAACCGGCACGACATCGACGGCGTCATGTCCTTCTTCGCCGAAGACTGCGTCTTCAACACTGTGGCCGGCAGCGAAGCGCACGGCACCCGGGTCGAGGGCACTGAGCAGATCGCGACCGCCTTCAGCAGCGTGTGGCAGACGATGCCGGACGCTCACTGGGCCCACCACAGCCATTTCGTCCATGGAGACCGGGCCGTATCGGAATGGACCTTCTCCGGCACGAACGCCGACGGCAGCCGCATCGAGGCCGAAGGCTGCGACCTCTTCACGCTCCGTGACGGCAAGATCGTCCGCAAGCAGGCCTTTCGCAAGAACCGGCCGCTGATTGCGGCCCCCTTCCGCTACTGAGCTCCAGCCAGGCCAGGAAACCGACATGGAACAGCTTGTCAAAACATTGCGGCCGAGCAAGCCCTTCGATCCGGCATACGATCCCAATCGCGCCGCCAATCCCGGCGACGGCAAGGATTATGCGCCGACCTACTGGGTCGCAACCGCCGGACCGCCGCCCGCCGATGATGGTCCCGTGCTTGGCGATATCGACGTCGACGTCGCAATCGTCGGCTCGGGATACACCGGCCTCTCCTGCGCCATCCATCTTGCCAAGGAGCATGGCATCAAGGCGACGGTGCTCGAGGCAAACGGCGTCGCCTGGGGCTGCAGCACCCGCAACGGCGGTCAGGCGCAGATTTCGGCGGGCCGGCTCAAGCGCTCGCAATGGATCGAGCGCTGGGGCGTGGATGTCGCCAGGAAGCTTCACGTCGAGATCAGCGAAGCCTTCGATCTTTTCCGCGACCTCATCCGCTCGCCGGAAATCGCCTGCGACCCGCAGGATGGCGGGCATCTCTATATCGCCCACCGCAACAAGGTGATGCCGTCGCTGGAAGCCGAATCCCGCGTCCTCAACGACGTCTTCGGCTACCGCACCCGCATCCTCGGCCGCGACGAAATCCATCGCGACTTCGTCCGCGACAACGAGGCGGTGGGCGCGCTTTACGAGCCCGACGGCATGGGCATCCATGCGGCCAAGCTCGCCTTCGGCTATCTCACCCTGGCGCGCAAGCTCGGTGCCCGCGTTCATACTTCGAGCCCGGTTCTCAGCTGCGACCGGAAAGGCGGAGTCTTCCACCTTCGCACCCCCGGCGGGATCGTGCGGGCGAGGGCGGTGTGTTTCGCGACGGCCGGCTATACCTCGCCCGGCCTGCATTCGCTGACGAAGCACCGGCTGATGCCGATCCTCTCCAACTCGATCGTCACGCGCGTACTCACCGACGAAGAGCGGTCGGCGTTGAATTTCCAGACGCATATTCCGCTTACCGACACGCGCACGCTTCGCCACTACTACCGGCTGTTGCCCGACGGGCGCGTGCAGATCGGCAGCCGCAGCGCGATCACCGGCAAAGACGCGGTCAACCCAAAACATCTCGACCGTCTGCTCGAGGGCCTCTACCGCAAGTTCCCGGTGCTGACAGGCATCAAGGTCGACTACTCCTGGTGGGGCTGGGTCGATGTCAGTCACGACATGATGCCGCGCATCTTCCGCCCGGATCCGCAACAGGCGCTGTTCTACGCCATGGGCTACGGCGGCAACGGCGTCATGTACTCGGCCCAGGCCGGACGGCGCATGGCGCAGATGGTCGCCGGCAAGGGCGGTGCCCTCGACCTGCCGATCTTCACCTCCCCTCTCCCCAGCCATGGGCTGCTGACGCCGTTCCGGCGCATCGGCCAGTGGGGGATGTACCGCTGGTACTACCTCAAGGACGAAATCCTCTAGCCGCTCGGTCGGCCCCCAACCCAACATGAAAGGAAACAGACAATGAAAATGACGACCGAAGAGGCTTTCGTAAAAGTCCTCCAGATGCACGGCATCGAACACGCCTTCGGGATCATCGGCTCGGCGATGATGCCGGTGTCCGACCTCTTCCCGAAAGCTGGCATCACCTTCTGGGACTGCGCCCATGAAACCAACGCGGCATTGATCGCCGACGGATACACCCGGGTCACCGGCAACATGTCGATGGCAATCGCCCAGAACGGACCGGGCGTCACCGGCTTCGTGACAGCAGTCAAGACGGCCTACTGGAACCATACGCCGATGCTTCTCGTCACGCCGCAGGCGGCAAACAAGACGATCGGCCAGGGCGGCTTCCAGGAAGTCGACCAGATGGCGCTGTTTGAGGAAATGGTCTGCTACCAGGAAGAGGTGCGCGACGCGAGCCGCGTTCCCGAAGTCCTCAACCGGGTAATCGAGAAAGCCTGGCGCGGCTGCGCCCCGGCGCAGATCAACATCCCGCGCGATTACTGGACACAGGTGATCGACGTCGAGCTGCCGAGCATCGTTCGGCTGGAGCGCCCCTCCGGCGGCAAGCAGGCAATTTCAGAGGCAGCAAGATTGCTGTCCGAAGCGAAATTCCCGGTGATCCTCAACGGCGCCGGCGTGGTCATTGGCGGCGCGATCGGCGAATCCATCGCGCTGGCTGAGCGTCTCGACGCCCCGGTCTGCTGCGGATACCAGCATAACGACGCCTTTCCCGGCGGCCATCGCCTCGCGGCAGGCCCGCTCGGCTACAACGGCTCCAAGGCTGCCATGGAACTGATCGCCAAGGCCGACGTCGTACTTGCGCTCGGCACCCGCCTCAATCCGTTCTCGACGCTTCCGGGCTACGGCATCGAGTATTGGCCGAAGAATGCCGCGATCATCCAGGTCGACATCAACTCCGATCGCATCGGCCTGACGAAGAAGGTGACGGTCGGCATCTGCGGCGATGCCAAGCAGGTGGCAAGCCAAATCCTCGATCAACTGTCGCCGTCGGCCGGCGATATCGGCCGCGAGGAACGCAAGGCACTGATCCACACCACCCGCTCGGCCTGGCTGCAGCAGCTGTCGTCGATGGACCACGAGGATGACGATCCGGGCACCGAATGGAATGCCTCGGCCCGTCGGCGGGAATCCGACCGCATGTCGCCACGCCAGGCATGGCGTGCGATCCAGGCGGCCTTGCCCAAGGACGCCATCATCTCCACTGACATCGGCAACAACTGCGCCATCGGCAACGCCTATCCGAGCTTCGAACAAGGCCGGAAATACCTGGCGCCCGGCATGTTCGGACCCTGTGGCTACGGCTTCCCGTCGATCGTCGGCGCCAAGATCGGTTGCCCTGATGTGCCGGTGATCGGCTTTGCCGGCGATGGCGCATTCGGCATCTCGATGAACGAGATGACCTCCATCGGTCGCGCCGGCTGGCCGCCGATCACCATGGTGATCTTCCGTAACTTCCAGTGGGGAGCCGAGAAGCGCAACACGACGCTCTGGTACGACAACAACTTTGTCGGAACCGAACTCAATCCCAACCTCAGCTACGCGAAAGTGGCCGACGGCTGCGGTCTCAAGGGTGTGACGGTCGATACGCAGGCGGGCCTGACGGCCGCCCTGCAGCAGGCGCTCGACGACCAGTCACAGGGCGTGACCACCTTTGTCGAGGTCATCCTCAACCAGGAACTTGGCGAGCCCTTCCGCCGCGACGCGATGAAGAAGCCGGTGCAGGTGGCGGGCATCCAGCGATCGGACATGCGGCCGCAGCAGCACATCTGACATCCAACCCATGCCCGGCTGATGTCGCCGGGCATGGGCCTTAGATTTGGCGCTTTCAGACGGGAAATTTAACATGAATGCGGTATCCGAAACGACGCGGCGGTTCCAATGGCTGCCCTCGGCGCTGTCGACCTATGGTCCTGGTCTGCTGGTGACGGCCGCCGTCGCCATGGCCGCGCAGTTCCTGTCGGATCATTATGGCGCGCCCGCCATGCTGATGGCGCTTCTGCTCGGCATCGCGTTCCACTTCCTCTCCGAGGAAGGCAGATGCGTCGCCGGCATCGAGCTTTCAGCAAAAAAGATCCTCAGGATCGGCGTTGCGCTGCTCGGCATGCGCATCAGCGTCGACCTTCTGATCGGGCTCGGGAGCGGCACCATTCTCCTGCTGGTGGCAGCGATTGCAGCAACGATCCTCTTCGGGCTGGCGGCCGCCAAGATCCTTGGAAGAGGCTGGAGGCTCGCCCTTCTCACCAGCGGTGCGGTCGCGATCTGCGGTGCTTCCGCCGCGATGGCGATTGCAGCCGTTCTGCCGAAGAACGAGTTTTCCGAGCGCAATCTGATCTTCACCGTGCTGTCGGTGACCGTCCTCAGCACCCTGGCGATGATCGGCTATCCCATCCTCGCCCAGTCGCTGGGGCTCGATGCGCGCGGCACCGGCATCTTCTTCGGCGGCACGATCCATGATGTCGCCCAGGTGGTCGGCGCCGGCTTCTCGGTCTCGCCGGAGGCCGGCGAGACCGCAACACTCGTCAAGCTTATCCGCGTGACGATGCTGGCACCCGTTGTCCTCATCTTCTCCATCGCCCTTCGAAACGTCCCCCAGGAAGGCGTGGAGGCCGGCAAGCGCCCGCCCTTGCTGCCCGGCTTTGTGGTCGCCTTCCTGATCCTTGCCGCCATGAACTCCGGCGGGATGGTGCCGGCCGCCGTCGCCGAACTCGGCATGGAGGCATCGCGCTGGGCGCTTTTGGCGGGCATCGTCGCCGTCGGCATGAAGACGTCGCTCCGGCGCGTGCTCGATGTCGGCGGCGACGCAGTCGCGCTCATCGTCGCAGAAACAATCTTCCTCGGCCTCTTCATTCTCGGCGGCATGCATTATCTGGGGCATCTCTAATGAAACCACTCGACCGCATCATCGAAACCGCCAAGCAGGCACCGCGCCACATCGTGCTTGCCGAGGGCGAAGACACGCGGGTGGTCGCTGCGGCCATGCGCGCCCGCGCAGAAGGTCTCGCCGAAATCACGCTCATTGGTCGGCACGAGATCATCGCCGAGCGCCTGCGCGATCACGGCGGCGATGCGCCTGCCTTCCGGATCGAAGACCCGGCGACGTCGCCACTGACACAGCAGTTCGCGTTGCGATATCACGACCTGCGCCGGAGCAAGGGCGTCGACCGAGAGATGGCCGAGAAGGCAGTGCGAGAGGACCTGGTCTTCGCAGCCATGATGGTTCGCGAAGACGAGGCGGACGGCACCATCGGAGGAGCGGTGGCAACAACGGCCGATACGGTGCGCACCTCTCTGCAAATCATCGGCCGTGCGCCTGACGCCGGCCTCGTCTCCAGTTTCTTCCTGATGATGTTGTGCCAGCCGCACCACGCCAAGAAGGGCGCCTTCGTCTTTTCCGACTGCGGCCTCGTGGTCGACCCGGATGCTGCCGGTCTCGCCGATATCGCCCGCATGTCGGCTCGGTCCTATCAGGCGCTGCTTGGCGAACGTCCCAAGGTCGCGATGCTCTCCTTCTCCACCAATGGCAGCGCCGCGCACGACCGCGTCTCCAAGGTGGTCGAGGCGACGCACATTGCCCGCGCCGCCAATCCCGACCTGCTGATCGACGGCGAACTGCAGTTCGACAGCGCCTTCGTCGAGGCCGTATCGTCGTCCAAGGCACCCAATTCGGCGCTGCACGGTCAGGCAAATGTCTTCGTCTTCCCCAATCTCGATGCCGCCAATATCGGCTACAAGATCGCCCAGCGCATCGGCGGCGCGACCGCCATCGGCCCGGTGCTTCAGGGGCTGGCCAAGCCCGCCAACGACCTTTCGCGTGGCTGCACGGCCGATGACGTCTTCCACATGATCGCCGTCACGGTGGTCCAGGCAGCGTCGCGATAGCGGCGGCGCTTGACCTATCGCGATGTCCGTTTCCGGACGCACGGATTACCGCTGCCAAACCGAAAACAACTTCAAATCACCCGCATGCAATGGTGCCCAAGATCTCGGCCTATAATTCGGGCTGCGCGTTTGAGGAGACGCGAAGATTATACAGCACACGCATCTGGGAGGAGACGCATGGATGTTTCGCATCGAAACGATCACATCGAACAAACGATTGAGCGGCCGGAAGACAAGCGCCTGGGCGCAGGCGCAAACCTCGTCTATGGTCTCCAGCACGTGCTCACCATGTATGGCGGCATCGTCGCCGTCCCACTGATCATCGGCCAGGCGGCCGGCTTGTCGCCAGCCGACATTGGCCTGCTGATCACCGCGTCGCTGTTTGCCGGCGGCCTGGCGACTATCCTGCAGACGATCGGCATTCCGTTCTTCGGCTGTCAGCTCCCGCTGGTTCAAGGCGTTTCGTTCGCCGGCGTCGCTACCATGGTGGCGATCGTCACCAGCCGCGAAGGTGGCGGATTGCCAGCGGTGATGGGCGCCGTGATGGTGGCGTCACTCGTCGGCCTGGCGATCACACCGATCTTCTCGCGCATCACGCGGTTCTTCCCGCCGCTGGTCACCGGCATCGTTATTACCACGATCGGCTTGACCCTGATGCCGGTCGCGGCCCGCTGGGCCATGGGTGGCAATCCCAACGCGCCCGACTTCGGCAGCGTCAGCAACATCGGCCTGGCGGCGGTCACTTTGCTCACCGTCCTGCTGCTCAGCAAGGTCGGCAGCTCCAGTATATCGCGCCTGTCGATCCTGCTTGCGATGGTCATCGGCACGCTGATCGCGCTTGCTTCGGGATGACCGATTTTTCCAAGGTCGCCGAAGGTCCGATCCTAGCCTTCCCCTCGCCCTTCCATTTCGGGGCGCCGGTCTTCACGGCCGCGGCGATCGTCTCGATGTTCATCGTTCTCCTGGTCATCCTGGTCGAGACGTCGGCAGACATCCTGGCCGTCGGCGAAATCATCGGCACCAAGGTCGATTCCAAGCGACTGGGCGATGGCCTGCGCGCCGACATGATCTCGAGCCTGTTCGCCCCGATCTTTGGCTCGTTCACGCAGAGCGCCTTTGCCCAGAACGTCGGTCTTGTGGCCGTGACCGGCATCAAGAGCCGCTATGCCGTTGCAACCGGCGGCCTCATTCTGGTGACGCTCGGCATTCTTCCTGTCATGGGGCGGGTGATCGCAGCTGTTCCGCCGGCCGTGCTCGGTGGCGCCGGTATCGTGCTGTTCGGCACGGTGGCGGCGAGCGGCATCCGCTCGCTCTCCAAGGTCGATTATCACAACAACATGAACCTGGTCATCGTCGCCACCTCGATCGGCTTCGGCATGATCCCGATCGCGGCACCACATTTCTACGATCACTTTCCGGCCTGGTTCGAAACCATCTTCCACTCGGGCATCAGTTCTTCCGCGATCATGGCGATCTCGCTGAACCTGCTGTTCAATCATTTCAAGGCCGGCAATTCCGATCAGCAGTCCGTATTCGTGGCCGGCACGGAACGCATCATCCGGTATCAGGATATTTCCGCTCTGCGTGACGGTGACCACTATCGCGACGGGAAGCTCTATGACCGCGATGGCAACGAGGTCCCCATGGCGGTTCCGCACCACTAACGCATGTCGCGCAAAAGTGTGCCGCGGTTTTGCGACCCCGACATGCGAAAGAACAAGAGCTTAGAGCAGCAACGCGCTTTGGGCCATCGCGCAAAATATGCTGTAGGCGTGGCCGAAGGATTTCGGCTACGAAGCATCCATGGATGCGGCTGTGTTGCGGAATACGCCGTGGGGAGATCACCACTGATCATGCGGGAGATGGCGATGGAAGGACTGTTTGTCATACTGCTCTGTCAACTGATCGGCGAGATCGTTGTCAGGACCCTCGACCTGAGCATGCCGGCTCCCGCACTCGGTATCGTGCTCCTGCTTGCCTATCTCTGGTTTGCCGACAGGAGAGCCGGGTCGGAAGATGGCACCGCCCACACCCGGGTCAGCGGCGTGGCCGACGCTCTGCTCAAGAACCTCGGCGTGCTGTTCGTGCCCCTTGGCGTTGGGGTGATGCAGAACTACCGGCTGATCTACGAATATGCCGGCACGATCGTCATCGCCGTCGTGGTGTCGACCCTTATGACTTTGATGGTGACGGTGGGAGCTTTCCTGTTCGCGAGCAGGATGTCGGGCGCAGGAGGGGCTGGCGATGGACACTAGCGGTCGCGTGTTCGAGCTTTGGGTCTATCTCTCGACCAGCCCGCTCACGTGGCTGACCGTGACGATCGGCGCCTATATCGCCGCTCAGCGGCTTGCGGCGCTCAGCGGTTTCAACCCTATCGTCAATCCTGTGCTGATCGCCGTCGTCCTGGTGATCTCGATACTGACTGCCACCGGGACATCCTATTCAACCTATTTCGACGGGGCGCAGTTCGTGCATTTTGCACTGGGACCTGCGACGGTGGCGCTTGCTGTTCCCCTTTACCGGAACCGGACACTGATCCGGCAGAACCTCGTGCCCGTCGTCGTCGCGCTTGTCGCGGGCAGCCTGACGGCGATCGTTTGCGCCACGGGTGTCGCCATCCTGCTCGGCGCACCTGACAGTGTGGCGATATCTCTGGCGCCGAAGTCGGCAACGGCCGGCATCGCCGTCGGCATCTCGCAGCAACTCGGCGGCGACCCGGCCCTGACAGCGCTTCTCGTCATCTTCACCGGCGTGTTCGGGGCAATTATCGTCACGCCGCTGATGAACCTTCTGCGGATCCGGAATTATGCCGCGCGCGGGTTTGCGGCCGGCCTGACGTCGCACGGCATCGGCACGGCACGGGCTTTCCAGGTCAACGAAATTGCCGGGACGTTCTCGGGCCTTGCCATGGCGCTCAACGGCATATTGACCTCAGCCATCGCCGCTGTTGTCCTCGGGGTGCTGCTCTGAGCGCCGCCCTCGGGACAGCCCGTTACCAGAAGGCACCGTAGAAGGTGACACAGCCGACGACACCGAGCACGATCGCCAGGGATGATCGGATCGTGAAATCGAGCAGCCTGAACTGATATCCAAAGCTTCCAACAGATGGCTTCATGGTTTTCTCCCGTGGTTGTCTTCTGAGCGACTGCGTCCCGGGTACCCGGTGATGGAACGTCGAGACGACGCCTATAGGCTTGCGGCCTCAGGCCGACTTTGCGAATCCACCGTCGTGGTGACGGTAGAAAGTCTTTGCTGCGACAAGCAGCGCTTCTTCGTCCAGCGGACGGCGAAACTCGCGCATGAGAAATCGGGCGAGATGCTGGATCTGCTCGCCATCTCTCGGAATGTCGTACTCGATACAGACAGTCTCAAAAACACGCCAAAGCATGCCGATTTCCTCCTTGCTCAAGGCGGCAAGCATCTCGTCGGGAATTCCGCGCATAAGAACCTCGCTCCGTATTCGCGCCGTCCTGCCCGCGAGCAGGGACCGAATTGCTATTGAGGGATCGATAAACGGGCGCGTCGGCGGACCTGCGGTCACCGCCGCAGTGAGAAGCCAGATGAGCCTGAGAATGACGATCGATGGGTAGCCGGTGATTGGGGCTTTACTGAGGTGATCAGCAGGATCGCCGGAATGCGACCATAGATCCACCTGACGAGCGCGACGAACGGCCCCGATGCCCTGGTCAGGCCCTGCCAAAAGATCGAAAGCCCGTCGTCGATACCGGACAAGGTTCGCCCGAAAGTCAGCGCGCGCTATTGCATTGTAACTGCTCCGTGCACTAGCATCCCCGGCATAAGACAGGAAGCCGGCTGGGGACTGCTTGCACTGCGCTTTGACAGGGGGATGGATGAGCAGGAATACTGGCGGCGTGAGGTTCAATTCGCCTCTCGAGCGAATTCGCAGCGGCGCAATGGTTGCCATGCTTGTGTTTGTGCTGGCCGCATGCGGCGGGCATCCGAAGGGCGTGCTGACGCCGGTCGCAGATACAGCCCCGGATTCAAGCCGGGTCAACATGCTGATCACGACGACGCGCAGCCGGTCGGAAAATCCCGGAGAAATGTATAGCGGCGAGCGCGCCCTGGCGCCCACCTTCGTCGACATGACCGTTTCCATTCCGTCAGACACCGTGCGCAAGGCTGGCGAGGTCGCCTGGCCGAAAAAGCTGCCGCCCAATCCGGCAACCGATTTTGCGACGCTGAAGGCGGACGATCTGGACATGGCCGGCGCCAAATCATGGCTGAGCGCGAGTGTGCGCAAAAGTCCTGACAAGAGCGTTTTCGTCTTCGTTCACGGCTTCAACAACCGCTTCGAAGACTCTGTCTATCGTTTTGCCCAGATCGTCCATGATTCCGGCGTCCACAGCGCCCCCATTCTGATCACGTGGCCGTCTCGCGGCAGCCTGCTTGCCTACGGCTACGATCGCGAAAGCACCAACTACACGCGCAATGCGCTCGAAAACCTGTTCCAGTACCTCTACCGCGACCCGGAAGTGAAGGAGGTCTCGATCCTCGCGCACTCGATGGGCAACTGGCTGGCGCTTGAGGCGTTGCGCCAGATGGCAATCCGCAATGGCGAACTGCCCGCAAAGTTCAAGAACGTCATGCTGGCGGCACCCGATGTCGACGTCGATGTCTTCCGCCAGCAGATCGCCGACATGGGCGAGAAGCACCCGAACTTCACGCTGTTCGTATCCCGCGACGATCGAGCTCTGGCAGTCTCGCGCCGGGTCTGGGGCGACGTTTCCCGGCTCGGGGCGATCGATCCGGAGCAGGCGCCGTTCAAGAAGGAGCTCGCGGACAACAAGATCACGGTGATCGACCTGACGAAGATCAAGGCCGGCGACAGCCTCAATCACGGCAAGTTCGCGGAATCGCCCGAAATCGTTCGCCTCATCGGTTCGCGCATCTCCGACGGCCAGACGCTGACAGACAGCCGGGTCGGTCTCGGCGACCAGATCCTGGTGGCAACGACCGGAACGGCCGCGGCCGTCGGCAACGCGGCCGGTCTGGTTTTGGCCGCACCAGTCGCCGTCGTCGATCAGAACACCCGCGACAATTACGCCGAGCACCTCGGCAGTTCGGCTGCGAGAACCAACCGTGCTGCGACGGCGAGCGGATGCGACCCGACGCGACCGACCACGCCGGGATGCAACCGATAAAAGTAGGCTTGGAACCGGCCCCCGCAGCTTGAGGCAAACCTGCTGCGGGGTGCTTCGGCATCAACCCGGAAAGGGCATGCGCGCAACGTCGAGCGCGGCCGTTTGCCTTCCGCCATCCGGAAGTACTTAGAGCATTTCCAGGAAAAGTGCGAAGCGGTTTTCCGTCAGGAAATGCGTAAAAACAAGGAGATAGAGCGTTTCTGTGACTCCGCCTAAACCGGAAACGCTCTAGCCCCCCGGCATGCTTTCCGGCTACACCTTTACCCAGGCGCCATTTCGTTTTGACGACTGGACGCAGGCATCGACGAAGGCCATGCCCTTCATACCGTCGTCGATTGTCGGATAGGTGACGGCGGCATCGATGGTCTCGCCCTTGCGTTTGGCGAAGATCGCCCGGGCCGCTTCGGTGTAGATATTGGCAAACCCTTCGAGATAGCCTTCGGGGTGGCCAGACGGAATGCGGCTGACGCGAGCGGCGGCCGGGCCGGAGCCGGCACCAGCCCGGGTGAGCAGCCGCTTCGGTTCGCCGAACGGCGTGTACCAGAGATAGTTCGGGTCCTTCTGCGTCCATTCGAGCCCACCCTTGGTGCCGTAGACCCGCACCATCAGGCCGTTCTCGTGGCCGGGCGCCACCTGGCTGCACCACAAGAGCCCCTTGGCGCGCTGACCGTCCTTGGCCTTGAAGCGCATCATCACATGGGCATTGTCGTCGAGCTGACGGCCTTCGACGAAGCTGTCGAGGTCGGCGGCAAGTTCCTCGAGTTCCAGCCCGGAGACGAAGGCGCCGAGATTATAGGCATGGGTGCCGATGTCGCCGGTCGAGCCGCCGGCGCCGGAGCGGGCCGGATCGGTGCGCCAGGCCGCCTGTTTCTGGCCCGACTGCTCGATATTCTCCGTCAGCCAGTCCTGCGGATATTCCATCTGCACCAGCCGGATAGCGCCGATGTCGCCATTTTCGACCATCGCGCGCGCCTGGCGCACCATCGGATAGCCGGTGTAGTTGTGGGTGAGCACGAACAGCGCCTCGCTGTCGTCGGCCGCCTTCTTCAGCTTCTTCGCATCCGAAAGCGTCGAGGTCAGCGGCTTGTCGCAGATCACATGGATACCGCGCTTCAGGAATTCCTTGGCGGCGGCATAGTGCACATGGTTGGGGGTGACGATCGCCACCGCCTCGATGCCGTCCTTCAGCTTGGCCTCGCGGATCGCCATTTGCTTGAAGTCGGAATAGACCCGCGACGGATCAAGCCCGAGCTCGCGGCCGGAGCTTTCGGCCTTGTCCGGCGTCGACGACAGGGCGCCGGCCACCAGTTCGTAGTGATCGTCGAGCCGGGCGGCGATGCGGTGCACCGCGCCGATGAAGGCGCCCGAACCGCCGCCGACCATGCCGAGCCTGATCCGCCGCTCGCGCTTCTCGCTCGTTCCCTCGATTGCCATCGTTTTGTCTCCCTGTTCTGAACCTGCTCTATCGTCTCGTTGTCATCGTCGTGCGGCTGCCCCTCATCGGCCTGCCGGCACCTTCTCCCCGCCGGGCGGGGAGAAGGAATATGCGGCACCCGCTCGCACCACCAGCCAAGACAGCAGCGCCAGCGTCAGCTCACATCCCCTCCTCCAGCAGCTGGCAGAAGGGCGATCGCGACGGCGTTTCCTCTCGCTCGGCAGCACCGTGTGGCACGTCCCCTCTCCCCGCTTGCGGGAGAGGGTTAGGGTGAGGGGCTACGGCCGGGCGCACACTGCGGCCATCGCCGGGCAGGCGCCACCGTTGGCTCTATACCGTGCCTCAGATCCCCAGCAGGCGCCGGTTGGCGGCCTCGTCGGTGCCGCCGTCGGCAAAGTCATCGAAGGCCTTTTCGGTAACCCGGATGATGTGGTGCCTGACGAACTCGGCGCCTTCGCGCGCGCCGTCTTCGGGATGCTTCAGACAGCACTCCCATTCCACCACCGCCCAGCCGGAAAAATCATTGGCCGCCATCTTGGAAAACACCGCGCCGAAATCGACCTGGCCGTCGCCGAGCGAACGGAAGCGCCCGGCCCGGTTGACCCAGCCCTGGTAGCCGCCATAGACGCCCTGCCTGCCGGTCGGGTTGAACTCGGCATCCTTGACGTGGAACATCCGGATGCGATCCTTGTAGATGTCGATGTTGTCGAGATAGTCGAGGCACTGCAGCACATAGTGCGAGGGGTCGTAGAGCATGTTGGCGCGGGCATGGTTGCCGGTGCGCTCTAAAAACATCTCGAAGGTGATGCCGTCGTGCAGGTCCTCGCCCGGATGGATCTCGTAGCAGATGTCGACGCCGCAATCCTCGGCATGGTCGAGGATCGGTTTCCAGCGCCGCGCCAGTTCGTCGAAGGCGGTCTCGACCAGACCGGCCGGCCGCTGCGGCCAGGGATAGACGAACGGCCAGGCAAGCGCGCCGGAGAAGCTCGCCATCGCATTAAGCCCGAGGTTCTTCGACGCCGTCAGCGCCAGCTTCACCTGCTCGACCGCCCATTGCTGCCGTGCCTTCGGGTTGCCGCGCACTTCCGGCACGGCAAAACCGTCGAACACCTCGTCATAGGCCGGATGGGTGGCGACCAACTGGCCCTGCAGATGGGTCGACAGCTCGGTGATCTCGACGCCGTTGTCGCGGGCAATGCCGGCAAGCTCGTCGCAATAGGCCTTTGACGTCGCCGCCTGCTGCAAATCGATCAGCCTGGTATCCCAGGTCGGCACCTGCACGCCCTTGTAGCCGCAATCGGCAGCCCACTTGGTGATCGCCGCAAACGAGTTGAACGGCGCCGCATCCCCGGCAAACTGCGCAAGAAACAGACCGGGGCCCTTAATCGTTTTCATGATTTTTCCTCGTCTAAGCTGCCGTGACCGGATCGATGTCACGCTGAAGAGGCGCCGGACACAGGGTTGGCCAAGCGCGATTGTGACCTGAAAAATGAGTGCGAAAGGAAAAGGCGCGCCCGACCGATGGGCGCGCCTGGCTTATCAGAACGGAGAATCCGGGAAGTAGAACTGCTCGGCATTGTCCTTGGTCACCAGCGTGGCGTCGAGGATGTATTCGCCGCTGACCGGGACCTGGTCGTAGAACTTGGCAGCGGTCAGCTGCATTGCGGTTGCGACCATCGCCGGCGGATAGAGCACGTCGACCGGAACCATCTTGTCGCCGTCCATGACCTTCTTGATCATGTCCTTCGAGCCGGCACCGGCAACGATGTACTGGATATCGGTGCGCTTGGCCTGGCCGATGGCTTCGAGAACGCCCACGGCCATGTCGTCATCCTGACACCAGACCACGTCGATCTTCGGATACTTCGTCAGGTAATCCTGCATGACGCGGAAGGCGTCGTCGCGGTTCCAGTTGCCATACTGGCGGTCGAGAACCTTGACGTTGGAACCGGCGATGCCCTTGTCGAAACCGTCCTGGCGCTGCTGGTCGATCGGGATCGGCAGACCGCGGATGACGACGACTTCGGCATCCGGCGTCGTCTTCTTGATGTATTCGCCGGCGACCTGGCCGAGCGCCGGGTTGTTGCCGGCGACATAGAGATCGCGGATCGAGCTGTCGTTGACCGACGGCGCGCGGTCGACGAGCGCGACGAAGGCGCCGGAATCCTTGACCTGCTGGATGGCGTTGACGAGCGGATCGGGATCCGACGGCAGGATGACCAGCGCATCAAGCCCCTGGACCGCCAGGTCCTGCACGGCGTTTGCCTGGGTGGCTGCATCGGGCGATGTCTTGACGATGACGTTCAGGCCCGGATGCTCCTGCATCAACAGCTTGGCAACGCGTTCGGCGTGGAAGACGACGCCGGCCGTCCAGCCATGGTCGGCCGCCGGGATCGAGACGCCGATCGTCACTTTCTTGTCCTGTGCAAAGGCGCCCGGTGCAGCGCCTGCAAATGCCGCCACGGCGGCGACGGCCAGGCCGATAATTTGTTTACGCATAGTCTCCCTCCCAAGAGTTCCACGGGGCTCGATTGCAATGAAACCGGGCTCGCCCCAACGGCCCGGCCAATCTCACGTGCGGCGCATCAGCGAGCGCTGCACCAGCATGGCGATGATGATGATCGCGCCCTGGATGGCGCCGATCAGGTATTCGCTGACGAAGTTCGAAAGCAGCATGATGTTGCCGACGATCTCCAGGATGAAGGCACCGCAGACCGTGCCCCAGACACGTCCGACGCCGCCCCTCAGAGCCGTTCCGCCGACGACTACAGCGGTGATCGCCTGTAGCTCCCAGAGAATGCCCGTCGTAGCCGATGTGGAGCCGAGGCGTGGCACATAGAGCAGCACGGCGACGGCGACGCAGAGGCCCTGGATCACATAGGCGATGGTGCGAACCTTATTGACCGAGATGCCGGAGTAACGGGCCACGTCCTCGTTGGAGCCGACCGCAATGACGTGACGGCCATAACGCGTGCGATAGAGCACGAAGGCAGCAATCGCGGCCGTCACGAAGATGATGATGATTGGCACGGGAACACCGGCGACCGATCCGAAATAAACTGGCCGGTAGATCTGCTGCAGTTCGCGGTCCTGTAGGGTGATCGCGCCACCTTGCGACAGCCAGGTGGTCAACCCGCGATAGATGCCCATGGTGCCGAGCGTGGCGATGAAGGGTTCGATCCGGCCGAGGGTGGTGATGAGCCCGTTGACGAGCCCGCAGGCAGCCCCCAGCACCAGCGCCAGGATCGCGGCGCAGATCAGCATCAGCACGGGGTCGGCAATGACGCCGCTGTTGATGAACAGGATCATCAGGCTGGCGACGAAGGCGACCATCGAACCGACGGACAGATCGAGCCCGCCGGAGGAGATCACGTAGGTCGCACCCAGCGCGATGATGGCGATGAAGGCGCTGCGGGTGATGACGTTCAACAGGTTGGCGACGGAGATGAAATTCGGGTTGGCGAAATAGCCAAGGATGAGCAGCAGTGCCAGCGCGACAAAGGGGGCGATCGCCGCCATGTCCCAGTCTCGCGAGGTTCGCGGCGCCTTCTGCGTTTCGGTTGCAACATTCGTCATGATCGTCTCCCGCGCTTACGCGGCCTCCCCAGTATTGGCGCCTGTCGCAAGAACGACGATCTCGTTTTCGTTCATCTTCTCTCCCGTAACTTCGCCGACGATATGGCCCTCCCGCATGACCAGGATGCGATCGGAGATGCCGATCAGCTCCGGCATTTCCGAGGAGACGACGATGATCGACCGCCCCTCCTCTGCGAGCTTGGCGATGAATTTGTAGATCTGCTCCTTGTTGCCGATGTCGATGCCGCGCGTCGGCTCGTCGATGATGACGATCTCCGGATCGAGCATCATCATTTTGGCAAGCAGCAGCTTCTGCTGGTTGCCGCCGGACAGCTGCCCGGCAAGGATATCCTTGCGGCCGGTTCGGATGTCGAACTCGCGGATCGCCCCGTCGAGCGCGTCGGCTTCCTTCTTGCGGTCGATCTGCAGGGTTTTGACGAAGCGGGACAGCGACGCGAGCGTCAGGTTGACCCTCAGATCCTTGGTCAGCAACAGGCCCTTGCCCTTTCGGTCCTCGCTTAGATAGACCAATCCGGCCTTGAGGCTCGCCTCAACGCTGGAGAAATTCACCGCATGGCCGTGATGCCTGATCCGGCCATGGCCCGGACGAAGCCCGGCGATGCCTTCCATCAACTCGGTGCGGCCGGCGCCGACAAGCCCGGCAAAGCCGAGGATCTCGCCCTTGCGCAATTGAAAGGTGGCGTTGCGCGCAAAGCCCGGTACCGAAAAATCTTCGATCTCGAGCACGACGTCGCGCGCGGGCCCACCGTGGCGTTCGGGATAGAGTTTTGCGACATCCCGCCCGACCATCAGCCGCGCCATGTCGGCCGGCTGCAACTCGGCGGCATCGTGGGCGGCCACGACCCGGCCGTCGCGCAGCACCGTCACCCGGTCGGCGATCTCCTTCACCTCCGGCAGACGGTGCGAAATGTAGAGAACGCCGACGCCCTTGGCGCGGATATCCTTGATGACCTTGAGCAGTGCGTCCGTTTCATGCGGCGTCAGGGATGCCGTCGGCTCGTCGAAGATCACCACCCGGTGCGGCACCAGCAGCACCCGCGCGATCTGGACCAGCTGGCGCTGAGCGATCGACAGACGGCGTACGATGGCCCTCGGGTCGATATCGGCACCGAGATCACGGATCGCTCTGGCCGCACCATCGTTCATGGCCCGGTCGTCGACGGAAAGACCCTTGCGCAGTTCGCGACCGAGATAGATGTTCTGCGCCACCGTCAGATCCGGCGCGAGCAGGATTTCCTGGTGGACAAGGACGATGCCGGCTTGCTCGGCATCGACGGGGCCGGAAAAGCTCACCGGCCTTCCATCGATCGCCAGCTCGCCGCGTGTCGGCAAATGATTGCCGGCCAGGATCTTCATCAGCGTGGATTTGCCGGCACCGTTTTCGCCGATGATGGCGTGGACTTCGCCGGGCCGCACGGACACATCGATGTCGCGCAGCACCTCGACGATGCCAAACGTCTTGGAAATGCCCCTCGCCTCGAGGACGGGTGGCGCACTCTGGGATGCCGCAGCCGTCATGTGGCGACCGCAATCGTCAAGCCAAGCCCCATAGGGTCGGCCGCCACGCCCCGTGCTCGGGCACGAACGCAACGAAACAATGTCATAAGAACTCCTCCGGAAGTACTGCTAACCCATTTTCTGAGGTACGTAAATCAGAATTTGTTTTTTAGCCTGTTGATTTCGAACGGCGAGGCCAAAAGCCAAAGAGAGAGCCCCGAGGCAGCGCAGCGTCAGCACGGACGATCGGTTTTAGGAAGAGAGAAGCTCAGCCGCAGCCGACCCGATACGGGGCTCCAGACAGACGGACAGGCGACATTCGCGAGTGGAGTCAAAGGGCGGCATCTGGCGCACACGCCGCATGGCCGGATACGCGTGCGCCTAGAAGCGCGAGAAGCCTTTCAGCGGTGGCATGATCATGCCACGTCCGTCACCCATGAACTGGGACACGCCTCTCGCCACCTCCTCGCTCGGATCGCCGTAGACTTCGAATTTTTCGACGGTGCAATGCGCAGACACGCTCTGAATATGCGCATCCGACATCTGCCAGTGGCGCAGGACATCGGCGGAATTTCGGTAGAGCTGGTAGCTGACCGCCCGCATTTCTGTCTCGTCGATGAACGTGCGGACCATCAATTGCGGAGCGTTCTCTTCCACGAAGTCGACCGCTGCCCGCACCGCTTCACGGAAGGGCTGCAGATGCCCGGCTTTGATCTTCATGACATTTCGAAAGAGCAATTGGTCGGTCATCATGCTTCTCCATAGCGCTGTACGGAGTGCCTTATAGAAACTCAAGCATAGTTGAGGTCAATGGGCGCGATCTGTCGACGGCAAGATCTTGCATCAGACTTGGGTCTTGCAGGGCGGGCCGGCGGCACGCCGCATGATTGCGCTGAGCACCAGCGAAACAGCTTCACGTATTTCTTGTGAATGAGAAACGTCGAATTCAGCTAGCTTTCGCCGCGCACCCAACGTTGGAGGACGGCGGGCGCCGCACCGAATGTTTCGAGACATTCGGCGATCGACAAGGGAGGAACAATGTCGA
Organism: Ensifer sp. ENS11; assembly: GCF_014851895.1. NCBI lineage: Bacteria > Pseudomonadati > Pseudomonadota > Alphaproteobacteria > Hyphomicrobiales > Rhizobiaceae > Ensifer > Ensifer sp. ENS11. The sequence goes on along the minus strand of NZ_JACVAN010000003.1, from coordinate 114,620 downwards.
AACTTTCAGCCGACCGACGGACTTCGAAATCGCGCACGCCGAACCTGCTCGGGACCCTGACCATGGGTCGACGCACATGAACATACACAATCCCACCGCCGCGCCGACGCGGCCGACCGAACTCGTGCTCGGCCTCGACGATCGCCCCTCGCCGCCGATCGCCTTTCTTGCAGCGCTGCAGCATTTGCTGGCAATCATCGTGCCGATCGTCACGCCAGGCCTGCTGATCTGCCAGGCACTCGGTGTCTCTCTTCGCGACACGAACATGATCGTGTCGATGTCCTTGGTCATCTCGGGGATCGCAACCTTCGTTCAATGTCGCCGTTTCGGCCCGCTCGGCGCGGGCCTGCTGATCGTTCAGGGAACAAGCTTCAACTTCGTCGGCCCGTTGATTGCCGGTGGTGTGTTGATGGTGAAGCAGGGGACGCCGGTCGAAACCGTGATGGCGTGCATATTCGGCGTCGTCATCGCCGGCTCCTTCATCGAAATGGGCATTTCGCGCGTGCTGCCCTTCGTCAAGCGCCTGATTACCCCTCTCGTCACCGGCATCGTCGTCCTGATGATCGGCCTTACCTTGATCAAGGTCGGCCTGATCAGCATGGGCGGAGGTTTTGCCGCAATGTCGCAGGGCACCTTTGCCAACGGCGAAAACCTGCTGCTGTCAGGCGTCGTGCTTGGGCTTACCATTGCGCTCAACCGCATTCCGGTCGTCTGGGTCCGCAGTAGCGCCATCATGCTGGCGCTCGCCGCCGGTTATCTGCTGGCGGCATGGATGGGTCGCCTCGACTTTGCCGGCGTGCATCAGGCAGCCTGGTTCCAGGCGCCGGTGCCGTTTCATTTCGGCGTCGACTTCTCGTGGTCGCTGTTTGCGCCGATGGTGGTCATCTATCTCGTCACGTCGCTTGAGGCGATCGGCGACATCACCGCCACCAGCAAGATCTCGCGCCAGCCGATCGAAGGTCCGCTTTGGATGGAGAGGATCAAGGGCGGCGTTCTCGTCAACGGCGTGAACTCGCTGCTGGCGGGCATCTTCAACACCTTCCCAAGCTCGGTGTTTGCGCAGAACAACGGCATCATTCAATTGACCGGCGTCGCCAGCCGTCACGTCGGCATCTACATCGCCGCCGCGCTGGTCCTGCTCGGGCTGTTCCCGACGGTTGCCGGCGTCATCCAGGCCGTGCCGGAACCGGTCCTCGGCGGTGCCGTCATCGTCATGTTCGGCGCGGTTGCCGCCTCCGGCATCAACATCCTCGCCGGCGTTCATCTGGACCGCCGCACGCTTCTGATCATCGCCATCTCGCTTGCCCTCGGGCTCGGCGTCTCTCAGGTTCCCGAGTTCGTCACGCATATGCCCCGGGCGCTCGCGGACGTACTGGAATCGGGCGTGGCAACCGGCGGCATCTGCGCGGTCTTCCTCAACTGGCTTCTGCCCGAGCGCCAGGAAGAAGTCATCGACTGACAACAAGGGGATCGCCACCCCAACCGGCCCCGCTCGCACGAGCGGGGCCGGTTGGGGTCACCTTCGAGAGGTCAGTGCCTGCTCGGCGCGAAATTGACGGTGGCACCCTCAATCGTGGAAGCCGCAGCAAACAGGCCTATCAAGGGCGAAGGTTCTTGCGAGCTCACATCATAGATACACGGTGCTGCAAAAACCGCCGCTCCAAGTGCGATGATGATCATCAGCTTCATTGGATCCTCCGATGGCGATGCGCAAGCATCGCCCATTCCATTTCCATGAAAGCTCGCCGCGACGCGGCGAGCTTTCATCGTTTTAGGCGACCGTCAACTCGACGTTGATGTTGCCGCGGGTCGCCTTCGAATAGGGGCAGGTCTGATGCGCCTCTTCAACTAGGGCTGTCGCCAGTTCCCGCTCGATGCCGGGCATGTTCACCTTCAGCCGCGCCTGGAGCAGATAGGCGCCGTTGGTCGATCCGAGATCAACCTCGGCAGCCACGGAGAGATCTCCAGGAAGCTTGACGTCGCGCTTTCCCGCCGCTTTACCGATGGCGCCGATGAAACAGGCCGACCATGCGGCCGCAAAGAGTTGCTCGGGATTGGTCCCGGCATGGGCGCTTCCCGGTGGCGAGAGCTTGACATCCAGCCGCCCATCATCACTGCGTGCGGCGCCGTCGCGACCGCCGCTGGTATGCGTCCTGCCGGTGTAGAGAACCTTGTCGACCTGTGTCATGGAACACTCCGTTATTGTGTCGCCCCTGGCGACTGCGTTGACGGAGAGAAATTTGACCGGCGGAGGTATCCGGCATGTTTCCGAAACAGCCGGAAATGTACCAAAGCGTAGCGGTGGTCGCTCCGGACACCTACTGCATGGCTCCTTAAATCCTATTCGATTTGAGGATAAAACATGCAGTAATTCAAAGTGCTACAGCGACCTTTGCGCGTCTGATAAGACGCGCGGCGCTGTAGAGCTACAAACCGCTTCGGCGAACTTTGACCGCGATATCAGCGGATGACGACCTCCGCCGCCAAACCGCCGCCGGCGCGATTGTAGAGCCGCACCGAGCCGCCAATGGCCCCTGCCAGTTGCTGGGCGATCGCAAGTCCGAGCCCGGTGCCGCCCGTCTCCCGATTGCGGGATTGCTCGAGCCTGAAGAACGGCTGCATGGCAGCCTCGAGCATGTCGTCCGGAATGCCCGGCCCCCGATCCAACACCGTGATGGCGACCTCGCCATTTTCCCGTCGCTCGACACTGATCTCGGCAGCGCCGGCAAATTTCAGCGCGTTGTCGATGAAGTTGGAGAGGATCCGGCGCAACGCAAGCGGCTTGACGGGTATTGTCCCGTCAACGGCACTGACGACGGCCACGGACTTTCCGGTGTCCTGATAATCATAGGCCAGGCTGTCGATAAAGGATGCGAGGTCGATGCGGGAAGTCTTCTCGACATTGCCGTGCGCACTTCGGGCGTAAGCAATACCGTCCTGAACCAGTCGTTCGATCTCGCGGAGATCCTGCACCAACTTGTCCCTTTCAGGCGTTTCATCCGCCATGTCGGCGCGAAGCCGCATGCGCGTGATCGGCGTCTGGAGATCGTGGGAAATGGCGGCAAGGATCTGCACGCGCTCTTCGAGATAGTGGGCGATCCTGTCGCGCATGGCATTGAAGGCCCGGGCGGCATGCGCGACTTCGCGTGGGCCGGTCTCGCTCAACGGCGCGGCCTTCCTGTTCGGGTCCAGCGCATCGGCGGCAGCGGCAAGGTCGCTCAAAGGGCGGATGACCTGATGCACGGCAAACCAGACGCAAAGGAGCAGAAGCGCCATCTGGGTCGCCAGCACGTAAGGCAGCCATTCGGCGATCGGCATGACGCCCCGTGGCGTCACGTCTATCGTCAGGGGCGCGCCGTCGCTGAGCGTCAGGTGGGCCTGCAATCTCTTGTCGTCACCTGGGATCGCCTCCACGTGCAGCGGAAAGCGATGCCCGGCCGCCTCCTCGATCTTGGTAGCGATCTCCGCACCACGGGTGGTGAGATCCGGCACGCCGGGAAGGCCGGGCCCCAGCACGAAACGATAGCTGCCGCGGCTGAGACGACCGAGCCAAGCCGCTCGCTCGCTCGCCGGCAGCCGATCGAGAATGGCAATCGATGTGGCAACATCGGTTTCGAGCGTGCCGAGCATGACTGCCTTCGCCGACATGTAGCGTTCGAGAAACAGGACGCTGAAAGAAAGGCCATAGGCGATCGCGAGACCCAGGAGGAGAACGAGAAAAAGCCGAGCGCGTAAGGTGCTCGGCCAATACCAACTTGCAGCCGATGTGACGCCCAAGCTCATTGCCTGGGCTCCGAGATCTCGACCGGAACGGAAAAGACGTAACCTTCGCTGCGCAGCGTCTTGATGTAGGTCGGCTCACGCGCATCGTCACCGAGCCGCTGGCGCAGACGGCTGACGAGAAGATCGATCGAGCGATCGAACAGCTCGGCGTCGCGCCCCTGGGTCAGATTGAGAAGCTGATCACGGTTGAGCACGCGCTGCGGATGATCGATGAAGACACGCAGCAGCCGGTATTCGGCACCACTCAAGGCGATCTCCGTGCCCTGCCTGTCGAGAAGGCGGCGGCCGACCGTGTCGAGCTGCCAGTCGCCGAAGGTCAGCAATTGACCCGCCTCAGTGATCTGCAGGTTCGGAGGCAGCATTCGGGTTCGGCGCAGCACCGCCTTGATGCGTGCCAAGAGCTCGCGCGCAGCAAATGGCTTGGGCAGATAGTCGTCCGCTCCCATTTCCAGGCCGATGATCCTGTCCATCTCATCGCTGCGAGCCGTCAGCATCAGGATCGGCGTCGCCTTGTGCTTGCCGGCGCGCAGCTCCCGGCAGAGGACCAGTCCGTCGTCGCCGGGCATCATCACATCGAGCACGATCAGATCGACGGTGTTGGCTTCCAGAAAGGCGCGCATCTGGCGGCCATCCGCGGCAACGGCCGTGCGCAGCCCGTTCTTCCTTAGATAGCTCGACACCAGCTCGCGAATTTCGCGATCGTCGTCGACGATCAGGATGTGATCGACGTGTTCCATATCCGACTTCCCACTCCCCTATGCACTCGGCCACAGCGCCTGATGCCTTTAGACCCAAGGCGGCTTGCGCGAGGCAGGCATCCACAAGGTCGCGCGCCCTGTTGCCGACTATCGTCGGTCTAAAAACGATCCACGTCCATAACCGCCTGTGCGAACGCCTGCGGCGCTTCCTGCGGCAGGTTATGCCCGATGCCGCCGCTGACGGTGCGATGTTCGTACTTTCCCGAAAATTTGCCGGCATAGGCGGCAGGCTGCGGATGCGGCGCGCCGTTGGCATCACCTTCCAGCGTGATGGTGGGAACCGAGATCTTCGGTCCCGCGGCAAGCCGCTTTTCGTAAGCGTCGTATTTGCGTTCGCCTTCCGCCAGGCTCAATCGCCAGCGATAATTGTCGACGACGACGGCGACATGGTCGGGATTGTCGAAGGCTTCAGCCGAACGCTCGAAGGTCGCATCATCGAATTTCCAGGTGGGCGAGGCGGTCTGCCAGATCAGCTTGGCAAAGGCGCGCCGATTCTCCTCATAGCCCAGCCGCCCGCGCTCGGTGGCGAAATAGAACTGGTACCACCAGGCAAGCTCGGCGCTGGGCGACAATGGCTTCCTGTTGATTTCCTGGCTTCCGATGAGATAGCCGCTCACAGAGACCATCGCCTTGCAGCGCTCCGGCCAAAGTGCTGCCATGATATTGACCGTGCGTGCGCCCCAGTCGCAACCGCCAAGCACCGCCTTTTCGATGCCCAGCGCATCCATCAAGGCGATCATATCCGCAGCGATCGCCGATTGCTGGCCGTTGCGCGGCGTATCCGGCGAAAGGAAGTGCGTCGTTCCGTAACCGCGCAGGTAAGGCACGATCACGCGGTAGCCGGCTTGAGCAAGCAAGGGCGCGACGTCGACATAGGTATGAATGTCATAGGGCCAGCCGTGCAGCAGCAGAACAGCCGGCCCATCGGCGGGACCTGCCTCCGCGTAGCCGACTTCGAGCACGCCGGCCCGGATCTGCTTGAGTGCGGCAAAGGAGGTGTGTGTGCCGGGCTTGATGTCAGGCAGCCGTGCGGCGGACGCTTGCCCCGACTGCGCCATCGCGGCACCCGCCATGCCAAGCTCGACCGCAGCAATGGTCATGGCAGCCACCCCGAAAAACTTGCGGCGTTCATGGTTGATTTCGTCAGACATCGGCCTCTCCTTTTTGAACCCAAGCACAATGGGAGAAAGACGGGCCGCTTGTATCCTGCGTGTGTCGCGCCCGCCCGATCTTGAATACCAATGTAGCGCCGACCCGCCCGGATACAGTCTGATACAAAGACGCCTTGCGACCAGCCAACTCGATCCGCCGGCGCGTGTCTGATGGCTGATCATCGGCAGCCGATTTGTATCGCTCTGTAGCAGGCCGGGCTACGCCTACATCCCGGTACATTTTCATACCTGAGCGGACACATGCGGGATACGTCGCAAAGACCAGATGCGTATCCGTTGCTGGTCAAGGCACATCGCCGTCCAGAGCCCGATCAATCGGTTCAAAGGAAACGATGATGACGCTTCTCATCATAGCCTATCTCGGAGGCGCGCTGACGATCTTCAGTCCGTGCATCCTGCCTATCCTGCCTTTCGTTTTCGCACGCGCCGAACAGTCCTTCCTCCGAAGCACGCTGCCGATGCTTGCCGGCATGGCCATCACCTTTGCGCTTGTCGCCACCCTGGCAGCCATCGGCGGCAGCTGGGCCATCCATGCCAACGAATATGGCCGCATTGCCGCGATTGCCTTGCTTGCGGCGTTTGGCGCAAGCCTGCTGTCACCGCGGATCGCCAGCGCGCTTTCACAGCCCGTCGTCGATTTCGGCAACCGCCTGATGAGGGCCACCGGCCATGGGCGCGCGACGCCCGATGTGGCCGGTTCGTTTGTTCTCGGCATCGCGACCGGCCTGCTCTGGGCCCCTTGCGCCGGGCCCATCCTTGGTCTGGTCCTGACCGGCGCGGCACTGCAGGGTGCCAATCTTGCGACGACATTCCTGCTGCTTGCCTATGCTGCCGGTGCGGCCACCTCGCTTGCCACAGCCATGTTTGTCGGCGGAAAGGTTTTCGCCGCCATGAAGCGGTCGCTGGGGATCAGCGAGCGCATTCGCCAGGTCCTGGGTGCCGCGGTGCTCGCCGGCGTTGCGGCAATCGCGCTCGGCCTCGATACCGGCTTGCTGGCCCAGCTTTCCTACGCCAGCACGGCATCCCTGGAACAGACCGTGCTCGAAAAGCTCGATACCAAAGCCGCTGGCGGACCATTCTCCGCGGCTGCCGACAAGGGCGTGGACGTCGCATCGGCCGATACGACCCGCCCCTTTCAAAGCGACCTGCCCGTCGAAGGCGCTGCACCATCGCTTGATGGAGCGGTGGAGTGGCTGAACTCGCCGCCGCTCACCGCGGAAGCCTTGCGGGGGAAGGTGGTGCTCGTCGATTTCTGGACCTATTCCTGTATCAACTGCATTCGCACCGTCCCCTATGTCCGCGCGTGGGCGGAAAAATACCGGGATCAAGGCCTCGTCGTCATCGGCGTGCATGCGCCTGAATTCGCCTTCGAGAAGAAGATCGACAATGTCCGCAAGGCGGTCAGCGATTTCAACATCGGCTATCCCGTCGCCATCGACAACGACTACCGCATCTGGCGCGCCTTCGAGAACAGCTACTGGCCGGCCCATTACCTGATCGATGCCAAGGGGCAGATCCGCTACCATCATTTCGGCGAGGGCAATTACCCGCAGACGGAGAAGGCCATCCAGGACCTGCTCAGAGAAGCCGGTAGCGACATGGCGGCGAGCAGGCCGGTAGTGCCCGAGACCAAGGGCGCTGAACTCGGCGCCGACCTCAACAATATCCGCTCGAGCGAAACCTATCTCGGATACCAGCGCGCTTCGAACTTCGCCTCCAACGAGAGCCTGAGCGCCGATGCGGCGCGCAAATACACGGTCGCCGAACCGGGTCTCAACGAATGGGGCCTCACCGGCACCTGGACCGTCGGCCCGGAACAGGCAACGCTCGACGAGCCGGGAGGCGGCATCGCCTCGCGTTTCAGCGCCCGCGACCTGCATCTCGTTCTTGGGCCGGGAGCGGCCGGAAAGCCGGTCCGCTTTCAGGTGACCATCGACGGCAAGGCGCCGGGCAAGGACCACGGCGCCGATATCGACGCCAATGGAAACGGCACGGTCACGGCAACAAGGCTTTATCAGCTGGTGCGCCAGGCAGGCGACGTCTCGGCGCGCAACTTCAGCATCCGGTTCTTTGACCCAGGCGTTCAGGCCTACGCCTTCACCTTCGGCTGAGACCTCGAGACATGTTCAAACCTGCCAATCGCCATCAACCCGACAAGGAGTGAAATCCATGAACCGTCATCTTTCCACCCTCGCGCTCGCCCTCTTCACCAGCGCGATTGCCTTTGCGGCCCAGGCAGCCGAGGTCAAGAATATCGTCATCGTTCACGGCGCACTGGCCGATGGCTCCGGCTGGCGCCAGGCAACGGAAATTCTCGAGAAGCGGGGCTATGGCGTGACGATCGTTCAACAGCCCATCACGTCGCTGGCGGATGACGTTGCCGCCACCGACCGCGTGCTCGATCTGCAGGATGGTCCGACCTTGCTCGTCGGGCACAGCTATGGCGGCATCGTCATCACCGAAGCCGGCAACCGTGCCGACGTCGCAGGCCTCGTCTATGTCGCCGCCTTCCAGCCCGACAAGGGCGAAAGTCTGCTCGCCCTTGCCAGCTCCAAACCGGCGGGCGGCATGAACATCAGGGAGACCAAGGACGGAAAATACCTCTATCTCGACCCGAGCGCCTTCGCCGCCGATTTCGCTGCTGACCTTCCGAAGGACGAAGCGGCATTCCTTGCAAAATCTCAGGTCTTTGCCGCCAAGGCGGCGTTTTCGTCCAAGGTCGGCGATCCGGCCTGGCGAACCAAGAAGAGCTGGTCGATCGTGGCGACGCAGGATCGCGCGATCAATCCCGATCTCGAGCGCGACATGGCCAAGCGGGCAAACAGCGAGGTGACGGAGATCAAGGCGAGCCATGCCGTCTTTGCCTCTCAGCCGGAGATGGTTGCTGATGTCATCGAAAAGGCAGCCAAACAGCTCGGCCAGTAAGTCGATGCACGGCAACTGACGTGCAAACATCTGACTGCCGCGTTTATCGCAGCTGGTCCGGGCGTTGCAGCGCCCGGCCGAGCATTCCTTCACTCGTTCGGGAACCTGGACGGCTCGAAGCCGTTAGTTGGGATCGATAAAACGAGGGCAAGGACATGAGCTTCGATCAACTCGTTCCGGCGCCGGATCTCGCAGCCAAGGGCAAATCGCCCTTTCCCGGCGAAACGGCTGAGTACAGAAAGGCGCGGCAGGCTTTGCTGCGCGAAGAAATCGAGTTCCGGCGGCAGATGACGCGGCTGGTCGAGCAGCGGCGGTTGCTGCCGGATGGGCCGGTGATTGAAAAGAATTATCGCTTCAAGGATGCCAACGGCAACGACATCGGCCTGCTCGACCTCTTCGGCGACAAACAGACGCTCGTCGCCTATTTCTGGATGTACGGGCCGCAGCGCGCGCGCCCCTGCCCGATGTGCACGAACTGGCTCGGCGCGGTGAACGGCAACGCCGCCGATATCAAGCAGCGGGTGGCGCTGAAGATCTTCGGCCGCAGCTCCGTCGAGCGCCAGCTGGCGTTTGCCCAGGAGCGTGGCTGGCGAGACCTCGATTTCGTCCAGACGGTCGGCGACGACTATGCTCGGGATCTCGGCCTCATCAATGCGGACGGAAGCGAAAATCCGGCGCTTGGCGTCTTCAAACGTAAAGGCAACGCCGTCAGGCTCTTCTGGGCAAGCGAGATGACGACGGAGATGGCCGACCCCGGCCAAGATCCGAGAGAGGCGCCGGACATCGCCTCGCTCTGGTCGATCCTGGATCTGACGCCGGAGGGCCGCGGCACGGACTGGTATCCGAAGCTCAGCTACTGACGATCATCGTCACGGCGGCAATGGATGTCGTGGACGGGCCGCGAAGCTGGCGGGACGCATTTGGGCGACAAATAGTGGCGGTTGCGTCGGCAAGATCTTCAAATCCGCAAGATTTGCCGGTCCACTTCGTGCAAATCTTCTCGTTGTTTGGAGAGCCGTGAGGACAGCGATGCGCAAGGCACTGACACAGGCGAGCTACAACGCACGGATGAACAGGGTCATCGACCATGTCTATGCTCATCTGGAAGAGGACATTTCCTTCGACGAACTGGCCGACGTCGCCTGCCTCTCCTCCTATCACTGGAGCCGGATCTACTCGGCCATGCGCGGCGAGACCATAGCGTCGACCATTCGCAGACTCCGGCTGCAGCGCGCTGCCGACCGGCTGGCCAATTCCGATCTTGAGGTCAGGATCGTCGCCGATCGCGCTGGGTATGCCTCGGTCGACACATTTGGGCGGGCTTTCAAGGATGCTTTTAGCATGACGCCCGCCGCCTATCGGGAAAATGGTCCGCACGACGCCTTCAGGGCGGCCAATGCCGCAGGCGACACGAACGGATTCCCGGTGAGCGTCGTCACCCTGCCCGAGCGACGGTGTGCGTCGATCGCCCACCGGGGCTCCTACATGGAAATCGACCGTGCGATGGCGCGGCTCTTTACCGAACTCGCGGCCCGTGGGGCATTGCCGGACCGACCGGAGATGATCGGGGTATTCTTCGACGACCCCGACCTCGGGTCTGAGCAGGACTTGCGCTCTCGCGCCAGCATGCCGATTGCCGGTCCAATCACCTTCGACCTGCCGTTGACCGAAACGGTCCTGCGTGGGGGCCCCTACGCTAGACTGAGTTACACCGGTCCCTATGCGGCAATGCGCGGTGCCTATCGCTGGTTCCTCGGCGTGTGGCTGCCCGGATCCGGGCATGAGCCCGACGATGCGCCGGTCTTCGAAGACTATCTCAACGATCCGCGCCTGGTGCCCCAGAGCGAATTGCGAACCGACATTCATCTGCCGCTGAAAAGCACGCCATGACGACCCCACCCGTTCCATCCGCCGTCGCCGAGGTGCTTGCGCAACACGCCGCAGCGATACGAGCGCGCCTTCTGCAGGTTCGCGACCTCATCTATATGGTTGCAGCCGAGACCGAAGGCGTGGGGCCGCTGACGGAAACGCTGAAATGGGGAGAGCCGGCCTATCTTACGCAGGCAAGCAAAAACGGAACGACCATCCGTCTCGGCGTCGCCGAATCGGCGCCGGAACGATGTGCCGTATTCTTCAACTGCAGGACGACGCTCGTCGAAACCTTCCGCATTCACTTTGCCGATGATTTCACCTTCGAGGGCAATCGCGCCCTCCTCATCCCCACCACAGGGGATTTGCCGAAAGGACCGCTGGCGCTGTGCCTGCGGGCAGCATTGACCTATCACCGACGCGCGACGATCTTGCCCACGACATTGACGAGCTGACGAGCCCGCGAGTGCTTCAGTTGGCTGGCAGCCGACGATAATCGTGAACGAGGTCCCGACGCCCTTGCCGGCGGAGGCTCGGCGAGCCGCGACGCAACGTCTGGCCCACTGCAAATCGCCTCGCTCACACGATAAAGCGGATGGCGCGCTGGATTTCGAAGAAGTCCTTGGCCTCGAAGCGCAGCGTGCGGGCGGCGACATGTTCAACACCGGGATACCAGCTGCCGCGATAGGCCTCGATCGGGGTCGTGTATTCGACAACAAGCTCGAAGCGGTCGGCGAGCTTCGGCAGGCAGCCCTTGAGATCACCCGACAGCGCTTTCTCCACGCCCTCGCGAATGGCGGCAACCGAGGCCTTTGGCGTCAGCGATCTGGTCGCCGGGCCGAAACCTTCGCTGGTGGCAACGGTGCCGATGCCGGAAACAATCGCCCTGGCCTCAGCGCACATGCCGGCGTCGCCGGAGAGAAACGCCGACGGAACGCCGTAGCGTGCGGCGCAAAATGCGTTCAGCGTGAATTCTGACGCCACGTCGCCATTGATCAAAAGCCGCGACACCGTGCCGGTCAGCGTATGGGCGAGCGGATTGGTGTCGGTGCCGGCCTTGTTGTGATAGCCAGTGTAGAGGGCTGCCGAAAAACTCTTGTCGATGCCGAACATCATCAGATCTGGATGACCGCTCCAACCCCTGACGATGCTGACATAGGCCGGCAGCTTCGACAGGATCAGATTGCGCGCGGTCGAATGCGCATCCTTGACTACCACCTCCTTGGCACCGGCCGCCTTCGCCCCTTCGCAGGCCGCCACCAGCTCGTCGGTCATGTATTCGCGGAATTCCTCGTATTCCGGATGCCCCTTCTTGGCCTCGTCCCAGGCGGTGATCCCCGCCGTGCCCTCGATATCTGCGCTGATGAAAACCTTCATGATCGCTCCCTCATGTTTCAAAGAAGCTCGGCCATCGACTGCAGCAGCCGATCGATCTGAGCTGGGGAATGTTCGGAAAACACCGCGAGCCGCAGGGTCGGCACGTCGGGTGCGTCGGAATAGCCGCCCGCCTGCTGGACCCGGACGATGATGTCGCGTTCGGCGAGACGGTCGCGAAGCTGCTCGAGATCGGTCACGCCCTTGACGGTGACGATCGGCACCGGCGTGTCGGCGACCTCGAAGCCCAGCGCTCGCAGGCCGCTGCGCACATGCTTGATGTTGCGGGTGAGGTTCGCGCGCTTTTCCGGCGTCGTTTGCAGGACCCGGAGCGATGCGGCCGCCGCCGCCGCAAGACCGGGCGGCGCCGGCGAGGCGCCGCGCATGATCATTGCGTTGCGGGCAATCTTTTCGGCAAGCGCTGCGTCGCCCGGAACGACGCCGCCGAGTGCGCCGAATGCCTTGCTCATAGTGCCGGCCAGAAAATTGCCCTCGCCCTCGAGCCCGGCATGCTGCAGCGAGCCACGCCCGGTTTCGCCGAGAACGCCGACGCCGTGGGAATCGTCGATGCAGAGCAGCGCACCCTCGTAGGGAGCCATCACATGGCGATAGTCGGCAAGCGGTGCAAGCTTGCCTGACGACGGGAAAACGCCGTCCGTCAGAACAGCCGGCCGCTCGCCTGCCTTCACATGCAGCGACAGTTGCGCTGCGAGATCTTCCGGGTCGGCATGGCGAAACTCGTGGATCGGCTTGCCGAGCGTCGGGATCGCGTCACGGGTGCTGTAATGGGTGGCCGAGTCGATGAGGATGACGTCGAAATCGTTGCGTAGCCCCTGCAGCAGCACCATCGGGCTGGTGTAGCCGGAGATCATGTAGACGACCTCCTCGGTGCCGAACCAGTCGCGCAGCCGCTCCTGCAGGTCGGCATAGACCTGCATGTGGGCGAGCGTTCCCGGCCCCATGCCGTACTGCCGGGTGGCGTCGCAGGCCGCCTCGATCACTTCGGGGTGGCCGTGCAGGCAGAAGTAGGACGTGCCGCAGTAATAGTCGACCTCGCGCCCGCCGATGAACATACGGGCGCCGAGCGGCGATTCCATCTTGATCGGAGCAACCATGGTCCGGATCACGCCGCTTCCGCCCGGGACGGGCTGCGGCGTTCCAGGAACATCGGGCCGACGCGGATGCCGCGCTTGCCGTTGTCATCGACGGCGTCGAGTTCGAGGATCTCGTCCTCGTAGAGCCGGCCGTGCATGCGGAAGCGCCCTTCCTCGACCGGCTCGCACGTGTGCGTGCAGAAATACTCGATCAGGCACTTCAGCCCACCATGGCTGTAGGTCAGGTATGTGATGTTGAAATCCGGCCCGTATTCGCCGAGATGCGGCTTGATCGCGTCGGGCACGGTCTCGTCGAGAGGTGCCTCGATGCGCGTCCAGTTCGCATCCTTCCAGAGGAGCTTGCCGGCTTCCGGGAAGGAGAGGTTCATATGGGCATAATCAGCGCCGCGCCCGTAGATGCGGCCGTCTATGACGAAGTCGTTGCCGGCGACCGGACGAATCTGGTGTGGCACGCCCTCGCCCATCAGGTAGATCTTGCCGTCCTTGGACTTGACCTCGACGATCTCCTGCGTGGCGTCGTCGCGGTAATAGCCCGGCAGCGTCTTGAACTGCGCCTCGGAGATTGCAGGCGGGCGCTGCACGCGCTCCGGCATCTTGCCCATCCTGCGTTCGGCAAGGACGATGCGCACGCCGTCGACGCCCAGCCGCGAGGCGATCTGGTTGGAGAAGTCAAGCGTCGCGAAGATCAGCACACCGACGCCGGCGGCCGGCAGCAGCATCATTTGCGAAGCATAACCATAGACGGCGCCGCCATGGCCGACAGAGGTCCAGCCGTCGACATCACCGGACCCGAAGCAAAGACCGTAGCCGGCAAGCGTCTTGTCGTGACCGGCCGGGCGCTTGCCGAACGGCGTCCACATTTCGCGCAGCGCCGCCGGCGAGATGATGGAGTTGCCCTCAGCATCGAAGCCGCCGCGCAGAAGGCACTGGGCGTAACGCGCCATGTCACCGGTGGTGGAGAAGATATTGCCGGCCGGCGAACCGCCGAGGCTGAACACCGGCGCCGGCGTGTCGCCGTCGAGCGTCCACATGTCAGCTGGTGCAAGCCTTTCACGAATGCCGGGTGCCATGCCGCACGAGGAGCTGTCCATGCCGAGCGGCTTTAGGATGTTAGCGGCGACATAATCGGAGTAGCTCTGGCCGCTGACCGTCTCGATCACCCGGCCGACGACGGCGATGCCGGCGTTGGAGTAATGCATCACCCCGAGGCTCGGGTCCTGCTTCAAGGTCGAGCTTGCCAGCTCGTTGACCGTGTCTTCGAGCGGCGGACGGGTGGCATCGAGATAATGCCCGCTCTTCGGCTCGCGTACAAGGCCGGCCGTATGGGTCATCAGCTTGCGCAGGCTGATGACCGAGCCGTAGGGCCCGCCCTCGGCGCCGGCGAACGGGTTTATCGGCTTGAAGCCGGGCAGATAGGTCGACACGTCGACATCGATATCCACCAGCCCCTTCTCGACCAATTGCATCATCGCCAGTGAGGTGAAGGTCTTGGTGATGGAGCCGATGCGGAAGCAGGTGTCCTTGCCCATGTCGAAATGCCGGTCATGACGCTGGACATGGCCTTCGGCGAGCACGCCGTCACGGTCGACAAGGGCATAGGAGATCGACGGGATCGCCTTGTCCTCGACCTCGTAACGGATCAGATCCTCGAAAAGCTCGATCGAGGCGGCAGACAGAGAGGGCATCGGTACGCTCCTTGGGTCTCGATAGGAATGGGTCTCAATGGGAATGGCGAGGGTCCAGCATGTCGCGCAACGCATCGCCGACAAGGTTCCACGACAGCACGAAAAGGAAGACGGCAGCGCCGGGGAAGGCCAGCGTGTACCAGAACTGGAAAGGGTTGCCGGGCTGGCCGACGATCCAGTTGCGCGAGTAGGCGATGAACTGTCCCCAGTCGGCATAGCCTTCTTCGGTGCCGACGCCGAGGAAGCTGAGCGCCGAGGCGGACAGCACCATCGAACCAGTCGCCATCGTCGCCAGCACCAGCACCGGGAACATGGCGTTGGGCAGGATATGCAGCACGATCAGCCTGAGATCGCTGGCGCCGTAGCTGCGTGCCGCATGGATATAGTCCATCTCGCGGATCCTCAGGATCTCGCTTCGCACGATACGGGCATAGCTCATCCACCCGAACGTCGTCAGGGCAATGGTGATCGGCACGATGCCCTTGCCAAGCAGCGCCGTCAGCACCATGGCCGCGATCAGGAACGGCACCGCCATGAACACGTCGACGATGCGCATCAGGATTTCTTCGGCAAGCCCGCCATAATAGGCGGCGACCGCGCCGACCACCGTGCCGATCAGCACGGAGATCGCCACGACCCCGAGACCGATCTTGAACGCCGTGCGCGTCCCCCAGACGACACCGTAGAAGATGTCGTACTGGCCTTGCGTGGTGCCGAAAACGGCT
This sequence comes from Ensifer sp. ENS11, assembly GCF_014851895.1. Taxonomy (NCBI): domain Bacteria; kingdom Pseudomonadati; phylum Pseudomonadota; class Alphaproteobacteria; order Hyphomicrobiales; family Rhizobiaceae; genus Ensifer; species Ensifer sp. ENS11. The sequence goes on along the minus strand of NZ_JACVAN010000003.1, from coordinate 99,214 downwards.
TCCGGCGAAGGCGGTTGCGGCGTCGCCAGGAAGCCGGCACGCGGCGTGTCGTAGGGTGAAAGCTGGAAGCTCTGCGGCGGCGCCAGAACCGGCGCGAAGACGGCGATCAGCACGAAGGCCAGAAGCACCACGACGCCAAAGAGGGACACCGGATTTCTTGCGAGGTAACGAAGAACCTTCATTGCGTCTTCACCCTCGGATCGAGCAGCGGATAGATAAGGTCGACGATCAGGTTCATCAGCACCAGAACGACCGCGAAATAGAGGCCGAAACCGAGAACCGCCGGGAAATCCAGATTGGCGGCGGTCTTGGCTGCGAACTGGCCGAGGCCGGCATAGTCGAAGATCGTCTCGGTGATGACGACACCGCCCATCATCACGGCGAGCTCCATGCCGGCGATGGTCGCAACCGGCAGAAGTGCGTTGCGCCGGGCATGACGCAGTTCGACGACACGGCGCGGCAGACCCTTGGCGCGGGCGGTGCGCACATAGTCCTGGCGCAGCGTCTCCAGCATCGAGGTGCGCATCACCCGGGTCATGCTGGCAACGTTGACATAGGTCAGCGTGATCACCGGCGCTGCCAGGTGGCGAAGCGCATCGCCGAAGATCGCCAAATTGCCGTTCAGCAGCGCATCAACAGTGTTGGCGCCGGTATAACGCACGAAGTCGCCGGAACTGACCACCGTCTGGGCCCATTGGCTGAGCCGGCCGGGCGGAAACCAGTCGAGCGCCGAGTAGAAGATCAACAGCATCAAGAGGCCGAAGACGTAGACCGGGAAAGACCAGCCGAGAATGGTGAAGATGCGGATGAGGTGATCCGGCCAACGATTGAGATAGATGCCCGCGCGCGAGCCAAGGAAGACCGCGAGCAGCAGGCATGGAACGAAGGCCAGCACCACCAGTTCCAGGGTCGCCGGAAACAGTGACATCAGCGCGGTCGAAACCGGCTGGCGGGCCGTCTCCGACCAGCCGAGATTGCCGGTCAGGATGCCGCCGATCCAGCGGCCGTACTGGATGTAGAAGGGGTCGTTGAGCCCGTACTGTTCGATCATCCTGCGGATGCTTTCCTGACCACCCTTGAGATAATCAGGCGACGGCGCATAGGCCGCCAGTCTCTGCGTCGGCGAAAGCGACATCTGCAGCGCAAAGATCATCAACGACAGAGCGAAGAGAACGATGGGCAACATCATCAGTCGTCTGAGTGCATAGTTCAGCACGGTTCACACGTTCCGATTTCAGGGAAAATGAAACAAAGGCATGTCGGGCGGGGATGCCGCCCGACATGCAGCAATTCAAAGTGCTACAGCGACCTTTGCGCGTCTAATAAGACGCGCGGCGCAGTAGCCAATCAGTCGTTGGCCTTGGTGACCGGATAGAAGTCCCAGGCACCGTAGAGGATCATGTTGTCGACATAACCATCGATGTTGCTGCGGGTGACGACGTAGCCGAAGTCCTCCCACAGGAACTGGGTGGTGGCGTATTCGTACGACATTTCCTGCAGCTTGGCGTAGATCGGCTCGCGCACGGCGGGATCGACCGAGGCCCAGGCCTCATCGAGCAACGGCTTGAACTTCTCCGCCATCAGGTCGCGATAACCCTGGCCAACCATGCCGCCGACGAGACCCGTGGGCGAGAGATAGTAGCTGGCGGCACCGAGCGGACCGCCCGGGTCGGAATAGTCGGGCCCCCAGCCCATCACCGTCAAGGGTGCGGCCGGCTTTTCGCGGTTGTTGAGCTTGTCCGAAACGGATGCCCATGGCAGCGCCTGGATCTGCATCTTGAACTTCGGGTTGATGCGCGACAGGCCCTGCTGCAGCGCCGAAAGTGCGGCGGTCAGCTGCGGGTTGCCTTCGGTGACATAGGCCGTAAACGCAAAGCCGGTCTCCCAGAGCTTGCCGCCGAACGCCTTCTTGAAGTGTTCCTCGGCCTTGGCGGGATCGTAGCTGTAAACAGGCGAATCCGGGCGATAGCCCATGATGCCGCGCACGGTCGGCCCGCGCGACTGCACGGTCTTTCCGAGCAGCACCTGGTTCAGGAGCGCATCGTAGTTCTGGGCGTAGTTGAAGCCCTTGCGCACATCGATGTCGGCGAAGAAGTCCGGCGGAATGCCGGCACCGTCGAGCTTGCCGCTGCCGATGGCCGGGTTGTCGTTGTCGTCGAGCGGCCAGGCGAAGAAGACGCCGCGCGAAAACACCTTCTGCAGGCCGTCGATGACCTTGACGCCCTCGGTCTTGCTGAGTTCGTCGATGAACTCGACCGGCGCGGTGACAAAATCGGCGTCGCCGGACAGAAGCTGCAGGCGTCGCGTCGTCCATTCCGGAACGGTGCGCATGACCACCCGCTCGAGCTTGGCCGGCCCCATGAAATAATTGTCGAAGCGCTTCAGAGTGATGCGCCGGTCGGTGCGGTCCCATTCCTCGAGCATGAATGGCCCTGTGCCGTTCTCCTCGGCAAACAGCGGATTGGCGCCGAGTTCCGGACGATAGTGGGCCTTCCAGGTATCGCCCGAGCCATCCCAGCCGCCGACCGAGGCAACCCATTCCTTGTCGAGAACCGAGGTACCGAACGGCAGCGCGATCACGCCAAGGGTGGCCGGAAACGACTTCGGCAGCTTCAGCGTGAGATTGTCGCCATCGACGATAATCTGCGAGGCGAGCTGGTCATAGACCTTGCGCAGGATCTCGGGGCTGGCGTCGTTGATGGACTTGACCTCGCCTTCGGTCTCTACCCACTTGGCGATGTCGGTATATTTGCCGGCGGTGATCACCTCGGTGATCGCGTTCGACATCCACGACTGACCCTGAAGAATGGCGCGCAGCAGCGAATAGCGCACGTCCTCGGGCGTGATCTGGCCGTAGCCCGGCTCGATCGTCGCCTTCTGGGCGTCGGTCAGCTTGTCGTAATATTCCCAGGTGACCTTGCCGTCGGCGCCCTTGACGCCGACCTTGTGGGCGAAAACGCCCTTGCGGATCGGGAAGGTATAGCTCACCGAGCCGTCGTCGCCCTGCTTGATGAGGCCGTTTTCAAGCGACGGCACCTCGGTCGAAAGCGACGGCACGAACTCGGAGATCTTCGAGCCGTTGAAGTTCAACAGCCGGCTGTAGATGTTGAGCGCGCCGTAGGAGCTTGGCGTGTTGGCGATATAGGCCGGATCGAACGACTGGATGTCGTCGGTCCACATGAAGACGAAAGTGCCGGGGTTCTTGGTCTCGGCCATAGCGGGCGCAGCCGCGATGCCGAGCCCCAGGCTGAGGGCTAGGGCTAAGGTGCGTTTCATCGTTGTTCCCATTTGGTGGAGGCGGAAGTTTTCTTCTCGTTATAAGGGAGGCTAGAAGAGCGCTTGCAGGTCTGTCCAATGTGTAGTTAGGATAGACTATGCAAAACACGCATGAGGGCCGGCATGGAACTGCAATGGCTTGAAGATTTTCTGGAAATCGCCGCGACGCGGAATTTCTCGACGGCGGCGACCGCGCGCAATATTTCCCAACCGGCCTTCAGCCGACGCATCAAATCGCTGGAGAACTGGATTGGCGCCGACCTGATCGACCGCAGCACTTACCCCGTGCAGCTGACCCGGGCCGGCACGATGTTCCTGCCCGGCTGCCAACGGCTCGTCCGCGAAGCGTACCGCCTGCGCACCGACTGCCGCAATGTCGCCGGCGAAAGCTCGGCCATGCTCACCTTCACCTCGCTGCATACGCTTGCGATGTATTTCTTTCCAAAGTGGATCGGCTCGCCGCTGATCTCGCGCATGCCGCTTCGCACCAGCATGCATGCGGCCGACTTCCTCGAAAGCATCGATCACCTGTGCTCCGGCCAGTGCGATTTCGCCATCACCTATGTCCATCCCGACGGCCCTCCGGTGCTGGAGGGCGGCCCGTTCGAATCCCTGCAAATCGGCAAGGACCGGCTCATTCTCGTATCGGGAACCGACGACAACGGCCGGCCGCTGTTCGACATCGACGTGCCCGAAACCACCGAGATCCCCTATCTCGCCTATTCCTGGAGCGACGGTTATATCGGCAAGCTGGCAACGCTGATCCAATCGCGCTGGCGCCGCCCGCTCAACCTCAGCACCGTCTACCAGTCCGGCCTTGCCGATGGCTTGAAGCACATGGCCGTTGCCGGGCGGGGCGTCGCCTGGCTGCCGCAGATTTGCGTCGCCGAGGCCATGCGGCAGGGACGCCTGGCCCAGATCGGCGGCCAGCAGATGTCGCTGGAAATGGAGATCCGGATCTTCAGGCGCGCCGGCCCCGGTAGCCATGACAGCGATGCGCTATGGCAGCATCTCAAGCAATGTGCCGCACTGCCCCAGTACAAGAGCGGCTTCGAGGCAACGACCGACGCGGCCTGAGGCGTCAATCCGCCCGAAATCGCACGACCGGCGCGATATGCGAAGACAGGCGATACAATGCGCAAAGCGCATAGTTTTGCCTGCCACAATCGTGACACATTGATTTCACTGGATTTTGCGGCGGCAGCGGATCGGGAGCGAGGCCGATGTCTGCTCCAGCGACCCGGCGGACAGGGCTGATCGCACCTCCCTTCCGTATTGACAGGATGCGACCTCGTTGCGAGACCTGAAAGCGCAACGTCCCTTCGAAATCGGGTGCATGTGCTGATGATCCTGTCCAAATCCGCAAAGCCTGAGCTGCCCGAGGATGTCATCCTTTCCGTGGAAGACCTCGAAGTTTCCTTCGCTGCCGGCACCCGGGCGCAGCTGCGCGCGGTGCGTGGCGTCTCCTTCAGCATCGCGCGCGGCGAGACCGTCGCGCTGGTCGGAGAATCCGGATCGGGCAAATCGGTCACGGCGATGACAATCATGCGGCTGACCGAATATGACGGCGCAGCCATCACCGGCGGACGGGTGCTGATGCGTTTGAAGGACGGCAAGGTCGCCGACCTCGCCAAGCTCTCGGAAAAGCGGGTCGAGGCGCTGCGCGGCGCGGAAATCTCGATCGTCTTCCAGGATCCGATGTCGAGCCTGAACCCCGTCTTCACTGTTGGCGATCAGATCGCCGAGGCGGTGATCCATCATCAGGACAAGACGCCGGAAGAGGCGCGCCAGATCGCGCTCAATACCCTGAAGCTGGTCCGTGTGCCCGATGCCGAGCGCCGGCTCGACCAGTATCCCCACCAGCTTTCCGGCGGTATGCGCCAGCGCGTCATGATCGCCATAGCCCTTGCCTGCCGCCCCTCGCTGATGATCCTCGACGAGCCGACAACCGCGCTCGACGTGACCATCCAGGCGCAGATCCTCGATCTGGTTCGCGCCTTGCAGCGCGAGATCGGCATGTCGGTGCTGTTCATCACCCACGACATGGGCGTGGTTGCCGAAGTCGCCGACCGGGTCTGCGTCATGCTCAAGGGCGAGATCGTCGAGGAAGGCACGGTCTACGACATCTTCGCCAAGCCGAAACATGCCTACACACGCGCGCTGATTTCCGCCGTGCCGCGCCTCGGCAGCATGGCCGACAAGGACGCGCCGGAGAAATTTCCGTTGCTTGTGTTCGAACCCGAGCGCCTGCTTGCCGAGGTGACAGAATGAACGCGTCCGCGCCGATGAAGGAAACCCGAAAGCCGCTCGTCGAGGTGCGCAACCTGGTGACGCGCTTCGATCTCAAAGCCGGATTGTTCGGCCATGTCTCGGGTCGGGTGCACGCGGTGGAGAACGTCTCCTTCGACATCTTTCCGGGAGAGACCCTGGCGCTGGTCGGTGAATCCGGCTGTGGCAAGTCGACGGTTGCCCGTTCGATCATGCAGCTCGACCGACCGCGTTCGGGCTCGATCCGGTTCGACGGAACCGAGTTGATCGGCGCGCCGCGCGCTATGCTCGCGCGGTTTCGACGCGACGCCCAGATGGTCTTCCAGGATCCGTTCTCGTCGCTCAACCCGCGCATGACGATCGAGCAGTCGCTGATGGACCCTATGCGCGTTCACAAGCTGGGCTCGACCGCGGTCATGCGCGCCCGCGCCGCCGAGCTTCTCTCCAAAGTAGAGCTGTCGCCTGAGCATCTCGAGCGCTATCCGCACGCGTTTTCCGGCGGCCAGCGCCAGCGCATCTGCATCGCCCGCGCGCTTGCGCTCAACCCGCGCCTGATCGTCGCCGACGAGGCCGTCGCCTCGCTCGACGTGACGATCCAGGCGCAGGTCATCAACCTCCTGATGGACTTGCAGCGCGAGATGCAGATCGCCCTCCTGTTCATCAGCCACGACATGGCCGTGGTCGAGCGCATCGCCCACCGTGTCGCGGTGATGTATCTCGGCGAAATCGTCGAGATCGGCGACCGCCGTTCGGTCTTCGGCAATCCGCAGCATCCCTATACCCGCAAGCTCCTGTCGACCGTTCCGATCGCCGACCCGACACGCCGCCCGGAAGGCCGCCAGCCGATGTCCGACGAGATCCCAAGCGCCGTGCGCCCGCCGGACTTCGTGCCGCGCGAACTGCCGATGCAACAGGTCTCATCCAGCCATTTCGTGCGACAGGTCGCAACGGGCTGACGACGACAACCAATCCCCTCTTCAGATCAGAGCATTCCGAGATGAACACTTCCGAAGTGACGCTGGCGGCTGCGAACGCTACCGGCAACGTGACCGCAGACATCGACAGCGCCCCGGCGCAACCGAAAGCCAACGGCTTCCTGCGCCCTGCGGCCGCAGAGCGACCGACGCCCTATATCGAAGTCGACGAATTGCGCCTTGCCCGCAACATTGAGGCCATGCAGCAGCGTGCCGATCAAGCCGGCGTCTCGATGTTTCCGCACGTGAAAACGCACAAGAGCCTTTATGTCGCGCGACGGCAGCTGGCACTTGGCGCCCGCGGCATCACCGCGTCCAAGCCAAGCGAGGCGCTGGTCTTTGCGGAAGCCGGGATACCGTCGATCATCCTTGCCTATCCCATCGTCAAGCCGCAGTCGCTCGACCGTCTGCTGCCCGTGGTCAAGGCGCGCGGCACGCAGCTGCGCACGATTGCGGCAAGCGCGACGGGCGTCGAAGCGTTGTCGGCGGCCGCCACAAGTCACGGCGTCGAAATCGGCGTCTTCCTCAAGGTCGATGTCGGCCTCGGCCGCGTCGGCCTCAAGCCGAACGATCCGGTTGCGCTCGAATTGTGCGCCCAGATCGCCGCTTCCGACGGCCTGCACTTTGCCGGCCTGCTTTCGCACGCCGGCCATTCCTACGCGGCCACTGGCCCGCAGGGCCTGGCCAAGGTCGCCCGCGATGAGGCCGCAGACCTTGCCGGTCTCGCCGGCCGGCTTCGGGACCGCGGCATCGCCGTCGACTGCATTTCCGTCGGCGCAACGCCGACCTGTGTCGGCGCACCTCTGTCCCAGGAGGTCGACTGCGTCCGGCCCGGCAATTACGTGTTCCTCGACGGAACCGCGCTCAGGCTCGGCATCTGCACGGCCGACGACCTGGCGCTCTCGGTGGTTGCGCGCGTCGTTGCCTCCAATGACACGCACTTCATCATCGACGCCGGCTCCAAGTCGATGAGCTCCGATCGCGGCGCCCACGGCATGGGCGGCGCCGGCTTCGGCACCGTCGTCAGCGCCGAAGGCGATGGCGAAACAGGTGTCTGGACGCTCGCGCGGCTGTCTGAAGAACATGGCTTCGTTCCCTTCTCAGGACGCCCCTTGACCCTCGGAAGCCGTGTGCGGGTCTTCCCCAACCACTCCTGCGCATCGATCGCCAACTTCGATCATTTCACGCTGCATCACGCCGATGGCGGGGCGACGACACTGCCGGTCGATGCCCGCTGCTGCCAGACCTGATCGGGCGTGTGACGCACGGATGCGTCACAACGACATCGCCGCCCGTGCTACGCGATGGCCGTGTGGCCCAACCGGAGCCCACTGCATGTTTCCTTAGGTCCTATCCGATCTAAGGATAAAAACATGCAGCAATTCAAAGTGCTACGGCGACCTTTGCGCGTCTATTAAGACGCGTGGCGCTGTAGAACTGAAGGCGGGCCTTCGCCTTCAGCCGGCAAAACCTGCCCGCCGGCACGCCACCTTTACCCCTAAGGATCAGCCCCGCTCTCAAGCGACCCCGGCCGGTGAAACGTTCGTTTCCAACGGCAGACGGTCTTCCGTTCCGTCTGGACCGAACTGCTGTCATTGGTCAGGGCGTTGCACTTGTCCGCGGTATCTATGCGCGGGAAGAAATCGCCGACGGCCGCCTAGCCGTCGCTCTCGATCGACCATGGCCGAGCGAATTCGCCTATTATATCGTGACGTTGCCTGCGGCGATCGAACGGCCGGCAATTGCGCATTTCGTCGACTGGCTGATGGAAGAGGCGCAAGCGCGACACTTTCGCGGCTCCAACGCCTGAGGCAACGCCCGCCTCCAACTTTGCCTGAATGGCAATTTGACTTATGTCACGGCCGATGAATAATGTCAGCAATCGACAACTGAAGGATCCCCATGCCTATCCGCAACACCGATCAGATCATGCACAAAGCCGCGTGGCTCTACTATAGCCATGGGTTACGGCAGGACGAAGTTGCGCAGAAACTGGGGATCTCCCGCGCCTCTGTCGCGACCTATCTCAGGCGAGCACGCGAGACCGGGATCGTCAACATCACCACTTCGACCGAGCTTTTCACCGACGACGTGCTGGCGCGCGAGCTCGAGGATGCAACCGGGGTCACGGCGGCCTGGATCGTGCCGGAGGACCGGCAGGCCATGGACCCGACGGCTGAGATGCCGGTGCTGGCTGCATCCGTCTTTCTCGAACTGATCAACAAGGGCGATCGCGTCGGCGTCGCCTGGGGGCGAACGGTCTATCATATCGCCGACGTGATGCCCTTCGCCGACCTGCGTGGCGTCACTGTGGTCCAGCTCTGCGGCAATCTCGGCGCGCCCTATTCCTATCGGCCGGACCAGTGCACGACGGAGATCGCCCGCCGGCTCAATGCCGAAGGCATCAATTTCTACGCGCCGCTCGTGCTGTCGTCCGAGCGGCTGGCCGAGGAGCTTCGCGGCGAGCCGGTGATCCGCGAGCAGCTGTCGACGATCGCCGACTGTCATCTGGCGCTCTATTCCGTCGGCGGCATCGAGGACGACAGCCACCTCGTCAAGTGCGGCGCACTCAGCGCCAGCGAAATGCACCGCATGGGCGAGGAAGGCGCTGTCGGCGTCATTGCGGGACAATTGATCGACCGTGACGGCCAATGGGTGAATTGCGCCCACAATCGCCGCTGCATCTCGGCGGACCTCTCATCGATCCGCGCCATCAAAAAGCGCATGCTGGTCGTCCAGGAAGAGAGCAAGTTCGAACCACTGATGGCGGCCTTGAAGGGCGGCTTTGCCTCGCATCTCGTGGTCACGACATCAATGGCGCGCCGGGTGATGGAGCGCTGGAGCCGGGACGGTCTCGGCAAGGTAGACGCAACGACGACTTAAAGCGCGTTGTGATGCGTAGGGCTGGCAGTACGCAAACGGGGCGGTCTTTCGACCGCCCCACTTTCATCAACAAACCGCGTGATCAGGGCTTCGGCATCCAAGCCGGCATGGCGACATCCGCATGGGCGAACTGCGGCAGCTTGGTGCCGAGTTCTTCCATGTTCTTGATGTCCTGATCGTTCAGGTCCTTCTGGGTAATCAACGTCGGGGGCACGATGACGCTGCGGCCCGGATCCTCGCCGGCAAGCAGCATGGCGAGTGTGCGAACCGAGACTTGCCCGACCACGGCCGGGTTGGTGGCGGCAGTCGCAGCCCAGGCGGAATCCGGCTCGCGCATTGCCGCGATATCGGAGGTCGAGATATCGGCGGAATAGATCTTCACGTTGGACGAAAGACCGGCTTCGTCGACCGCAATCTTGACGCCCTTGGCGAACTCGTCATAGGGCGCGAACATCACGGTGATATCGGGATTGGCGGAGATGACGGAACGCGCCTGGTTGGCAACCGAGTTGGCGATCGGGTTGTCCATGGTGCCGAACTGCGAGACCTCGTTGATCCCGGAATACTTGCCCTTGAATTCCTTCCAGGTCTCGTCGCGACGGTCGAGCGGCGCGATGCCGGCGACATAGACGTAGCCCGCCTTGAAGCTCTCGCCATTGTCCTTGATCGCCTGCTCCAGGGCAAGGCGGGCAAGATCGCGGTCGGACTGTTCGACCTGCGGGATTTTCTCGTTTTCGACGTTCACGTCGAAGGCAACGACCTTGATGCCGGCGTCGACGGCGCGCTGTGCTGCTTCCTTCATCGATTCCGTCAGACCGTGCTGGATGATGATCCCCTGCACGCCGAGCGCGATCGCTTGGTCGACCATGTCGGCCTGCAGCGCTGCATCCTGGCGGCTGTCGAGAACCTGCAACTGAACGCCGAGAGCCTTTGCCTGCGCCTCCACGCCGGCAAGGTAGGATTGGAAGAAATCGCCGGTCGAGAGATAGCGCACCAGCGCGATCTTGACGTCAGCCGGCTTGTCGAAGGGCTTCGGCATATCGGCGGCAAAGGAAGCGGTGGCGAAAGCCACGGTTCCGGCAAGGCCAAGCGCCAGCTTGCCCATTGCTCTGCGTGTCATGTTCATTTCAGTCTCCTCCACTGGTGAACGTTTGTTGTCCGCGGGCGGGGCTTTCCCGTCAGCGTTTGCCTCTTTTCGAGAGCGCAAAGGTGAAGATCAGGGCGATGACGAGAACCGCGCCCTTGATGAAATCCTGCGTGTAATAGGGCGCATTCATCATCGTCAGGCCCTGGAGCAGGATGCCGACGAAGAGCGCGCCGACCGCCGTGCCGAACGCATTCGGCTTGGCCGCCCCCAAGACGGCAAAGCCGATCAGCGCGGCGGCAACGGCATCGAGCAGCAGATTGTTGCCCGAGGCGATGTCACCGCGGCCGAGACGCGCTGCGAGCAGCATGCCGCCGATCGACGCGAAGACGCCTGATATGACATAGGCCGAGATCTTGTAGGCATTGACAGGGGCGCCAGCCAGGCCGGCGGCGCGCTCGTTGGAGCCGACCGCATACATCATCCGTCCGAAGCGGGTGTATTCGAGGAAGAACCAGATCAGCACTGCCAGCACGATCAGCACCACGACGGCAACGGGCACAAGGTTCGGCAGGACGAGATCGAAGCGATGGCGGCCAAGCGCCAGGAAAGCGGGGCTGAAAGTGCCTGACGCGACCGAGCCGTCGGGAAGCGTCATGCCGGCGGCGATCGAACGGCCCTCGGTCGGTATGCGCTGCAAGCCGAGCAGCAGGAACATCATGCCGAGCGTCGCCAGCAGGTCCGGCACACGCATGTAGACGATGATGATACCGTTGATCAGCCCGACGAGAACGCCGATCGCCAGGCAGACGAGCGTTGCCGTCAGGGCGTCTCCGCCCATCACCACCATGACATAGGATGACGCCATCATCGCCGTGGTCGCGACCGAGCCGATCGACAGGTCGAAGCCGCCGACGACCAGCGTCGCCGTGACGCCGAGCGCCAGGATGCCGGTGATCGACACGGATTGCAGGATGAAGACGGCGCTCTGCGGCGAGGAAAATCCGTTCGTTACCAGCGAGAAGTAGAGAACCAGTCCGGCCAGAAGGGCGAGGAAACCGTATTTGATCGCGATATCGCGCAGACTGACGGCGGGACTGGGCGGTGGCGCCGGCAGCACCGAAGCGGCGGGGGACGCGGGTTTCATCTGTTCACTGCTCATGGGGCTGTCCCTGCTGATGATGTTGGCCGGCGATCTCCTGGAGGAGGCGCTCGACGTCGACCGCGGCGTTGCGATGCTCGCCGACCACAGTGTGTTCCGACATCACGAGAATGCGGTCGGCGATCTCGAAGGCTTCGTCGAGTTCGGTCAGGAAAACGATGGTCGCACGCCCAAAGGCCGAGGCGCGCAGCTTGGCGCCGATATCGCGGCGCGCGGCGATGTCGACGCCCTGGAAGGGCTCATCCAGGATCAGCAGGCGCGAGGGCTCGGAAAGCCAACGCCCGACCATGACCTTCTGCTGATTGCCGCCGGAAAGGGTCTGCATCTCGTCGCGCTCGCTGCGGCAGACGACGCCGAGCGCTGCGATCTGCGCCCGCGATTTCGCCCGTTCGGACCGGCGGTTCGATATGCCGAAGCGCGACAGCCGCTTGAGAAACGGCAGGCTGATATTCTCGTAAATGTTGAAGTCAGGAACGATGCCACTGTCGGCTCGATCCTTGGCAACTAGAAACACGCCCTTGGTGATCGCCTGGCGGGTGCTCTGCGGACGATACGAGGCGCCGTCGAGCGTCATCCGGCCAGCCGCTGGCCCGCGCGCCCCAAAGAGCGTCTCGGCCAGCGCCGTCTTGCCGACGCCGACAAGACCGGTGACGGCGACGATTTCGCCATCGCCCAGTTTGAGATCGAACGGACGCGACGTCTCGGTAAGTTTCAGTCCCTGGGCGAAAAAGACTGAACCGAGCCCTTCGCGCACGGTGACGTCCCCTGCCGAAACCTTTTGCCCGAGCATGGCGTTGACGGCGCCTTCATAGTCCAGATCCGCACCTTCGAAGCGGCCGGTTATGCGCCCGTCGCGCAGGGTGACGATGCTGTCGGCGAGCCTGCGGATATCGGACATCCGGTGCGAGATATAAAGGATCGCGACGCCACGGGCTTTCAGCCGATCGAGAAGCTCGAACAGCCGATCAGCCTCGGCGCTCGACAGCGACGAGGTCGGCTCGTCGAGGATCAGCACCTGCGGCTCGTGCGCCATGGCGCGGGCGATCGCCACCATCTGCCGGTCGGCGAGCGTCAGATCGTTGATATCAGCGGAAAGATCTATGGCGAGGCCCATGCGGGCGGCGACGACGGCAGCCTCGCGCCTTACCCGGCGCGGGTTGAAGAACAGGCGCGCACCGCGGCCGTTCAACCGGTCGAGCGTGAGGTTGGTCGCGACGTCGAGGTCGGCAACGACGCCATCATTGATGTTCTGGTGAACCGTCACCACACCAGCACGGATCGCCTCCGCCGGTGTTGTCGGCGAAAAAGGGAGATCATCCAGCTGCATGGCTCCGGCGTCTCCGACGTAGACGCCGCTGAGGATGCGCACCAGTGTCGACTTTCCAGCGCCGTTGGCGCCCATCAGCACCGTCACGGCACCCTTGCGCAATTCGAGATCGACGCCCTTCAGAACCGGTATCGGCCCGAAGGATTTGCGCACGCCCTCGACGCGAAACACTGCTTGTTCGCTCATGCTCTCCTCCCAATGAAGTCAGGTTAGGATGGCTATCCATCAAATGTCAAGGCGATTGACATTTGACAGAATGCCGACTTACCTATGGTCCATGACAGCATGGCGAGGAGCGGCCGAGGCCGGCCATGCCCATAGGGAGGACCATATGGACAAGCACGTTTTCGAGGCGCTCAGCGCCGAAACGCTGCCATTAAGGCTGAGCGGCAATGCTGCGCTATGTGACAGGATCGGCGGCGATCATGGCCGTTGGCAGGTCAAGGAGGTCGGCGACGGCAACCTCAATCTCGTCTTCATCGTCACGGGCGATAAGGGCGCGGCGATCGTCAAGCAGGCGCTCCCCTATGTCAGGCTCGTCGGCGAGCGCTGGCCCCTGCCGTTGAAGCGCTCGTTCTTCGAATACCACGCCCTCACCCGCCAGGCGGCGCGCGACCCGGGCATGGTGCCGGAAATCCTGTACTTCGACGCCGAGCAGGCGATGATCATCATGGAGTACCTGACGCCGCACGTGATCCTGCGGCGCGCGCTGATCGCGGGGCGCAGGCTGCCGAAGATCGGTCGCGATCTCGGGCTTTTCGCCGCCCGCACGCTCTTTCGCGGCTCGGATCTTTCGATGCCGACGCGCGACAAAAAGGCCGATCTCGCGCTTTTCGCCGACAATGTCGAACTTTGCGATATCACCGAAAACCTGGTTTTCTCCGATCCCTACTTCGAGGCGGAGATGAACCGGCATACGACACCACACCTCGACAGCCTGGTCGAGGAACTCCGCCGCGACCGTGACTTGAAGGTCGAAGCGCAGCGGCTGAAACATATCTTTTCCGCCAAGGCCGAAACGCTTTGCCACGGCGACCTGCATACGGGTTCGGTCATGGTCACCGACGACGAGACGCGCGTCATCGATCCGGAATTCGCCTTCTACGGACCGATCAGCTTCGATGTCGGCATGCTCTTGGCGAACTTCTGGATGAGCTACTTCTCTCAAGGTGGCCACGAGAGCGCGGCCGGCGAACGCGACCAGATGCGCACCTACCTGCTGGATACGACAGAGACGATCTGGGAAACCTTCTGCGACGAGTTTTCCGCGCTCTGGCGCAGCGAGCGCAAGGGCATTCTCTACCAGGCAAGCGTTTTCGAAGAGCGCGACGACCCGTTCGGCTCGGAACAGGCGCTGACTATCGTCCTCGATGAGATCTACCGCGAGATGCTCGGCTTTGCCGGGGTCGAGATCCTCAGGCGCATCCTCGGCCTTGCCCACAACGCCGATTTCGAAACCATCGACGACCTCAGCCGCCGCGCCAAATGCGAAAGCAAGGCGCTCAAGCTCGGGCGCCATCTTGCCGTCAACCGGGATCGCATTGCGAGCCTCAGGGATATTCGCGCAACCGCGCAGCGGCTTCAGCAGGAGACACTTTCGTGAAAGTCGGAGAAAAGCACTACCATACGATCTGGCTCAACGCCGACGGCCGCTCGGTCGACATTATCGACCAGCGCTGGCTGCCGCACGAATTCCGGATCGTCACGCTGAAGACGGTCGCCGACGTCGCCGTCGCCATTCGCGACATGTGGGTGCGCGGTGCGCCGCTGATCGGCGTCACCGCCGCCTACGGCATCGCCATTGCCATGGCCGACGATCCGTCAGACCGCCATCTCGATTCAGTCTGGGAGGAGCTCAACGAGACCCGGCCGACGGCGATCAACCTGCGCTGGGCGCTCGACGCCATGCGGCAGTTCCTGCGCCCTCTGCCGGCCGAAGAGCGCGCCGAAGCCGCTTATCGCCGCGCTGGCGAGATCGCCGAGGAGGATGTCGAACTCAATCGGGCGATCGGCGCCAACGGCCTGAAAATCATCCGCGAGATTGCGGCGACCAAGAAGCCCGGCGAGCCGGTCAACATCCTCACCCACTGCAATGCCGGCTGGCTCGCAACGGTCGACTACGGAACGGCGACAGCGCCGATCTACATGGCGACGGAGGCGGGCATCCCCGTCCACGTCTATGTCGACGAGACCCGGCCGCGCAACCAGGGTGCGCAGCTCACCGCCTGGGAACTCAACGGCCATGGCGTGCCGCACACGCTGATCGTCGACAACGCCGGTGGGCACCTGATGCAGCACGGCGAAGTCGACATGGTGATCGTCGGCACCGACCGCACCACCGCCAATGGCGATGTCTGCAACAAGATCGGCACCTATCTGAAGGCGCTTGCCGCCAGCGACAACGACGTCCCCTTCTATGTCGCGCTGCCCTCGCCGACCATCGACTGGACGGTCAAGGACGGCGTGAAGGAGATTCCGATCGAGGAGCGCACCGGCGACGAGGTGAGCTTTGTCCAGGGCCGCGGTCCCGACGGCTCGATCATCTCGGTTCGCGTTTCGCCGGAAGGCAGCCCTTCGGCAAACCCGGCCTTCGACGTGACGCCGGCACGCCTCATCACCGGCCTCATCACCGAGCGCGGCGTCGCCGTGCCCTCGCCCGGAGGCCTCAAAGCGCTGTTTCCGGAAAGGAGCTGACCGATGAGCCTCACGAACCAGAAGACGACCGAAGAGATCGCGCTCGGCATCCGCCGCCGCGTCTTCTTCCATACGATGAAGAATAATGGCGGCTATCTGAGCCAGGCATGTTCGGCGGCCGAAAGCCTTGCCTTGCTCTACAACGAGATCCTGACGCTCGGCGAGCCGACCTTGCCAAAGGTGCCGCTGCCGTTTCGCGGCGTGCCCTCTGCCGATAATCCCGAAGCCTTTACCGGCGCGGGCTACCACGGCCCTGCGGCACCCGAATACGACCGCTTCTTCATCTCGCCGGCGCATTATGCGCTGGTGATCTATAGCGCGCTGATCGAGGTCGGCCGGATGGACGACAGTGCTCTCGACCATTTCAACAAGGACGGCGGCTCCGTCGAGATGATCGGCGCCGAGCACAGCCCGGGCATGGAGGTGACGACGGGCTCGCTGGCGCAAGGTCTTTCCATGGCCGCAGGCGTCGCCTTTGCCCGAAAGAAACGTAACGAACCGGGCAAGGTCTGGGTCTACATGTCCGACGGGGAGTTCCAGGAGGGACAAACCTGGGAATGCCTTGCCGCCATGGCGCATCACGGGATCGACAACATCCGCGTCATCGTCGACGTCAACCGCCAGCAATGCGACGGCGCCATGTCCTCGGTTCTCGATCTGGGCGACCTCGCCCGTCGGGTCGAAGCCTTCGGGGCGACCTGCCGCTCGATCGACGGTCACGATCTGCAGGCCATGCGCATTGCTGCCAACAGCGCAGAACCCGGCAAACCGCTCATCATCCTCGCCAATACGTCGCCGTTCCAGGGAATGAACTTCTTGCAGAAGCGCTTCCCGCGCCTTCATTACGTGCGCTTCAAGAGCGCCGAGGAGAGGCTTGAGATGCAGGCGGCATTGGCTGTCGAACTGGGCGTGAGCCCGAACGAAATGGAAGGGGCCTGACCATGGTCGAAATCGTCAACCGCCCTTACGCGAGGGCTTTCGAGGCTTTCGCCACAGCCCGTCCTGAGGTTATGTGCCTTTCGGCTGACCTCACCTCTTCCTGCGAGGTCGATGGTTTTCGCGATCGGCATCCGGAGCAGTTTCTGTCGCTGGGGATGGCTGAGCAGAACATGCTCTCCTTCGCCGGCGGGCTTGCCATGCAGGGTTATCGGCCGTTCATCCACACCTTCTCGGTCTTCCTCTATCGGCGTCCCTACGATCAGCTGATCAATTCGATCGCCTATTCCAATCGCAAGGTGCGGCTGATGGGCTTTCTGCCGGGGATCACCACGCCGGGCGGCATCACCCACCAGGCGATCGAGGACATCGCCGTCCTGCGCGCCGTGCCGAACATGACGATCCTCGAGACCGGCGACGCGACCGAGGTCGAGACCGTGCTCGAGGTCGCCGATGCGATCGACGGTCCTGTTTATGTCCGCGTCCTTCGCGGCGAAGTCCCCCGGCTGTTCTCGACGCCGTTCGCCTTCAACAAACTGCGCACCCTGTCTGAAGGCGACGACATCCTCGTCGTCAGCTCGGGCGTCTGCACCGAGGAGGTCCTGCGGGCGACACGGCCGATCGAAGCCCGCGGGATCGGGCTGCATCACCTGCACGCCTCGACCCTCAAGCCGTTCGACCGCAACGGGCTGATCAAGGCTGCGCGCGGCAAGAAGGGCATCGTCACGCTCGAGAACCACACCACCGTCGGCGGGCTCGGATCGTTGGTGGCCGAGATCCTCGCCGAAGAGGGGCTTGGCGTCCGTCTGAAGCGCCTCGGCCTGAAGGACACTTTTGCCCATGGCGCCTCGAAGCCTTACCTGATGAAGAAGTACGGCCTTGATGCCGGCGCGCTGGTGTCGGCAATCGAGGAGCTTACCGGCAGATCGCTCGAAATCGGCGAGGACGAACTGACCGAGGTTCGTCTCGATCACGTGCATTCGGCACAGAAGGCGGAGGCGCTCTGATGGCGCCCCGGTTTACCGTCAGCTATTACGTCAGGGCGGCCGACGAAGCCGAGGCGCGCGCACGGGCGCTCGACATCGCCCTCGAACAGACGGTCGAGATCCCGCGCGATGTCGTGCCCAAAGGTTATGTCGAGGACGAAATCCTCGGCAAGCTCGAAGCCCTCGCGCAGGACCCGGACGGCCGTCCCGGCTATCTCGCTGATATCTCCTACAGTGAAGACGATATCGGCGGCGACTTCCTGCAATTCCTCAATATCGTTTTCGGCAACAGCTCGATCAAACCGGGGTTGAAAGTCGAGGACATCGGCCTTTCCCCGGCTATCCTCGCTCTCTGCCCGGGTCCACGACACGGCATTGCCGGGCTCCGGCAACGAGCCGGCATCGGCGCGCAACCGCTGTTGATGTCCGCCATCAAGCCGGTTGGATTGTCCACGTCCGAACTGGCGGGCCGCGCACACGACTTCGCGCTCGGCGGCATGCATTTCGTCAAGGACGACCATGGGCTGGTGGATCAGAGGACGTCGCCGTTTGCCGAACGGCTGGCGGCCTGTGTCGAAGCTGTCGGTGAAGCCAATGCGAAGGGCGGCGGGCGAGCCAGTTTCGTGCCGAACATCACAGCCTCGTCAAAAGAGCTGTTCGAGCGGGCGATGATGGCGGAAGAAGCCGGCGCCGGCGCGGTGATGATATCACCGGCCCTCGCCGGCTATGACGTCATCCACACGCTGGCGTCCGACCCGGGCTTCACCCTGCCGATCGTTTCGCATCCGGCGTTTTCCGGTGCCAATGTCGTCTCGCCGGATACAGGCTTTTCGCATCGCTGCTTCTACGGCGCCTTGCACCGCCTGATGGGTGCCGATGCCGCCATCTACCCGAATTTCGGCGGGCGGTTCGGCTTCACCCGCGAGGAGTGCCAGTCGATCGCCAAGGCCTGCGCCGTCGACATGGGTGGCCCGAAGGCGATCGTGCCGGCGCCAGGTGGCGGCATGAATCTTAGCCGTGTGCCGGAGATGCGCGAAGCCTACGGCCAAGACGTGATGTATCTGATCGGCGGCGCGCTGCTTCAGGACACGGACATCGTTTCGGCCAGCCGCCGGATCGTCGAAGCGGTTGCACGCCAAGCGTACGACGGTTCAGCTACGAGATAGCCTCCCAAGGCCCTGCCGGGCGCGACGGTGCGTCCGGCAGGTTTGATCACCGTCGCAGCAAAGACGCTGCAAGACGGCCCGCCCTACGCGGCGCAAAGCGCTTTCCAGGTGTCCATTCCCCCGCAGATGCCAGCTCGACAATGAGCCTCCGTGGCTCTTGCCAAGGCCGCTGGCTTGACGCTGTTTGGAAACTGGCAGGTGGTTTCGCCCGTATCCGCGAACTGAGCGACTGCCGTCGCTCGACGGCCGTCGGCCCCCACGCTCAGATATCGCCGGATAACTTACCGCTCCTGCGACGATGCGCACCCCCCCTTCGGGAAACGTCCGTGCGAAGCGGGCGCCTGTTCGTCAGTCGGTGTCACGATCGAACTGGTTGACGATGCGCATGGCGGTCTTGCGCTGTGCGTGGCGCACGTCGGCATCGCGCTTGCTCTTCAGCATCAGATGGGCGGCACGCACCGCCGGCAGCGCCACCGGCTTGTAGCCGGGCTCGATTACGGGATGGGCCGTGGAATTAAGCTTTGGCTTACGCATAGTTCACTCCTCAGTCGAACACTGCCCAGGTCGTTCATGCACCTTGACGAGGCGCGATCTGAGACCGGACACGATGGGAGCGTGCCCGCCAATGGAGGCGAGCGTTTGATCAGACGATTCAAGATTTGTTGCGGTCTGAAATGACGTTTCGGGTTCGATCGGATGAACCGGAACCTCCCAACCCCCCAATCGCGTCGAGGAGCCTGAACTTATCCTTTGCCTGCTGACACTCGTTGGCGAACGACAAGGCGCACAGGAAACGGCAGCACTGGCCGCACCTTGACAAGGGCGGCCACGCTCGGTAAGTTCATTATATAGCACATGTTCAATATATTGAACAAGGAAAAAATCACGATGAGCGGCCGGGGCGCGGAAAGAATTTTGGACCTGATCGAGTGGCTGGCGTCGCGCAGCGAAGCAGTCTCGCTCGCCGAGGTCGTCCAGGCCCTTTCCCTGCCGAAGAGCAGCACGCTGCTTCTGCTGCGCACCCTTGTTGAAGCCCGGTACGTCGCCCGCCAGACCGACGGACGCTACCTGTTGATCCGGCTGCCGGGTGAGCCGTCGGAAGCAAACAGCGGCTGGGGCACGATCCTGCGGGTGGCCGAGCCGATCCTTCGCGAAACGGTGGCGGCGATCGAGGAGACCGGCTTCATCGCCGTGCTGACGGACGAGCGGCAGGTCCGCTATCTCAACAAGATCCTGCCCATGCGCGAGATCCGCTATGACCGCGATATCGCCACACAGCGTGTCGCCCACTACGTCGCAAGCGGACTGATGCTGTTGTCCGGCCTGACGGACCAGGAGCTCGAAACCTATCTCGGTCACTCCGTGCCAGCCGAAGACGACCCCGATGCCATCGCCGAGCGCGTCAGCGCCGGGCGTCGGGAAGGCTATGTCGCCAATCTCTACGGCCGGGTCGAGGGTGCCGCCGGCGTCGCGGCGCCCATTCGCGATCCCGACGGCCGCATCGTCGCCGTCGTCAACATTTCCGGTCCGCGCGAGCGGATCGCCAACAATCTCGATCGCGTCACCGAGGCGACGGTCGAAGCCGCGCGTCGCGCAAGTGAGGAGCTCTCGCGACGCATTTTCAAAAATGGGAAAACCCACGGGAGGAATTGATGTCCTATTTGAAGAGAGAGCTCGCCGGTTGGCTGCTGGCCGCATCGGCGATGGTCTCGACCAGCGCCTTTGCCCAGGAGCCGAAGCTGCCTGAGTACTATCCGGCCGATTACGGCCAGATCGTCGAAGCCTCGCGCAAGGAAGCTGGCCTCGTCGTCTACTCCAACATGGCCGACAACAACTGGCAGCCTGTCATCAAGGGCTTCAACGAACTCTATCCCTGGATCAAGATCGAGACGCTCGACCTCGGCTCCGGCACCGTGCACACCCGCTGGGAAGCAGAAGCTGGCAGCGGTGCGCGCACCGCCGACATCCTGGTCTCCGGCGCAAACGACCGCTGGGCACGTTATGGCAGCGAGAGCCGCATGCTCGATTATGCCAGCCCGGAAACCGAACGCCTGCCGGGCTTCGCCAATCCCTATCCCGGCATCTACGTGATGTCGGCGGACCCGCTCGTCATCACCTACAATGCCGCGCTGCTGCCGGAGGGCCAGCGCCCGACCGGTTTCGCCTCGCTCGTCAAGGCGGCAGCCGCCGACAAGGCGACGTTCGACGGCAAGATCACCACCTATGACGCCGCCCGCAACTCCTTCGGGCTTGCTGCCTGGTGGAAGACGCTGCAGGTCAAGGGCGACGACGGCTGGAAGGGCTTGCGCGAAATCGGCCCGATGATCCGCGGTGAAGTCTCAGGCGGCCCGATGAACGAGAAGATCGCCACCGGCGAATATCTCGTCGGCATCGCCGTCTCCGGCATCACCATCTTCCCCCGCCTGGAGCAGCCCGGCGGCGAGATCCTCGGCTTTGCCTTCCCCGATGACGGAACGCCGGTCATGCTTCGCGGCCTCGGCATCCCGAGCGAGGCGGCCAACCCGAACTCGGCAAAACTGTTCGTCGACTATCTGCTCAGCCAGAAGGGCCAGACGCAGGTCGGCAAGGGCGGACTGACGCCTTATCGCGAGGACGTCGAAGAAGCCGAGGTTCGCTACACCTATCAGGCGATCGCTGCCAAGGTAGGCATGGAAAACCTGATCGCCGTCGGCTTCGACAAGGCGATCATCGATGACGCTGCGGGCTTTGCCACCAAGTGGACCGCCGCGATGGCCGGCAACTAACGGGCCTCGACTCAGCAACCGTCGGCCGCGATACGGTCGGCCGGCGGTTCCTCTGCCCTCATTTTCAACTCTACGAAGCCTGACGACCGTCTTTCGCGTTCGCGGACGGCTTTCGAGGACTATTGCCATGACCGAGCTCACAGCAGGGTCGGCACCGAGCGCCACGCGTGACCGGTCGACCATCACCTTCTGGGCCGTAAGCATCTTGACCACGATCCTGGTGATCGGGCCGATTGCGCCCATTATTCTCCAGGCCTTTCTCGACCGGCCGCTCTACAAGCCCGACGCCGTCGTCACCGCCGGCAACTTCGTTCGCCTGTTCACCGAGGCGGGCATGGGCAAGATCGTGCTCAACACGCTGTTCTTCGCCGTCGTCACGATGGTCGTTGCCCAGCTGTTCGGCTCGGTTATGGCCGTCATCGTCGGCCGCACCAATCTGCCCGGACGCAAATGGATCGGCGAGATCCTGATCTGGCCGCTTTTCGTCAGCAACCTCGTCATGGCCTTCGGCTGGTTCACCATGTACGGACCGTCGGGCTATATCACTCTCGCCTTCAAGGCGAGCACCGGACTCAGCCCGTGGAACCTCTACAGCCTGACCGGCATGAGCATCGTTGCGGGCTTGAGCCAGGCGCCGCTCGCTTACCTCATGTGCATCGGCGCCGTCACCAAGGCCGACGCACAGCTGGAAGATGCCGCCCGCTCGGCCGGCGCCAGCCCGATGCGGGCGCTGATCAGCATCACCGTACCGATGATGCGGCCGGCAATGGTCTACTCCGCAGTCCTCAATTTCGTCATCGGCATCGAGATGCTGGCAATCCCGTTGGTTTTCGGCGGCCCGAGCGGCATCCACACGGTCACGACCTTCCTCTACGACCAGGGCATCAATGCCGCCGTGCAATCCGACTACGGTATCGTCGGTGCCGGCGCGGTCATGCTGCTTGTGATCGTCGGCCTGCTCGTCTGGCTGCAGGGCCGGTTGATGAAGGACAGCGGCCGCTTCGTCACCGTGCGCGGCAAGGCCTCCCGCCCCTCGCTCGTCGACCTCGGAAACTGGCGCTGGGTCGCATTCGCCGCCGTCGCGGCCTATGTGCTCTTCACCATCGTCACCGTCTTTGCGGGCATCTTCATGCGCGCCAGCGTCAGCTTCCTGACGCCGCTGGTCCCGTTCTGGAAGCTACTGACCCTTGCCAACTTCGAGCTGATCTTCAATCAGCCGGGATATGTCAGGGCGATCCTCAATTCCGTCGTCATCTCCTTCCTCGGCGGCATCATCGGCACCGCCTGCGTCGTGCTCATCGCGCTTGTCGCCAAGCGTTCCGAGTTCCGCTTCCGCCGCGCACTCGAATATGTCGCGCTGTTCCCGCGCTCGCTGCCCGGCATCATCGCCGGCCTCGGCTTCTTCTATGCCGTGGTCTGGGTCCCGGGCCTCGACATGATCCGCGGCACGATCTGGATCCTGATCGCCGCCTTTGTCATACGCTACATTCCGATCGGTTTCGGCGCGATCGCACCGGCGCTGTCGCAGATCGGCGAAGAGCTTGACCGCGCCTCGCGCATTTCCGGCGCCGACTGGTGGACGACGGTGACACGCATCGTCCTGCCGCTGCTGAAGCCCGCGCTGTTTTCAAGCTTCGCGCTGCTCTTCATCCACTTCTTCAAGGAGTATGTGACGGCAGTCTTCCTCTACCAGCCGGGGTCCGAAATCATCGGCTCGACCATGCTGCAGCTCTATGCCCAGGGCGACAACGGACCCGTCTCCGCCCTTGCCACCATCCAAGTCATCATCACGGCCTTGTTCGTCTTCATGGCGCGCCGTCTGCTGGGAGCCAAGATCTATGGCTGATCTCATCCTCGACAACCTCTCCATCAACTACGGCTCCTACAAGGCCGTCAGCGAAGTCTCGCTGACCATTCCGAAGGGCGAGTTCCTGACGCTGCTCGGCCCCTCCGGCTGCGGCAAGTCGACGACGCTTTTTGCAATTTCCGGACTGAACCACGCGACATCGGGCGCAATCCGCATGGGCGACCGCGTGCTCTTCGACGGCAAGACCAAAACGGTGGTGCCGCCGGAACAGCGCAACATCGGGCTCGTCTTTCAAAGCTACGCGCTTTGGCCGCATATGTCGGTGGCGGAAAACCTCGCCTTCCCGCTGAAACTGCGCAAGATCGGCCGCGCCGAGCAGGACAAGCGCATAAAGGAAGCGCTTGAACTGGTCGAGATGGCCAAATTCGCCGAGCGTTACCCCTTCGAGCTTTCCGGCGGCCAGCAGCAGCGCGTGGCGCTCGCGCGCGCACTCGTCTATCGACCGGGCCTGCTTTTGCTTGACGAACCGCTGTCCAACCTCGATGCGAAGCTGCGCGAGCGCGCCCGTGTCTGGTTGCGCGAGCTTCAGGAACGTCTCGGCGTCACGACCGTCTACGTGACCCACGATCAGGCGGAAGCGCTTGCGGTTTCCGACCGCATCGCGGTGATGGACACGGGGCGTATCCGCCAACTTGGCACCCCGAAGGAAATCTACGAGACGCCGGCCGATGCCTTCGTCGCCGACTTCATCGGCTCCTCGAACTTCCTGACAGGTACCGTGGTCGATCGCGCCGCCGGCATCGCCAATGTTCGCCTCGAAGACGGAACGATGATCAAGGCGAACACCGGCCGGAACGGTGCTGACGAAAAAGTCGTGATTGCCGTGCGTCCGGAGCGGCTGCAGATCGTCGGCAGCGCCGGTGAAAACGTCGTACAGGCAACCGTTCAGGGCGGCTCCTATCTCGGCTCCGTCTATCAGTACGAGCTGACAGGCGCCGGCAGCACCTTCCGCGTCCAGACCGCGCGCGAGGTCGCCGACAAGCATGTCTTCGTCTATGTGCCGCCGGAAGCCTCGACGCTGTTTGCCGCGCAATCCCGGCCGCAGGCCTGAGCCCTTAAACGCGGAGCACCTCATGACCAAGGAACCCAAAAGCTTCGACGCCGCCGCCAAAGGCCCGCTTGACGGCATTCGCGTCGTCGATCTGTCGCGGCTGGTCGCCGGCAACATGCTGTCGCTGCAACTCGGCGATTTCGGCGCCGACGTCATCAAGGTCGAGCCGCCGGTCGGCGATCCCTTGCGCGACTGGCGCGACGGCGGCAGCTCGCTCTACTGGAAGACCTATGGCCGCAACAAGCGCTCGGCCATGCTCAACCTTCGCGAACCGGCGGCGATGGACGCCATGCTCAAGCTGCTCGACACGGCCGATGTCTTCATCGAAAACTTCCGCCCAGGCACGCTCGAGGAGATGGGCATGGCGCCGGAGACGCTGCTTGCCCGCAATCCCGACCTGATCATCGTGCGCATTTCCGGCTTCGGTCAGACCGGTCCTTACGCCACCCTGCCGGGGTTCGGCACGCTGGTGGAAGCGATGAGCGGATTTGCCGCCCGCACCGGCTTTCCCGATCGGGAACCGGTACTGCCGCCGTTGGCACTCGCCGACATGATCGCCGGCATCTACGGATCTTCGGCTGTCAGCATGGCGCTGCTGGCGCGCCAGCGCGGCACGGCGCGCGGGCAGGTCATCGACCTGTCGCTGCTGGAGCCGATGTTCTCGGTGCTCGGACCGGAGGCCGCGATCTACAAGACGACCGGCAAGATCAAGGAACGGGTCGGCAGTGGCTCCAACACGACATCGCCACGCAACGTCTATCGATGCGCCGACGGCAAATACGTCGCGCTGTCCGGCTCCACCCAGGCGGTTGCCAAACGTATCTTCGAGATCATCGGCCGTCCCGAAATGATCACCGATCCGCGCTTTGCCACCAATACCGACCGGGTCCGCAACCGGCCGCTGGTCGACGAGGCCGTCAGTGCCTGGTTTGCGACGAGGGAGCGCGACGACGCACTCGACGTCATGCGCCGGGCCGGTGCAACGGTCGGGCCGGTCTACAACATCGCCGATGCCTTTAGCGACGCGCATTTCATCGAGCGCGAGGTTTTTACCGAAGTGGAGGATCGTGAGCACGGGTCGCTGCCCATGCACAACATCCTGCCGCGGATGTCGGCGACCCCCGGCGTTTGGCGCAACCCGGCACCGGCGCTTGGCGAAAACACCCGCGACGTCCTCAACGAAGTCGGCCTGTCGACCGACGAAATCGACCTGATCATGGGGGGAAGAACCGAATGATGCTGCGCTCGCTACTTTATGTTCCCGGCAGTTCGCCCCGCTTTCTAGAAAAGGCCCACGAACGCGGCGCCGATGCCATTATCATCGACCTCGAGGACGCGGTCGCCGCCAACGAGAAGGACGCGGCAAGGGTCGCTCTTGCTCGAACCGTGCCGATGGTTGGCCAGCGCGGCGCTGCGGTGATCGTGCGGATCAACACCCATGACGAAACGACGATGCTGGCCGACGCCAGTGCGGCCTGCGAGGCCGGCGCACTGGCGCTCTACATTCCCAAGGTGTCTTCGCCTGAAGTCCTGCATCAACTCGATCGGCACCTGGAGCCGCTGGAATCGGCCGCGAACCGGCCGCCGATGCGGTTTGCGCCGCTGATCGAAGATCCCGCGGGATTGCTCAACGCCACGTCGATCGCCACAGGCCCGCGGGTCTTCGCCTTGTCGGCTGGTGGCGAGGACCTTGCGACATCCATGGGCGCCCAGCCGACGCCTGAGGTTTTGCGCATACCGAAGCTGATGATCCACTACGCCGCGAAGGCCGCTGGCGTCCTCTCCTTCGGGCTGCTGCGCAGCACGGCCGACTATGCCGACAAGGAGGGATTGGCTGCAGCCATAAGGGAAGCCAAGGACTTCGGTTTCGACGGCGCCACCTGCATTCACCCGAGCGTGATCTCGCTGCTGAATGACGGCTTCTCGCCTTCCGCGGAAGAGCTCGACCGCGCCCGACGGCTGATTGCCGCCGCCGATGCCGCCGCACTGGCCGGGATCGGTGCCTTCACCTTCGAGGGCAAATTCGTCGACCTGCCGATCGTCACGCGCGCCCGCGGATTGCTGGCGCGCACCACGGGCTGATCCAACCGCCCGGCGACCCCGCATCTATCCTGGAGAACAGAGTGTCCGACTTTCCAGCTGCCGAGAACCATACAAACCGCAAATGGCGCGTCCTTGTAACCCACAACAGGATTGCCGAGAGCGCCGTCGCGCTGCTCAACGCCCATGACTGCGATGTCTTCTTTTCTCCACCCTATGACGCCTCGGATGTCGTCGCCGCACGCGCCGCCGATCTCGGCGTCGACGCGATCATGGTGCGGCAGGGCCAGATCAACGAGGCTGTCATTGCCGCGTCGCCGAAGCTGAAGGTCATCGTCAAACATGGCGTCGGCGTCGACAATGTCGATATCCAGGCCGCCGCCGATCGCGGCATACCCGTGTTGCGCTCGATGGGCTCGAACGCGCGCGCAGTCGCCGAACACACGATCGCGCTTTCGCTGGCGCTGATCAAGGAGATCGCACCGCTGACCGCGGCGGTCAGAGGCGGCCAATGGCCGAAACCGACCTTCATGGGGCGCGACATCGCCGGCACCCTCATGGGCCTCATCGGCTATGGCTCGATCGGCCGCGAGACAGCGGCCATGGCGCACGCACTCGGCATGGACGTCATCGTCTACGATCCGCATGCCGCAGCGGCACTCGCTCAGGGGAACATAACCGCCATCGACGACGTCGACGAGCTTGTCGCCCGCGCCGACATCGTCAGCCTGCATTGCCCTTTGACGGCGGAGACTCGCCACCTGATCGATGCCCGTCGCCTGGCGCTGATGAAGCCGACGTCCTTCATCGTCAACACCGCCCGCGGCGGCATCATCGACGAGGCGGCGCTCGCCGTCGCCCTGCGCGACAGGCGTATAGCGGGTGCCGCGCTCGACAGCTTCGCAGCCGAACCGCCGGCTGCCGACAACCCGCTCTGGGCCTCGCCGCTGGTGCTGGCGACGCCCCACATCGGTGGCGTCACCCACGGCTCATCGAAAGCGATGGCCGAAATTGCCGCGCGCCACATCATCAGCGTCCTCAACGGCCAAGCGCCAGATGCCTTCAGCCTTGCGGCTCCGCAGAGCCTCGGCCTGCGCAAGGCGACCGCCTGAAGCTTTCCCGGGAAACGCGAGGCGGATTTCCGCCGGGAAATGCATGAAAACAACGAGATAGAGCGTTTCTACGACCCACCTAAACCGGAAACGCTCGAGAGTTCCAGAAGGAAGACCACATGCCCATCGGTTTCAGAGTAAAGAACAGCATGAAGCGTATCGACGCTTCCTATGTCGAGGCCTTCCGCGTCCTGCCCGTCGCCAACGTGTCCGACAGCATGTCGCGGCTTGTCGCCGGCGGTGATCGGCTACGCCCGATGCATAGCGGCGGCGTGCTCGCCGGCCCGGCGCTGACGGTCAAGACCTGCCCGGGCGACAACCTGATGCTGCACAAGGCAATCGACATGGCGGCACCGGGCGACATCGTCGTCGTCGATGCCGGCGGCGACACGACCAATGCGCTGATGGGCGAACTGATGCTGGCGCATGCGGTCAAGCGCGGCGTTGCCGGCTTCGTCCTCAACGGCGCAATCCGCGACGCCGAAGCCATCCGCGCCCAGCCGCTGCCGCTCTATGCGCTTGGCGTCACCCATCGCGGCCCTTATCGTACGGGACCGGGCGAGATCGGCTTCCAGATTTCCATCGCCGGAATGGTCATCAATCCGGGCGACCTGATGCTCGGCGACATCGATGGTATCGTCTGCGTGCCGAAGGCGGATGCCGAAGCGGTCCTCAAGGCAACCCGGGCCAAACAGGATGCCGAGGCCAAGCAGATGGCGGCGACGCTTTCTGGAACGATGGACAGGTCCTGGGTGGACCGGGAACTCGAGCGGCTGGGCTGCGCCCTGGTCGACTAGCCTGCTCGATCAAAAGGCGCGGACCAAACACGACCGGGTTCCCCACCCGGTCGTTTTACGACGATAACTGCCCGACCGTTTCAACAACGCAGTGATCGACGTGGCCGCCAGCCGGTTGTCGGCCAAGCGCCCCGTTACGCGGCGTCTGCGACGCCCGTGCCTTCCGCCATCAGAGCCTCGTGGACCCGCCGGTCTAGACGCGACCTAACAAAAGCTGCGCGACTTACAGCGCTCTGGCACGAACGCCCCTATTTTGGCCAGTTCCTCTCTCGAGCGAGAAGGTCGGGAGCCGTAGTGTCTGCCCATGCCGACGTTAGATGTCGCGAGGGAGCCGACGATGAAAAGCACGCTGTTTCCTTAAATCCCATTCGATTTAAGGATGAAAGCATGCAGCAATTCAAAGTGCTACAGCGACCTTTGCGCGTCTAATATGCCGCGCGGCGCTGTAGATACCTACATCGCCGACGCCAGTTTCTGCTCGTGGCAGCAGCCCTGGCCGCCACTGGTGCAACAGCGAGGAGCAGGGCCATGGCCGAGGAAACGTCCAAGAATGTCGTAGGCGGCAACGGCGTCACCATCGCCACGGGGACCTTTGGCGATCCCTTAGCGCCGCCGGTGCTTTTGATCATGGGTGCGATGACCTCGATGATGTGGTGGCC
Organism: Ensifer sp. ENS11; assembly: GCF_014851895.1. Lineage (NCBI taxonomy): Bacteria > Pseudomonadati > Pseudomonadota > Alphaproteobacteria > Hyphomicrobiales > Rhizobiaceae > Ensifer > Ensifer sp. ENS11. The sequence continues at coordinate 70,167 of NZ_JACVAN010000003.1, read as the reverse complement.
CGACGAATTCTGCCGCAAGCTGGCGGCAAGCGGGCGCTATGTCATCCGCTACGACAACCGCGATACGGGGCTTTCCACCAAATATGCCCCCGGCAATCCTCCCTATTCGATGGAGGACATGGCCGGTGATGCAGTTGCCGTGCTCGACGCCTATGGCATTGCATCGGCTCACCTCGTCGGCATGTCGCTCGGCGGCATGATCGCTCAGATCCTGGCGTTGTCCGCTCCGGAACGGGTGTCGTCGCTGACGCTTGTCAGCACTACGCCAATGGGACTCGAGCTTGAGCTTCCACCGATAAACGCTGACTATATGGAACACGTCGCTGCGGCCGAAAGCGTTGACTGGTCGGATCGGACACAAGTGATCGATTTCATGACGAAGGACGCCCGCATGGTCGCGAGCACAGCCCACCCCCATGACGCGAACCGGATCCGTGCCTTCATCGAGCGGGATCATGATCGCTCGGGCGGCCTACTCTCCGCCACGAACCACTTCATGCTTCAGGGCGGCGACACTGTCAAAGGCAAGCTCAAATCGCTCGAAGCGCCGCTGCTGGTAATCCATGGCACCACCGACCCGATCTTCTCGGTCGAGCATGGGATGGCCATTGCCGAAGTTGTGGCCGGCTCCGAATATCTTCCGATCGCCGGCGGCGGGCATGAACTTCACAGGGCCGATTGGGGTATCATCATCCCGGCCATTGTCAGACACACGGACTAAAGCCAGGAAAAGTGCGAGGCGGTTTTCCTGGAAATGTGCAAAAACAAAGAGATAGAGCGTTTCTGCTACCTCGTCGAAACCAGATGCGCTCTCGGTGAAGGCAGTATCCCGCCTGCACAATATGGGTCGAAAGTACGCAGCGCCGACAACGTGCTGCGTGCTCTCGCCGTTTGGCGATGAGACAGCGAGGCGCCTGCGCCAACATCAAGGTCCGCGCTGATGAACGTCAGCGACAACGGGTTCGGTTGCGGGCAATATCTCGCCTGATTTCCTTGAGCGTGTGTCGCAACTCGGCAAGAGTGCCATCATCGCTGAGAGCGGTGCTGGTGCACTCGAGAAAATCGAGCTTGAGCTCCAGCTCGTCGTGTCGTTCGATCAATCCGGCCAGTATTCGAGACGTGCGCATGTCATACCCATCAAACGTCGGCGCCGTCATGGGCGGGCGCGGACGTCAAGATTGCTTCGCGGTCTCCGATACCCCTCCTGTGCGACAGTTTGTTGAAGCGTGAGCGCTTTCGCCTCGAACCGTTCCTTCAATTGAAACGTGCATGCCCATAGTCTGCGCGCCGATCCGGCCATATATTCCCGGCGGCGCTCACCCAAATACGTCCCGATGGTTACTGGCTGAGCGAAAACCGAAAACGCGCAAGGGAGATGTTTTGATGTATTACGCCATCCTCGCCTATCACGAAGAGGGAGTGGTCGAATCCTGGACCGAGGAGGAGGACGCGGCCCTGATGACCGACCTGCTCCAGGTCAATGACCGCCTCGTGCGGGAAAAATCCTTGGGCCCGGCGGCACGGCTTGGCCCCACCCAGCATGCAGTGACGCTGCGAGGCAAAGGCGAGGGCATTGTCATCGACGGCCCCTTTGCCGAAACCAAGGAACAATTGCTCGGTCTCTACGTCGTGGATTTTCCAACGCTTGAGGCAGCCGTGGCGGCAGCCCGTGATCTGCGCCGCGCCAACCCGACGGCCACCTATGAGATCCGGCCGATTTCGCTTTATCTCCCCGGCACGTCATTGGATTTCAAGGAAGAATAATAGTAAGCAATGCCTTACAATTAAAAATCGGGCTCGCCGATAGGGAGAGCCCGTTCTTCTTGCGTCTGCCGTTGCGACTTGTTCGAGGCTATGAAGCGCCAGCTGCGCACGATCAAACAGCGATGCGACGGTTGCCACAGCAGATGGTCACCTCGCCGATCGCTTCCAGACGAAACGCCCTTCCGGCCAGCGTCAGAAAAACCTTCTACGAGTGGAAATCCTCGGGGTTTGCGCTTGTTTGCACTGACTTTCGACGCCGGGAAAAGCCTGACCGCGGCAACGAAGCGGATCAAGCGACCTCAGCCCTGCCGGCGACGACACGGTTCCAATCGTCCTGCCGCAGCCGGAAGCACATCCACGGCGACGGCGTGCCCGAGAGGTCCAATATCGCGTCATAGACATGCGCCGCACCGAGCTTGGCAGTCGCCTTTCGCGAACGAATGTTTGTCGGCGCGATATGGAACCAGACTTCCGGATAGGTACCGAAGGCATGGCCGAGCATCAGCCGCTTCAGGTCGAAGTTGGTGCCGCCGCCCCAATAGGCGTTGTTGAGGAAAGTAAAACCGATCGAAATGCTGTCCGGCATGTCAGGAGCGACGTAGTAGCGGGAGCATCCGATGATCTTGTCGTTTTGCCGATCGATCGCCACGAGCGTCGTTTCGCTTGCAAGCAACAACGCGAAGTAGGGCTCGAAGTTCTCCCGCTTGTAGCGATCCGTTGCTGGATGCCCTGCCCAGACGTCGGGATGGCTTGCTGCGGAGTAAAGGCCCTCGAGGTCTTCCGGCCGCAGCGGCCTGAGGAAGATGGCCTCGCCGCTCAATGCCGGTTGTGGATCGAAATCAGACTTGAACATGCTCTTGTCTCATGATGATGATGATGGAACGGGGATCATGTCCGCAATTGCGCGGTCGAAATCGCGATGACTTTCCGAAAGGCCGTTCCTGACGCCCATCCTGTCCGGCTCTGGACGGTTCTGGCTCAGCTTGCGTTTGCCTGTCAGATGCGTGATCGGCATTCGAATACCGACGATGCCGCGCAATTGCGCTGCGATATAAGCCGCAGGCGCATCGCTGACGGCCCACGGCTTTGCGGCCGCCGCCTCGTGGAGATCAGTGAGCCGCTTGACGACATCGAGCAGCCGGGCCGGATCATCGAAGAACTCGACCGGGCCCTTTGCTTGAACAGCAGTGTAGTTCCATGTCGGAACCACCTTTCCATGCTCGGCCTTCGCTGCATACCAGGCCGGGGTGATGTAGGCGTCGGGACCCATGAAGACAGCGAGGCCATCGCCAATCATGGGCGTTTGCCACTGCGGATTGGGGCGGGCGAGGTGGGCATAAAGCGTACCCATTTCTCCCTCCTCAGCGTCGAGCAACATCGGCAGCGGTGTCGCCAAGGGACCTTGCGCCGTCGCGGTGATAAAATTGGCGATGCGGCATGCCCGCATCATCGCGTGTATTTCGCTGGTGTCGTCGACCACAAAAGCTGGCGGCGTGTACATGGAACTCTCCTTGAACTTCGCGCAGCATCGGCGTTAACTGGCACAAAATAAACGTCCAGTTTCGGAGCTTTTCATTGGGCCAGTTGAGCGGTGGGAGATCACAACGCACGGGCGCTGCCCGCCGCATTTACCTTGAGCTGCAAGAGCAGATTGGTGCTGGCGTCTATGCGCCCGGTGACAGGCTGCCATCGAGCCGTGCGCTCGCCGAGGAACTGGGCGTGTCGCGCACGACGGTCACGGCCGCTTTCGACCAGCTCGTCTCCGAGGGCTACGTGATCAGCCACCAGGGCTCGGCGTCGATCGTCTCGGATATGGCCGGGCCAGGAACGCGACACAGCCGACAGGCTGAGCATCGCCTGGAATGGCCGATGTCGGACTATGCTGCCCGGCTGATGGAGCTTCCGATCCACTATGCTGAGAGGCGGCCGGCACTGGAGTTCGATTTTCGCTATGGCGATATTGCCGCCGCCGACTTTCCGACGCTGCTGTGGCGGCGGGCGATGAATGCGGCGCTGCTGCGCCGCCGTGATAGCCTTTCCTACGAGCATCCGGCCGGCTCCGCCGCCCTGAAACAACAACTTCAGGGCTATCTCTGGCGTGTGCGCGGCATCCGCTGCGACGCCGATCAGATCGTCGTCGTTTCCGGCTCGCAACAGGCGCTGGATCTCTGCGCCCGCGTTCTCGTCGATCGCGGCGACCGCGTCATTGTTGAGGAACCGTGTTATGCCATGGCGCGCAACGTCATGGTCGCCGCCGGCGCTGAAATCGTTGCCGCTCCCTGCGACCGTGCCGGCCTTGTCGTGGAGCACCTGCCGTCCCGTGGAAAATCAGCGCTCGCCTACGTGACGCCGAGCCACCAGTTTCCGCTCGGTGGCGTCCTGCCGCAGAGCCGGCGGGACGCGTTGCTCCAATGGGCCTATGCGGTCGGAGCCTATATCATCGAGGACGACTACGACGGCGAGTACCGCTATGACGTGAAGCCGATACCGCCGCTGTTTCAAGCGGATCGTGACCGGGTCATTTATGTCGGCACAGTCTCGAAGACGCTCTCGCCGGCCCTCAGGCTGGGCTATCTCGTGGTTCCCCGGCCGTTGATCGAGGTCTTCACGCGATGCAAGCAGATCGCCGACCGGCATAGCCCGAGCCTTGAGCAGGAGGCGCTCGCAATCCTACTGGAAGCAGGCTCATACGAACGGCATGTCCGTAGGATGCGCCGGTCCAATGCCGAGCGTCGCGCCGCCCTGATCTCGGCACTGACATCATGCTTTGGCGAACAGTTAGAGATCGTCGGCACATCGGCCGGGCTGCATGTCGTCGTCTGGTTCCGTGAGATCAGCGCACAGCATGAGACGCGGCTGATCGAAACCGCGGGGGCTGCCGGGATTGGCATCTACCCCGTGTCGCCGCTCTATCTCGAACGCAAACCGGACCGGGCCGGCATGGTGCTCGGCTATGCCTCGCTGACACCGGACGAATTGCGCCGGGGAACGGAAAAGCTGGCATCCGTCGTTTACGGATTAGGCGAGCTGTCCTGCGGCCCAAACGACGGTTGAGTTGCCCACAGGCCTAGATTTCTGCCACCAGCTTCGCCAGCGCTAGGGATGCGGTGAGGCCGGGCGACTCGATGCCGAACAGATTGATCAGTCCGGGCACGGCGTGCACGCTTGGTCCTTGCACGACGAAGTCCTGGCTTGCCACCTCCGGCGGCACGATCTTTGGCCGGATACCGGAATAGGCCGACACGAGCGCGCCGTCCTTCAGGCCAGGAAAATAGCGGCGAACACCGGCGTAGAATGATGCGGCCTTCGCCGGATCGACGTCATAGCTCAATGTATCGACCCACTCGATATCGGGGCCGAAACGGGCCTGGCCGGCCATATCGATGGTTAGATGGATGCCGAGTCCACCCTTGACCGGCACGGGATAGATTAACCGTGAGAACGGCGCCCTGCCGACATGGGAGAAATAGTCGCCCTTGGCATAGTACTCTTTCGGCACGAGCCCGAGAGGCATGCCCTCAAGCTGGCGCGCCAGCATCGGTGCGCCGAGGCCGGCGGCGTTGACGAACAGCCGGCAGGCAAGGCTCATGGGTTCGGCGCCGCCGACGTCGATGACGATACCGCCATCGGTCACCTTGCCTCGCTCGACGGGGCTGTTGAGCGCCAAGACCGCGCCGGCATTCTCGGCATCGCCAAGCAGCGACATCATGTACGCGTGGCTGTCGATGATGCCGGTTACCGGCGACAGCAGCGCGCCGGTGGTGGCAAGCGCCGGTTCGAGGACGCGCGCATCCGCGGCCGAGATTTGCCGGAGATCCGGCACGCCATTTTGCGCCGCGCGCACCGCGATATCGGGGAGCTGCTCAAGCTCCAAGGCCGAGGTGGCCACGATCAGCTTTCCGCATTGCCGATGGGGGATGCCGCGTTCGCGGCAATAGGCATAGAGCAGGGCCCGGCCTTCGACGCACAAGCGCGCCATCAGGCTGCCCGCCGGATAGTAGATCCCGGCGTGGATCACTTCGCTGTTGCGCGACGACGTTACGCTGCCGATACGATCGGCCGCTTCGACGATGATCACCTCACGGCCGGCTTGAGCAAGCGCGCGAGCGACGGCCAACCCGATGACGCCGGCTCCCGCGACAATGCATTCCACTTGCTCATGGGACATAGCGGACCTCAACAGCGTCGCGCGTCAAATGGGACGCCAAGGGCGCTGCAAGACGATGCAGTAGCACAGCATGACGGGATACGTCAGGCAGCACAGGAACGGATGATCTGAACCATCGATATCCCCTGCTGCCTGACGTCATATGCTGCGGACCCGCTTTCAGGCTGCCCGTGCACCGGCGGCGAGCGGGATCTCGATGTCGACTTCCAGCGTCGTCACGTGTTCGCCGCGGTCCATCTTGACTGTGACCTTGTCGTCGTCGATCTGAACGTGCTTGGAGATGACCGCAAGAATCTCTTCCCGCAGCAGCGCAACGAGATCCGATTGGCCGACGGAGGCGCGCTCATGTGCCAGCAGGACCTGCAGGCGCTCACGCGCCGTCGGGGCCGAGCTCTGCTTTTTGAAGAAACTGAAAATGCTCATGCTGCCCTCCGTCCGAAGATCTTGCCAAACAGACCGCGTTTTTCACCCGGGATGGTCATCGGCACGGTTTCGCCTGCAAGCCGGCGAGCGGCGTCGAGATAGGCAAGCGCCGGCGCAGACTTGCTGTCGGCGAGCGTCACCGGGGCGCCGATGTTGGATGCCCTGAGCACGTCCATGCTCTCGGGAACGATGCCGAGCAGCGGAATCGACAGGATCTCCAGGACATCGTCGACCTTCAGCATGTCGCCACGTTCGGCGCGCAGCGCATCGTAGCGGGTCAGGAGCAGGTGCTTCTCGACCCGTTCTCCCCGCTCGGCCTTCTCTGTCTTGGCGTCGAGCAGGCCGATGATCCGGTCGGAGTCGCGAACCGAGGAAACTTCCGGATTGGTCACGATCACGGCCATGTCGGCATGGCGCATGGCAAGCGTTGCACCGCGCTCGATCCCGGCAGGGCTGTCGCAGATGATCCAGTCGAAATGCTTCTTCAGGTCGTTAATGACACGTTCCACGCCTTCCGGCGTCAGGCTGTCCTTGTCACGGGTCTGCGATGCCGGCAGCAGGAAGAGCGTCTCCAGGCGCTTGTCGCGGATCAGCGCCTGCGGCAGCTTGGCGTCACCCTGAATGACGTTGACCATGTCATAGACGACACGGCGCTCGGCACCCATGACGAGGTCGAGATTGCGCAGGCCGACATCGAAATCCACGACGACGGTCTTCTCGTTGCGCTGCGCGAGCGCTGCGCCGAGAGCAGCGGTCGACGTCGTCTTGCCGACGCCGCCTTTGCCCGATGTAACAACAACTACTTTCGCCATCTTCCGCTCCTGTTTCCTGGCCGGCACCGGCTCAGTTAAGTCTCTCTGCCATGATCGAGTCGTCTTCGAGCCAAAGCTGCACCGATTGTCCACGAAGCTCGGACGCCATGTCGTCGGCGGTCTTGTAGACACCGTCGATGGCCAGCAGTTCTGCCTCCAGCCGGCGGCAGAAGATCCGTGCCGAGGTGTTACCTACGGAACCCGCCAGCGCCCGCCCCCGGAGCGCTCCGTAAATATGGATCGAACCGCCGGCGATGATTTCGGCGCCGGATGCGACCGACCCGATCACGGTGACATCGCCTTCCGGAAAGATCACCGATTGTCCGGAACGAACCGGCTCCCTGACGATGATCGACGCGCTCGCTCTGGCCGCCGGCGTTTCCTGGCCGATGACGGAGACAGCCTCAGGTGCCTTCGGCTCACCGGCGATCAACTCGCCCGCTGCCGCCTCGAATTCCGGCGCCGGCCGCCCGCCTCTCATTGAGGGTGGCATGCCCGGCTCGAACAGCGAGGGACGTCCGCCCTCGATGCCCAGGACGCGGACGTTCCTGCTGGCGAGTTCTTCGAGCAGGCCCTTCAGCTGCGGCCGGTCGATTTCGAGGTCGACGATATCAAGCACTACCGGTCGGCCGAGAAAAAAACCCGCCGAGCGAGCGGCCAGATCGTCGAGCCGCGTCAGCCACGAATCGAGTGGAAGCTCGGGCGACAGCGCGAGGCTCAGGAACGAGCGGCCCTTGATACGGATCGAACGAGCGTCTGTTAGCACTTTGATCATCTTCGTTAATTTTTCGTTGCCGTGATCTAGGCGACGGATGGTTAACAATTGGTTAACAGGTGCCTGCCGCTTCTCGCAGGCGGGCTTTTCGAACGGCTTGCCTCGACACAACTTCGGCAAGCAGGAGCGTTGTACGCTTCATCGCGAATGATCTGCCATCGGGTGCACCACGGCCGATTGAACCGGGCACGCCGGTGCCCTATTGGTGCCGACGGCGGCTTCTCGAAAGCAGCATGAATGAAGCACTTTGTCATCGATTGTCAGGGGATTGCGACCGATGCGGATCTCTGGCGCCGCTACCTTGCCGTGACGAATCCTGCGGCTGGTCGAGACTTTGGCTGCAACCTCGACGCGTTCTGGGACGCGGTCGAGGGCGGCGGGCCGGGCTATCCCGGGCGATGCAAACTGACGTTCAAAAATGCAGCAACGCTCAGCCACATCAAGACCGGTAGTGGCGTATCCCTGTTGGATGCCTTGCAGAATATCGCGCGGGCCGCGACCGTCGTCGTGATTGAGTTCAAGTAGTCGAAATCATCAAAGGCGAGCACTGGAACAGTGCTGCATCTCACCTCTCACGCGAGACCCTTGTTGCGGGGTTCGGCATCGATCAGCGACACGCTCAGCGCCGCAAGCAGTAGCAGGCCCGAAATGACGCCGAGCGCGGTCGTGAAACTGGTCGCCATGATCGGGGCAACCATCGACGGCGCAAGCAACCCGCCGACACGGGCGATTGCGCCGGCCGTGCCCATGCCGCTTGCGCGCAGGCTCGTCGGATAGATTTCCGGCGTCAACGCATAGATCGCACCCCACGTGCCCAAAAGGGCAAAATTCATCAACAGCGTGGCCGCAACGACAAGCCCTATGCTCTGCCCAAGAGCATAGGCCAGGGAGCCGGCCGCGCTGAGGAGGAGAAAGCCGATCAATGTTGCCTTCCGCCCCCAGCGTTCCACGCCATAGGCAGCCAACGCGTAACCGGGCAACTGGGCCAGTGCCAGAACGACGAGAAAGACTTCGCCGCGTATGAAACCGAAGCCCTCGCCGGCAAGCTTGACCGGCAAGTAAACGAAGATGCCGTAGTAGGATATGGAAATGAGCAGCCACGCCGACATCAGAAAGATCGTCCGGCGGCGAAGCGCAGGCGATAGAAGTGCTGTGATCGATTTGCGCTCGGCAGCTTGAGGGACGATCGGCGGGATGGCGACATCCCGTCCGTTCAAATCAGCGATGCGCTGCAAGACGCTGCGGGCCTCGGTCGAATGTCCCTGCCGGTTCAGGTAAAAGGGCGATTCCGGGACGTAGAAGCGCAGGACGACACCGATCAACGCCGGAATGCCGGTGATGAAAAAGATGATCCGCCAAGCCTCGCTGCCATGACTGCCAGCCACAAGCGCCAGGATCGCCAGTGCAACGGTCCCAATGGCCCAGAACCCCTCCAACAGCACCAGCCAGCGCCCCCGTCGGTTGGCCGGCAGAAATTCAGCCATCATGGCGTAATCGACCGGCAGCGTGCCGCCAACCCCAAGCCCGGTGAGGAAACGGGCCACGAATAGCCAGGTAAGGTCGGGTGCAAAGGCCGACGCGATGCCGAAAATTGCGTCGATGATGATCGCGATGAACAGCACCGGTCGCCTGCCGATGCGATCGGCGAGCCGCCCGAAAACAAAGGCACCGACGAGCATGCCGAGAAAGAAGAACGTGCCCGACTGCAGAGCCTGCGGGATGGTGACGCCGAACGTCGCAGCAATTGACGGCGCGCTGAAACCGATTGCCAGCACCTGCATAGCATCTGCCGCCCAGACAAGGCCGAAGATGACGAAGAGGCGACGCTGGAACAGCCCGACGCCGGCGGCCTCGATGCCCTGTTCGATGCTGACTGACTGCATGGGAGGCCTTTGTGCTTATCGTTAATCGGTGGCGCGGCTGTTCGGGCGAGGATGCATCTGCGGTATCGCACCCGAGAGATGTCCGTCTTTCGTGAAACCTATCCGCGCCGACGCACAATCGCCAAGCCTTCAGCCCGCCCGCGAGCGATAAACAACAAAGATGCCCGCCGCACTCAGCAGTGCCAGCACATACCAAGTTACCGCATAAACGAGATGACTGTTGCGGAAGCTGACCACCGTCAGCCCGCCGACAGGGAGACCACCCGGATGGGGCGTGGCGTCGGCATCGATGAAGTAAGGCGCGATATTCGCCAGGTCCTGGGCCTTGGCGATCGCAACGACGTCACGCGAATACCAGCGATCGGCTGTCGGGTCGTTGGAACGCAGGAAGCCGCCACCCGGTTCCGGCATTCGCAAGAGGCCGATAACCTCTACAACACCGGAAGTCCGGCTCTGGGAGCGGGCGGCAGCATCGCGCCGATCGAGCGGAACAAAGCCACGGTTGATCAGGATGGTCGACCGGTCGTCCTGGACGATCGGCGTCATCACCCAGAAGCCGGCGCCACGCTCGGTGACCGCCTGGACCAGCACTTCCTTCTCGTGCTCGAAGACGCCGGTCGTGGTCACGCGACGGTATTCGTCCTTTTCCGCACTGATACCGGGCCATTCGGCCGGGGGCGGAGCCGGAACAGGTTCGGCGTGAACCCGGGCATCGACGCGGGCAATCAGCTCGAGCTTCCAGAAGAGCCTCTGCACCTGCCAGGAGCCGAGGGCGAAGAAAGCCACCATCAGCACCGACAGGGCGACAGTGAGAATGGTGCGAGCGCGGACAAGCTCTGCCCCCACTTCGATCTTCGCCGCTCCCCCGTTCATCGCCATGCCGTCAACGGGCCGTCATGGCATGTTCTTCATCATTTCGTGCGTCATCGGCATCATGTTGACGTTCAGATGGTGCATGACCCACAGCGAGCCGGCGAGCGCGATGCCGACGATAATGAGCGTGAAGATCAGCGCCATCATCGTCCAGCCGCCTTCCGAACGCGGGTTCATGTGCAGGAAAAAGATCATGTGCACGACGATCTGGATGGCCCCGAGGCCCATGACGAAGACGGCCGTCGTCAGCTTGCTATCGAACACTCCGCCTATGACCAACCAGAAGGGAATGGCGGTCAGGACGACGGAAAGCGCGAAGCCGATCATGTAGCTTCTGAACGAGCCGTGGCCGGCTTGGTGGCCGTGGCTGTGGCCGTGATGGGCCTGGCCGGCATCTTCATGGGTGAGGCTGTTTGGCTGTGAGCTCATCCGATGGCTCCGATCAGATAGACGAAGGAGAAGACGCCAATCCAGATGACGTCGAGGAAGTGCCAGAACATCGACAGGCACATCAGGCGGCGACGGTTCTCGGGGATCAGGCCATGCATCTTGACCTGCACCATCATCGTCACGATCCAGATGATGCCGAAGGTGACGTGCAGGCCGTGGGTGCCGACGAGCGTGAAGAACGACGACAGGAACGCGCTGCGTGTCGGGCCTGCCCCCTCAAGGATCAGGTGATAGAACTCGTAGAGTTCCAGCCCGAGGAACGCCAGGCCGAACACGGCGGTCACGCCAAGCCAGAAGATCGTCTCCATCTTGGCGTTGCGCTCCATCTGGAGCATGGCAAAACCATAGGTGATCGAGGAGAACAGCAGCATTGCCGTGTTGATGGCAACAAGCGGCAGATCGAACAGATCGGCCGGCGACGGACCGGCCGCATAGTTCCGCCCGAGCACGCCATGGGTGGCGAAGAGGACGGCGAAGATGAGGCAGTCGCTCATCAGGTAGATCCAGAAGCCCAGCATGGTGCTGCCTTCCGGATGGTGCTCTTCCTCCAGATAGAACTGCGGCGCTTCGGTTGCTTCGACTTGGGTCTTGTTCGCCATCTCAGGTGCGCTCCGCCAGAAGTTCGGACCGGGCGTCCTCGGTTGCAGTGACGGTCTCGGCAGGGATGTAGAAATCCCGCTTGTAGTTGAACGTGTGGCCGATCGACACGACGAGCATGGTAACGAACGCAACGATCGCCAGCCACCAGATGTACCAGATCAGCGCGAAGGCGAGCACGACGCTGAGACCCGCGAGGATGACGCCGGTTCCGGTGTTCCGTGGCATATGGATCGGCTTGAAGCCGCCGAGCGGACGCTCGTAGCCACGGTTCTTCATGTCGTACCAGCTGTCGTGATCGTGCACGACGGGCGTGAAGGCGAAGTTGTAATCCGGCGGCGGCGAGGAGGTCGACCACTCGATCGTCCGGGCGTTCCACGGATCGCCCGTCGTGTCGCGCAGCTGGTCGCGCCTGAGATAGCTGACGACGAGCTGGACGACGAAGGAGGCGATGCCGAGCGCGATCAGCACGGCGCCGAAGGCGGCGATGACGAACCAGATCTGCAGCGACGGGTCCTCGAACTGCGACACGCGGCGGGTAACGCCCATCAGGCCGAGCACGTAGAGCGGCATGAAGGCGAAGAAGAAGCCGATCTGCCAGAACCAGAAGCTCATTTTGCCCCAGAACGGATCGAGCTTGTAGCCGAAGGCTTTCGGCCACCAGTAGACGAGACCCGCCATCAGGCCGAACACGACGCCGCCGATGATGACGTTGTGGAAGTGGGCGATCAGGAACAGCGAGTTGTGCAGCACGAAGTCGGCCGGCGGGATCGCCAGCATGACGCCGGTCATGCCGCCGATGACGAAGGTGACCATGAAGCCGACGGTCCACAGCATCGGCACCTCGTAGCGGATGCGGCCGCGATACATGGTGAAGAGCCAGTTGAACATCTTCGCCCCCGTCGGGATCGAGATGATCATCGTGGTGATGCCGAAGAAGGCGTTGACCGATGCCCCGGACCCCATGGTGAAGAAGTGGTGCAGCCAGACAAGATAGGACAGGATCATGATCACGCAGGTCGCATAGACCATGGAGGCGTAACCGAAGAGCCGCTTGCCACAGAAGGTGGCAACGACTTCCGAGAAGATGCCGAAGGCCGGCAGAATGAGAATGTAGACCTCCGGATGGCCCCAGATCCAGATGAGGTTCACATACATCATCGGGTTGCCACCAAGGTCATTGGTGAAGAAGTTGGTGCCGGCGTAGCGGTCGAGCGACAACAGCGCCAGCGTCGCCGTCAGGATCGGGAAGGTGGCGACGATCAGGATATTGGTGCAGAGCGACGTCCAGGTGAAGACCGGCATCTTCATCAGCGTCATGCCCGGTGCGCGCAATTTGACGATGGTCGCAATCAGGTTGATGCCGGACAAGGTCGTTCCGACACCCGCGACCTGCAGGCCCCAGATGTAATAGTCGACGCCGACGCCGGGACTATAATCGGCGCCCGACAGCGGCGGATAGGCAAGCCATCCGGTGCGCGCGAATTCGCCGACGAACAGCGACATCATGATGATCACGGCACCGGCCGTCGTCATCCAGAACGAGAAATTGTTGAGGAACGGAAAGGAGACGTCGCGCGCACCGATCTGCAGCGGCACGACATAGTTCATCAGGCCGGTGACGAAGGGCATGGCCATGAAGAAGATCATGATCACGCCATGTGCGGTGAAGATCTGGTCGTAGTGGTGCGGATTGAGATAGCCCTCGTTGCCGTTGAAGGCGATCGCCTGCTGCAGGCGCATCATGATCGCGTCGGCAAAGCCGCGCAGCAGCATGATGAGCGCTAGGATCACATACATGATGCCGATCTTCTTGTGATCGACACTGGTAAACCACTCGGTCCAGAGGTAGCCCCAGAGCCTGTATTTCGTGATCAGCGCCAGGACGGCGATGCCGCCGATCGCCACGGCGATGAACGTCGCGACCAGGATCGGCTCGTGATAGGGGATCGCTTCCCAGGTGAGCCGCCCGAAGATGAATTGTGTGAGGTTGGTGTTACCGAACATAGGGCTATCCAAATTCTCTTGAAATGCGGGCGTCAGGGCTTCGTGGTGCCGGCGTTGTTCAACTGTGCGGGCGCCGGACCGGCTTGGTTCCCGGCAGGCGCCGCTTGATCCCCGTGCATGTTGTGCATGTCGTGGTTCATCGTCTGCGGCTCTTTGTCGATGCCTTCGGCCGGCTCTTCGCTCTTCGAAGGATTGCCCGTCGCCGGGAAGGTGGCGCCCGGTGCTGCTTCGCCCGCATGGCCCGTTTCCCCGGCATGGCGGTTGTCGTGCTCGAGCTTGGCGCGGTTTTCGTGGCTTTCCACGCCGGCGCCACCCATCATGTCGATGTGCATCATCTGGTTCATGCACATCTGGCCTGTGCGCACGCACATGTTCAGCACCGCGTCGTAAAGCCCGTCCTCGACGCCGGCAAAGTAGCGGACCGGTTCCTTCGTGCTCGGCTTTTCGAGTTTCAGGTAGGCGTCGCGATTGAGCATGGTGCCGTTCTGCTTGACCCTTGCGACCCACTGATCGAAGCCCGCCTGGTCCAACCCATGGAACTTGAAGCGCATGTGCGAGAAGCCGTCGCCGCTATAGTTGGACGACAGGCCTTCATACTCGCCCGGCTTGTTGATAACGGCGTGCAGCTTGGTCTGCATGCCCGGCATTGCATAGATCATGCCGGCAAGGGCGGGGACGTAGAAGGAGTTCATCACCGAGGATGCGGTGATCTTGAAATTGATTGGCACGTCCACCGGTGCTGCCATCTCGTTGACGGTGGCGATGCCGTAGTCCGGATAGAAGAACAGCCATTTCCAATCGAGCGCCACGACCTCGACGGTCAGAGGCTTCGTCTCGGCGGGGACAGGCCGATTGGCGTCAAGCCGGTCGAGCGGCCTGTAGGGGTCGAGCTTGTGGGTGCTGATCCAGGTGACGGCCCCGAGCGCAATGATGATCGCCAGCGGCGCAGACCAGATGACGACTTCCAGCCCGGTGGAGTGATGCCATTCCGGATCGTATTTGGCAGCCGTGTTGGACTGGCGGTAGCGCCAGGCGAAGAACAGCGTCAGGAAAAGCACCGGCACGATGATGATCAGCATGAGGATCGTCGAAACGACGATCAGATCTCTCTGCTGTGCCGCGATATCGCCGGAGGGCGACATCACGACCAGGTCGCACCCGGCAAGGGCCAGGGTCGATAGAAGAACGGCCGATCGTCCGGCGAGCTTCAATGGAGTGGGCATTTCGGGCTCCATTTGCGTTTTGTCTAGTCGGCACTAATCGCGTATCGGGCTCGGCGGAATGAGGTCGTTCGTCGCACTGCAACATTCTGTCGCATCGCAGCAGAATGGACAGCGACGTCCGCAAATGCCCAATCTAGTGCATCCTCGCCGGCTGACCATTGGGAAGATGCCGACGAGTTCACGTTTTTTTTCGCCGCTTCCTTGATCTCGGGCGTTGATTGATCAACATTTCGACGAGGCGGCACAAATCGCCGGGAGGAATTCATGAGCTCGGTCGTCAATCCTACGTCTTCAGGCCTTGAGCGGGACGCCCGTCGCATCCATGACGACAAGCCACTGTCACCAGGCAGCATCGCCATTGGCGTGGTCATCGGCCGGATGTCGGAGTTCTTCGACTTCTTCGTCTACGGCCTCGGCTCGATCCTGGTCTTCCCGAAGCTCATCTTCCCGTTCGCTCCCAGTCCGGTCGCTGCCACGCTGATGTCGTTTGCGATCTTTCCGCTGGCCTTTATCGCGCGTCCGGTCGGCTCACTCGTCTTCATGTGGATCGACCGCAACTACGGACGCGGCACCAAGCTGACCATCGCCCTTGTCATCCTCGGGGGCTCAACGGCCTCGATTGCCTTTCTGCCCGGCTACGAGACCATCGGCTACTGGGCGGTGGCGCTGCTGGCGCTTTTCCGACTTGGACAGGGTTTTGCGCTCGGCGGCGCATGGGACGGGCTTGCATCCCTGCTCAACCTCAACGCACCGCCGGACCACCGCGGCTGGTATGCGATGATCCCCCAGCTCGGCGCGCCCATCGGCTTTGCCCTCGCCAGCATCATCTTCTGCTATTTCGTCGCCAATCTTTCCGAGGAGGATTTCCTTTCCTGGGGCTGGCGCTACCCGTTCTTCGTCGCTTTTGCGATCAACGTCGTGGCGCTGTTTGCCCGGCTGCGCATCGTCGCCAGCAAGGAATTCGGCGCGGCGATGGAGGCACAGGAGCTGCAAGCCCGGCCAGTGTTCGAAATGCTGAGCAAACACGCGCTGGACGTGGTGCTCGGCGCCTTCGTGCCTTTGGCAAGCTTTGCGATGTTCCATCTGGTGACGATCTTCCCGCTGAGCTGGGTCATCCTGAACGGCGGACAGTCGGCTGCCCGGTTCCTGCTGGTCCAGGTCGCAGGCGCAGCCGTCGGCGTGATCGGCATTATCGTGTCGGGCCTGATCGCCGACCGCGTCGGCCGCCGCAACGAGCTGATGATCGGCGCGACACTGATCGCTATCTTCAGTTTCTCCGCACCCTTCCTTCTTGACGCCGGCGGGGCCGGGCAGGACGCCTATATCCTAATCGGCTTTGGCGTCCTCGGCCTCACCTTTGGCCAGGCCTCCGGCGCTGTTTCCTCGCGCTTCACCCAGTACTACCGCTACACCGGAGCGGCACTCACCTCCGACCTGGCTTGGCTCGTCGGCGCGGCGTTCGCACCGCTGGTGGCGCTTGGACTTGCGACCAGCTTCGGCATCGTCTTCATCGGCGGCTATCTGATCTCCGGTGCAATCTGCACGCTGGTAGCGCTCAGCCTCACCCGGGCGCTCGACCAGAACTGATCCGCCCTTGCGGCGGTTCGGCTCCGCATCTGACGCTACCGTCCAGCCTGCCTTTGCGTTCTTTTGAATGAACGGGGAATAATCCCTGACGCCGACCGTTCTTCCGCCCATCCGAACGGAGAACGGGCATGTTGCACTTTTGGAAGAAAGAACCGCCACGCATCCAATTCCTCTGCCAGCCGGAAGACCTGGGGGTCATCGCCCCGCCCGTGGCCGCCAAAACCAGTCTGCCGGAATGGTATCGCAGGCTGCCCGCAGCTGACCCGCAGCACCTTTCCGCCAGAGACAACGGCCTGACCATCAAGCGCTGCATGCCATTCCTGGACGCGATGACATCAGGCTGGATCCTGCCATTGGCCGCCACGGTGCGTCTCGAAATCCGCGACGACGGGCGAAACGTCGAGGCTGGCTGGTATCGAAAGATGGCACGGGCCACGCGCTGACCTGCTGCCAACGTCAAAAAGCGGGGACCGGTCCACCGGTCCCCGCTCAATTTTTTTGATCATCTGTCAGCGCGTATGCCACAGCTTGCCGGAGCGATACGTGCGGTCTGAGCCGTTCGAACTGGAATTGGACGAGCTGTTCGATGATGAATTCGAGCTGGAGTTGCTCGACGAGTTGGAGGAGCTGTTGCCAATGATCGTGCCGTCGTTGTGGCCGCCCGCCTGCCTGCCGACGGATTGCACCGGCGCGGTGCTCTGCTTTGCCTGCGCCTCAGTGCCGGCAAGGGCGGTTACGCCGGCGATGAGGGCGGCGCCCAATTTCCAGTGGTTCTTCATGCCCGTAACTCCTTCTTGAAAAGCGAACCGGTATCTCCGGTCCGAAGGAATAACGGGCGTCACGAAGCTCTATTCCATCGTGAAACACTTTCCTCGCTCGAACTAAGGCGTCGACGATCAATCACGAAACCGCCGACACCCCTGCCCGGCGCTCGCGGCTTGCCATCAGCCCTCCAACCGCGGTGACGATGATGACGGCGGCGTAGATGTCGGTGGTCGTTTGATAGCCCAGTGTCTTTGCAAGAAACCCTGCAGCCATCGCCGGCAGACTGAAGGCGAGATAGCTCTGGATGTAGAAGGCAGAAAGCAGCCCGGCGCGCTCATCCGCCTTGGCGAGCGGCATGATCGAGCCCATGATGCCGAGGAAGCTGGTGCCGAAACCGACTCCGGTTAGCAAGGTGCCAAGGGTCATGACCGGCACATTTGCGAGGTGCGTGCCGGCAACCACGATCAGCATACCGGCGGTCGTGGCCGAGACGCCGAAGGCCACGTTTGCCCGGGGACTGCGCGAGCGGCGCAGGAAGACGCTGACGGCACCGGCTGCCATCAACGTGGCGACAACGGCTCCACCGGTCAGCGGTGCCCGGCTGCCGGTGACGGACGCGACGAGCGAGGGCATCAGCGAGAGATAGAAGCCCCCAAGCGCCCAGTTGGCGATGTTGATCGGCGTCACCAGTGCCAGCGGTCGCTTGATCTGAGGCGGAATGGCGATCGTCGGCTTCAGCGAAGACAGCGCGCCGCTGCGTCTGCCGCCGGTCTCCGGCGTCAGCCATATCGCGAGCGCCAGCACTGCAAAGCCGATCAGGAGCAGGCCATAAACGAGGTGAAGCGGAAACGGCCCGTATTGAATGAGCGCGCTGGTGCCCAATGCGCCAACGGCCATGCCGATCAGCGGCGCGAGCGAATTGACGAGCTGGCCCCTGCCGCGATCGACGTCGACCAGCGACGCACCGATAGAGGCGCCCGCAATGCCGGTCGCAAACCCCTGGACGATACGCGCCGCGATCAGCCAGGGCGGTCCGTCGGCAACGACGAAGAGCGCCATCCCCACGATTTCGAGAAGCAGCGCAACGAAAATCACCGGCTTCCTGCCGAGATGGTCGGATATCGAACCGGCGATCAGCAGGGCGGACAGAAGCGCGAAGGCGTAGACCGCGAAGATGCCGGTCATCATCACGGGCGAGGCGGCAAAGCTCTCCTGGTAGATGCGGTAAAGCGGCGTTGGTGCCGCCGACGCGCCGAAGAACGTGGCAAGCGTGACCGCGTGGAAGGCGATGGGGTTGGCGGCCGGACCGCCACTCTCACTGGATTTGGCAGAGGAGAACATCTATATAGCCCTTAACGCTAAATCGTTGCGTTTAGGTGATGTAGGGACGAACGCCGATAAAAGCAAATAATTTGCGTTTATGGTGCAGTGAAAGTTTCTGATCCATGCGCAGCACGCGGAAGGAAGGGTTGGAATGGCAGGCAGGGAAGGTCCCCGTCCAGGCGGGCGAAGCGCCAGGGTACAGGCGTCGGTGCACGGGGCCGTTCAGGCTCTGATGACACGAATGGAGCGCGCAGAGATCACCATTCCGATGATCGCCGTCGAAGCGGGCGTCACGCCCTCGACCATCTATCGCCGTTGGGGCGACATCCAGGAACTCCTGGCAGATGTCGCTGTCGAACGGCTGAAACCCGACATGCAGCCGGTCGATACCGGAAATGGTGGCAAGGATCTTCTGGCCTGGGCCGAACAATACGCCGAGGAAATGTCCTCGAAACCCGGGCGTGAGATGATACGTGACGTGCTGGCAGCGCAGGACGGCAGCGGCGCCTATCAGTGCTGCAACTTCACCAAGCAGCAGATTGAGGTGATCGCAGCACGCGCTGCGGACCGTGGCGAAGCATTTCCTGAGGTCGACGCCGTCATGGACCGCGTCGTCTCACCGATCATGTACCGCATCCTTTTCGGCGAGGCGCCGGATACGGCACATGTCGCGCGTCTGGTCTCGGGCGCAATGGGACTGGTTTCGAAAGCGCCCGCTTCCGTCTGATCAAAGCGCGTATGCACCGACGTGACGGCGGTGCCGGAAGCGGCCGAGCATTGCGATGGCCAACACGAGGACCGCACCCAGCGCATAGGCGAGCACATCCCACCAGTCCGGCGTGGCTCCAAGCACGATCCTCAAGACGGGATTGGAAATGCGGATATCGAAACTGGCCGCCAGATACTGCGCAAGCTCGATCGCCACGCCTAGCAGGAAGGCGATACCGGCGAGCAGCTGGGGTCGAGCTTTCACCGCCGATGCCAGCGTGCAGTACACCCACATCACGGCAAGGACATCGCCGGAAAAACTGCGGACCCAACCCCATCCGGCCCCACGCGTTGCCAGCACGACGAGGACGACGAACAGAAGGATGGAAAATAAGAAGGCGGTACGGTTGAAGCGGAGTTCCATGGCAAGCGATGTAACCACACGCGACCCGTCTGTCGAGCAATGCGGATCGGCAAATGGCGCGTAGTCGTCGGCCGCCGTCAGAAGAGCAGAGGCCGGCAGCACAACGCTACTGAGTTCGGAAATCTCGCAGCCGTTTACGCCAGCTGCGTTGTCCTTCACAAAATCCATCAGCCATCCCGCAGGCCTCATCTGACGCTTCCGTTCGATTTGGGGCTATAGGCCGCATTCGACCCTGCTGCACGCGTCGAGAGCAGGCGGACGAACGATCAGCAATCCGCAATTGAGCGACGCAAGGAAACGTCGAGGAGGCTGCCCGCCGAAGACGGCTCGTCATCGAGATAAGGCGGTGCTCATTTTCGATCGAACAGCCGCTATCTCTGCGACAGCGGCTGCGGAAAGTCGTGCAATCTGATCTTTTTGCCAGGGATTCGCATCGTGCGTTTCCGCTTCAGGCGGAGCCGCGGAAACGCACGATGCGACACTCTAGAATCGTCCGCCGACCCCCAAGCGCGCACCAGCATAGGTCTCACCATCGCCTTCCACGGTTACGCGCAGGTTTGCGTCGACAACCCAGCTCTCGTTCGCCTGCAGAGACAAACCAGCCAACACCGAACCGAACATGCCATTGCCATCGAGACCGGAGTACCCGGCCGCGGCACCGAGCCGTGGTTTGAGCGTCATGTCGTTCTCCAGTTTA
Source organism: Ensifer sp. ENS11 (assembly GCF_014851895.1). Taxonomy (NCBI): domain Bacteria; kingdom Pseudomonadati; phylum Pseudomonadota; class Alphaproteobacteria; order Hyphomicrobiales; family Rhizobiaceae; genus Ensifer; species Ensifer sp. ENS11. Next base: position 49,688 of record NZ_JACVAN010000003.1, on the reverse strand, counting down.
AACTGCCGCTCGATCTCGGCCCCGAGGCTCACCCGGAACTGCTCGAGGGTGAATCCTTCCAGAGCGACATCGCCGCCAGCCACATTCTGAACGCCGTAGTCTTCGACATTCTCATTGAGGTAAACGGCGCGCAGCTTCGGCATCACGACCGTCTCCTCATTGAGGTCCCATTGGCCGGTGATGGAGCTGTCCCACATCCATCGGCTGCTATCGAAGGAGCCGTCGAAGAAGGCGGTATCGATATCGTTGCTGGAACCGCCATAGAGAAGACTGGTATTGAAGAAGATGCCCGTCACCAGTTCGAGCGACGTATACGGTCCGGCAAGCCAGCCTGTGCCACGGATCTCGGCGTCGTCATCCGTCGGATCGGTCATATGATCGAGATGGAACGAGAACCCGACCAGCGCCTTTTCGTTGAGCAGATAATCAACGCCGACCGAAAGAAGGCCAAAGCCGCCCCACCGATCATCGTTCTGCTCCCGATTGTGGAGCATCATCGTGGCGTCAAGCCATGCGTTGAACGGCGAAACTTCGCCGCCTTCGATACCGTCTGCAGCGTTTCTCGCCGCTTCGAGCTGAGCCAAGCTGGTGGCAAAGCTCATGCCGACCCCATCCGTCGAGGGCGACAGACGCATCGTCACCGGGTCGGTTCCGGCCTGCAGTCGGCGCCGCTCCAGCAGGCCCGGCACCTGGATGCTTGACGCCAGGAGATTTTGCCGGGTCTGGACAAAGCCTCGCACCAGTGAATCGATCTCGCCGATGACGGCATCTGCGTCGAAGCTCAAGTTGTAGGTGATCACACCGACATTCGACGCTCCGGCGGCGGCCGTCAGCTGGTATCCGATCTTTGCCTGGCCGGCGAAAGCAGGATCCGGTGTAAACTTCAGGTAATAGCCAACCGGAGCGAATGCACCGACCTGGGCCAGCTCCCCCTCGATAATCTCCGCTTTGCCGGCGTTGGCGGGGCTCACGGTAAGGACCTGCGCGTCGCTGAACGGTCCACCGGTCGCCCCGCCATTCAAATACACATTTGGCGGCGATGAGCCCGCGGGAACGTTGACGATCTGGTCGGCGACGCTGACCTCGCGAGCCGTGACCTTCAGCGTATAGGCGGCGCTCGCCGTGCTGCCGGCGGCATCGGTGACGGAAACCGTAAAGCTGTAATCCGTGACCTCGGCATCGTTGCTCAGCGGTCCGGTCAACTCGCCCGTGGAAACGTTGAGGACCATGCCCTTGGGAAGGGTGCCGCCGCTCACCGCGTAGAGCAGAGCGCCGGTACCTCCCGCGGCCGATATCGGCTGCGCGTATTTCTCGCCGGCCATCGCCGGTGGAAGAGCGCCCGCCGCCGGCGTGAACGTGAAGTTGGCCGCTGGCGCGGCGCGGGTGACGGTCACCGTATAGGTCTTCACGGTGCCATCCTCCGCCGTCACGACCGTGGCCAGCGTATTCGAGCCGACTGAGAGCGGGATCGAGGCAGAAGCTGCGCCGGATGCGACCGGCGCTCCGTTGACGGTGACTGTCGCCGCCGCATCGTTTGCCACCGGCGTCAGCGTCAACGACGCCGTCGCATTTGGAACCGACGCCGTATAGGACGTCGCGCCGGACGAAAAGGCCGGAGACAGCGTGCCGATGCTCAACGACAGGCCCGACAGATTGGCGTCGGTCGAAGCGGCAAGCGCACGGGTCACGATAACAGTGTAGCTCGTCTGCGTCGTACCATCCCCGGCCGTGACCACGGTCGTCACCGTGTTGGAGCCGACCGCAAGCGCTATCGCTCCGGACGCGGTGCCCGACGCGACGGCCACGCCGTTGACCGTCACCGTCGCCGTTGCGTCACTGACCAGCGGTGTCACCGTCAGCGACGCCGTCGCGTTGGAAACCGAAGCCGTGTACGACATCGTGCCCGATGCGAATGTCGGTGACAGCGTGCCGCTGCTTAGGCCGAGCCCGGACAACTCGGCGTTCGTCGAGGCCGCACGAGTGACCGTCAGCGTGTAAGACGTCTGCGTCGTGCCATCCTGGGCCGTCACCACCGTCGTGACGACGTTGGTGCCGACCGCAAGCGTGACGGAGCCCGAGGCAGCACCCGACACGACTGTTACCCCGTTGACAGTGATGGACGCCGTCGCATCGCTTGCGGTCGGCGTCAGCGTCAATGAGGCCGTGGCATTGGGGACCGAGGCCGTGTAGGCCGTCGTGCCCGTCGCAAACGCCGGAGACAGCGTGCCGCTGCTGAGCGACAGGCCGGACAGGTCTGCATTCGTCGACGGCGCGCGCGTCACTGTGACCGTGTAGGTGTTCGTCGTACCGTCCTCGGCTGTCACGACCGTGGTCAGCACATTCGGACCGACCGCAAGCGCGATCGAGCCGGAGGCAGCGCCCGAAGCCACCGCCACGCCATTGACGGTGACCGTTGCGGTCGTATCGCTGACATCAGGCGTCACGGTCAGCGACGTCGTCGTATTCGGAATGAAAGCCGTGTAGCTGGTTGTGCCGGATGCGAACGCCGGAGACAGTGCGCCTGCACTCAAGCCCAGGCCGGACAGGTCGGAATTCGACGACGCAGCACGCGTTACCGTCACCGTGTAGGTGTTCACCGTCGTGCCATCCTGAGCGGTGACGACCGTCGTCACGACATTGGCTCCGACCGCAAGCGCGATCGTGCCCGAGGCTGCACCCGAAGAGACGGCCACCCCATTGACCGTAATCGTCGCTGTCGTATCGCTTACCCCTGGCGTCACCGTCAGCGACGTCGTCGCATTGGGGACCGAGGCCGTGTAGGTGGTCGTACCGAACGCAAAGGCGGGAGATAGCGTGCCGGCGCTCAGGCTCAGGCTCGACAGGTCGGCATTTGCAGAGGCGGCCCGCGTCGCCGTTACCGTATATGTTTTCGTCGTACCGTCCTGGGCCGTCACCACCGTCGTCAGGACGTTGGTGCCGACCGCAAGCGCGATCGTGCCCGAAGCTGTACCCGTCGCGACGGCGACCCCATTGACTGTGACCGACGCCGTCGTGTCACTGACCGTGGGCGTCACGGTCAGTGATGCCGCCGCATTGGGAACTGTAGCCGTGTAGGAAACCGTGCCGGAGGCAAAGGCCGGCGACAGCGTGCCGGCGCTCAAGTCCAGGCCGGACAAGTCGGCATTTGCCGAAGGCGCGCGTGTCACCGTAACGGTATAGGTTTTCACGGTCGTGCCATCTTCGGCCGTGACCACCGCCGTCACCGTGTTCGAGCCGACATTGAGCGCAATCGCACCGGAAGCCGCATTCGAGGCGACCGGATCGCCATTGATCGTCAATGTCGCCGCCGAATGGCCGATCATTGACGTCACCGTCAGCGACGTCGTCGCGTTCGGCACCGACGCCGTATAGGATGTCGTTGCTGCGGCAAACGATGGCGATAGCGTGCCATCACTCAAGATCATGCTGTCGAGGTCGGCATTCGACGAAGCCGCACGGGTCACGTTCACCGTGTAGGTCTTCGATGCCGTGCCGTCTTCGGCCGTCACCACCGTGGTCAGCGTGTTCGAACCGACGGAAAGGGGGATCAGGCCAGAGGCCGTCCCCGAAACAACGGCCACTCCGTTGACCGTGATGGTCGCCCCCGCGTCATTGACCGTGGGTGTCACCGTCAGCGACGCCGTCGTATTGGGAACAGAGGCCGTATAGGATGTCGTGCCCGGCGCAAACGTCGGAGACAGGGAGGTTCCGGTCAGCGACAAGCTGGCCAAGGTGGCATCCGTCGACGGCGGTGCTACGCAACTCACCGTCGCCTGTATCGTCGCGCCGCTGACGTTGCTCCAGGCATAGACGACATACTCGCCGCTGGCGGGCACTGTGTGCGTGCCGGTCAGGTTGAGTTCACTAACCGATGTTGCGTACTCTTCAACGATGATACCGTAGTTTGTCGGGGGACCTTCCGTGTAGAGCGCAAAACCCGCTCCGCTATAACGATCATTGCCCGCATTCAAACTGCCGGAAGTCGTCGCGTGATACGTAATCGTTTCGCCAGCATTCAGAAGGAGGGACTGATCCCATAGCTCAGCTCCGGCCGCGAGCATTTTACCCGTACCCCAGGTCGAATTGATCGCCGTACAACCATCTGACGGAGCGGCCATCGCCACTTGCGGCACACACAACGCAACGACAAACAGGGCGAACAACGCCCACAGAACAGAAACGAAACGCGACAAGATCTTACCCCTCCCGCATGAATCACCAGCGGGCTTCCCCAGCACACAACTAGCAATTGGGCAAGAGCGGGCCAAGCCCCATTTCAAATATACGTAAAGTCGCATTCTCCTATCGTTAGCCGCCCTTTAACGAATAGGGCCGGCAGCGCCTGCGGGGCTTTGGCTGGGCAGGCGCTAAAAAGTCGCAGTAAGGCAGCATGGGTCTTTTCATGAGAGCATCGGCCCGAAAGACCGACGCCGTTTCAGACTTTGGAAACAACAGCATGGCGTTTTCGCAGACCCGGCACATCTGAGCGACGGACCGAAGCCAGGATGACATTCAGCCGGTGACCGCCCCTTCGTTGGCCGGGCGCGCCAGCGCTGCAAACTTTGCCAGCACACCGCGTTTGTAGCGCGGTTCCGGCTGCCGCCACTGGGTGCGCCTTCTTGCCAGCTCTTCCGGATCCACTTCGAGTTGCAGCAGCTGCTGATGGGCGTCGATGACGATGCGGTCGCCCTCTTCTACCAGCGCGATCGTGCCGCCTTCAAAAGCTTCCGGCGTGACGTGGCCGACGACCATGCCCCAGGTGCCGCCCGAGAAGCGGCCGTCGGTGATAAGGCCGACGCTGTCGCCGAGGCCCCTGCCGATGATCGCCGAAGTTGGCGCGAGCATCTCGGGCATTCCCGGGCCGCCCTTTGGGCCGAGGTAACGTAAAACGAGGATATCGCCTGGCCTGATCCGGTCCGACAGGATGGCATCCATCGCTGATTGTTCGTCCTCGAACACGCGCGCGGGCCCGCTCATGACTCGGCTTTTCAAACCACTGATCTTGGCGACGGCACCGCCTTCGGCCAGATTCCCCTTCAACACCGCGAGGTGGCCCTCGCGGTAGATCGGTCTTTCATAGGGCCGGATGACATCCTGATCCGACCGCGGCTCGTCCGGAACGGCTGCAAGCTCTTCCCCGATCGTCCTGCCTGTGATCGTCAAACAGTCGCCATGCAGAAGACCTGCATTCAGAAGGATCTTCAGCACCTGCGGCACGCCGCCCGCCTTGTGCAGATCGACGGCCATGTATCTGCCCGACGGCTTGAGGTCACAGAGGACGGGGACCTTGCGGCGAACGCGCTCGAAGTCGTCCAGTGTCCACTCGACTTCCGCCGCATGCCCGATGGCGAGGTAATGCAGCACCGCATTGGTCGATCCGCCCGTCGCCATGATCAGGGCCACGGCATTTTCGATCGACTTGCGCGTGACGATGTCCCGCGGCTTGATGCCCTTCTTGACCGCCTCGACCAGGACCTTGGCGGATTGAGCTGAGCTCTCCATCTTCTCCTGGTCTGGATTGGCCATGTTGGACGAGTAAAGAAGCGACATACCAAGCGCCTCGAAGGACGAGCTCATGGTGTTGGCGGTGTACATGCCACCGCAGGAGCCGGTCGACGGGCAGGCATTGCGCTCGATGCCGTCGAAATCCTCCTCGCTCATCTTGCCCGCCATGAAGGCGCCGACGGCTTCGAAGGCGGAGACGATCGAAAGGCTTTGCCCCTTCCAGTGGCCAGGCTTGATCGTGCCGCCATAGACATAGATCGCCGGCACATTGGCGCGGAGGATACCGATCATGCCGCCCGGCATGTTCTTGTCGCAGCCGCCGAGCACGAGCACGCCGTCCATCCACTGTCCCTGTACCGAGGTTTCGACGCAGTCGGCGATGACCTCGCGGGACACAAGCGAATATTTCATGCCTTCGGTGCCCATCGACATGCCGTCGGAAATCGTCGGCGTGCCGAAGATCTGCGGATTTGCACCGGCAGCCTTGATGGCAGCGACAGCGGCGTCGGCCAACGGCTGCAGCCCGGCATTGCAGGGCGTGATCGTCGAATGACCGTTGGCAATACCGATCATCGGTTTGTCGAAATCGGCTTTCTCGTAGCCGAGCGCATAATACATCGCCCGGTTGGGGGATCGCGCGACACCTTGCGTTATGTGTTTCGAGCGCTCGTTGCAGGCCATGATTTGCTCCCTCGGTTCATTCAAGGTCGAGTTTACTGGCGTTCAGCAGGCCTGTGAAATATACTTTTTTCGCACAAATAAGTCGTTGAACATATCAATCGGAATGCATCATGGATTTGAGGCAACTTCGCCAATTCGTCGCCGTCGCCGAAGAGCTGCATTTCGGCCATGCGGCCGCTCGCCTCAACATGACCCAGCCGCCGCTCAGCCAATCGATACAGGCACTGGAGGGGGAGCTGAAGGTACAGCTGTTCAAGCGCACCAAGCGGAACGTGGAACTGACATCTGTCGGCAGGCAATGGCTCGCCCATGTCCGCCAGGTGCTTGACGGGGCGAACGGCCTTGCCGACACCGCAAGAAGGCTGTCACGCGGCGAGATCGGCCACCTGCGTTTGTCCTTCGTCAGCACAGCCGACTATAGCGTTCTGCCCGACATGGTCAGCCGCTATCGCGCGGCCTATCCGCATGTGGAACTGACGATGCGCGAAGCCACCAGCGATATCCAAATCGAGGCGTTGCTCGACGAAGAAATCGATGTCGGGCTGATCATTGCCCCCAGCCAAGCGTCGCTTCATCCTGCCCTTTCCTACCAGGCTTTGCTGCGGGAACCGCTGGTTGCCGCGGTGCCGACGGCCTGGATCAACGAAGGACGAAAGGGGTTTGCTGGAAAAATCCTGGAACCAGCCGACTTCTTCAAGGCGCCATTCATCGTTTTTCCACGGCGGGCGGCACCGGCTTTTCACGATATCGTCTCGGGATATTTCGCCGAACATGGGCTGGCGTTCACCGCCTATCAGGAAGCCATCCAGATGCAGACGATCGTCGGTCTGGTCGCATCCGGGCTGGGGGTGGCGCTGGTGCCGCAATCGATGACCAATCTTCAGCGGCGCGGGGCAACCTATCTGCCGCTGGCCGGCAGCGTACCGGAGGTGGAAACCGGCCTTGCGTGGCGCAGTTCGGACCAGAATCCGGCACTCGACACCTTCCTTGCCGCGGCGGTACCGGCCGATAACAGGTGACCGCGCGTTGTCGGCTGGTAGGGCGCGCAGCGCAACGGCATCCCTGGAACATCAACTGCACGCTACCGCATCAGGCCGCGCAGGTCGGGCATGCGGTTGCTGATGATGGTTTCCATCGAAAAGAAGCCGGTGACCGTCATCAGGTCGAAATCGGTGATGAGCTTCTGGTAGAAGGCGTCATAGCCAGCCATGCCACGCGTCACCACCTTGATCAGATAGTCCCAGTCGCCGCCGATCCGGTAGAGGTCCGTCACCTCCGGCAGACGCTCGACATGCTTGCGGAAGTTGTCGGCCCATTCCTTGGAATGATGGCGGGTGCGGATCATCACGAACACGGTAAGGTCGAAGCCGAGCGCTGCGACGTCGATTGCGGCATGGGTACCAAGCACAAGCCCGCTGGCGTTCAACCGTTGCAGGCGCCGCCAGCAGGCGTTCTGCGACAGTCCGACTCGGTCGGCCAGATCACGCTGCGAAATCGTGCCGTCCTTTTGCAGGCAGGACAGGATCCGCATATCAATTTCGTCAATCTTTTCCATTTCAGCGATCACATGACCCGATTTTGACTGGCAGAAGCATAAGAATGATGAGGTTTGCATGCAACCGATCGATTAGACTTATCGTCTGTCCGACTCCGGGAGGAAACGATGACGACGCCGTGCCCACGCCAGCCCTATCTTACCGGCCCGCTCGAAGCATTTCGAGAAAGCCTTGCCGGCGACAACGCAATCGCTGACCTGCGGGCTGGGCTTGTCGGCAAGACTGCAAAGATCGACGGTCCCTTCGGCGTCAAGAACCTCGTCTATGCCGACTATGTCGCATCGGGCCGGGCATTGATGCAGATCGAGCATTTCATCCTCGAACAGGTCCTGCCCTATTATGCCAACAGCCACACCGAGGCGTCCTACTGCGGCGGCTCGATGACCAGGTTGCGCCGCGACGCGCGTGCTGTGATCGCCGCCTGCTGCGGCGCCGGACCTGAACACGCCGTCATTTTCGCCGGCTCCGGCGCCACCGCCGGCATCAATCGGCTGGTGAGCCTGCTGGGTGTTACCGAGGCGGTCGCCACCGGTCGGCGCGTGCGCATCCTAATCGGGCCCTATGAACACCACTCCAATATCCTGCCCTGGCGCGAAAGCGGTGCCGAGGTGGTCGAGATCGCCGAGTGTCCGGCTGGTGGGCCGGATCTCGCTGCACTCGACGAAGCGCTGAAGCAACCGGCCGATCTCGTCGTTTGCGCCTTTTCCGCCGCTTCCAATGTCACGGGCATCGTCACCGATGTTGCGGCCGTCACCCGGATCGCGAAGGCGGCAGGCGCAAAGATGGTGTGGGACTATGCCGGTGCTGGACCCTACCTGCCGATCGACATGTCGCCCGAGGGCGCTGCTGCGATTGACGCGGTGGTCATCTCGCCGCACAAGTTCATCGGTGGCCCCGGTACGTCAGGCATTCTGGTCCTGCGGCGTGACGCGGCTATCACCGCCAAGCCATCCTGGCCCGGCGGCGGCACCGTCAAATTCGTTTCGCCCACCGGTCACGACTACAGCAATAGCCTCGAGGCGCGCGAGGAGGCCGGCACGCCGAACGTCGTCGGCGATATCCGCGCCGCACTCGCTTTCCTCGTCAAGGAAGCGATCGGTGCCGAGGCAATGCAGACCAGAAACGCCGAGCTGACCCGTCGCGCTATCGCCGCATGGCAAGGCATCGAGCGGCTGGAATTGCTCGGTCCTCTCGGGCCACAGCGGCTGCCGATCTTTTCCTTCCGCGTCAAGGACGGCAAGGGCGGCCATGTCCACCAGCAGCTCGTCACCCGCATGCTCAGCGATCGCTTCGGCATTCAGGCGCGCGGTGGCTGCGCCTGTGCCGGTCCCTATGTGCACCGGCTGCTCGGCATCGATGACGAGGAATCGCAACGCCTGCGCGACGCCATCCTTGCCGGACAGGAAATGCTGAAGCCGGGTTTTGTCCGGTTGAACTTCAGCGTCCTGCTCGCCGACGAAGAGGTGGCGTTCATCCTCGACGCCGTCGCCAAGCTTGCCGCCGACGCAGCCAGCTACGAGCAACACTACGATTTCGACCCGGCGCGCGCCATCTTCTTCCCGCGTGCAGCGCTTGCAGCGGAGGCCTGAGGCATGGCGAGGCCTGACATTGCGGCTTTCTTCGACCCGCGAACCTGGTCCGTGCAGTATGTGGTCAGTGACCCGAAAACGCGGGCCTGTGCGATCATCGATCCGGTGCTCGACTTCGACGAGAAATCGGGCGCGATAGCGACAGGCAATGCCGACCGGCTGCTCGACTTCGTGCGAGCCCAGGACCTGGACCTCCAGTGGATCCTCGATACCCATCCGCATGCCGACCATTTTTCCGCCGCCGCCTATCTGAAGGCAAAAACCGGCGCGCCCACGGCCATCGGTACGCACATCGTCAAGGTCCAGAAATTGTGGGCCGACATCTACAATTGGCCAGGCCTGAAAACGGACGGATCGCAATGGGACCGGCTGTTTGATCGTGGCGATACGTTTCGGATCGGCAGTCTCGAGGCCGGGGTGATGTTTTCGCCGGGACACACGCTGGCATCGATCACTTACCTCATCGGGGACGCTGCCTTCGTGCACGACACGGTGTTCATGCCGGACAGCGGAACCGCGCGCACCGATTTCCCCGGCGGCAGCGCCAACGCGCTGTGGGCGAGCATCCGCGACATCATGGCCCTGCCGGACGATACCCGTATCTTCGTCGGCCATGACTATCAGCCTGGTGGACGCGAACCGCGCTGGGAAAGCACTGTTGCACTGCAGAAGGCGGACAACATCCATCTGACACGCTATGCCTGCGAAACCGAGTTCGTCGCGTTCCGCGAGGGACGGGACCGAACGCTGCCGATGCCCAAGCTCATCCTCCATGCCCTACAGGTCAACATCAACGGCGGCCGGCTTCCCGACCCGGAGGAAAATGGCCGGCGCTATTTGAGATTCCCCATCGACGCCCTGCAAGGTGCCGCATGGTCCTGATGCCGCTCCGTTCGCGGGCACGTTCCGTGTCCCGGCCATCTTCCGGTTTCGGTGCATCTCGGGCGACGCGGTTCGCCCCGCAGCCCGGCGCCGAATGATGACACTGGACCTCGTCCAATACATTCTGGCAGCCTTGAGTGGCGGTCTCGTCGGCTTCAGCCTCGGACTGTTCGGCGGCGGCGGCTCCATTCTCGCCGTGCCCCTGCTCGTCCAAGTCGTCGGGGTGAGCAACGTGCATGTGGCGATCGGGACGAGCGCCGTCGCCGTCGCAGCCAATGCGCTTTCGGGACTGGCGATGCATGCGCGGCACGGGACGGTGAAATGGCGCTGCGCGGCAATGTACTGCGTCACCGGCATCGTCGGCGCCTGGATCGGCGCAGCACTCGGCAAGGCGCTGGATGGCCGACGGCTCTTGCTGTTGTTCGCTGCACTGATGGCCGTCGTCAGCGTGACCATGTTGCGGCGGCGCCACATGGTTGGCGATCCGGCGTCGAGCTGCACACCAAGAAACGCACCGAAGGTGCTCTCCTTTGGCGCCGGAACCGGCATCATCTCAGGCTTCTTCGGGATCGGCGGCGGGTTCCTGATCGTTCCGGGCCTGATGGTTTCAACCGGCATGCCGACGATCAACGCAATCGCCACGTCGCTGGTTGCCATTACCGCTTTCGGCCTTACAACCGGGGCAAGCTACACCTTCTCCGGTCTGGTCGACTGGCCACTGGCTCTCTCCTTCATCGGCGGCGGAGCCCTCGGCGCGCTTACGGGCTGCCGCGCCGCCCACAGTTTCAGCAAGTACCAATCCACGTTGAACATGCTGTTTGCGGTCCTCACCTTCGCCGTCGCCATTGGTCTGGCGTTCTACGCCTCGCGATAGGGTCGTCTCGTTTGCGTCCTCGCGCCTGCAACGCGCACGGTTGCTGCGTTTGCCGACGAGTAGGAGCGTGCTTGGCGCCGGGCAAGGTCCAGAATGCCGCCACACTTGTTACTCCCGTTATTTTCACTCCGGTGCGAAACTATCTTCAGAGCAATCTCGGGCGAAGTCGCCCGTGCCAACGAGGAGGTTACAAACGCCATGACGACATCAGCAGAAAAAGGCGGACACCCGGCCATGCAGACACCACCGGTCGTATCTCCGCAAGCCTGGGAAGAAGCGCGCCAGCAACTGCTGGTGAAGGAGAAAGCCCAGACCCGCGCTCGCGACGCACTGGCCGCCGAGCGTCGGCGAATGCCATGGATGGCCGTTGAAAAGGCTTATACCTTCGACGGTTCTGAGGGCAGAGCCAGCCTGACCGACCTGTTTGCCGGTCGGCGCCAGTTAATCGTCTACCGCGCCTTCTTCGAACCAGGTGTGTTCGGCTGGCCCGATCATGGCTGCAGAGGCTGCTCCATGGTCGCCGACCAGGTGGCCCACGTCGCCCACCTCAACGCCCGCGACACCACGCTCGTCTTCGTTTCGCGCGCGCCGCAGGCTGACATAGCGCGGCTCAAGGCCCGCATGGGCTGGGACATACCGTGGTTCACCATCACCGACGATTTTGATGCCGACTTCGGCGTGGCCGAATGGCACGGTACGAACGTGTTCTACCGCGACGGCGAGCGTGTCTTCCGCACCTACTTCATCAACAATCGCGGTGACGAACAGATGGGAAGCACCTGGAACTACCTCGACATCACACCGTTGGGCCGGCAGGAGGTCTGGGAGGATTCACCTCCAGGCTACCCGCAGACGCCAACCTACAAGTGGTGGAACTGGAACGACAGTTACGTCGCAGATGCCGCGCCCGACAAGAAATGGGTCGAAGTGTCGGAGGCGGGCGAAGCGGCATTCCGCGACCGGCAAGCGGGCAACTAGCCTTGAGCTTTAGCATCGTAAACAAGGCGAAACTGGCGGCAAGGGGCGTCGCCTTCGTTTCGCTAATTGCTGGGAACGATTGTCGGGCTCGGGGGCGGAGCGACGTCGGCGTCCGGCCTGATGGCGAGAATGCTCAGCGCGATTGCGACGAGCACGCAGATAAGGATGAGGAAGGCGATACCGGTTTTGTCCATCGCCTTACATCAAGCCTTCAATGTGGGGAAATCGAGACGAGCAAAATGTTCCTCTCCCAATTGGCTTAGGCAGCGACCGTCGGACATGCTCCTCACCCGAGCCGTTCTGCACCTGTTCGGGGATGTTTAGAATTTGCTATTTCCCGGCGCGGAACGGCCGGCCCCAACGGCATGCCCTGCAGCGGAGCGCTCTCTTCAGGCCTGGACAAGCATTGCGGCATCGATACTCGCCCGCCCCCTCCACGAGAAACGGGCGAAGGGAAGCGGACAAGGTAGGGTGTTACAGCACTTCCAGGAAAAAGTGCGAAGCGGTTCTTAGACAGGAACGTCTAAGAACAAGGAGGTAGAGCGTTTCTGCCACTCAGTCTAAACTGGAGACATTCTGCAGCGCCGCGCGTCTTGTTAGACGCGCAAAGGTCGCTGTAGCGCTTTGAATTGCTGACTGTTTTTATCCTTAAAGCGAATACGATCTAACGAAACATGCGGTAGTAGCCGGCTAGTCGGCGTCCATGGTTTCATCGCCGGTGCCGGTAGGATCGATATCGGGGTCGACCCCTTGTGATTGCGCGTAGGTCGTGTTGCCGGAGCCACTTGTCGCGCATCCTGAGATCGCCAGAAGCGCCGTCACTGCAATTGCCGTAAGAAATCTGGTGGGCATGGTTTTCTCCACTTGGGGGCTGCCGTTGCAGCCTGGGGTATCCGGCAGCGACCTAAGCCTGTTTTGTCCTGATCCGGAGATTCTCCTACGCTGACGGGAAACGCAAGTGGTATTCGCGCAGGATCACAGCTGTCGCGAGCGCCAGGTCGACTGACCGGAACCCTTTGCACTCTTTGCCGAATCGCCCGCACACCGCTACAGCATACTTCCTGCGTGCAAAGGGCGCGCGAAGGATGCTGTAGGGCTTTACCCTTGCCGCGCAAGACCAGTCGGGACACCACGTTGAAGACCATCGCCATTGATTTCGAAACCGCCAACGAGCAGCGCGGCAGCGCCTGTTCGGTCGGTCTGGCCTGGGTCGAGGATGGCCGGGTCGTGCGGATCGAGGAGCGGCTCATCCGTCCGAAGACCATGCGCTTCTCCTCCTTCAACATCGCAATCCACGGCATCCGCCCGGAGCATGTGGAGGACGCAGGCGAGTTTCCCGAAGTCATGGACGAATTCGCCGACGACTTTCGCGGCGCCACCATGATCGCCCACAATGCGGCCTTCGACTTCAGCGTCTGGCGCTCCTGTCTCGATCTCTACCGGCAGGATTATCCGGAACTGTCCTATCTCTGCTCGGTGAAGATGGCGCAAAAGGTCTGGCCGCATCTCGGATCGCACAAGTTAAACATCCTGGCCGGTCATCTCGGCTTGACCTTCGCACATCACAACGCTGCCGAGGACGCGGCGATCTGTGCCGAGGCAGCGATTGCGATTGCCGGGTCTCTGGGCATTTCGCAGGTCCGCGACATTCCGACCATGATCGGCATGCGGGCCGGACGGCTGTTTGCCAACGGCTACGACCCTTGCACCTGCCGGAAAAAATAAGCCCGCTGGGCAGGCATGCCCGGAGTGGTTCAGCCCGATACACCAGATCGCCCGCGAGATATGGCTTCACCCCATGATGGCTTCACCCCATGGGTGCGGCCTCGACCGAGATCCGGTAGCGCGTGACGAACGGCTGATCGGGATAGAAGGGCAGTGACGTGGGCGCGGCTGGCGATGCCAAGGGGTTGTCGGCTGACGAGACCGCCGGGCCGAAATCGAAGGCCGAGCAAACCGGCTCAACGCCAAGGGCGAGATGTTTCCCATCCCATGGATAGGCCTTCCGGCCGCGATTGCTGTACCAGAGCAACAGGCTTGGGAAATGCTCTTTCTGCCATTCAAGGCGGGCACGAAACCCCTCGTCATGGTAGTGCAAGGCGATCGCGCCATCGATGCCGACCAGCTGCAGCAGTTCCTCGGCATTCTGGTCAAGCGGAACGGACGCCGCATCGATGGTGGCGCCATCGCGGGCGTCGACGCTCTCAAGCTTCGACCATCGTCCGCCCGGCGCAAACAGCGTCGCCACCGGCTCCACGTCGCCGGGAAAACTGCGAACCTCGCCATAGGCTCCGGGCTCGAGCCTGACCGATCCGGGCCGGGGTGACAGGCGGAAGGTGGGGTGCAGGCCGATCGGCAGCCTGCAGGGTCGCCGCACCTCGATCTCGAGCGTGATGTCGACGGCGGCGGCCCGCGGGTCCGGCACGATGCGCCGGCGCAATTGGCGCACGGGATGGCCGTCCGGATAGCTGCACGTCAGGACGATCTGCCGCTCGTCGCAGTCGCCCCAACTCCAATGTGCGTTCGAGCCGTGGCCGTGCGGCACATCCGCTCCAGCGAAGGTCTCGCCAGCGTCCGACCAGCCTTTCGGCAGCGGGCGCGAGCCGTCGCTGCCGAAGGGCACGCAGGGCCATTCGCCGCGCAATTCCTGCAGGATCGGCGGCAGCGTCGTTCTGTCGGGATCCGAACCCCAGGGTGCGACATGCAGCGGGCTTACCTGTCGTCCATCAGGCAAAAGGAAAGTGACCGGCCCCAGCATGCCGCCCAGGGATTGCACCGCCAGGCATCCATGCGCCCAGGCCAGGCCGCGCCTTGTCGTCTCAGTCATCTCGATGCCGCCCCGCCAAATCGGTTCTCCGCCAGTCCGGGGGTGTCGACCGTCAGGGCATAAAGGCTGCCGGCGAGCCGTTCCCCGGGCTTTGAGAGGATACTGGCCGTCGTGACATAGAGCGTCTTCAGGTCGGCACCGCCGAAGGTGCAGGTCGTGATATTGGTGACCGGCATTTCGATGATCTCCGCCACGGAACCCTCAGGCGATATGCGCGCGATGCAGCCGCCGCCGAAACGGCAGTTCCAGAGATAGCCATCGCTATCGATCGCCGAGCCGTCAGGTGAACCGCGGGAGAAGTCAGCAAGGAATGTCCGTTCGTTCGAGATCGAACAGTCCGCTATTGCGTAATCGAAGGCGTAGATCTCGTTGGCGAGCGTATCACCGAAATAGAAGGTGCTGCCATCGGGACTCCAGCAAAGCGTGTTGGAGATGCCGAGCCCATGCCGCCACTCGCTCACCGTTCCATCAGGCGCGATGCGGTAAAGGATGCCCTCGCCTTCTGCCGTCTCGCCAAGCTCGCCGTCGGGCAGAACATTGTTCTTCATCGACCCGACCCAGAAGTTTCCCGCCGGGTCGGGACGACCGTCGTTCAGGCGCACGCGCGGATATCCGGGCAAGCGGAAGCCGTGATCCTCGCGCCGGTCGGTTTCCGGCCACCACCAGACGAGTTTTGAGGCTAGCGCCAGAAGCAACCGCCCTGGCTCGTCGGTGAGGGAGACCGCCACCACCGGCTCGTCGAATATCCAAAAGCGGACCGAACCGCTCGCCTCATCATACCGATGGACGAGAAATCGATTGACGTCGCTCCAGTAGAGCGCCTGCGCGGATGCCGACCAGACGGCGCCCTCGCCGCATTTGTCGCCGACCGGGGCAACACAGGTAACCGACCTCACCATCCGCGCCTCCTATTCAGCCGCGAGATCGTGGACAAGCGACCGCGACGGTCCGAGGGCATGGGCGTTCTGCACCAACGCGCGCATGTACCCAAGCGCAAAGGCCTTGCCCGCATGCCAAGAGGCAGCACAGGTCATTGCCGGCGTATGGTCGGGGATCATCACGCCCTGATAGTTTTCATCGCGCAGAATGCGCACGATTTCGGCCATGTCGATATCGCCTTCGTCGACGAAGGTTTCGACGTAGCGCGGCATCTTGCCCTTCACATTGCGGAAGTGGATGTAGCCGATGCGGCCCGAGCGCGCGAACCGGCGGACATGTTCGTAGATATCGCCGCCGGGCATTTCCTGAAGCGAGCCCAGGCACAACTCCAGCCCGTTCGACGGGGAATCGACGATCGACATCAACCGATCGTACTTTTCCGGCCGGTTGACGAGGCGCGCCGTGCCACGCAGCGCCTCGGCCGGCGGATCGTCGGGATGAGCACCGAGCATGACACCGGCTTCCTCGGCGACCGGAACCACATCCTTCAGAAAACGCGAGAGGCGATCCCAGATCTCGGCGTTGCTGACCGATACCGGTTTGGCGCCGGGCACACCGCGGCGATACCGCATGTTCCAGACCATGCCGTCGGGGATGGGCGCGTCCGGGTCGGGCACGGCGCCCGGCGCATCTTCAACGCCGAAGCCGACGGATTCAGCACCGCCGCGGGCATAGGGGCCACGGGTCCAGCCGTAAACGCCGGCGAGCGAGAAATTGTAGCCGATGCAGGGAACGCCCGCGCGCCCGGCATCGCGGATCAGTTGCTTCAGCGCGTCGATCTGCGCATCGCGCTCCGGTCCGTCGAGCAGGATGTCGTGCCAGAAGCGTGGCGAAAAATTCTCGATGGCGGCAAGTTCGAGCCCGCCTGCCCGCACGTCCTGAACCAGAGCCGACAGCTCCTCATAGGTCCAAAGGCGGTCGGTGGAGCAATCGCCCCATCCGCCGTTGTCGCCGCTGTCGATCTTCGGATCCTTGCCAGCGAAATAGTTGGTCAGATGCGCAACAATGTGGGTTGCGCCGGACTGGAGCGCGAAGCGGTAGTTGTCGGGCGTGAGCTGTTCACGATAGAGGCCAAGGCCGATTTTCATCTTGTTCTTTCCCTGTGCGATTATTTCACGCCGATGCCGGCGGTGAGCCCGCCGTCGATACGGAAGTCCGATCCGGTGATAAAACCGGCACGATCGGATGCGAGATAGGCGACGAGGTCCGCGACTTCCTCCGGCTCGCCGATGCGGCCAATCGGATGGGCGGCGCCGAAGCGGGCGAAGGCTTCCTCCTCGCTGACGCCCTCGCCGCCATAGGTGCGCGCGGCCAGCGACAGGAGCGGAGTGCGGACGGAACCGGGGCTGACTGAATTCACCCGCACCTTGAGGTCGGCATGATCGAGCGCCATCGCGCGGGTCAGCGCATGGATGGCGCCCTTGGTGGCGACATAGGCGGCGACATTCTGCTGACAGCTATGGCCCTGGACCGAGGAAATGTTGACGATCGCCCCACCGCCGCGCTTGGTCATCTCGGGGATGGCGAAGCGCCCCGTCAGGTAGATCGAACCGACATTGACGGACAAGCACCGGTTCCAAGTCTCGAAGCTGGTGTCGAGCACGGTGCCGAAGGGATGAACGGCGGCGGCGTTGACGACGATATCAAGACCACCATGGCGCGACACAACCGCCGCGACGGCAGCCGCCACATCTGCCTCGACCGACACATCGACCAATCGTGAGGCCATTGCCAGGCCACGCTCCTGTGCGATCCGGTCGAACGTCTGGTTGGCCGCGGCATCGTTGCCGCAAGCCAAGACCTTGGCGCCGGCCGTGGCAAGCCTTATGGCCGATGCCAGCCCGATACCGGAGGTTCCGGTAACCAGCGCCACTTTTCCTGCAAATTCAGTCATGATCGGCTCCGAACTCCCTAACGCACACGTTCCAGGACTTGATTGAGAAGCACGGCGCCAAGGATGATCCCGCCACGCACGACGTACTGCCAGTACTCGCTGACGTTCATCAGGGTCATGCCGTTGGAGATGCAGCCGAGAAACAGCACCCCGATCAGGGTTCCCCAAATGCGGCCCTTGCCGCCGAACAGCGAGGTGCCGCCGATGATGACGGCCGCAATTACGTCAAGCTCCATGCCGGTGGCGGTCGTGCCGGTACCGGCTCCGATCTGCGAGGCGATCAGCGTGCCCGAAATCGCCGTCAGTGCGCCGGTGAGGCCGAGCGTCAGCGCCTTCACCTTCCAGATGTCGATACCCGAGAGCCGAGCCGCCTCCATGTTGCCACCGACGGCATAAACCTCGCGGCCGAAGCTGGTGTATTTCATCAGGAAGTGCATGGCCGCGAAGGTGAGCACGAAAATATAGACCGGGAAGGGAATGCCGAAGAGGTAGCCGCCACCGAGGAAATCGAAGCCGGTCGGAAACGTCGACAGCGGAAATCCACCGGTGATGAGGTTCGCAACACCGCGAAGGGCGGCAAACAAAGCGAGCGTGGTAATGAAAGTCGGGACGTTGAACCACTGCCGGAAGCGGCCGGTGAGGTAACCAAGCGAAAAGCCGACGGTAAGCGCGACGGCAAAGCCGAGGATAACGGCGTTCCAGCCGCCGATTGCGTCCGTGTAGGCGTCGGCGAACCAGGCAACGATGCATCCCGCCAGTGCGACCCCGGCGCCAACAGAAAGATCGATCTCGCCCGAAATGATCACGGCCGTCATGCCGAAGGCGATGATCCCCAGCATCGCCACGGTTCGCAGCACGTTGAGGATATTGGCGGTCGAGGCAAAGCCCGGCGCCATCAGGATG
The DNA here is from genome assembly GCF_014851895.1 of Ensifer sp. ENS11. Classification (NCBI taxonomy): domain Bacteria; kingdom Pseudomonadati; phylum Pseudomonadota; class Alphaproteobacteria; order Hyphomicrobiales; family Rhizobiaceae; genus Ensifer; species Ensifer sp. ENS11. The sequence goes on along the minus strand of NZ_JACVAN010000003.1, from coordinate 31,060 downwards.
AGGAACAGGACCAGACCCGCGAGGATAATCTCCATCGGATAGGTCTTGAGGAGACGCAGCGAGACGTTCTGTCCGCCGCCTTCAGCTGTTTGTTGGCTGACAAGTGTCATTGGGAGGCCCCTTCCATGCATAGGCCGTAGAGTTGGGTAAGATCGGTCCTAGTGGGATCCACCTCCGCCACCACATTACCGTGGTGCATCACGAGAATGCGGTCTGCCACTTCGAGGACCTCCTCGAGTTCGGTCGAAACGAAGATGCTTGCCAGGCCGTCCGAGGCTTTTTGCCAGATGATGTCGAAGATCTGTCGCTTGGCCTGGACGTCGACGCCGCGGCTCGGCTCATCGAAGAACATCACCGAGGGAGCCCTGTTCAGCCACTTGCCGATCACCACCTTCTGCTGGTTGCCGCCCGACAGGGAAGACACCGGCAATTCCGGATCGCCGCACTTGATATGCAAATCGGCGATCTGCCGATCGACATGTGGCTGTTCGCGGCGACGGGAGATCAGTCCGTTTCGCGCAATGGGGCCGAGACTTGCCATGCAGAGATTGTCGGCCGTCGGCAGCGATTGCACGAGACCGACCTCCTTGCGGTTCTCCGGCGTATAGCCAAGACCGGCGGCGCGCATCTGGCGCGGCGCGGCGCCCGTCATCGATTGCCCGGCAAGGTGCACCGTGCCGGCATCGATGCGGTCGGCGCCAAAGATTGCGCGCATCAGCTCGGTCCGGCCCGAGCCCAGCAGGCCGGCGATCCCGAGTATCTCGCCGCGATAAAGGTCGAAGGAGACGTCGTTGAAGTGTCCTGCACGGGTCAGGCCGCGCACTTCGAGCAGCGGCTTGAGCCTGTCGATCACCTGGCGCGGCGGCCGTTTCGTGCGGGCGGCGTCGCCAAACATCATGCCGACGATCTCGGCGGGCGAGGTCACGGACATCTCGACGGCACCGATATAGTGGCCGTCGCGAATGACGGTGCAGGTGTCGGCGATCTCGAAAAGCTCGCTCATGCGGTGCGTGATGTAGATCATCGTCACGCCGCGTGCCCGCAATCGCTCGATCAGCGCGAAAAGCTGCTTGACCTCTTTCGAGGCGAGCGCCGATGTGGGTTCGTCGAGCAGCAGGATCGATGGGTTGAAGGACATCGCCTTGACGATCTCGACGACCTGCTGTTGCCCGACGCTGAGGCCCGAGACCGGCTGGCGGGAATCGATCGAGAGCCCCATGTCGGACAGAAGCTCGGTCGCGCGCTTGTGCAAACCCTTCCAATCGACGACACGCAAGCCCGCGCGCCTGGTGTGCGGCAGGCGACCGAGAAAAATGTTCTCGCCGACGGACAGTTCGGGAACGAGCGACAGTTCCTGATGCACCGTGACGATGCCAGCATCAAACGCGTCGTGCGGCGAAGTAAAGCTCTGGTCTCTTCCGTTGACGCTGATCGTGCCCGACGTGGGTTCGGTCACGCCGGCAAGAAGCTTAATCAGCGTCGATTTACCCGAGCCATTCTTTCCCATCAGGGCATGAACCCGCCCTGGGGTAAAATCATGGGTAAACTCCGACAGGGCAACCGTCGGGCCGTAACGCTTTGTGACGGATCGGAACTCGAGCCGCCCTTGGGCGGTATCTGTCCGGGGCTGAGAGTAGGTCATCGGTGGTTCCCGGTTGGCGCAGAAAATGGTGGCAGGGCCGAGTGGCCCTGCCACGCAACCTTACTTCAGAGCCTTCAGGCCTTCCTTGTAGGCGGCGACCCCGTCGGCATTTGCGCGCGTCAAGGGAAGGACGGGAACATTGACCTTGGTCTCGAACGTCTTGCCTTCGAGCAGTTTCTGCGCTGCCTCGATCGCCTGCTTGCCGACCTCTAGAGGCTGCTGCGCCGTCGTTGCCTGGAGCACGTTGTCCTTGTCGAGAAGCATGTTGGCGAGCTGCTCGGAACCATCGGTGCCGAAAACGAACACTTTGCCCTCAAGCCCGGCCTTCTTCACCGCCTGGACCGCGCCGATCGTGCCGCCTTCGTTGGCGGCATAGATCACCTTGATATCCGGGTTGGCGGTCAGCATGTCGCTGGCAACGGCCAGCGCCTTCTCGGCCAGCCAGGCATCCTGTTGCGCGACGATCTCGACCTGGGAGGACACCACGTGAAGGAAGCCGTCGACGCGAGCGTTCGACTGCTCAGGCAACAGCGCCTTGAAAGCGAGTGTCCCGATCTTGACCTTCTCGCCATACCCGAGGGTTTTCAGAAACGGAGCAGCCGCCTCGCCTGTGCCGATGCCGATATCGCGGTCTGAACTGGTCACCGTCGCCTGGGCAACGTCACCATTGGCAGACGTGCCGTAGGTGACCACGGTGATGCCGGCATCGCGTGCCTTCTTGAGCGCGGGAACCGAAGCGTCGGCCGACAGCGGCGCGACCACGATCGAGTTGACGCCGCGGGCGATATAGGTGTCGATCAGCTGCGCTTCCTTTTCGAGCTTGCTGTCGCTGTTTCCGGCGAGCAGTTCGTCGCCGGCGGCTTCCGCCGCCTTCTCCATCCCGATCTGGATGCCGCGGAAGTACTGGTCCTGCTGGAAGACGATGCCGGCGATGGCCTTGCCGTCGGCAAGAACCGCGCTCGGCGCGAAGCTGACACTTACCAGAAGTGTTGCGAGCGTCAGGACGTGGCGTTTTGTTTTGATCATACTGGGTCTCCTCCCCTAGGCCCTTGATCGTGTTGCCGGCCCCGCGGGCAAAGGGGCCGGTTCTGACTGAATGCGGAAGACGATGCCGCCGCAGCCTCAAGTCTTGGTCGCGGCGGACTGTCCACTGGTCGGCGCGCCGACGAATTTGAGGCCGAATTCGAGATGGCGGCTCATGAGATAGGCATAGGCAATTCGGTCGCGCGCCCTCAGCGCGCCGATGATTTCGGCATGGGCCTCGTAGGTCGCCGACTGGACCGGCCGCTCCGCCTTGCCGAGGCGCATGACTTCCTCGATGACGGTGCGCATCATCCGGTAGGCAGCAAGGGTCGTCCTGTTGCCTGAGAGTTCGACGATAGCCTCGTGGAATTCGTAATCGTAGCGGGCCGCCTCCTCGACGCTCTCAGCCGTCCGGATGCGAGCATTGGCCGCCTCCAGCCTGTCGAGGTCGGCTTCGCTTGCATGAAGAATGATGTGGTCGCCGACGCCGGTCTCGATGATGCGGCGGAAACCCTGCAGATCGCGGAAGGAATCGGGCGATATGCCGTTGTGAAAGGCAAAAAGCCTGCGGATCGCCTCGCCATGACCACCGCTGATGACGGCACCGACCTTCGGCCGCGTCTCGACCAGACCATAGGCTCGCAGGACCTGAAGCGCCTCGCGAACCGTATTCCGTCCGGCCTGAAACTGCTCACCAAGATCGCGCTCGGTCGGCAGCGCATCGCCAATCCCGAGGCCGCGTTCGGCGATCAGATCCCTGATCTGCTCGACGAGCCTATCGACCGCAGACGTCTTGCCGACCTCAGCTGGCTCGACACCTGTCGATTGCGCCGGTTTTGCCGAATTGTGCGCCACGTTCTCCTCCTGTGTGCGGCTCTATTTGTTGGTCCAGATTGAGTGACAAGTCAAGAGCTGCATCGGAATTTTTGCCGCCGTGCCGGAAAAACAACAATCTCAGCGTATTTTCGCTTGAATTTGCGCCCACGCCGATCCTTAATGCGTCATCTGGTCCAACAATAGAGATCATCCCGAGATCGCAGGAGTTTAAGAGATGAGGCCGATGGAAGAGTGCTTTCGCTGGTATGGCCCGGATGACCCGGTGCCGCTCAGCCACATCCGGCAGGCAGGGGCGACGGGCATCGTCTCAGCGCTTCATGACGTCTATGACGGCTCGCCCTGGTCCGACGATCAGATCCTGAAGCACAAGGCGTTGATCGAGGCGGCAGGCCTGCGCTGGAGCGTGGTCGAGAGCATTCCGGTGCACAATTCGATCAAGCTGGCATCGTCAGACAGCGCACGCTACATCGGCTGGTACAAGGACACGATGCGCGCGCTGGCGCGCTGCGGCATTGGCACGGTCTGCTACAATTTCATGCCGGTGGTCGACTGGACCCGCACCGAACTCATGCATCCGCTGCCGACCGGCGGATATGCGCTGCGCTTCGATGCTATCGATTTCGCCGCCTACGATCTCTTTGTGCTGAAACGGCCACGTGTCGAGCAGAGCTATTCGCCCGCCCAGATCGAAACGGCGGAGGCGCGGCTTACCGCGATGGATCCAGCAAAGATCGACCGTATCGAACGCAATCTGATTGCCGGCCTGCCGGCATCGGAGCGTAAGTTTGATCGCGCCGGCTTTCTTGGAGCGCTCGCGGAGTACGATGGCATCAGCGCCGAGGACCTGCATGAAAACCTCGCACGCTTCCTGCGTGAGATCGTGCCGGTCGCCGAGGAGGTCGGGGTGAAGCTCTGCATTCATCCTGATGATCCGGCCTGCCCGCTCTACGGCTTGCCGAGGATCGTATCCACTGCGGATGACGTGCGCCGCATCCTGGCAGCCGCCGACAGTCCCGCCAATGGCCTGACCTTCTGCACCGGATCCTACGGCACCCGCGCCGAAAACGACCTGCCGGCCATGGTGCGTGAGTTCGGCTCCCGCATCCATTTCGCCCATCTGCGCAACGTTCAGCGCGAAGCTGACGGGTCGTTTCATGAAGCCGACCATCTTGGTGGCTCGAGCGATATTCCGGCCGTCATTCTCGCCCTTCTCGAGGAGCAAGAGCGCCGGCGTGCCGAGGGGCGCGACGACTGGCAGATCCCCGTTCGTCCAGACCATGGGCATCTCCTTGCCGACGACATTGGCAAGGAACGGATCAATCCCGGCTACTCGCTCATCGGCCGACTGAAGGGGCTCGCCGAGATCCGAGGCGTGATGCACGGCATTTCAGCGGTCAAGGCCGCAAGGAACAAACAGGTGACACTATGAAGATTTTTGAAGACGATGCCGACTTGTTCACGGCGATGCGAAGCCGGCTCTTCACCGCCGTTGTCGGCGATATTCTGGACACGATGGGGCTACAGCATCAGTTCCTGCCGCCGAAGATCCGGGCCCTGCGCGACGACATGGTGACAGTCGGGCGCGCCATGCCGGTGCTTGAGGCGGATTTCTTTGCGACCGCGGGAGCCGGCGGCCACGCCGAGATCAGCTCCAAGCCCTTCGGCCTGATGTTCCATGCGCTCGACAGCCTGAAACCCAACGAAATCTACGTATGTTCAGGCGCCTCGCCGCGCTACGCCGTCTGGGGCGAGTTGATGTCGACACGCGCGATCCAGCTGAAAGCCGCAGGTGCGATCTGCGACGGATACTGCCGAGACAGCAGCGGCATCCTGGCCCTCGATTTCCCGACCTTCTGCTACGGATCCTATGCTCAGGATCAGGGACCGCGCGGCAAGGTCGTCGACTATGCGGTTCCGATCGAGATCGGCGGCATCCGCATTCGGCCCGGCGACATGCTGTTCGGCGACCGCGACGGCGTTCTGGTCATTCCGCGCGAGGCGGAACGGGAAGCGATCGCGCTGGCGTTCGAAAAGGCAGAAACTGAAAACAAGGTTCGCCTTGCCATCGAGGCCGGCATGTCCACGGTCGAGGCATTCGAACGCTTCGGCGTCATGTAGTCGCTCAGTGGCGGGACGGCGTCTTCATCGTCCTTGCGAGCGATAAATCTATGGCACGAACGCGTCTATCTCTCTGCGAGGTGACGCCCGTTGGGTTGGGCGCGCCGTGGATTGCGGCGCGGCTGGATGTCGGTTGCAAACACCCGATCCCAGGGGCCGGAGGTCACGCCGAAGTTGCCTTCCGGCGTCACGTGGTGGTGCAGCGCATGGCGTCGCTTGAGCGCGAACACAGCGATCCTTGGCGTCCCGGTCGATAATGCACGAGATGATGAACCGTGGCAGAGCAGAACCGAACAGGAATCCCGCGCTGAGGCTGCAAGCAATGCCGGGTCGCCGATCCACCACAACGGAGACATCAACAGAACGAGATATGCGGGCACACTGACAAATGTCGCCGACATCGTCACCACCGGTGCACGAGCGGCATGTCGAACGCGCCGAAGGGTGGGGCACGGCCGGCAATGGTTTCACGCTTTCTTAACCACGAATTGTGAAAATGCGGCCCATCCGGTGGGCATGATGCCGACCGTTCGTTTGGGGTAATGAGTGCATGCGTAAGCCGCAAGATCAGGCGCTGTCCTCCGGCGCCACCAAACCGGAGTCCGGCTACTTCGTCTCCCGCCGCGCCGTGCTTTCGGGCCTCGGTGTCCTGACACTGCTTGGCGCCTCCGGCTGCTCGCAGACGCTCGAATTCCCGGAGCTGGGATCAATCGAGCCGTCGGGTGGTATGCCGCCTGGGGGCGTTGACCGCATGCCGACCGGTTCGATCCCACCGCTCAGCGTCGACAGCAACATCACCGATAACGGCACGATGTATGCCTCGCTGATCGACAATGGCCTCGTGATCCCGGCAGTTCCATTCCAGAAGATCAGGCCGGAATTCCGCCGTCAGATCGTTATCGATCCGACCGGCGAGGCGCCGGGCACGATTGTGGTGCGGCTCAACGAGCGGCATCTCTATTGGGTGCAGGAAGGCGGCGAAGCGATCCGTTACGGCGTCGGCATCGGCAAGGCCGGCTTCGAATGGAGCGGCCGCGCCGAGATCCAGTACACCAAGGAATGGCCGACCTGGACGCCGCCCAAAGAGATGATCGCGCGCAAGCCGGAGCTGGTGAAATGGACGGGCGGTCAGCCGGGTGGCCTCGACAACCCGCTCGGCGCCCGCGCACACTATATCTACAAGGACAGCCACGACACTGGCTATCGCGTGCACGGCTCACCCGAATGGTGGACCATCGGCACTCAGGCATCTTCCGGTTGCGTGCGCATGATCAACCAGGACGTCATCGACCTCTACAACCGGGTCAAGGCGTCGCCGACCAAAGTTCCGATTGTGGTGGCGTGAAAGGCGCTTCGCACCGAGCGAGTAGGGAATCGAGAAGAGCCACGACAGTCCCTACCAAAAAAAATTCAGTCGTTCAATCCTGCCGCACCCGTCTGCCCTTCGCGACAAGCTCTCTGACCGCGATCTTTAGAGGGAGGCGTGCCGGATCTCTCCTAGTGTCTGAGGACGCAACGCCTCTTGAGCCGCAAGAGCGAGGGGTCAAGCGTCGGTCGGTTGCAGGCGCGATGTCAGCCAACAACATGTTAGCCCAACGCGGTAATCCGATGCGCCCCGCCGAAAGCAGTGCTGCCGGGAAAACGAGATACATAGGCATGGGTTTAGATCCCATACGCAACAAGATGCAACGCCGACGTCAAACGACTGCCGGCGCTGCGTTGACGAGGATCTATTCGGCCTTTGCCTCGATATCGAGCCGCTCCAGGAAACCTGCCGGATCGTCGGAGGCTGTCATCAGTTCAATCGCACCAATGCCTGCGGCGTCCTTCGATTTGACAGACAGGGTGAATGTCCCCGCTCTTCCCAGGAAAGTTGAGGCTGCCCCGGCGACACTTTGAAGCTTCGGCTGATCGGCCACGAACTGCTGCAGCATGGTGGATCCGACCAGCACCAGCATGCCGCGCGCCTGCTCCGCCGTCATGTCGTTTTGCCGGGCATACAAAGTCAGCGCCTTGTCGAAGAGCCCTTTGTCCTCGATCCGGAGCTTCAATTCCCGTGCAGTAACGCCGAGTGCTGCGGTTTGCATGCGTATCGTGTCAGCAGAAAACAAATCGTTTGAGACGCCGGCCAAGACACCAGACAGCGAAACACTGCCCATCCCCTCTCCCCCAAGGGAGATATCCTTGATGACGAAGCTTTTGCCCGCTTCGTCCCAATGTCCCTCAACCCCAGCCGACAAGGTGAGTTTGTCGTAGCCGAGCTTTCGCAAATGCTCAAACGCCTCGTCCTTGGCGTCTGCTGGCATCGGGACACTCAAGTCCTCGTATACAATACGAATATCGGTAGGGATGCCATTGTACGGTTTACTGAGCGCCGCTTCATAGGATTTCAGCGAAAATTTCACGCGCTGCGGCACGAGCGATGCGATGTCGGTCGACATTGTTTCAGAGGCTTGGACTTCGCCTGCATCATCGTTGAGCGCAGTCTGAGGAAGGGCATCGTCACCGGCACCATCCACAGCGTCAGGATCACTCGCTTGATCGGAAGCAGCATCTGCAATTTCAGCGGCAGCCACATCTGCCGCAGCGTCCGCGCCATCGTCGATGGCCGAACCGTCCTTGTCCGCGTCAACCGGCGCCGCTGAGACTTCGGGCCCGGCGTCCGCGCCCTCAACGGCGACATCGCTGTTTCGGCTGCTATCGCTGGGATCGGGCGCGTCGATTGCCGGTGCAGCGGTTGCTTCATCCTCAGACGTCGTCTCGCTCGGCGCCGCAGCCTCGTCATCGACCGCTGCGATCTCGTCAACGTCGGCCGATCCGCTCGGCAGATCGACATCCAGACCGGCAAGCCGGAATGTCCCGAACTCGGGCAGCAATGCGGAATAGGCAAATTCTTGAGCCTGATCATCGTTCAAAACAAGGAGTTGTTTCAATCCCTCCATTGTCGGGTGCCAGGAAAAACCGCTGACGCTGGCTTCAGCGAGCCGGAAATGATCATCGCCTTCTTCCATCGAGATCCCGTTGAGGCTCGCGTTCACTTCGCGACCGTTCAGGTGAAGTGACGTGCGTTCGACATCGAGGTCGATCTGCTTGCCACTGTCTTTGCCCGGGACTTTGACCTTGAGCCCCAGCAATTGGATATCGCCCGGGCCAATCATATCGGGCAGGGAGAGAACTTTCATGTAAAAGGCGTTTCGTTCGGCAGCAGGCAATTCGTCGGGGTTTTTGACCGAACGCAGCATGTCCAGCGTGTCCAAAAGCGGCTCAGCCGGCATACGAATGCTAAGACCATTGCTGCGCAACTCATCATATTGGAAGCTGCCCTCGCCTATTGTCTGAGTGACATCCTTGATCGACAAGGGGCCGTAAAGCGCCTTGGCCTGCTTGTCCTGTGGCCCGGCCGCTTGCGTGTACAAACGTGCGGCATAGCCCACGTCAAGGTCCTTACCGGTCATCGCCCCAAATGAGCCGTTGATGCGCGCGTTTTTCGTCTTCCCGTCTTCAGTCGCCTCAGCCACATGCATGTCCAGGCTGGCATTGGACGAGCTGTAGCGTGCTACGCGGCCATCCCTGATATCCTCGAGCGCGATGTTTCTGTAGACGATCCTGTCTTCATTCCCCTCGACGATTTTGGTCATCGCGACCTCCGGCACGAAGATGCGATTGGCCTGGAAGCGCTGGATACGCTCCGGCAATGACAGGCTGCTCTTGTTTGCGAAGATCTCGGCGACCGTCTGACGGTCGAAATTTGGCTGCTCGACACTCGCGCGCGGCACAGCGATTTTGTAGCCCGCAAGCTCGGCGCTCAGGTTGGCGATCTCGAGCTCCGCATTCAGGAAGAGAAATTTTGGGCGACCGTCGATGCCGGCGATCTTTGCGCTAAGGCCGTCCTTTAGCGGCAGCATCACGTCACGCAGATGAAATCGGCCGAGATAATCCACATGGACGGAGCCGGCTGTTCCCCCGCGCGCTGTGATATGCTTCTCGACGCCGCGCTCCAGTGTGATCTTGTAACCCGTCGCCCCGGCAGCCAGCACCGCCACAAACGCGGCGCTCAACCACAGCGCCTTGCGCCGACCTTTTCCTGTGACCGATTTTACCTGTTCCAAATCATCCATCCTTTCACCGTCTCCCTGTGTGACGGCGACTTTGCGACCGAAATCACGACGGTCCATTGCAATCACTGCGAAACGATTGCCTTTCGAGACCGTCCCGAAATGTTTCGTTGAAACCGCTGCAACCGCGACGTCGCCTAGATGCGCGCTAGGCCACTAACCGGAATGAAGGCAGATGAACTGGCAATCATGCTACGGCGCCCGTCGACCAGTCCAACAGGCGTAGCGACCAGCGAGAGTGAAGTTCCTCTAAGTCGGTCTTGGCGCTCTGCCTATCTTCAAGGGGCACATCGTCGATTGATGTTTTGAGTGCCCGGCTGAAGACAGTTTCGACTAGCGCAATAATGCAGCCGGAGATTGCCATCAAGACCATTAACTTCCCCAGATCGCCGTGAGGGGCAGGTTTCTTTGAGCATTGACCCGGATGTGCTGTTCATGAGCCCACGCACAAGCTGCCGCATCGTCGGGCCTGGAGTAACATCTGCCATGCGGGTCAGGCCGAGATTGATGCCATCGGCAAGATGGCGGTGAGCAGCGCAAGCCTGTTGTCGGGCGGATCGGCCCGTGCGCAGGTGGGTGAACGCGTTCGCGATCGTGCTAACCTATGTTGGCCCCGCAGCTGATCCCGAGATCGCAGTGCGTGTCAGGCGACACTCTTTGAAGGCGAGTGGAAGATCTTTGGCTTGATATGCTGCGATCCCTGCACTGAAATCGGCAACTGCTTTTGGATCGTCCTCGGCTTGGGACAGACTCTCTGAATGATTTCATGGTGACCCGACCTGATGGGTGAGGGCGTGGCGCTGCTCGCTCTTGTTAAGGCTGGCCTAAAAGCGTCGCCGGCGTGATGGGTTCACTATTCAGTACCTGGACTGTTCAAAACGTTGTGACCTGCGCTTGCTAGTGATTTCCGTCTCGCGAAGCGCAGGACCACACCCAGCGAAGCTGCAATAGGTATCGCCAGCAAGACACCGATGAAGCCGAATAACCACCCGAAGGCGAATAGCGCAAACATCATCCAGACTGGATTGAGGTTGACGCGCCGGCCGATGAGGCGCGGGGACAGAACATAGTCGGCAAGCATTTCACCGACAATGAAGATGCCCCCCACAACAGCGACAGGTGCCCAATTGGGCCAGAACTGGTCCACCGCAACGCATACCGATATCAAGATACCGGTGGCTGCCCCAAGGTAGGGAACGAAACTGATGAGGCCTGCAGCTATACCAATCAAAATGGCATGGTTGAGTCCGGTCAGCTTCAACGCTGCCGTATAAAGAACGGCAAGAATGAGACAGATGGCAACCTGACCGCGCACGAACCCGGCAACAGTATCGTGGATTTCGCGCCCGAGCGCCCGACCATCATCGCGGTACTCCGGAGCAAGCCAGCCATCAATTGTCGCAATCATTCGGTGCCAGTCAATGGCGAGATAGATGGCGATGATTGGAGTGACAACGAGGAGCGAAAGAAGGGAAATCAATGCTCGTCCGCTCGACCACAGCGAACTGAGGAAACCGTCGAGCCATTTGCTGCCCATCGCCCTCACGACGTCGACGGAAGATTGCTCGATGTGAAGATTCTCACCCATGATGTCATGCATCCAGCGGCCGCTTGCTTCGGTCATAAGGGATTGCAGACGCGTGATGTAGCGGGGAAATTCATCAATAAAAAATCTCAGCTCACCAATGATAACCGGGAACATAACCAGCATGACCGCGATAATACCCACGATCAGCGGCAAGATGACGGCTAGTGCTGCAAAACTTCGATTGATCCCGAACCGCTCTAACCTGTCGACTGCGGGAACGAGAAGATAGGCGAGCAATGCGCCAACAACAAATGGCAGCAGGATTTCGCGCAAAAGCACTAGCGCAACCAAGGCGACTGCGGAAACCGCAATCCAGAATGTAGCTGGTTGCACAATTCTCATGGGACCCCTGCGCAGTCTTGTTTCGAGTTCTGCCGGACTTTGCTGATCTCAGCGCATCGATCCTCGGATCCAAGGAGGGTAGAGCAGGTAAGGATCCTCCTTGTCAATTATCCATCAAGCTGGCGAAGGCGATCTCACCATCGGTAATGTAATGGTTGACCTTTCCGGTCTGTAGACGTGAGCCGGATTGATGCAAGACGACATCCCCGATCACCCGCTTTGACTTCAACTGGGTGACTATGTGATCTCGTTCAACATTCGTATCTGAATCGGTAGCGTGTGTCACTTGGAGCGTCAGTTTGGTCAGCGATAATCCAGTATCTCTGGTGCCCGCCCCAACCCACAAGACGCGCTGATCAGTCGATGGCCTATCCGTATTCAGCCAGAAGCTTGCTGCTGTGATATCGTCGCCCGTATGGGCGGTGCTCAGCGCCCAGAAGCGGATATGGTGGCGCTTGCGCGGACTGTTGTCGATGGGCTGCTGGAAACCTATGTCCTGCTTTCGTCCGAAGAGATAGAGCGTGCTGAAAGGAGCCGTCGGATACGGAGTGTTGAGCAGAAACGCTCGTACCATTCGCCACGAGCTTGCAACCCCCAAACTGTCGGCTGTTGACCAGCCCGCTGTTGCAAACGCATCGCAAAGTTGTTGAAGAGTGCCTATCAGCACGAGATTCACTGGATCGCCGGGCAAGCCGTCGCCAGTGATGGTGTATCTAGGGATGAGTCTCCGGTGGAGAATCTTTAAGCCCATTCGGACCACGTTTGGCAAAATGACGTAGGCAGCAAGCCCATAGGTAAGACCTACCGCCAGGATCCAGGGAAGTCTGTGGTCCGCAGTGTCAAAAACGACAAAGACGATCAGCCAAACGCTAACTGCCCCCAGACAGAAGATGAGAAACCTTTGGAAAAGGCGCGTAAGCATTCTCAAAATTTCTTATCCCGTGCAGGACCTTGGTTCGCTATCGACTTCGCTGCTCGTACCTTGTCCCGCCGGCCGAACAGAGACGCTGTAGGCTAAGTTCTACGCCACATGTCGTCGAAACGATATTGTTCTTTGGGGAAGCGCGAATCTCGTTGAGCGAGGATGCACCGCCCGGCAGCGTCGAGCCGCCGCCGGTCTGGGCCTGAGCAACCTCGAACCGTTGCGGGGCCGGATCGCTGATCCGGCCCGTCGTCGATCCGGCCTGCGTTGGATTGGAGACCGCAACGCCCGGCTCGGCATAGAGCGCCACGCCCGCGCCGAGCAGGAGTGTTGCGACCGTGGAGAGGCCGAAGATTCGTTTCTGGCTCATCATGCGAGCACCTATCGTTCGTTAGCGCGCTGCGCGTTGAGGTCGAGCAGAGCCTGGAAGCTCTGCAAGGAAGCGAGATGTTTAGTCCCGGCATTTGATGGAGCAAAGCGCTCGCTGACGTCTGCTCGAGGTTCATGGAATGAGCCGTCACAGCAGATCTTGTCGCAGCGCGAGAGCTGATGTCGAGACTGGAGCAGCGATAACCGGAGCGCAGTTCGTATGTGTGCCACTTACTGAGACATCCGCCATACAACTTCGGACGGCTCGCCGATGCAAGCGCTGCAACGCCGCCAGCGTGCGGGTGGATGCCCCGTTTGACGTCGGAACACTGTGATAAAATGGGTCTGTGAACGAAAGCCGACATCAATCGCAATTTCGTCGATGCTCAGGTCGTCGCTCAACAATTTCGTTTTCGCGCGCTCTATTCGACGGTCGCGCAGATAGGCATGCGGGCTCCGGCCTGTCGCGAACCGGAAGCCGGCAGCGAAATGCATGGGGCTGAGGCCCGCGGCGCGCGCGATGTCTACGAGTTGAAGCGGGGTCGCTAGGTTCATTTCGATGAACTCTACGGCGCGCTTGAGCCGCCATGGTGCGAGCACGACGGAGTTTGTTTTGCGATCCCTCATCTTTGCTCGTCTCCACCGGTCGCCGCAATAAGCCGGGACTGGATTCGCTCTAGGGTTCGTTCGAAGACTTCCGGTTCGTCGAGCGCCCTGGCGAGCACCAAGGCCCCCTGGACGGCAACTACTGTCTCCTCGGCAAGCGCAAGGGCGTCACGTTCAGGGCATCCGGCCCTCTCAAGAGCAGAGGCGAGCGCACCACGCCACTCGGCAAAGTAATCCCTGACCCGATCGCTGAAGCGGTTCCGGACGTTGTCCAGTGCAAACGCGCCAATGAGGCATACACGGCGGCCGGAGCGAAAGTAGCCGGCAACCGAGCTACACATGCTGGTGATTGCGGAACGCGGATCGTCCGCGCTCCTTAGCGGCTCGAAGACCTGCGTCGCGAACCATTCGTCGATCTCGCCGAGCACGGCTGCGGCCATCTCTTCCTTCCCGCCGGGAAAGAAGTGATAAAGGCTTCCCTTTCCGAGGCCGGTCTTTTCGGTGATGGTCGATAGGCTTGCACCGTCGAAGCCATACTCCCGAAAGATCTCGGCGAGGGATGGGATTACGTCCGAGCGCTCGGCGACGATCTTTGGCATGTGCTACAGTCCCAATTCGGAAAGTCCCGGGTGGTCCGCTGGCCTGGGCCCAGACCGATCCCAGAAGAATTTGCGTTCAGATTCTTCGATCGGCAGATCATTGATGCAGGCATAACGGTGGTGCATCAGCCCGTTTTCGTCGAACTCCCAGTTTTCGTTGCCGTATGCCCGGTACCAGTTCCCGGAGTCGTCGCGGTACTCGTAGGCGAAGCGCACCCCGATGCGGTCGCCGTCATGAGCCCACAGCTCCTTGATCAGCCGGTATTCGAGTTCTTTTGTCCACTTCCTCGCCAGGAACTCGACGATACGTTCGCGTCCTTGGACAAATTCCGCGCGGTTACGCCAATAGCTGTCGACGCTGTAGGCGAGGGACACGCGGTGCGGATCGCAACTGTTCCATCCGTCCTCTGCAGCTCGGACTTTGGCCGCTGCCGATTCGCGGGTGAAAGGGGGCAGTGGTGGGCGTTGTTCAGTCATGGTCATGATCTCCAGATCTCTTTCACTGTACCGATCGGTAAACAGTGTGTCAATCGGTACATGTGACTGAGTGCAGCGTCAACGGTCAACGCTGGGCGCTGGCCGTTTTTGCCGTGCGAATTGAAAGGTTGCGCCGTAGACTGCCGGGTCCGCGTCACGCCGAGAGCTGCGATCTTAGCTGTTGTGGCCAGGCCGGTTGCTAGATGTTTGTCCGCTCAGTGCATGAGTTCACGAAAGACTGTCTCAAGCTCGACGTCTGAGGCCGCCACCACCGCGTAATAAAGCATCTTTGTCTCGCTCTCGGTGGTCTCGGCTGGCCAAAGAACTCGCTCGGCGATCGACCGCTTTCGCTTCATGAGACGCTGCAGCAGACAATCGAAGGATCCAGCGCCAAGCCGTGTGTGCGACAGATCGGGGATAGCGACATCAGTTCAAAAACAGGTAGGCACAGATTTCGGACGAGCCCGGAGACATACCTCCTGTCCCGCGCGTCGTCGCCTCTCATCACCGCCCTGCGCTATATCACTGCTGGTCAGTGGGCGGTCGCTTACGCGCAGCTCAGAAGGATCGTGCGTATCAGCTCTCCGCATCCGAAGATGACATCCAGGGGGCGACTGATGGCGATAAGGGTGCATGGCTTCGATAATCCGCTCCCTGTCCGGGCGGAACATGCGAATATGGCTAGGGCGTGCCAGTCACCATCGCGAGCGAGCACGTGAACGTTGTCGCCAAGTACAAAACACCAAAGCGCGGCAATGTACTGTGGCGGGGAGGAACGTGCGTCTACATTGGGGAAAATGCACCTCGTTTCTGGCAGCGGAGGTTCCGCTGCCAAAAACGTTTCAACCAGCGGCCTGCTTATTTTGCTGGGGGCCCATAGGAAGATGCGATTTTGCCCGCCTTCTCTTGCGCAGCCTGGAATTCCGCGCCCGTGTAGGCTCGCACGGTTTTTACATTCGATACAGCTCCCGATGCGCTGACAACGAGAAGTGCGGGGACCACGTCAGCGCCATCGTCGAATTCCGTGATTGCCATCCAGTCGGTTTCACCCGTCGTAACGTAGAAAGAATGCAGTTTCCCGCCCGCTGCTTCCATGATGCCACGGGCCGCCTTTTCTCGGTCCGATGGACTGTCAATCATTCCCTTCGCTGACGTGGTTGTATAGCACCCTGTGGTTATGAACAGTGGCATGACATCCTCCCTCAACTGGGCAGATCGGGTGACCTGCCATACTCAATATCTCAAAAAACTTGGCGTTAGACGAGCGTTGAGCTGCAGAGCGCTAGATTGGTCACGCACAATTCGGCGACGCACAGTGAGCATGATCGCCACCGCGGCGGGCCTTGAAATGACGGCACTACCAGCCGTCGCATCCGAAGCGGTTGCACGTTAAGGCGTTGGACCGTTTAGCAGGGATTCCCCTGGCATATAGCGTCCTGCCACCGAAGTTCCAAATCGAGCGAAGCGTGTTGTTCGAGGGCGCATCGACAGCGATTTCGAGGGCCTCATCGATCATCTCATCCGACAGCTCTGCCAGGCAGTGAAACTTCTTTCCTTGCTGAGGGCGTAGCCTCGGGTCTGCTCCCAGGAACGAGCATGGGATAACGGCGCGCTTTCCCGCATTCAGTCGTTGAGACTTGGGGATGCTGCTGGCCTGCGGGCACACAAACGAACAACGCCTTTCTCCTTAGAGTTGATCGAATCCATGTTACCGTCATCCAGGACCAGGCAGATGGCGGCACCGCCAGCAGGTCCGCCTGAACGTTGATCCGGGGCCGTCGCGCTTCGATTCCTACGATGCCGTCTTGTTGGGAGGATGTGCCATGGCGGGGATACTTGACGTGGTTGTCGTCGGAGCGGGCTCGGCCGGGCTTGGGATCAGTTATTTACTCAAGCAGCAAGGTCGCGATCATCAGGTGCTTGAGCGAGGCTGCATCGGAGAAACCTGGCGGACCCAGCGCTGGGATTCCTTCCGTCTGAACTCGCCTAACATTCGCTCGCTGCTGCCCGGTGATTCCCATGACGTGCCTGATCCCTGGGGTGCCAGCACACAGCATCAATTTGTCGCTTATCTCGAGAAGTATGTTGAGCGGCACCAATTGCCGGTGATAACCGGGACTCCAGCAGAGGAACTGTCCCGAGATGACGAACTCTTTCTTGTGACGACACCGCGTGGTGTCTTTCAGGCCCGCAACGTCGTCGTCGCGAGCGGTAGCCTGAACTGTCCGAAACGGTCGCCTGAGTCGGCGGAACTGCCGGCAACGGTCCGCCAACTCGATTCCTCGGCCTATCGCAATGCAGCCGAGTTGGAACAAGGTGCTGTTCTTGTAGTCGGCAGCGGTCAATCGGGCGACCAGATTGCCGAGGACTTGGCACTCGCGGGACGCTCGGTCTTTCTGGCGACGAGCCGAGTCGGCCGTCTGGTCCGCTATTATCGCGGCGGCGACATCTTCAATTGGATGACCCTGTCCGGCTATTTCGACGTACCGCGCAGGGAAATCATCCTGCCATCGGGGAAGCTGCCGCCGCGAGGCTTGCTTGGTACCACCCACACCATCAGCCTGCAATCGCTGAGCGCCCAGGGGGTCGTGTTGCTCGGTCGCTTCTTGGGTATGACGAATGGCAGCCTGGTATTCGGCGACAACCTGGATGAGCACATGCGTTTTGCCGACGAGAGCTCAGCCAACGTCAAGCGCCTTATTGACGCTTACATCGGGCGCGCCGGGCTGAACGCGCCGCCTGCCGAGGATGATCCTGCCGAGGTGATCGCCCCACGCCTCGCCGATCCACCGATCCGCTCAATCGAATTGGCGACGAGCGGCATAGCGTCGGTAATCTGGGCACAGGCTTCAGAGGCGATTTCCGGTGGATCAAAGTCCCGGACACCATCGACGACGACGGCCAGCCTATTCACGAGGAGGGGATCGGATTCGTTCCCGGACTGTATTTTTCCGGCCTCGATTTTGCCTCGACTCGGAAGTCGGGAGTTATACCTGGGGTTGCTGAGGAAGCAGCACGGTTGGTGAACCATCTCGCCAAGAGATCGGCGAGTTAATTCGATTGGTTAGCATCTGCATGGCAAGCGTCGTTACAGGGGCCCTTGTGAAGGGGTGGGCCCCTCCTCGGAACGCCGTGTTGGAGTTTCAGAACTCCGGCGAGACCGACCGAACCTCTCTCAAGTAGCGCTCGATGGGCGCGAGCCACCTGGCGATCGATGTATTGTTTGCCGGGACGTACATCATTGCGCTGCTGTCTATCAGCCCGTTTCTCACCGCAATTGTCCTGGTCATGTTGACCGCTCCAAAATGATCGCGGTCGGGGCAATGGGTCCCTTTGGCTGAGGGTCAGGATGTGCGCCTGACGGACGCCTGACCTCGGGATCAACATCGCAGTCATGGTTCAACACGCTGAATGAGGCGTATGTGAAAGCCCGCTACTCGGGACACTACGAGATCAGCGAGGAGGCAATGGCATGGCTGACCGCTCGAACTTCCGTTCTCTACGATCCGGTCAAAACAATCTGCGCGGAACACCTCGCTAAGCTCGAACGGGCGGACAATTCAACCTTGCTGCGCGAAAAGGGTAGTTCCTGAAACTCCGTCTCCGTCACCGCAATTTGCCCTCTCCTCCGTCACCGCGCGATAAAAGGTGATCCCTCGCGGCGGCTTCTAATTGAACTGGTGGAAAGCTTTTCATGGAGAGGCCAAAGTCGGAATGCCTGTGGTTGCGAACGACATACCCGCAATTCAATTCACCTGAGATCAGCGACCCGAGGGGCCGTAGCCGTCCAGATGCCAGCGACGTCGCGATAGGCCCTCGTCTTCAGGTTCCCCTCTGCCTGACAGGCTCGCTGCGTTGCGGAGCCGGCAGCAAACTACAGTGGGGCCGCGCTCGACATCGAGGACGGCAAAGTCGTAGCGACCTATCTCGGCCATCGCGCCGTTTGGTGAGCGGTCCCTGGATATTGGGCAATGGCTAGGTGTCGCCGCGAACCGCAATGCTACTCTCCTCTTGGCGGTCAGCTATCAGACTTGACCTGGACCTGACGAGCCGCAGCGAGGTCATTTTGGTTCCCACCCTTCGGCATATGACCGAACATTTGCGGCTTGATCTGGTTGATCCAGGAAACGGCGGCGGGCTCCTTGCTCCACAGCGTTCTGGCAAAAGGCACAAGCTGCTCGCCAACGAGGATGCCAAGAAGGCCAACCAGGGCGACAACCGGCGGGGCCGGCGAACGCACATTGAGGAGGCTATAGACAATGCCGACCAGCAAGCCGGCACCGATGGACATGAGATAGAGTTTCATGGAATTCGTCCTCGCTGAGATGAGATTGCCGCTCCGACGGGCTTGTCCTGGCGGAGCGGCTGTTCTTGCTGGGTTACTTTGCCGGGTTCGGGCCAATCCGCTTGCCGTGCGTGACGCGTTCAGCGGCCTTGTGGACCATGGTGTAGGCATAATCGATGCCCATGCCGTAGGCGCCGGAATGCTCCTTCAACAGCGTGGTGACGGCGTCATAGGTTTCCTTCCGCGCCCAGTCGCGCTGCCACTCAAGGAGGACCTGCTGCCAGGTCACCGGAATGACGCCGGCTTGAACCATGCGGTCCATTGCGTATTTGTGTGCGTCGGCCGAAGTGCCGCCGGAAGCATCGGCAACCATGTAGATCTCGTAGTCCGGAACATCGCGGAGAGCCGAGAGTGCGAAGGTCGTGTTGCAGACTTCGGTCCACAGACCTGACACGACAATCTTCTTGCGGCCGTTGGCAGCATTCTTCGCCAGCGCATCGCGGACGTTCTGATCGTCCCAGGAGTTCATCGAAGTGCGCTCGAGGATGTCGTTTTCCGGGAAGACGGCGAGCAGTTCGGGATAGGTGTGGCCGGAGAAGGATTCGGTCTCGACGGTGGTGATCGTCGTCGGAATATCGAAGACCTTGGCGGCCTTGGCGAGGCCCACGACGTTGTTCTTCAGCACTTGCCGATCGATCGACTGGACACCGAATGCCATCTGCGGCTGCTGGTCGATGAAAATGAGCTGGCTGTTGACGGGGGTCAGGACTTCGAGCTTGGACATTTTAGTTCTCCCTTTGATGTCTGGTGCGGTGTGGCGTTTGAAATTGATAAGCCTTCGGCGGTCGACTGCCTGGCTCAGGCAGCCGTCTCGAAAGTGAAGATGTGTGTTGATCAGGGGACCGGTTCAGATCGGATCCTATGCGGCAAGCGGAACCAGGTTTTCTTCGATCTGGTCACGGAAGGCTTCATATCGGTTCGGAAGCTTGAGCGCTTCGCCGAGATGTGCGGTGTCTTCATCACGATCGAAGCCGGGCTCGTTGGTCGCAATTTCGAACAGGATCCCACCCGGGGTCCGGAAATAGATCGCCCAGAAGTAATCTCGGTCGATGACCGGAGTCACCTGGTAGCCGGTATCCATCAGCGCCTTGCGCACTTCGAGCTGCTTCTCGCGGTTGTCGACGGCAAAGGCAATATGGTGGACCGAGCCGGCACCTTGGCGGGCAAACGGTGTTTTCGGAAGCGCTGCTAGATCGATCGTATCGGCACCGTTGCCGCCAGGGATGATAAAGCGGGTCACGTCGCCTTCGGTCTCGGCACGCTGGTAGCCCATGAAACCAAGCAGTTCCTCCGTGGCCGCCGTATCATGCAGGTTGAAGCGGGCGCCGGCAAAGCCGCGAATGGCCGTCTGGTCTGAGATGCCCTCCGCGATCCAGGGGGCACGGGTGTCATCGGCCGTTTCGACCAGGGCGAGCCCGTCGCCATCAGGTCCGATGAAACGGAGGCGGTTGGCGCCGAACGCTGCGTCTGTTTCCAATCCACCGACGCCCTTGGCAACTAGGCGATCCTTCCAGAAGCCGAGCGAGCCCTTGGGGATGGAGAACTGGGTCTCGCCCACCTCGCCCACACCTGGGCGGCCAATCATCATATTCTGGAACGGAAAGTAGGTCATGACCGTGCCGGGCGTCCCGTTCTCGTCACCATAATAGAGGTGATAGACACTGGGATCGTCGAAGTTGACGGTCTTCTTCACGCGGCGCAGTCCGAGGGCGTCGGTGAAAAACTTGTTGTTTTCGCGCGCATCCGACGCCATCGAGGTAACGTGATGCAGTCCCTTGATATCCTTGATCATGGCCGGTGCCTTTCTTCGTTGGCTTTGTCCGTTTCGATGGAGAAAGATGTAACCGGGTTGATGGATTCGCGGAATTGCAATATTTCTTCCGATTGAATTGCTATTTTTGAAATAATCGAGATGAACGACTACAAAGCCCTCCGAACCTTCCTACTCGCCGCCGAAAAACGTAACTTCGCTCAGGTCGCCCGCGAACTTGACATGACGCCGGCAGCCGTGACCCGTGCCATCGCTGCGCTGGAGGCCGAACTTGGCGTGCAGCTCTTCGTGCGCACGACAAGGCAGGTTTCGCTGACAACTGACGGAGCGATTTTCGCCGCGCAGATCCAGCCGGCCGTGAAGACGCTTGAAGATGCACGGCGGGATGTCATGAATGCGCACAAGGCTGATCAGGGACGGTTGCGCATCAGCGCGCCGACCTGGTTCGGCAAGGCCGTGCTCCCGCCGATCCTATCGGGCTTCAGGGAGCTCTATCCAAAAATGAGCTTTGAAATCTCGCTATCTGACGGTCTGGTGAACATCGTCGACGACGACTACGACCTTGCGATCCGCATTTCCTCGCAGCCATCGGATAAGTTCACCATCTGGCGCAAGATCCGGGTCGTGCCGCGCATTCTCGTTGCCGCACCCGGAAGCCGGTTTGTCGATATACAGCATCCCAGCGAACTGACGCCCGACGATTGCCTCGCCTATAGCGGCGAAAGCCGGCGGGAAAACTGGGTTTTGTCGGACGGCGGATCGAGCATAACGATCTCGGCGGGCCGGGCGTTCAGTGCCAACAACGGTGAGGTTCTGGCTGACATGGCAGCTGATGGTGCCGGAGTGGCGATGCTGCCTGGATTTCATGTCTCGGAACATTTGAAAACAGGCCGCTTGGTTCACGTCCTGCGTGGATGGGCGCCGCCCGATCTGTGGCTGACGCTTTATTACCCGCCCTATCAGGCATTGCCGCCCCGCATTGCGTCTTTCTCGAAATTCTTCGAGGAGCAGGCGGCAGGTCAGATGGTGATGCTAGACTGAGGTATGGGTTCATGACCCCGCGTGCGAGGCCCCTCGCAGTATGGAATCTGACGCGTTTTATAGGATTAAGTGGGTGCGGCCGCGGCAAGTTTTGCCGCGGCCGCAACTTCTACATCATGACAGAACGAAGGCGAGAAGGTCAGCGTTCAAGACGTCGGCATTCACGGTCAGCATGCCGTGCGAGAAGCCCGGATAGGTCTTGAGCGTGCCGTTCTTCAGAAGCTTGACCGCCTTCAGCGCCGAGTCAGCGATCGGTACGATCTGGTCGTCCTCGCCATGCAGGACGAGAGTCGGAACAGTGATCGCCTTCAAGTCCTCGGTCTGATCGGTCTCGGAGAAAGCCTTGATGCCGTCGTAATGAGCCTTCGCGCCACCCATCATCCCCTGACGCCACCAATTCTGGATCACGCCTTCCTGGACTTTCGCACCGTCACGGTTGAAGCCATAGAAGGGACCGGCCGGGACGTCGCGGAAGAACTGCGCGCGGTTAGCGGCGAGCGCCGAGCGGAAGCCGTCGAACACTTCCATCGGCAGGCCTTCAGGATTGATTTCAGTCTTCAGCATCAGCGGCGGAACGGCGGAGACGAGGATGGCCTTGGCGACGCGGCCGGATGGTTCGCCATGCTTTGCGACATAGCGGGCGACTTCGCCGCCACCGGTGGAGTGGCCGATATGAACGGCGTTCTTCAGGTCGAGGGCTTCGACGACCGCAAAGGCGTCTGCGGCGTAATGATCCATATCGTGACCGTCGGAAACCTGCGCCGAACGGCCGTGGCCCCGGCGGTCATGGGCAACGACGCGGTAGCCGTTGGCGAGGAAGAACAGCATCTGGGCATCCCAATCGTCCGACGACAGCGGCCAGCCGTGGTGGAATACGATCGGCTGCGCATCCTTCGGGCCCCAGTCCTTGTAGAAGATTTCGACGCCGTCCTTGGTGGTGATGGTGCTCATTGCATTGTCCCCTTCGATTGAGTTGGCGGTGGAAGCAGCAGCGTTGCCTGCAAAGCTGAATGATGTGGAGAGTGCCATGGTGGCGGCGGCAGCCGCTCCGGAAAGCAGCGCGCCGCGGCGCGTCATGGGAAGAAATTTGTCAGTCATATTCGCGCCCTGCGATCTTTGTCTTTTGCCCTCAGCGACGCTGTGTTCGTCTGACGAAGGGAAATTGCCACCAATCCGGAGTGACAACAATTGCAGCAATCGTTTCGATTCCATTGCATCCTTTGAAATAATATGGAGGGCGATGAGCACCATCCTCCCGCGTTGATGCTCGCACAACGTTGATTTTGATCTTACAATTGAGGTGAGCGACCAAGCGCTTTTACGGCCAAAGCGAGTAGCGGCAAGACACCGCCCACGAGGCTCACACCGAGCCAAGAGCCATTTTGCCAGGCAACTGAAGCAAGTGCCGATCCCGTCGCGCCGCCAAGAAACATTCCAGTCATGAAGATCGTGTTCAGGCGGCTTCGTGCATCCGGATTGAGTGCATATATAATGTGTTGATTGGAGACCAATGCGCCCTGAATGCCGAAGTCGAGGACGATGACGCCCATGATGAGAGCCACGATCGAAGCCCATGCTCCAAAGATAATCCAGGACACGACAGTCAAGGCCGCGCCAAGCCAAACAACGAAATGCGGTCCACGCTTGTCGGCAATGTGACCCGCTACCGGAGCAGCGAAAACGCCGACCGCTCCCACGATACCGAAAAGCCCGGCAATATCGGCACCAAGGCCGAAGCTCGGGCCCTGAAGATATAGCGCAAGTATGGTCCAGAACGCGGTGAACGAAGCGAAGAGGGCGGCTTGTACGAGGGTCGCTGTCCGAAGAGATGGCTCATGTGTCCAGAGGTGCCCCAGCGATTTGATCGCGTTGCGGTAATGCAAACGAGACGTGGGAGCATGATCTGGAAGCGTCGCGAACATCATCGCGGCGGCCACCAAGGCCATCGGCACGCCAATCCAGAACATCTCGCGCCAGCCGGCATGTTCGCCGACAAAACCAGATAGGGTTCGGCTGAACAAAATGCCCGACAGGACGCCCGCCATCACGGTTCCGATGGTCGCCCCGCGCTTGTCAGCAGGTGCCAATGAAGCCGCGAAGGGAACGATCTGTTGCGCTACCGTCGAGCTTGCTCCAACCAGAAGGGAACTAGCGACCAATATCCACGCGGACGAGGAAACAGCGGCTAGGGACAGGGCGATGGCAAGGATCAGAAACTGTCCAATGATGAGCTTGCGTCGGTGGACCAGATCGCCAAGAGGCAGAAGAAGGAAGAGACCGAGAGCGTATCCCAACTGGGTGGCGGTCGGTACTAGAGCGGTTGCGGACTGGCCGGGAAAATCGGCCTCGATGATGCCTAGCATCGGCTGATTGTAATAGATGTTGGCGACAGCGATGCCGCTGGCGGTGGCCATGGCGAGCAAGCCAACTCTACTCAATCCCGTAGGCGTTTTTGCATTCACGGTCGTGATTGTCATTTCCGGAGCCTTTCAAGCTATGAGATCGCGACAGATGTAGCTTTGCATCGCCTTCCGTTGTAGTATTGGCTAATGTTGAGCCTGTTTATCGAAACCCGTTATAATGAACACTGACGACATCGAGGTCTTCGTGGGCGCTGTTTCTTCCGGAAGCATATCCGAGGCAGGGCGCCGTCTTGGTTTAATGCCGATGGCGGCGACACGGCGCCTCTCCGCGCTGGAAGCAACGCTTGGCGTGCGTTTGCTTCACCGGACGACTCGGTCACTGTCGCTGACGCCCGAAGGTGAAACTTTCCTTCCGTACGCTCAGGCCATCATTGAAAATGAACATCAAGGCCGCGCACAGGTTCGCGCGGACACGCTTGGCGCAGCGGGGCTTCTTCGCGTCTCGGTGCCAATCGTATTTGGCGTGAAGATTGTGACTCCGCTGGTCCCAGCTATCCTTGCGGCTAATCCAGAACTGCAGATTGCCCTGGATATGAATGACCGCCTGCCTGACCTGACGGCTACCGGAACCGATTTGGCAATCCGCATCGCGCGTCTAAAGGACAGCAGCCTGATCGCACAAAAACTTGCGGATAACCCACGAACGCTTGTTGCCTCGCCGGGCTATCTTGAGCGGCGTGGGATGCCGCGTTCCATCGATGACCTCGCTCACCATGATTGCCTTCCTATGACAGGAGTCACGCATTGGACTTTCGTCGCCAGTGGCTCCGAAACCCATGTTCGCATAGGCTCTCGGTTTTCTTCGAGCAGCATCGCTGGATGCCAATCTGCTTGTGTCGCCGGGGCTGGGATCACCCTGCTTTCCGAATGGGCGATCGCCGATGACGTACTCGAAGGGCGGCTGCAGCGCGTGGTCCTCGATGACGCCACTCCTGAAGAAATTGGGATCTGGGCAGTCTACCCGACCACCAGGAACGTCCTGCCCAAAGTGCGCGTGTTCGTCTCCGCTCTGAGCCTTGCATTGCAGTCGGAGACCAATGCTCGTTAGAGCGTGTGACGGAACGAAGCGGCCTTTTCTTTGTGCGCCACAGAGCTCTCTGCCAACGGCGGTCGACGCACGCAAATCTCAACTGGTTCTGCAGGCGAGTTGCCCCAACACGTCGAATTCAGGACAGCAAGCCTTCGGGATTCAACACTAACCGCTGTCGTTTTCGTCGATGCCTTCCGCAGCGCCGGGACTAATCCAGATGCTATGCGTTTTGAGAAAATACCGCTGGAACACGCCACAATCTCCAAGGTCTCAGTGACAACAAAAGCCGCTGAGACCTTCTTTCGAGGCAGTTAGCTCTCGTGAAGAGCCTTCGATGTCATGGCGCGTCAGATTTCCGTTACCGCTGGGCGACCGGGCGCACCAGCGGCGTCACGCGGCGGATGGTCACGCGGCGGTTCTCCTCCTCGGGCTCTTGCGTGCGGATCTTCAGGAAGCGCTCACCATAGCCTTGGGTGACCAGGTTTTCCGCCGGGATGCCATAGACCTCGGTCAGGAGGACTGCGACGGACTCGGCACGCTCATCGGAGAGTACCAGGTTCGAGCGGTCGGAACCGACAGCGTCCGTGTGCCCCTCGATGAAGAAGGTCTCACCGGGATCCTTGTCGAGAACCTTCTGCATCGCGTCCGCAACCTTGCGCAGTGTCTTGGCCTGCGACATCGACACTTCGGCACTAGCCGTCACGAAGTGGATCGTATCGAGATCGATGCGCCGGACCTTGTCACGGAGACGGGCCGAATTGCGGACCTCATCGATCGTATAGACCCGTTCGACGCGTTCGACCGGTGGCTCGGACAGGAATTGGTAGTAGTCCCGATCCGGTTCCTCCGCGTAATCGACGATGTAGTCGTCGACCGGAATCGCCAGGCGCATCGGCGGCAGGTCGTAGCCGACGTCGACGATCCCCGGACGTCGTTCCTCCTGATATTCCGGCGCGTACATCAGCACATACTCGTTGCCGTCGCTGTCGACGCGCGACCGCTGCAGGATGTTGCCGTACCGGTCGTAGACCGTGGCGATGCGATAGCCGCCCGGGCGGACGATCGTTTCACGAACGCGGCCGCGCGCCAACTGATCGTAGTAGGTCTCCTCCGAATCGCGGCGGAGCCTTGGCCGATCGTCGCCACGCACGAAGAACTGGTCGCCGACGCCGAGGACGACGCGATCGTCGATCCTCTCGACCACCTGCACCTCGGTCACATCATTGTTCGTGGTGTTGTTGATCACCGTGTTGTTGATGACCGTGTTATTGACGATGTTCGTCGTCTCCGGGACCGCGAAGATTGGCGCCGCTTCGACGCGTTGGCCTTCTTCCTTGATCGCGGCCTCGATCCTCTGCGGGGCCGCCTGCCGCACTTCGGCTGGAATCTCCGCCTGGGCCGCGGCGTCGTCGGTCGGCGGCGCTATGTTCTGCTCCTGGACGCGCAGCTCTTCGCGCTGCTTGCGCCGAGCCTCGCGCCCCCGGTTGCCACCGGCATTGTCGGCGTCCTTGTCGCTGTCGAGCACAGCCGCGCCGTTATCGACCGGAAGCACTACGGTCTCATCGGTCGCCGCCGGATCCTGTGCTATCTTGCGCTTCTCTTCCTTCGTGCGCCTGTCGACGACGATCGGAGCGGACCTGGCCCGAGGCGCTTCACCCTGGAGCTGCTCCGCCGTTGCGGGTTGTTCGGACCCCGGAACGGGCTGCTGTCCTTCCGCCTGTTGTTTGCGCTTCTTGGGCGCAGGTATCTGCTGCTCCCCGGCCTGCTGTGGGGTGCCTTCCTCTACGGCAGGCTGCTGTTCTTCGACCTGCTCCTTGCGCTTCTTGCGCACAGGAATTTGTTGCTCCTCAGCCTGCTGCGGAGCCCCTTCTTCTACGGCGGGCTGTTGTTCTTCGACCTGCTGCTTGCGCTTCTTGCGCGCAGGAGTTTGTTGCTCCTCAGCCTGCTGCGGAGCGCCTTCCTTTACGGCGGGCTGCTGTTCTTCGGCTTGCTGCTTGCGCTTCTTGCGCACAGGAGTTTGTGGCTCCTCAGCCTGCTGCGGAGCGCCTTCCTCTACGGCGGGCTGCTGTCCGTCCGCCTGCTGCTTGCGCTTCTTACGCACCGGCACCTGCTGTTCCTCGGCCTGCTGCGGTGTGCTTTCCTCTACGGCGGGCTGCTCTTCGGCTTGCTGCTTGCGCTTCTTGCGCACAGGAGTTTGTTGCTCCTCAGCCTGCTGCGGAGCACCTTCCCCTACGGCGGGCTGCTGTTCTTCGGCCTGCTGTTTGCGCTTCTTGCGCACCGGCTCTTCTACCTGTCGCTGCGGCTCTTCGGCCTGCGGTTGTTGCTGTTCTGTCTGCCCTTCCTCGGCGGCATGCTGCTTCTTGCGCTTCTTGAGCAGCAGCAGGTCCTCAGGCGACTGCTGGTCGGCCCCTTCCTGCGCTACCTGAAACGGCGCCATCAGGCTGTCGGCCAGCGCCGGCTGAATCGCGAATGATACGGCGAAAACGGGCAAGGCCACTGTTGCGAAAAGTTTGGATCGAATCGACATGATCTTCCTTCGTCTTGTTGGGAGGTCCCCGCGCCAGTTGCGCGTATCGCCCGCATCAAAGTCGGTCGAGCGGCGTGCCCGCTCGCGCACAATCCCGGGGGGCCATGACCTGCGGTTCCGACTTTTTTGTGTCAGTCAAACACTAGTCCCAACGCCGCAGCTACCGATCGGTTCCGCTTGTAGGCCTATCCCGAACCTGCCGACTTATGCCGAAGAGAGACCCGAAGGCTTGGTGGTCAACAAGCGCGTGCGGGCGATGTCCCGTCCAATTTAAAACCAAACGTCGACCAATTTAAATTCCAAGCCATCCGGTCATCGCCCGCAGCTTGCTAGTTCAGCCGTTCCATCCGACGATCCAGTCCAGCGCCATGCACGGCGACCGCTCGGTGCGCCGAGGTGAGGCGGGCAGGCCTGCTACTGCCCCGGGTCGGCGGTCCGCCGTAGCGTTGTCAGCGGCCAGCCCAAATAGAAGGGTTGCGTATATTCGCGCGCCCTAATGGAACTTTTAGCATCAGGTCCGATTCTACAATTATTCACGGAAGGAGCGAATTAATGGCCCGACCCCAGACTGCAGCAATGCATCGACAAGTGCCTCCGCTGGAATTCCGTCTGTCCCTCGACCCGATGCACAGCGGACTGCGAGCGCCTGGCCGATATGAGCGTTCGTGTCGAGACTTGCGGCAGATGCACGGGTGGCTGTCGCCGGCGTTGGACGGATGGTTATTGATGTAAGGGCGGCTGTCAAAGGCTTGCGATGGCTGGCGATTACGATGGTCTGCGCCAGCTGTGCTACCTGTACATCCACTCAAGCGCCGCACAAGAACCGCAGCAATGGATATACTTCCGAAATTGTACACGGCGTGAAGGCGAGCACGCGGGGCGCCTACGGCAAGAATATTCGCAAGGGTGGTGGCCGCTATATGGTCGGTAAGCCCTATGTGGTCAAAGGCAAGCGTTATTATCCGAAGGAAGACCCGAACTACGACAAGAAGGGTGTCGCTTCTTGGTACAGCCCGGCCTTTCGCGGGCGGCGGACCGCAAACGGCGAAATTTACGATCCGGATCACCTTTCCGCCGCGCATCCGACCCTTCCCTTGCCCAGCTATGTGCGGGTGACCAATCTTGAAAACGGTTCTTCGCTCATCGTGCGCGTCAACGATCGCGGTCCGTTTCATCGGGGTCGCATCATCGACGTTTCCAGCAAGGCAGCCGAACTGCTGGACCTGAAGCCCCGTGGCACGGGCGCCGTTCAGGTGCAGTATGTGGGCCGCGCCCGCCTGGGCGGACAGGATATGCCCTATCTCATGGCCTCCTTTGTGAAGAAAGGTGATCGCTTCCCGGCCGTCAATCCGGAGCCTCAGATTGCAACCGGCCTACTGGTGGCGTCGAAGCAGGCGAAGGGCGACCATTCACGGAGCGACGGTCAGCCCCTCTGGCCGATGTTGCCTGAGATCGGCCACGTTACATTTGAACGGCCGTCCGAATACGCCTGGGCCGGCGGCCTGGGCGGCGATGCAGATGTCAAATATTGCTTGGACAAGGACATTGATGACGGTGCGCGCGACATGTGCGAGATTCAAGTTATCCCTCTGCCGGGTTGGGATCGCGATCGGCGTCTGATCGGTGTGATCTCTATAAGGCGACGCCGCTCTCGTTGTCTTGCGCACCAACAGCGCGTCAACGTGGTAGGATCGGGTCAAGCGGACAACATCAGGGCCAGCAGGTCATAACGTGCCGCACAAACAGGCCGGAGACATGACTGCACCCGACCCGCAAAGCTCAAACATGCCCAAAACCACATTGCCAAACGGGCTTCATCCAGACATGGCGTGACCGCCCGCAGGCGACATCCGGGCGGAAGCGGGCGACCGTCGAGTTAACCGAACGCATGATTGTTGGAGCGCTGGGCATGCACGGCGCCGAGTTCGCGCCTTTCCGCCTCGGTCTCCATCGCCAGATCGAGCACCTTCTGCAGGTTTGCCGCATGGCGGAAGCCGGGCTCGACCGTCTTGGCATCCCGAACCGCGGCGACGAAGCGCTGGTAGTTGGTCGGAACAGTACCGGCACCGACATCACGCCAGGTTGCCGTTTCAACATCCGTGCCGAGGCAGGCGCGAAGCGTCGAGCCATCGGGCGTATGGACAACCTCGATCGCCCCCTTGTCGCCATGCAGCCGCAGCCGCAGCTCGTTGAGATGGCCGGTGGCCCAGCGGCTGGCATGGATCACGCCCATGGCGCCGTTGCTGAACTCGGCCGTCATGACGAAGCTGTCGTTGGCGTCGAGATCATATTCGCCGATCCGGTTTCCCGGCGCCTTGTCGAAGGTCTTCAGCCGCGCGAAGATCCGCTCGGCCTCGGTGCCGGCGCCATAGCCGGCGAAATCGAGGATATGGATGCCGACGTCGCCCAGCACACCGTTCGAGCCGTGTTTGGTCGACAGCCGCCAGAGCCATTGCGATTCCGTCGCCCAGTCGCCCCACGCCTTGGAGACGAGCCAGCTCTGCAGGTAGGAGGCTTCGAGGTGACGCAGGCTGCCGACGTCGCCGGCCAGCACCATCGCCCGCGCCTTCTGCAGCGGCGCGACATTGCGATAGGTCAGGTTGACCATGGTCACCAGCCCCGATCGCTCGGCGGCATCGGCCATTTCCGCCGCCTTGGCGTAGTTTTCCGCCAGCGGCTTTTCGCACAGCACGTGCTTGCCGGCGGCAAGCAATGCCAGTGTCGTCGGGTGATGCGCCTTATCGGGCGTCACATTCGTCGCCGCATCGAACTTGCCCCAGGCAATGGCGTCGTCGAGCGAGGTGAACGTCTTGGCTATGCCGTGTTTCTCGGCAAAGCCTTTGGCGCGCTTGGGGTCGACATCGACCGCTCCCACCATTTCCACGCCTTCGATCTGAGCGAAGGCTTGGGCATGGCTGTTGGCCATGCCGCCGGTTCCAACAACGAGAAGACGCATGATGCTCACCTGTAACCCGCTTCGCCGGCCTGATGTAGCCTGGGCCCACGCTCGACGATCGGCTCCAGCGCCTTTTCGACCGGCACGTTCGGCGCGTCATGGATCGCCGTGTAGCGATTGTCGACGTTGTAGGCCCACTTGACCGAATTGCGCAGCACCTTCTGCACGTTGGCGTCGTGATAGGTCGGATAGGTCTCGTGACCCGGGCGGAAATAGAAGATGTTGCCGGCGCCCCGACGCCAGGTCAGACCCGAACGGAACACCTCGCCGCCGGCAAACCAGGAGATGAACACGGTTTCGAGCGGTTCCGGCACGGAGAACTGCTCGCC
>NZ_JACVAN010000039.1:0-23981 GCF_014851895.1 Ensifer sp. ENS11 | reverse complement strand
CGCAAAGCTCAAGGACTGGCGGCGCATCGCAACCCGCTACGACCGATGCGCGCACACCTTCTTCTCCGCAATATGCATCGCCGCGACCGTCATCTTCTGGCTCTGATCAATGAGTCCTGAGCCTAGCCGGTCACGATACGGCGGCTACAGTCTCTACGACTCCGGATCATACTCCTCGCGTTCATACTCAACTACCTCGTCTTCCTCTGGACTTGGCAGCGGTCGAAGCAGCGGCGGCGGGTCCGGTCGCCGCACGTCAAAGCCCCGTTGGTCGGGTGGCGGTTCGTCTGCGTGGTACACACCGGAACAAGTACAGGCTCTCACGCCGGTTCGCGAAAATGTTGAGAGCCTAGCGGCGTCACAGCCAGATCTTCGAGATGTGTTCCTCTGTCATGCATGGGATGACAGGCAAGGGTCCGCCAAGGAACTTCATGATCTGCTTGAAGCGCGGGGCGTTCGGGTTTGGTTCAGTGAGAAGGATCTTGGCCTTGGGGTGCCGATGATGCGGGCGATCGATAAGGGCTTGGTGAATTCGCGCGTCGGTATTGTTTTGGTAACCCCGGCTATGTTGCGCCGTCTTCCGGCGGAAGGCATCGCAGATAAAGAGCTTTCGGCCCTCCTCCGCCGTGAGCGGCTCGTCCCGGTTGTTCACGGAACGACATATGACGAGCTTGAGCAGGTCAGCCTCTTACTAGCCTCCCGAGCCGGGCTAAACACAGCAGAAGAGTCGATGGAGGAAGTCGCGAAAAAAATTGCCGAACTGGTCGCTACCTAGTGGCCCGCGAAGCGGGTACAACAATGGCTCTACGAACGGCAGCTATCACCGATTACCCCCACAACCAGACCGTCAGCACACCACCCTATGATTCGCCATCGCGTCAACTTGAGCAGACCGTCTGCATTCAGGGAATACGAGAGGCGCTCTGAACGACAGATGTGCGGGCGCAATGCTGCCGTTCACAGACTTAAGCGTGGACGTCGCCTTAGGGGCGGACAGAATCCTGCTCCCACGAGCCCTGCACGGCTTGTTGCTGTGATGTTCACCTTTTGGGCCAAGAAGATCGCATAATGTATCGACGGGAACGCTGGCGGTCCGACGGCCTTGGCTTGCCAATCCCCGGAAGACTTAGGCCTTAGCCAATCGCACACCGGGGCCGCCGTTGGGCGCAGGACCGTCGTCGAAGAAGACAATACCTCGCGCCTCATACACTCGTTTGATTGCCTCAACAGTGACAGGCTGCGGGCCTCTTGGGCCAGCCTCATCTTGCTCGACCCGACTAACGGTATTTGCCGTCACCTTGGCTAGCTCCGCCACCTCGCGCACTCCGAGCTTTAAGATTGCACGAGCAGCTCTGGCTTGGGTGGAGTTCACAGCGACCTCGTATTTATTTCGATACAGGGTATTGACAAATACCCGGACGCTATATAGATACACTGCATCGATATCTGCATCAACGATTCCGCATTGTTCGCTGGGCGTATTCCGTCCTGCGTGGTCGCGCGCGCGTATTTCTCCGAATGACGAGGACCCCGCCATGGAACTTCGCCAGCTGACTTACTTCGTGGCGGTTGCCGAGGAGCTGCATTTCGGTCGGGCGGCAGCCCGGGTGCATATCGCCCAGCCGGCTTTGAGCTGTCAGATCCAGTCGCTGGAAAAGGAACTCGGCGTTCGCCTGCTGGAGCGCTCGACGAGAAAGGTCGAACTGACCAGGGCAGGGGAGATCTACTACGATCGCTGTGTGCGGATCCTGGGCGATGTCGATCTGTCGGCCGAGGTGGTGCGCTCGGTTGCCGGCAAGGCGAGGCGCAAGATCCGGATCGGAACGGTTTATCCGGCAACGATCGGTCTGCTGCCGGCGTTCCTGGCGCGCATCGGCCGCAAGTATCCCGATATCGAGCTGCATATATCCAGCGGCTCGACCAACGACATCATCCGCGGTCTGGAGAACGGCCAGATCAATCTCGGCTTCATCCGCCCGGTCGAAAACATCGGCTCGCTCAGGTTCTTCTCGATCGCGCATGAGCGCTACCTGCTGGCGGTGGAGAAGAACAGCGCCCTGCTTGCTCAAAGCGAGATCGGCATCGAGGACCTGAAGGGTGAGAAGATCATCTCGTTCTCGCGCCAGAACATGTCTTTTACCGAGCGCTATTTCGCGGAAAAGTTCGAGGAGCACGATCTCGCAAAGAGTGTCGCTTACAGCTGTGACGACACCTTCTCCTTGGTGTCACTGGTGTCGGCCGGTCTTGGCATCGGCTTTGCGCCGGAATGGACGCTGGATCTGCCCAACCGCAATTTCGAGCTTCGGAAGGTGAGGGGTGTCGACTTCAGGATCGGGCTGGGGGTTGCCTGGTCCAAAGACGACCCGACGGCGGCCAGAGACGACATCATCGATATCGCGCGGTCGCTGGTGAGGGCGGGCAGGTGAGATGAGTGGAACAACGACGGCGGTCGGTTCCCTTGCGAACCGTATATCAGCGCCATCTCGCGTGGAAAAGACGCGAGTGTAGCGGCATTTGCGTTGGCGGCGAGAGTGGCCCTGAAAAGTGGCATTTGCCGGCGACGTTGCGCTGCCGGCAAGCGCGGCACTAGATCAGTTCGATCTGGACTTCCTTCAGGGGCCCGTGTCAACGTCGATGCCAGAGGTGTCGATGACGAAACGGCCAGCAACGGTTTTTCGATTTTGCCTTCGGCGACTTTCTTGTCATTCACATAAATCGCGGCTGATGCAGCTTTGCTGCATTCGCAGAGGTTTGGTCGTCCAAATCGACCGCCTCGCCGAGAGGTGTAGCTGCGATTGTCTTGATCTGTCGAGCGAGAGCCGCAAGCTTTTTTGCAAGGTCCTGTAATTCGATCGGTGAAGCCGCGCCCTCGCGGGTGTCCTTGACGCTAGGTCCGTGCACGGTGTCCTCCTCTCCCATTGGACATAAGCACAATGTGTATTTCAAAAACGGAATATAAAGCTACTTCTCAAAACGCGTTCTTATAGCGGTACGCAGCCAATGGATTGATTTTGCAAAGGTGTGAGTGTGGGTGATCGCGTTGCGATCGCCCAGTAGATCGGGCCACAATTAACCGAAGCGCAAATGAATCGACGCCTTCGTATCAGTGCGCGATTTCTAAGGAGAAAAGGGCACTAAGACCGAAATCAACGAATGTCACCGACCTTCAAGGGTCTTTGGCTGAAACCTCTGTCTTGGCTGTAGCCCTTTAACGCCGCATCGCGAACGTTTCAGCTAGGCAAGAAGCCGTGCGTACGGAACCAGGCCACTTCATCACGCAGGGTTTCGGTGACCGGCCGGAACTCCAGACCCAATTCTCGTGTGCTCTTCGCACAATCGTAGCGAGAGCGGTCATTCTCCGTGGCAACTGTTCGCGCCATGGCCCAACTCAAGAGTACAGGCTTGCCAGTCATCCGCGCGTAGAGCTCATTGCCGGCGCCGATCAGGTAAAGGAAGAAGAGTGGAATGCGGCGGGTCGGTGCCTTTGCCCTGGTGGCTTGTGCGATCAACGGCAACAAATCGGTCATGGTCATATGCTGTCCGGCGGCGAGGTAACGTTCGCCGCGTTGCCCTCGGCGGCTAGCGAGGATCATCGCCCGCGCCACATCGCGCGCATCGACCACCGAGAAGGAGCCGGGTGGAACGCCGGGCAAGCGCTCGAGTGCCACATCCAGCACTGTTTGGCCAGCCGAGGTCGGCCCGATATCCCCCGGCCCGTGCATCCAGCCCGGAAGCACCATGGCCGCCCAGAAATCGGGATGTTTGTCGAGAAAATCAAGCACCACGCGGTCCGACAGGATCTTGCTGCGGTAATAATCATCGGCGTCCCGCTCATCCCGCAACATGGTCTCGTCTATGGTCTGTCCCTTTGCACCGCGCAACACGGCGACCGAACTGGTATGGACGAAGCGCCGCACGCCGGCACGATAAGCGTGATCGAGCAAGCCACGGGTACCTGCGACATTGGCCGCGTAGAGCGCGTCCCAATGCTTCCCGCCCTTGTAAGAGTCGCGGAAATAGGCCGCTGTGTGGAAAACCACGTCCACGCCCTTAAGCGCGTTCGCAAAACCCGGCACGTCGAGCATATCGCCGGTGATGATCTCCAAATCCAGCCCGGCAAACTGCATTGCTGCTTTCTCGTGCGAGCGAACCAGCGCGCGCACGCCCCAGCCGTCGGCGATTAGTTCGCGGACCAGATTGTTGCCCAGAAGGCCGGTTGCCCCAGTCACGAAGGCAGTCGGCTCATGGGAATCGTTATTAGGATAGTTCAGCATGAAAGTGTTCCACAATTGAGGGAACGCATCATATAAGGCTGGACTAAGGTCCATGGTCAACAGCTTAAGGGGTGAAAATATGCTGATCGGAGAATTCGCCCAGCGGACAGGATTGAGCCAGGATACTGTCCGCTTTTATGTCCGCAAAGGTCTGCTCAGGCCGCAACTCGGCGCCAAAGGTGGTCGCAATCCCTATCAGATCTTCACCGACCAGGACGCCTCGACGGTTCGGATGATCCGTTTCGCACAATCACTGGGTCTGCCACTCAAGGAGATCGCGGAGATTGCCACGGAACTGCAACGCGAGGGCTTATCGCCGGCGCGTGAGATCGAGATCATGGACGTCCAGCTCGTCAGGCTTGAGCAGAAGGCAACTGAATTGGCCGAGCTGACCAATTACCTGCGGGCGAAGCGCGACTGGGTCGCGTGCGGCAAGCCGGGCGATGAACCGCGATTTACCGATGACACGCTTTGCTAACCTCAACAGTGGCCGACTTCCGGCAAATGTACCGCGAGCGGCGGCGTTTGGCGTAATTGTTGCTCAGAACGCAGCGACATGCTGTTCAGTCGACCAGGTTGCCGAAGACACCACCGCAAACGCCGATAACGGCAATCACTGGCTTGAGGGGACGAACGTTTGGCGTAGTAACCATCGTCGATTCCATTGAAGTTCAGCTCCCGGACAAGATTTCATGACCTGGTTGGGCGAAGATACCCGTCAGCCAATTGAAGATGAGCGAGGCACGCTTCCACCTGGCCAACGCTTGAAAAGTGCGCTGGCATTGACCCCGCCAAAGCCGAAACCGTTGGATATTGCGTATTCTGCGTCTAATTGGCGCGCGTGGTTCGCCACGAAATCGATACCGTCGGCTTCCGGATCCGGAGCGTTCAGGTTGAGGGTTGGCGGCGCGATCTGGTTCTTGAGTGCCAGAATGGTGAAGATCGCTTCCAGCCCTCCCGCCGCGCCGAGCAGGTGTCCTGTTGACGATTTCGTGCCGCTGACGGCTATGGATTTTTTGGAGCCAAATACACTTTTGATAGCCCTTATTTCACCGAGATCTCCCACTGGCGTCGAGGTGGCATGCGCATTCAGATGTCCGATCTCACGCGGGGCTATACCGGCCTGCGCGATGGCGATCTCCATGGCTCTGCGCGCGCCGTTTCCGTCTTCGGGGCCGGAAGTTATGTGATGGGCATCGGCTGTCGTGCCGTATCCGACGAGTTCGGCAATGGGCGTTGCGCCGCGAGCAAGCGCGTGACTCAATGCCTCGATGACAAGTATGCCCGCTCCTTCGCCCATGACGAAGCCGTCGCGTGACGTATCGAAGGGGCGCGATGCCTGGCTCGGCGTTTCGTTGAAGCCAGTCGACAGCGATCTGGCGGCGGCAAAACCACCGAGACTGACGATATTCATGCAGGCTTCTGTTCCGCCGCATATCGCAATGTCGGCTTCGTTGGATCGGATCAACCTGGCGGCATCCCCGATCGCCTGAACGCTGGCGGCGCACGCGGTTACCGGTGCGCCGAGGGGGCCTTTGAAGCCATGACGGATCGAGACTTGTCCCGCTGCGAGGTTGACGAGAAACGACGGTACTGTGAAGGGTGAAAGACGACGCACACCGCGTTGATCGACGGTGCGGACCGCTTCGGTTATTGCAGGGAAGCCGCCAATGCCCGACGCAACGATCGTTGCGGTTCTCAGCCGGTCTTCATTCGAGGTCGGCTTCCAGTTCGCCTGCGCGAGGGCTTCTTCAGCGGCCGCCAGTGCAAAGATGATAAACCGGTCAACCTTGCGCTGGTCCTTCGGAGCCATGATCGTATCCGGATCGAAGCCGCCTTCTGGATCCTCCGTGAACAAGGGGACAACTCCCCCTATTTTCGAAGGGAGATCCCCGACAACCTCTTCACCCAGTCGACGAATGCCGCTTTGGCCCGCGAGGAGCCGTGTCCAGGAGATATCTACATTTGCACCAACAGGGCTTACGGCTCCCATTCCCGTGACAACAATACGACGCATCTGTTTTCCACCTGTCTTCACTGTAAAAATGGGCATGCCTTCAGCCTCCCGACCGACGATGCGGTCAGGGCCTGTTCTCTAAACATGCGGTTTATGCAGGAGCCTTGGACGCTCTCAGCCAAACCGAGTGGCAGCTAATCTTCGGCCCTTATCCACGCCAGGCCATCGAACCCGGCTTAGCCTTCAGGCAACATCGTCACCGCGCGCAATGCGCCTGACTTCGCCAGCCGCTGCGTCGAGGATGCCTTGCGACATGTTCCGGTCCTCCGTGATGCGGGAAAGCGTGACGGCACCCACCATGATAGACAGTATTGCCATCGCCTTGCTGCTGGGCTCGGAGTTCTTATCATCGCCCATTAGTTCATCGAGTACTTCGAAGTGAGCGCGGATTCCGTCCTCGAATGGACGTCTGACCTCTTCACTCTGCCGAGCGGCGTCCGATCCGAGCGCCACCAAAGGGCAACCTTCCGCCTTTTCTCCACGATGGTCGGGGGAGAGGTAGAATGCCATCACAGCCTCGAGGGGATCGGAACTGTCCGCGGCGGCCGCTGACCATCTCCGGGTCGCACTTTCCATGGCGCGCCTTGATGCAAGTGCAGCAAGGTCGTCCTTTGATGCGAATTGCTTATAGAAGCCGCCTTGCGTAAGGCCAGCTCCCTTCATCAGATCCTTCAGGCCAATTCCGTCAAAGCCATGCTCTCGGAACAGACGGCTTGCGACGTTGATGACCGTCTCACGGTTCTCCTCAGCCTGTGCCCGGCTCACTCTCATGACGATCTCCAATTAGATTTCATTTGACATCTATAATGCGAATAGAGTTAGATCGCAATCTAATTTGTTTGGATCGCTGGTCAAGAAGAGAAACTTAAAATGAAACGCAAACATGTCCTGACTTTCGTAGGTCTCGTGGCAGCGGCCGGGGCAGCCGGTGCCTTTTTCCTGGTTTTCGAACCCACAAAGACGGAAGCCGAGGCTGCCGACCCAAGGACTGTTTCACCGTTGGTCAGGGTGGCAGAGGCGACAACGACTGGATCGGCGGAGCGCTCGTTTACCGGAACAGTCGCATCACGAATCCAGAGCAACCTCGGTTTTCGGGTTCCGGGCAAAATCATCGAACGAATGGTGGATGTGGGCCAGCAGGTCAGGCAAGGCCAGGCTCTGATGCGCATTGATGAAACCGATCTCCAGCTCGCGCTGACAGCTAAGCGCAATACGGTCACCGCAGCACGCGCTGTCCTGGTCCAGGCGCAAGCAGACGAGAAACGCTATGCGGTGCTGGTGAAAAATGGCTTGGCAGCCACTCCACAACGTTATGAACAGGCGAAGGCTGCTCTCGACACGGCTGCGGCACAGCTTGCTGCGGCTGAAGCCGATGCAAAGGTCGCAGAAAACGAAGCGGCATATACGGTCTTACTCGCAGACTCGGATGGAACCATCGTCCAGACGCTTGGAGACGCCGGACAAGTCGTGGCAGCAGGCCAGACGGTCGTTCAACTGGCGCAGGCGGGGCCGCGCGAGGCTGTTGTCTGGCTTCCGGAGACGCTGCGGCCCGACATCGGATCCGAAGGACAAGCCGCTGTTTATGGAGGCGACGGCCTCAGCGGAAAGGCCAGGCTGCGACAGATTTCCGATTCTGCCGACCCGCAAACCCGGACATACGAGGCGCGTTATGTTCTTGAAGGCGCCGCTGCCTCTGCCCCCCTTGGTTCGACAGTCACGATCAAAATATTGGATGCGGACAGGCAAACGGAGGTCGCTGTTCCAGTCGGTGCTATCCTTGACGACGGCAGCCGGACAGGTGTGTGGGTTGTCAACGGCGCCACGTCCACTGTGAACTTCACGCCTGTTGAGATCAAACGGATCGGCGAGGAGACTGCATTTGTCACCGGCGTCATGGTTGATCAACAGGTTGTCGCTCTGGGTGCGCATCTGCTTGAAAATGGCGCGAGCGTCAGGGTTGCCTCGCAGCAAGAGGTGACAAAGTAATGAACTTCAATCTTTCCGCCATCGCAGTTCGCGAACGCGCTGTCACACTGTTCTTCATCGTTCTGTTAGCGGCCGCGGGGGTGTATGCCTTCGTCAAACTAGGCCGCGCCGAGGATCCGTCCTTTACCATCAAGACCTTGACGGTCACGTCGGTTTGGCCGGGCGCCACTGCACATGAAATGCAGGATCTTGTGGCCGAGCCCCTAGAGAAGCGTATCCAGGAACTCACATGGTACGACCGTGTCGAGACGACAACGCGGCCAGGCTACGCATTCCTCACAGTTACGCTCAAGGACAACACGCCAGCATCTGCCGTCGAAGAGGAGTTCTATCAGGCTCGCAAGAAGCTCGGTGACGAAGCCCGAAATCTCCCTCCGGGCGTTAGGGGCCCGTTTGTCAACGATGAGTATTCCGACGTGAGCTTCGGCCTTTATGCCCTGAAGGCGAAGGGAATGCCGATGCGCGACCTCGTCCGGCAGGCGGAGGTCATCCGTCAGGGTCTCCTGCACGTGCCGGGGGTCAAGAAAATCAACATTCTCGGAGAGCGTCCCGAACAGATCTTCGTCGAATTTTCCTATGCCAAGCTGGCAACGCTCGGAATATCGGCGCAGGATATTGCTGCAGCCTTGCAGAGACAGAACACGGTCACACCCGCCGGCTCGATCGACACCCGTGGCCCACAGGTCTTCATTCGTTTTGACGGGGCTTACAACAGTGTACAGGCGATTGCCGAAACGCCGATCGTGGCCGCCGGCCGGACGCTGAAGCTCTCCGATATCGCGGATGTACGGCGAGGCTACGAGGATCCCGCAACCTATATCATCCGGCATGAGGGTGAGCCGACAATCATGCTGGGTGCGGTTATGCAATCGGGTTGGAACGGCCTTGAGCTTGGCAAGGCGCTTGAATCACGATCTGCGGCAATCGCGCAGACATTGCCGCTGGGCATGACTCTCACGAAAGTCAGCGATCAAGCCGTCAACATCGATGAGGCGGTCGGTGAATTCATGCTCAAGTTCGCCATGGCGCTCGGTGTCGTGCTGTTCGTCAGTCTGGTCGCACTCGGTTGGCGCGTCGGCATTGTCGTCGCACTCGCGGTGCCGCTGACGCTGGCCGTCGTCTTCCTGATCATGCTGGAAACCGGCCGGTTCTTCGACCGCATCACGCTCGGCGCGCTGATCCTTGCGCTCGGCCTTCTCGTGGATGATGCCATCATTGCAATCGAGGTGATGGTAGTGAAGATGGAGGAGGGCATGGACCGCATCAAGGCGGCCGCTTATGCCTGGAGCCATACGGCGGCCCCGATGCTTTCCGGCACACTTGTCACAATCATTGGACTGATGCCCGTCGGCTTCGCCAAGTCGACCGCAGGTGAATATGCCGGCAACATCTTCTGGGTCGTCGGCTTCGCCTTGATCGTTTCGTGGTTTGTTGCGGTGATCTTTACGCCGTATATGGGCGTGAAGATGTTGCCTGACATCAAACCGGTCGAGGGTGGACACCACGCCATCTATGATACGCCCAACTACCGTCGCTTGCGCTCCACGATCGAGTTTGCGGTCCGTTATAAAGTCATGACCTGCGCCGTGGTCGGTATCACCATGGCCGTTTCGGTTGTCGGGATGGGCGGCGTAAAACAACAGTTCTTCCCCACATCGGACCGGCCAGAGGTCCTGGTCGAAGTTCGCATGCCTGAGGGTACAAGCATCGAAACCACGACGGCCGCAGTGGAGAAAGTCGAAGACTGGCTGCAAACCCAGCCGGAAACAAAAATCGTCACCAGCTATGTAGGGCAGGGTGCGCCGCGCTTCTTCTTCGCCATGGCGCCTGAATTGCCTGACCCTGCCTTCGCCAAGGTCGTTGTGTTGACGCCCGATGCACATGCACGTGAGGATTTGAAGCACCGCCTTCGCGCCGCCATTTCGGAAGGGCTTGTTCCTGAAGCATCTGTGCGTGTAACGCAGCTTGTCTTTGGGCCCTACACGCCGTTTCCGGTCGAGTTTCGGATCATGGGGCCGGATCAGGAAGAACTGTACAAGATTTCCGAGCAAGCCTTGGCGATCATGAAAACTGTACCCGACGTCAGACAGGCCAATCGTGATTGGGGCAACCGCACGCCGGTGTTGCGCTTTATTCCGGATCAGGAGCGGCTTAATCTGATCGGTCTTTCACCGTCGGAGGCGGCCCAGCAGATGCAGTTACTGCTTACAGGGATCCCCGTCACGCAGGTGCGCGACAACATCCGGAACGTGCCTGTCGTCGCCCGAAGTGCGGGCGAGAACCGCCTCGATCCATCACGGCTTGCCGACTTTTCTCTGATGAGCCGGAGTGGCCGCCAGGTTCCGCTGGATCAGATCGGGCATTCCGAGATCCGCTTCGAGGAACCGATCCTCAAGCGTCGCGACCGGACGCCCGTCATCACGATCAGATCCGATATCAACGAGGCGACGCAGCCCCCGGAGGTTTCGCAGCAGGTCATGAAGGCCCTTCAACCGCTGATCGCTTCGCTTCCAGTCGGATACCGCATCGAGATGGGTGGAAATATCGAGGAATCCCTCAAGGCCAACGTCGCTCTGGTTCAGGTCTTTCCGCTTATGATCGCGGCCACATTGACCGTCATCATCCTGCAGGTCCGCAGTCTGTCGACGATGACAATGGTGATGCTGACCGCACCGCTTGGTCTTGCCGGAGTGGTTCCCACCTTGCTCCTGTTCAACCAGCCATTTGGCTTCAACGCTATTCTCGGGTTGATAGGGCTGGCAGGTATCCTCATGCGCAACACGCTGATCCTGACAGAGCAAATCAAGGAGAACCAGGCGGCCGGTCTTGATGACTATGATGCCGTCATTGAGGCGACGGTGCAGCGGACACGACCTGTCATCCTGACCGCACTAGCAGCGATCCTAGCCTTCATACCTTTGACCCATTCGGTGTTCTGGGGATCGATGGCCTACACCCTGATTGGCGGAACGGCGGCGGGCACCGTGATGATCCTGCTCTTTCTTCCGGCGCTGTACGCTGTTTGGTTCCGGATCAAGCCACCGAAACAAGAGAGCCACCGGGAAACGATCATCGATGAGCCGCAACTCGCTAGGGCAATGGCCG
The DNA here is from genome assembly GCF_014851895.1 of Ensifer sp. ENS11. NCBI lineage: Bacteria > Pseudomonadati > Pseudomonadota > Alphaproteobacteria > Hyphomicrobiales > Rhizobiaceae > Ensifer > Ensifer sp. ENS11. The sequence continues at coordinate 12,599 of NZ_JACVAN010000039.1, read as the reverse complement.
CCGAGTAGGGCACCTCATGCGCAGGACATCCTCTCCGGTTTTTCAGTGGCCACTTCCCATGCTCGCCGGCAGGCGTATGGGAAGTGGATTACCCGCAAAAACGGGGGCGTCCAGGGAAAGCCAGTTGGTCGGAACCTTCGTGCTGGAGATGTCATGAGTCGCCGTACCCCTAGAGAGATTGACGTTGACCTTTCGCGGCAGACCATCAATGTCTTAGAAGGGTGAGGGAGGCACGGACAGAGTTCCGTTCAGGCCCCTAGCCGCGTCTCTGCATGGAGATCGTTGTAATCGTCGTTTGCGTGTGCGATCAAATGCCTGGCGGCTCGAACCAAGAAGCCTGATCGCGTCAGCCCTTGCGCTTCGGCGAAAGCATCGATCGCCTTTAGGACGTCTTCTGGCAGGGTGATATTTACGCGAACCGCTCTTTTGGCTTCGGTCTTGACGCCAACGAGAATTGCAACACCGTCCAGGTTATCCGCGTTTGCCATCACCGCTTCCAGTGTGGAAGGTTCGGGAATTGCTTCGCCGTCTTCGGCTAGACCTTCAATGTGTAGGGACAAGGCTTCCTCGGCCATAGCTCGCGCATCGTCGAGGTCGGTTCCAGCGGTGATCAGGCCAGGAAAGTCGGGAAAGGACACGCCGTAATCACTGTCGGCATCCTTATGGATCAACCCGATATAATTGCGCATGTTCGTTACCTCAGCTTGAGTCCGGCTTGTTTCTCGATGCTCTTCAACGTTCCGATCGGGATGTCCCTTTTCGGATGTGGAACAGTGACGCGGCCAGGTTTCTCGGGATGCTTGAATTGAACATGGCTGCCCTTGGTGGCAACTTCGACGACTTGGCGCGGAGGTCGCCTGCGATGAAGTCGCTTTGCGTAGGTCGGTCCAATTTTCCGTCCCCATCGCCGGATCGTTTCATACGAGACGATGATCCCGCGCTCCAGCAGCAACCCCTCGACCAGCCGCAGGCTCAAAGGAAATCTGAAAAACAGTCAGACCGCATGGGCGATGATCTGTTGCGGGAAACGGTGGCGCTTGTAACTGACGGATGAATTCTTCATCCAACCGCTTCCATGCCTAATCCACTGAAATACCGTTTATGTGACAACACCTTGGCGCCTAGTCAATGTAGCGTAGCGGCTCATTCCGATTGGGCGAGATTGCTTAACGGCGAAGTCTCTCCGTCTGAAAAGCCGCGGTACCGAAGATGGCTCCGGTTTAGATGTGCGCGCATGGCTTCGCGGGCCTGTTCGGAGTTTCCGCTGCTGATCGCTTCGCAGATGGCCCTGTGTTCTCTCACAGTGTTTTGAATGTACTCGGGTGTGATGAGCGCTGGATTGAGTTCCTTTGAGAACGCCGGTTGCGGGAGTATTTGAAGGCTCATCAAGTTGAAGAACTCTATAAAGGCACCATTATTCGTCGCGTCTGCGATCGAGCGATGGAAAACAAAGTCCAGATTGTCGAGGGCGGTTTCGTCGTCGATCGATGCCTCGAATTGGCGGGCAGCGTTCCAGATATTTGATTCCTGTGCCCAGGAGCGGCGGGTCGCAGCAAGACCCGCCGCATGAACCTCGAATGCCATTCGCAGTTCCAGAAGGTCGATGAATGACGTCTTCAGGCGGCGAAGCGGCGCCAGTGCCAGCTCGGAATCATAGCCGGTCAAATCTTCCGGCGCGGGCACATTCCGAACAAACACGCCGACGCCATGACGCGCCTCTACTACTCCATCAGACCGCAATGCGGATATCGCTTCGCGAATGACGGTCCGGCTCACGCCAAAGCGTTGAGAAAGGTCATTAAGCGATCCAAGCTTGTCGCCCTTGTCGAGTTCACCCTCGATGATATGAGCCTTGAGTGCTTGTATGGTCCGACTTGTCAGTGTGTCCAAGATTCACCCGTTACCTAGCGTCACCCTTTACCGGTGCTTTTGACGATTAATAGGGTTTCGTTGTCCTTCTGACAAGATAGCACTACTTCAAGATGTGGTACTACCTGTATGTCGGCGATTGCGCTCAAGTGTGCGCACACAGGCTTCGATGAGCATATCGGCGAGCCTTATTCAAAGCTCTTTATGGCGGATGAGTCAAAAATATTTTCGGCGCTGATTGGAAGCACACACCGACAGAAACCTACAAACGCGCTGTAAATAGCTGAATTAATACGATTATCGCCTTATAAATGCGTCGGCCTCGCTTGGAGGTAGTATCTCTTGTGTCGGTATTGACATGAGATACTATTTCAATAATCTTTGGTCTCAGAAGTGAGCCAGCGATACCTTGTCGGTCGAGACGAGGCGAATGGCTCCGGGAACGAAACAAGCGCTTTAAGGCGCTCGCAGAAAATCAGGTGGAATTTGCTATGGGTGTCGTCTCTGAACGCATCTCCAAGCTCGGCCTCGTGTTGCCTTCTAATGCGCCGGCCTCCGGAAACTACCTTCCGCACCGGCTCGTGGGATCCCTTCTCTTTGTCTCAGGACAGATCCCGCGTATCGACGGTATCGAGCATTTCGTCGGCGTGGTGGGGCAGGACATCTCGCCTGAAGACGGGTATCAAGCCGCTCGTCTTTGCGCTTTGAACCTTGTGGCCCGGGTAAGTGCCGCCCTCGACGGGGACCTCGACCGAGTAATTGCGTGCGTGCAGCTTCGCGGTTTCGTGAACGCGCCGCCGCACTTCCAGGGACATCCGGCCGTAATTGATGGCGCTTCCGATCTTCTTGTCGAAATCTTCGGAGAAAATGGCCGCCACGTCCGTACGGCGCTCGGCGCCGGATCGCTTCCTCGCGGCTCATCCGTCGAGGTTGATGCCGTGTTTGAAGTCGCAATGAAATCCTGACGATAACAGGAAGGGGAACGAGGAATGAGCGAAAGCGCGAAGTCCGAAAAAGCCATATATATGGTCGGCGTCAACAAATGGTATGGCCCTTTGCAAGTGTTAAAGGGAATAAATCTGAACGTCGCTCGCGGCGAGCACATTGTTCTTTGCGGTCCGTCGGGCTCTGGCAAGTCGACGCTTATCCGTTGCATCAATCACCTGGAGGAAATTCAGGAAGGCACAATCTTCGTCAACGGTACACGGCTCAACCAAAGCGGCGCGAATGCCGACCATATTAGACGCGACGTCGGTATGGTGTTCCAGCAGTTCAACCTCTTTCCTCATCTAACAGTGCTTGAAAACTGCATGCTGGCACAGCGGCGCGTTCGCAAGGCGTCGGTGGCAGAGGCTAAGGAAAAGGCCATGCGCCATCTCGAGCGCGTCCACATCGTCGAGCAGGCGCTGAAGTATCCGGCTCAGTTATCGGGCGGTCAGCAGCAGCGTGTCGCCATCGCACGCGCGCTCTGCATGGATCCGAAAATCATGTTGTTCGACGAGCCGACCTCCGCTCTCGATCCCGAGATGGTCAAAGAGGTGCTTGATACAATGGTGTCGCTCGCCGACGACGGCATTACCATGATCTGCGTCACGCACGAAATGGGCTTCGCACGCGCCGTTGCGCATCGCGTCATCTTTATGGACCGCGGTGAGATCGTCGAAAGCGCCAAGCCCGACGTGTTCTTCAGCAACCCGAGCCATGAACGCACCAAGGCGTTCCTCAGCCAGATCCTCAATCACTAGGGCAGAGGTGGATAGATGCAATATTCCTTCGATTTCGCCCCTGTCATTGCCGCTTGGCCCATGTTTCTCGAGGGCGCCATTCAAACACTAAGGATGTCTGCCATCGCAATGGTTGCCGGCCTTGCGCTGGGGATTGTCTTCATGTTGATGAGGATGAGTAAACTTGCCGCCGTGCGGATGATTGCGGTGGGCTATATCGAGCTTATCCGCAACACACCGTTTCTCGTCCAGATCTTCTTTATCTATTTCGGCATGCCGACGCTCGGTATTAAGTTGGACGGTGAAGAGGCAGCGATCCTCGCAATGTCACTCAACTGTGCGGCATATGCCGCGGAGATCGTTCGCGGTGGCGTGCAGTCGATCCGGCCTGGCCAGATTGAGGCGGGCAGGGCGCTTGGCCTGCATACGATCGACATTTATCGTTTCATCGTTTTTCGACCAGCAATCCGTGCGGTCTATCCGGCGCTCTGCAGTCAGTTCATCCTGATGATGCTGAATTCGAGCCTTGTTGCGTCGGTCTCCGCTGAGGAGCTGACCTACATGGCGCAGACGCTGGACGCCCAAACCTTCCGCAGTTTCGAGATCTATTTCGTGCTCGGTGCGGTCTACCTCCTGCTGTCCCAGTTCTTCTCTGTCGCATTGCAGCTGGTCGGCAGATCCTACTTCTCCTATCCGACAAAGTGAGGCCAAATCGATGATCCGTGAATTTGGTTTCGGAGAGTTTCTGTTCCTGCTGGAAGGTGCTCGCTGGACAGTCATCCTCTCTCTCCTCGCGTTCACTTTTGGTGGGGCGCTGGGTCTTGCCGTAGCGCTCGGTCGCACCAGCAAATGGGCGGTCCTGCGCGGCCTGATGGCAACCTACATCCAGATCTTCCAAGGGACGCCGCTCTTGGTGCAGTTGTTCTTCGTTTATTTCGGAATGCCGGTATTTGGCCTCAAGGTCGATATCTGGGTGGCGCTGACCGTTGGCCTGTCGCTGCACACAAGCGCGTTTCTCGGCGAGATCTGGCGTGGCAGCATCCAGGCCGTGGCGCCGGGTCAAAGCGAGGCCGCCCGTGCACTTGGTATCGGCTATGTCTACCGCATGATCGATGTGGTCCTGCCCCAGGCCTTCCGGATCGGTCTGCCCGCCACCATCGGCTTCCTGGTGAACCTTATCAAGGGGACTGCTCTTGCTGCACTCCTGGGCCTGACTGAGCTTACCCGCTCGGGCCAGCTAATGGCGAACATCACGTTTCAACCACTGCAAGTCTATGGGGCGGTCGGGCTCGTCTACTTCTTCATCTGCCTGCCCCTGACCTACTTCAGCGCAAGAGTCGAACGGCGCCTCAACGCCGCGAGATAACAAAAAGAACGCATGATCAAAACCAACCAGAGGTAACCAAAATGTTCAATTCAGCACCGACCATCTCGCGTTCCAGGTTCCTGTCCGGTCTTACGGCGATCATTCTGACGGCGACTGCTTTTACCAACACTGCAGGAGCTGTCACGCCGGAAGAGCTCAAGGCAAAGGGCACGGCCGTCATTGGGGTTCAGATGGATCAGTTTCCCTGGGGCTTCATCGACCAGAACGGTCAAAACGAGGGTTTCGACATCGAGATTTCCAAGCTGATTGCCCAGGAACTCGGCGTCGAGGTGAAGTTCGAACGCATCACCGGCCAGAACCGCATTCCTCTGCTCGTCAACGGCAATGTCGATTTCCTCGTGCCTTCTATGACTATTACGCAAGAGCGTGCCAAGGTCATCCAGTATGTCATTCCCTACTCGTCGAACGACATCACCGTCTGGGCAAAAAAGGATGCTGAAATCAAGGGTAACGAGGATCTCGGTCAATACGTAATCGGCGTTAACCGAGGCAGCGTGTTCGAACCGGTTTTGGTCAAGGCTGCGCCGCCGCAGACAGAAATCAAGCGCTTCGACGATGATGCCACGACAGTGCAAGCACTACTTTCAGGCCAGGTCGATGCGATCCTTGGGAGCGTCACATACGGCCTGGTAATAAAGGAAACGGGACATAGCGCCGAATTCGAGCGCAAATATAAGGTTGCCGACAATTTCCAGGGAATGGCAGTGCGCAAAGGCGATCAGGATATGCTCGCCTACCTCACAGATTTTGTGACCCGGCATACTGCGGACGGATCGCTTGACGCGCTCTACAAGAAATGGATCGGCGTGGATCGCGCCGCGCTTCCGACGACATTGCCGGGTGTCGATTTCACCGGCAAGCAATAACACTTAAGCTCTGCGCGCTCATTTAGCCGTCGCGCAGCGCACCCGAAACATCAACCACTGAAGAGCTTTTTGCCCCCGCCTGCCTGTGCGGGCGGGGAGTGCCGCCGCACGTCGAAAAACAAGCCTTCTCGGGCGCGGCGCAACAAGCTCGTTTACGGAGCATGAGTGAAGAAAATGGCGAAAGATGGCAAGCAAATTAGGGTCGGCGTCGATATCGGTGGTACCTTTACCGATGTCGCGATGGAAGTGGGAGCCACGCTCCATTCGATCAAAGTGCTGACCGACTACTCGTTTCCCGAAAACGCAATCGTTGAAGGCATTCGTCAGGTCGCTGAGGTCGCGGGCGTGGATCTCTCCGAGATCGATACGATCATCCACGGCACCACGCTCGCCACCAATGCCTTGATCGAGCGCCGGGGTGCGAAAACTGCCTTCATCACCACCAAGGGGTTCCGTGACGTCATCGAAATGCGCACGGAGAGCCGTTTCGAACAATATGATCTCGATATCGTACTGCCCGAACCACTGGTTTCGCGTAACGAGCGCTTTGTACTTGACGAGCGCATCGGCGCCGACGGTTCGGTGCTCAAGGCGCTGGACCTTTCCGAAGTCGATGCCCTCTGCGATCGCATTCTTGCTGCCGGTTATCAAAGCGTCGCGATTGGCTTCATACATTCCTACTTGAACGGCGCGCATGAAAAAACCGTTCGAGACCGGCTACTTGCCAAAAAACCGGACATCTCGGTGTCAGTGTCGTTCGAGGTCTCGCCGCAAATGCGCGAGTTCCAGCGCTTCAACACGGTGTGCGCCAACGCCTTCGTCAAGCCCCTGATGGCTTCCTATCTCAACCGCCTCGTTGGTCGCTTGACGGATGAGGGAACCCGATGCCCGATCTTTATGATCCATTCTGGCGGCGGGATCATCAGCGTCGAAAGCGCCATCGAATTCCCGGTTCGCCTTCTTGAATCCGGTCCCGCAGGCGGCGCAATTTTCGCCGCTCATATCGCCAGCAGCTACGGGCTCGACCAGGTCCTCTCCTACGACATGGGCGGGACAACGGCCAAGATCTGCCTGATCGAAAAACAGACGCCCAAGACGTCTAAGACATTCGAGGTCGCTCGCACCTGGCGCTTCAAGAAGGGCAGCGGCATGCCCATCTCCATTCCGGTCATCGAAATGGTCGAGATCGGCGCCGGGGGCGGCTCGATTGCAACCGTCGACAGCATGCGCCAGATCCGCGTTGGTCCTCATAGTGCCGGTTCCGAGCCAGGGCCCGCCTGCTATGGCCGTGGCGGTGAGAACCCGACCGTCACCGACGCCGATCTCATTCTCGGCCGTCTTGACCCCGACGAGTTTGCCGGCGGTGCAATGAAGCTCGATCGTTCCGCCTCTGACAGGGCCATGGACCAGGATGTGGCCTCAAAGCTCGAGACCAATGTTGCAACTGCTGCATACGGGCTCAGCGAAGTGGTTGACGAGAACATGAGCAACGCCGCGCGAATGCATGCCGTTGAAAACGGCAAGGAGCTTTCGGAGTTCACGATGATTGCCTTCGGCGGTGCGGCACCCATCCATGCCGCCCGGCTGTGCGAAAAGCTTGGGATGTCGGATCTTTTGATTCCACCAGGCGCTGGTGTCGGCTCGGCCATCGGTTTCCTGAGGGCTCCATTCGGCTTTGAATCCGTTCGCAGCGCCTATAGCCGTCTAAGCCGCTTCGAGGCGAAAGCGATCAACACCACCATCGGCGACTTGATCGCTGAAGCGACATCCTTCGTGCGCTCAGGAGCGCCGGACGCGGAACCGGGTCTCGAATGCACTGCCTACATGCGTTATGTCGGTCAGGGCTGGGAAGTACCAGTCACCATCGAGGTGCGTGACTACATCGACAGCGACGGCGCACTGTTTCGCAAACTGTTCGACGAACAGTATGAGCAGTTCTTTGGCCGCGTGATCGACGGCCTCGACGTCGAGATCGTCAGTTGGTCGCTGCGTGCTACATCAAAGGTGATCCCGCCTGAGCGGATCGGCACGACCGCTAAGGGAGCGGCAGCCCAGGTTCGGGGCACCCGTGAAATCTTCGACGTGCAGGAAGGCAACTTCCAAAGTGCCGCGATTGTCTCCCGCAACGACATGAAGCCAGGCGATTGGGTCGCCGGTCCGGCGGTCATCACCGAACGCGAAACCTCGACCATTATCACAGCGAGCCGCGAAGTCGTCATGCAGTCCGATGGCTGCCTGCTCGTGCGTGCCAAGCAAGCTGCCTGAACAGAGGGAAAACCATGAAAACCAATGCACTTTCTGACGTCCATATGCAGATCATGTGGAACCGGCTAATCTCCGTAGTTGAGGAGCAAGCGCTTACGCTGATCCGCACCGCGTTCAGCACCAGCGTGCGTGAGTCGGGTGACCTGTCTGCTGGCGTGTTCAACCGCGGCGGAAAGATGATCGCTCAGGCCGTGACCGGTACACCCGGCCACGTCAACGCTATGGCGGAAGCCGTCGGCCACTTCATCCGCGACATCGGCCCTGAGAACATCTTCGAGGGTGACGTCTATATCACCAACGACCCGTGGAAGGGCACGGGCCACCTGCACGACTTCACTGTCGTCTCGCCGAGTTTTCGGAAAGGGGATCTGGTTGGCTACTTCGCCTGCACCGCACACGTAGTCGATGTTGGTGGTCGCGGTTTCGGGCCGGATGCCAACGAGGTCTACGAAGAAGGCATCTTCGTCCCGATCATGAAGTTTGCCGAACGCGGCGTTGTCAACAAGGACCTCGTCAACATCTTGCGCAACAATGTGCGCGAGAGTCATCAGGTGGTCGGCGATGTCTATTCGCTCGCAGCTTGCAACGAGATCGGCCATCGCCGGCTCATGGACATGATGGACGAATTCGGTCTCGCGGATCTCGAAACCTTGGCGGACTTCATCTTCAAGCGCAGCTACGATGCGACGATCGAACGGATTGCGGCCCTGCCGAAGGGTTCCTATTCCAACGTAATGCGGGTCGACGGCTATGGCTCGCCGATCGACATCGCCGTGCGCCTCGATGTGGCGGACGATTATATCCTTGCGGATTTCGAAGGGACCTCGCCGCCCAGTCCGAAGGGTATCAATTGCCCGATCATCTACTCCGCAGCCTATGCCTGTTACGGTCTCAAATGCTCGATCGCGCCGGAGATTCCGAACAATCATGCCTCCCTGCTACCGTTTCGCGTCACGGCTCCGCAAAACTGCATTCTCAATGCGCAACATCCCGCACCTGTCTCGGTGCGCCACGTCCTCGGGCATCTCGTTCCGGACGCCGTACTTGGCGCCGTGCACAAGATGCTTCCTGGTCGCGTACCGGCGGAAGGGGCGGGTGCCTTGTGGAACCTGCACGTCAGCGTTCGGCCGTTGCAGGGTGAAAGGGCGCCGGCTGATGGCGGCCAGCGCGCAGAAGTCCTGCTCTTCAACAGTGGCGGCGCAGGTGCACGCTCCACGCTTGACGGTTTGAGTGCCACGGCATTTCCAAGCGGCGTGCATTCCATGTCGATCGAAGCGACCGAGCACGTCGGTCCGGTCATCTTCTGGCGCAAGGAGTTGCGCGACGGTTCGGGCGGCGCCGGCCAGTTCCGAGGCGGCCTGGGCCAGGTCGTGGAAATCTCGCCGACCGAAGGTCACGAGATGCATTTCAACGCCATGTTCGACCGCGTTGAACACCCGGCGCGCGGCCGCAATGGCGGCGAGAATGGCGCTCCTGGCGCAGTGTTGCTCGACGACGGAACGCGCTTGGCCTCGAAGGGTCGGCAACATGTGCCCGCTGGGCGCCGGCTAATTCTCCAGCTTCCTGGCGGCGGCGGCTACGGTCCGGCAGACACGCGCGATCCAACCGCCGCAAAGCGGGACAGCGATTTCGACTACGTCCCTACCAGATAATCCTCCCGGGGGCCGGGCGGGGCGGAAGCTTCGTCCGGCTTTAAATGTCAATCAGTCCAAGGAAGCCGGAGATGAACTTCGAGAACAAGCGCGCAGCGGGCATAAAGTCATCGCCCAGCATGGCGATCGCAATGGCTGCGAAGAAATTGATTGCCGAGGGCCACGATATCATCGACTTGTCGCTCGGCGAGCCGGATTTCGAGCCGCCGGCACACGTTGCTGAGGCGGCCTGCGAAGCCATTCGTCAGGGGCGGGTGCGCTATGGCGTGCCGGCGGGTATGGAGAGCCTGCGACAGGCGATCGTGAGCAAGTTCAAAACGGAAAATCAGCTGAACTATGCCGCTGACGAGGTGATGGTCGCCAATGGCGCCAAGCAAATCCTGTTTGACGTATTCCTCGCCACGCTCGAGCTTGGCGATGAGGTCATAATCCCGACGCCTTGCTGGGTGTCCTACGGCGACATCGTGTCCCTGCACGGAGGCGACCCAGTCTATGTGAGTTGCGGGCCCGAGGTCGGTTTCAAGATCGACCCTGAGCGGCTGGAAGCATCGATCACGTCCAAGACCCGATGGTTGCTGCTGAACTCGCCATCTAACCCCACCGGAGCTATCTATTCGGCGCAGGAGTACCGAGGACTTGCCGAAGTGCTCGCCCGCCATCCGCAGGTGTTGGTGCTTTCGGACGAAATCTACGAGCACATCCTGCTTAAGGAGGCACCCTTTATATCCTTCGCGTCTGCCTGCCCAGAGCTTCGCGACCGAACACTGATCGTCAACGGTGTGTCCAAGGCATATGCGATGACCGGTTGGCGCGTCGGCTATGCTGCCGGCCCTAAAGCACTCATCGCATCGCTCAATAAAATGCAGTCGCAGAGCGTGACGTCCGTCTCGACTGTAGCGCAAGCAGCAGCCCTCGCAGCGCTAAACGGCGATCAGGATTTTGTTGCCAAAGCCGCGCGAACCTTCGCTGAACGGGCGAAAATCATGTCGCAGGGTCTCGCGGACATCGACGGGCTCGCATTCACTCCGCCGGAGGGTGCTTTTTATGCCTTCATTGGCGTGGGGAGGCTGCTCGGGCGGGAATTAAGCGGAGAGGTGATTGCAGACGACACAACGTTTGCCGCGCACCTTCTCCAGCAGTTCGGCCTGTCGAGTGTGCCAGGTGCGGCTTTTGGCGCGCCCGGTTTCATTCGTCTGTCAATCGCCGCCTCCGACCGTGAGCTAACCGGTGCCTGCGAACGCCTGGCCACGATGGTGCGATCGCTGGAAGCCTGAAGAGGCGCGCACCACCACCCGAAACAATCAAATCAAATCAACCAGGAGCATCGCTATTCGGTGCTTCTGTCAAAGGAGGGCTACATCCATGAGAACTGAAGAATTGAAACAGGTGCTTGGCGCCGGTCTACTTTCCTTCCCTGTCACGCATTTCGATGCGGCGGGAAAGTTCAATGCCAAGAGCTACGGTGAGCACGTCAACTGGCTCTCAGGCTACGATGCAGCCACGCTGTTTGCTGCGGGCGGCACGGGCGAGTTCTTTTCGCTCGCGCCAGAGGAGATTCCGCAAATCGTGCGCGTTGCCAAGGAAGCTGCCGGCAAGACGCCGATTGTTTCAGGCTGCGGCTATGGCACGAATATGGCCGTCTCCATTGCAAGGTCTGTTGAAAAGGCCGGGGCCGACGGAATTCTTCTCCTTCCGCACTACCTGATCGACGCTCCGCAAGAGGGACTCTACCAACATATCAAGGCCGTTTGCCAATCCACCGGTATGGGCGTGATGGTCTACAATCGCGACAATTCAGTGCTCCAGGCCGATACGCTCGCGCGGCTTTGCGACGAATGCCCCAACCTCGTCGGCTTCAAGGATGGTACCGGGGACATCGCTCTTGTGCGCCAAATTACGGCGAAGATGGGTGACCGATTGACCTACCTTGGCGGTATGCCGACCGCCGAGCTCTTCGCAGAAGCCTATCTCGGAGCTGGATTCACAACCTACTCGTCCGCCGTGTTCAACTTCGTGCCCGGTCTGGCGATGGAGTTCTATAAGGCGTTGCGCGCCGGCGAACGCGCGAAGTGCGAAAAGATCCTTCTCGACTTCTTCTACCCCTTCATGGCGATCCGCAATCGCGCCAAAGGCTATGCAGTTGCGGCGGTAAAAGCGGGTGTACGCCTACAGGGCTTCGATGCTGGTCCTGTCCGCTCACCGCTTCACGACCTGACGGCGGAGGAAATGTCCATGATGGAAGCCTTGATTGGTCAGCACAAGCGTTAATGGTCAAACGGTCGCCCTTGTCCCGCGTGATGAGGGCGACCCTATTCATTGATTAAATAGCGATCTAGCAGGAGGTCCCCATGACATTGCACCAGAACCTGATTGCCGGCGAATGGGTTGGCGGTAATGGCGTTGCCAATATCAATCCGTCGGACACCAACGATGTGATCGGGGAATATGCCCGCGCCTCGGCCGAGGATGCGAAGGCGGCGATCGCCGCGGCCAAGGCTGCGTTTCCGGCCTGGTCACGCTCCGGCATCCTCGAGCGCTATGCAATCCTTCGAAAGACCGCCGACGAGATCCTTGCGCGCAAGGACGAGCTCGGACGGCTGTTGTCGCGCGAAGAGGGCAAGACGCTGGCCGAAGGCATCGGCGAGACCGTGCGCGCCGGCCAGATCTTCGACTTCTTCGCCGGTGAAGCGCTGCGGCTGGCCGGCGAAATCATCCCCTCGGTGCGCCCTGATATCGGCGTCGAGATCACCCGCGAGCCGGTCGGCGTCGTCGGCATCATCACGCCATGGAATTTCCCGATCGCCATTCCCGCCTGGAAGATCGCGCCGGCGCTCTG
>NZ_JACVAN010000038.1:0-26032 GCF_014851895.1 Ensifer sp. ENS11 | reverse complement strand
AAGCGCAAGGCGCTCTACGAGCCGGTGCACGGTTCGGCCCCTGACATTGCCGGCAAGGGCATCGCCAACCCGATCGCCATGATCGCCTCGTTTGCCATGTGCCTGCGCTACTCCTTCAACCTGGTGAAGGAAGCCGACAATCTGGAGAAGGCGATAGCCACCGTGCTCGACAAGGGCATCCGCACCGGCGACATCATGGCCGAAGGCGCACGCCAGGTCGGAACCGTCGAGATGGGCGAAGCCATCCTCTCCGAGTTCAAGGCACTGTCTGCCTGATGAGTGAAAGGCGCGCCCGCTCGGGCAGCGCCATGCAAGTTGATACGACACCTCCGGAGCGATCCGGGGGTGTTTTGCGTTCGACGGCAGGGAGAGTTCGTATGCTCAGTGCGATCCCTCATCACCAGCGGAGACTGCTTGGCGCAAGAGAACGATGAAGCTCAAACTTCCTTCACGTTGGCGACCGCACGTGTCAAGAATGCGACTTGAAGTAGCAGATGCACTCAATCTACGCGAAACGTCAGGCTGCAGGAGTGCCAATTGGGGCCATCACCCTTTCATCGATGTCCTGCACAAATTCGCCGTGACAAGAGACCACTCCTTCGGTCCAAGAACTCACTTAATCCACGCATTACTTCGTTTGGGGCAACATTGATGATTTACCTGCTTCGCCATGGCGAGACCATTTGGAACACCTTGGGTCGGTTCCAGGGGCAGAAAGATTCTCCCCTTACGGAGCGCGGCATCGAACAGGCGGATCGCGTCGCGAAACTCCTTCAGAAGGAAATTTCGGAAAGTAGGCAATCATTCCAAATGCACATTAGCCCTCTAGGCCGAACGCGACAAACTGCAGAACGCGTGAAGCGGGTGCTGCCACTGGCAACCCATGAAGAAGCCCGCCTGATGGAGGTTTCCGTCGGCTGTTGGGACGGGATGACGAAGTTCGAGATCGACACCGAGTTTCCGGAAATGCTGGATGGCTCCGACGCTTTCGACTGGTATTTCAAGTCTCCAGACGGAGAGAGCTTCGATGCTGCGTGCTCCCGGGCAAAGGACTGGATCGCAGACGTCACCAATCCAACGGTTGCGGTTTCTCATGGGCTGTTTGGTAGATTGGTGCGCGGCGTGTATTCCGGTCTTTCGAAGCGCGAAATGTTGGAGTTACCCGTTCCTCAAGACGGGTTCTACCGCCTTTGCGACGGTGAATTCAGTATAGTCAGTGATCCCGTACCCAGCATGCTTGCCTAACGGGTTCATCCTTTGATCGCTGAGCGCCAATGCAGGCCGGCAGGCTCAGGTGCCAAGATACTGGCCGCGGAGTCATTCCCTACCAGTGCGGCCGTGCCAGGGGTCCGGCCCCGGATCACGCCCGGCGGCAACCTCGGCCAACCGGTCTAGGTAATGGGCCCAGCCTTCCGCGTGACCGGCGCACTGCTCGGCACTGGGCAGGCCCGTGTGGGTAAGGCGAAGCAGCGTTCCGTCCGGTGGTTGTTCGACGAGGTCGATCTCGACAAGGCTTGAGGCCGGCGGCACCACTTCGCTGTCTTCCCAGCCGAAGCTGTATACCAGGCGGTGCACCGGCACCACCTCGCGGAATGAACCACGAGCGAAACGGGCCCCGGTGACGTTGACGAGGTAGAGCCCGCCGCGCTGCGGCTCGATCTGCGCCTCCGTTCCCATCCAGCGCAGGATTTTCTCAGGATCTGTCAGCAGAGCGAACACCGCGGCTGGCGGAGCCGGGATGTGTGCTTCACGGCGGACGATGAGGGCCTCTTGCATCGGCTTCCCCTTTGGTTGCTATGATCTGCCCAGACTGCGGCGCAGAATTGACGGCTATCGGATCAGCTCCTTCCACGATGATATGCTCGCTGGGCTAACCGCGCTACCACCTGCACGGATGACAGGTTGGGGACCTGACGGTATGATCGTGCATGGATCTGCCCACCCATCTCGCCTGGCTGGTGGACGAGGCCAGCGCCTCGCTTGGCCCCGACCGGTTCTTGGCCGAACTCGGCGGCCGGCTGCTGGCCGACGGCTTTCCGTTGGTCGGCGGTACCCTGACACTGGCGGTGCCCCATCCGATCGTTACCCGCCGCACCTGGCTGTGGCGAGCCGAGACCGGAGCAGTGATCGAAGCACTGGGCTTTGCCGACAGCCCGCAAAGCCAGGCTGGGGGCGATTGGCTGAGTGCGCTTGGCCCGGTGCAGGAGGACACGGTTGGCCCAGCGCCGGACGGGCGGTTGCTTGGCTGGGCCGGCACGCGTCTGTTCGACCCTGCTGAGATCGGCCGACTGCGGCAGACCGCGCGCTTCGCCACCGCGCCTTTGGCTGCCTTGGCCGAGCGGGCGGCCCTTGCAACGCTGCTCGAGGCCTATCTCGGCCGACGCAGTGCCGCCCGGGTGCAGGCGGGCGCGCTGCACCGCGGCACCGGAGAAACTATCCGCGCTGTGCTGCTTTGCGCCGATCTGCGGAACTTCACCGCCCTGTCCGAGGCGACGGAACCTGCGGCAATGATCGCTGTCCTCGACGCCTGGTTCGACCGTGTTGCCGGTGCGATACACGCCTTCGGTGGCGAGGTGCTGAAGTTTGTCGGCGATGGCGTGCTGGCAATCTTCCCGGTTGCCAGTGCACCGGTTGACGCCTGCGAAGCGGCGCTGCGAGCGGTCGCCGCCGCCCACGCAGGCATGGCCCACCTCGATGCCCTGCGACAGGCAGAGGGGCTACCGCCGCTGCCCTTCGGCGCGGCACTGCATCTCGGCGAAATGCTGTGGGGCAATATCGGCACGGCCGACCGGCTGGACTTCACCGCAATCGGTCCCGCGGTAAACCTGGTCAGCCGACTGGAGGGCCTTTGCCGGCCGCTCGGCCGGTCGGTGCTGATCTCGGGCGCGGTCGCCGCCGAGACCGTCACGCCGCTGGTGTCGCTGGGCGAACACGTGCTGCGCGGCATCGCGGCGCCTTGCGCAGTCTTCACGTTGCCGGATACCTGAGCGGTTCGCGGCCGAAGTCGATCGTTGGCGGGATTGTCTCGGTGCAACCATCGCCAGTTCCAGTCAACGTTGGGCGCTTTCGCAGCATTTCGAAGTGCTACAGCGACCTTTGCGTGTCTGATAAGACGCGCGGCGCTTTCGTTCAGAATACTGTCTTGTCAAGGCGAGCCTTCAGGCTGAACCTGCAAACAATCTCTGCGGGCCGAGCGCGATTCGTCTTCATCTCTGGTGCCTCAGCGAGCGAGATCGTCGAACGGGGCGAGGCAGCGAAAGTGCTCCTTGACCCGAGCCACCCTTACACAAGAACATTACTCGATGCGGCTCCCGGCCGGAGCACGTTCTGAAGCCTGTCCTATGGTGGAAACATAAAAGGATATCGTCTTGACCGACTATCGCAACTTTGTCGCCGGCGCGTTTCAGCCCGCATCGGACTTGGTCCCGGTGCTCGATCCCTCAAACGGAGAGGTCATTGCGAGGGTGCCCGCGGCGAGCGCGCTGGAGGCAATCGCAGCGGTTGAAAACGCAGCCGCAGCGCAGAAGACATGGAAAGCCTTGCCGGCGATCGCTCGCGGGGATGCCTTGCGCCGTTTCGCGGCGGCAATCGAGGCGCGCGCCGGCCAGATCGGCGCGGCGCTCGCTCTGGAGTCCGGCAAGAGCCTCGCCGATGCCACGGCAGAAGCGATCTATGGCGTCGAGCTGATGCGCTATCATGCGGAGTGGGCGCGCCGGATCGAAGGGGAAGTGATCCAGAGCGACAATCCGGGCGAGACCTTGCTTCTGAAGCGTGAGCCGATCGGGGTCGTTGCCTGCCTCATCCCGTTCAATTTTCCGGTCTATACGCTGGTGCGCAAGATTGCCCCCGCACTGATCGCTGGCAACGCCGTTGTGGTGCGGCCGAGCAACTCGACGCCTGCCTCCGCTTTCGAGATCGCCGAGGCGGCGCTCGACGCGGACCTTCCGGCCGGGCTGGTCAACATCTTGACCATGTCGCATGACGTCGCCGCGACACTTTGCACCCAGCCGTCGGTCGGCATGATAACGCTCACCGGTAGCCTGCAGGCCGGCCGCGTCGTTCTCGAATATTGCAAGGCGAATATCGCCAAGCCATCACTGGAACTCGGCGGCAAGACACCTGTCATTGTCGAACCCGATGCGGATATCGATGCGGTTGCCGCTCAGCTCGTTGCCGCCAAGACCAATCATTGCGGGCAGGTCTGCACGGCGCCAGAACGGGTCTATGTGCATACGTCCATCCACGACGCACTTCTCGAGCGGCTTCGCACCGGCTTTGCGGCAAGGACGTTCGGCGACCGCGCCAGCGATCCGACGCGTATGGGACCACTTGAAACGAAATCGGCACAGGCCAATGTTCACGCGATGGTTCGCCATGCGGTGGAGCAGGGGGCACGCATAGAGGCTGGCGGCGTACTGCCGGAAGGCGTGGGCAACTACTACCCGCCAACCCTGCTTTCCAACTGCCGGCAGGAGATGGACGTCGTCGCCGAAGAGGTGTTCGGCCCAGTTCTCGCCGTGCTTTCCTATGACAGCGTCGAGGAAGCCCTGGCGCTTGCCAACGATCACCAGTTCGGTCTGAGTTCGGTTCTCTTCACCAACAACTACAGCACGGTCATGCGCTTTGCCGACACCATCGAGGCCGGCGAACTCTATGTGAACCGCTTCCCGGCGGATCCCTATCAGGGATTCCATGCAGGCTGGAAGCGCTCGGGCCTCGGGGGCGATGACGGCAAGCACGGCATGCTCGAATTCACACAAACTCGTCTCGTGGTGCTGAAGCACTGATCGGATTCGTCAGAAGGAACTTCAACATGCAGATCGCTTCGCTCGCCGTTCATGTCGTTGCCGTCCCACCGCCCCATATCGGCGGGATGTACTGGATCTTCGTCAGGCTCACCACGAAGTGCGGCATCGAAGGGGTCGGGGAAATCTACGCGACCGCCTTCCATCCGAACGCGTTGGTGCCGCTGATCGAGGATGTGTTCGAGCGCCATCTCCTCGGCCACGATCCGCACGATATCGAGCGCTTCTGGCGTTCGGCCTATTCGAGCGGCTTCACGCAGCGCCCGGACCCGACGATCATGGGCGTCGTCTCCGGTCTCGAAATCGCCTGCTGGGACATCATCGGCAAGGCTGCCGGCCGACCGGTGCACAAGCTGCTGGGCGGCCTCGTGCACGAAAAGCTGCGTGCCTACACCTATCTCTACCCCAAGAATGCAGCCGGCGAATATGATTACAACGATCCAGAGCTTGCCGCCGACTTCGCGGCGGAAATGGTCGACACGAAGGGGTTCACCGCCGTCAAGTTCGATCCGGCCGGCCCCTACACCGCCTATTCCGGCCACCAGCTTTCGCTTGGCGTCATGGAGCGGTGCGAAGAATTCTGCGCCAAGGTCCGTGCCGCGGTCGGCGGGCGAGCCGACCTGCTCTTGGGCACCCATGGCCAGATGGTGCCGTCCTCGGCCATTCGCCTTGCGCGACGGCTCGAAAAATACGATCCGCTCTGGTTCGAGGAGCCGGTGCCGCCTGGTCAGGAGGCAGCGATGGCATCTGTTGCCAAGGCAACCTCTATCCCCATTGCCACGGGCGAGCGGCTGACGACCAAATACGAGTTCCAGCGCGTGCTTGAAACGGGCGCAGCCTCGATCCTGCAGATGAACGTCGCGCGGTGCGGCGGCTTGCTGGAGGCAAAGAAGATCGCCGGCATGGCCGAGGCGCACTATGCGCAGATCGCACCGCACCTCTACAACGGACCGATCGGGGCGGCGGCGAGCATCCAGCTCGCTGCGGCCACCCCCAATTTCCTCATCCACGAGGCGATCATCGACTTCTCAGGCTTCTACGCCGAGATTCTCAAGACGCCATTGCAGTTCGACGATGGCTATCTCATCCCGTCTTGCGAACCGGGGCTCGGCGTGGAGCTCAATCTCGAGGTGGTTGAAAAGCACTCGCCCTACGAAGGAAAGCGTCTGCACCTGCAGATGGACGACAAGCCCGCCGACATCAAGGCATTTGCCCCGGCGCGCGGTTGAGGAACACATGACCACTTACGACTACATCATTGTCGGGGCGGGATCCGCCGGCTGTATCGTTGCGGCGCGCCTGAGCGAGACAGGCAAACACAGCGTGCTGCTGCTCGAGGCGGGCGGCAACGACAGTTCACCGTGGTTTCGCATCCCGGTCGGCTATGCGCGGTCTTACTATGACCCGAACGTCAACTGGATGTACTGGACCGAGCCGGAAGCCGCCCTGAACAATCGCCGCATCTATGCGCCGCGCGGCAAGGTACAAGGTGGCTCGGGTTCGATAAACGCCATGATCTTCGTGCGGGGCGCCGCGGCGGATTTCGACGACTGGGCTAAGGCCGGCAATCCCGGCTGGGCCCATGAGGACGTGCTGCCCTATTTCAAGAAACTTGAAACCCATGCGCATGGCCAGTCCGAATTTCATGGCGGGGACGGCCCCATCCACGTCACGCCGATGCGCGGCCAGACCCATCCGATTACCGCGCGGTTCCTTTCTGCCTGTGCCGAACTGCAACTGCCGCTCAATACCGACTTCAATGGCGCGTCGATCGAGGGCGCAGGGATTTACGATATCAATACGCGAAATGGCGTGCGCTCGTCCTCGTCGTTCGCCTATCTGCGGCCGGCTCTCAACCGCCCCAATCTCTCCATCCTGCGCAGGAGCCATGCCAGAAGGGTTGTCGTCGAGGAAGGAAGGGCGACCGGCGTGGAGGTTGCCACACCCGATGGGATGGTAATCTATTCCGCCCGGAACGAGGTGATCCTATGTGCCGGTGCGGTCGATACGCCGAAGCTGCTGCAGCTCTCCGGTATCGGCGATGGCCGAGAGCTGCAAACGTTCGGTATCCCCGTCGTCCGACATCTGCCGGCGGTTGGGAGAAACCTTCAGGATCATCTTTGCGCGAGCTTCTACTACCGCTCAAGCGTTCCGACGCTGAACGACGAGCTGGGGAACCTGTTCGGTCAGGCGCGGCAGGCGCTGCGCTACGTGCTGACAAGACGCGGTCCCTTGGCTCTCAGCGTCAACCAGGCCGGAGGCTTCCTGCGCGGCGAGCCGGGTGAGGAGAGGCCAAACATCCAGCTCTATTTCAACCCGCTTTCCTATCGTATTCCGTCCGACCCGCGCGCCGGTCTGAAGCCGGAGCCCTATTCCGGTTTCCTGTTGGCGTTCAATGCATGCAGGCCCACCAGCCGAGGCAGTGTCACGGTCGCGTCGCCCGATGTCACCGTTGCACCGCGCATCAACCCCAACTACCTGACGACTGCCCATGACGAGGCGGAGGCGCTTCAGGCAAGTCGGCTTGCGCGCAAAATCATGAGCGCACCGGCACTGCAATCGATTACTGCAAGCGAAATGCCTCCTTCTGCAGAAGCTTCCACCGACGCCGAGCTCCTGGACTATTTTCGGGAGCATAGCGGTTCAATTTATCACCTGTGCGGCACCGCAGCGATGGGCCCGGATGATTCCACCGCAGTCGTCGATGCATCGCTAAAGGTGCATGGGTTGCATGGCTTGCGAATAGTTGACGCTTCGATCTTCCCCAACATCACGGCCGGAAACATCAATGCCCCGACGATGATGGTCGCCGAAAAAGCCGCGACTATGATCATCACCGGAAGCTAGCCGGCATCTCGATATTCTCTCGACGCTGTGAAGCGACTGAGTAACACGGCGCCATCGTATGACTGGGGCTGCTACTTGACAGTCACCTCGAACGCGGCGGTCACCGGCGGCGTTTCTGGCCGCGAGCGGTCGTGGAAGATGTATGCCACGACATAGTCTCCCGGGTCATGCAGGGCGATGCCGGCAGTCGCGAAATTGGTAAAATGCTTGGCGGAAACCGGAAATGGCGGGGGAGATTCGGCCTTGAACACGTGCGCGTCGGGGAATGTCCTGAGAACCTTGCCAGCAGGGTCCCGCACCTCGATATCGAGCCCGATCTCGTAGCTTGACATCGGCGTGCCGACGTTGATCCGCCCGACATTCTCGAAATAGGCATAGACGAAGATCTCTTCGCCCGGCTTAAAGACGTTTGTCGGGCGCTCGACAAAATCTCCCCGTTTGGATGCCGCCTTATCGGCCAATATGTGCCTGGCGAGCTTCATGGGCGGCAACTTAGCCTGCATCGCGACGGTTGTAGCGTCGACGCTGACCGGCGCGGCCCGCTTGCCGTCCGGGGCGGCCGGAGTGAGGAAATATGATTGTACCATCGCGTAGCAATGAGCTGCGGCCTGCGGGTGGTCGATCAACAGGATCACACCGCCCTGCATGGCTCGGACCGCACCTTCCGACCCTTGCTCGACGAGCGCACACATCGGCCATTCGGCGACTACCTGCGATCCCTTGGAATTCGTATCGTTCCGCAACTGCTCCTTGAACGTGGCCAGCGATTGCCGGAGTTCGGTGGAATCCTTGGCCACTTTCTCATTCACCAGGTAGATCGGCTTTTGGGCGTTTGCCTTGGCTACGTCCTGCTGTGCTTGGCTGACGACCTGTTTGTCTCCAGCAAAATTGTAAGTATGCACCAGCCTCCCATGACCCTTGATGGCATCGATCGCGGCCTGCCAGGCGGCGGTGTCAAAGCCACCTCCATAGGTTTGATCCAGAACGAAATAGGCTGGAATCTTCCCGTCTTCGGCCACGGCTGAAGAAATCAAATGGCCGGATAGCGCTAGTGTGGACAGCAATATCTTCATCGGGGGCCTCATCAAAGATACCCAAGTGATAACCGACAGAGAAACCTATGGTAGAACCTGGCAGCCGATGTGGCAACCACCGATCACGGGCAAAGTGAAAACCCGCTGGCGGCTGGAACGAACCATGCTTGCTCGACCGACATGAGGCGCTGAGGCTCTACACCAACAATGCCGCTTGGATCGCCTTTGACGAGAATGAGCGAGGCAGCTTGTCGGCGGGAAAATTGGCTGACATCGCCGTCCTGGATAGGCCGTATCTGACAATGCCGGCATCCGACATCCATAGGCTGCGCTCGGTGCTGACGCTGCTTGGTGGCAGGGTCGTTCACGACGAACTCGGTAGCGGCCAAGACTAGCTGGGGGCGAAATCTCTATAACGTGTCCGCATTCTTCCGGGCCGGGCGACGTCGCTGTAGAGTGATGAAACGTGCGCCCGACCATCACACCCGGAGGCTCCATATGGCTGAGGTCCTGTTGTTCCACCACGCACAGGGGTTGACCTCGGGTGTGCGGGCGTTCGCCGACGACTTGCGGGCCGCCGGTCACATCGTGCACATGCCGGACTTGTTCGATGGACGGACGTTCGAGAGTATCGACGAGGGGCTAGCCTACATCGGCAAGGTCGGATTCGACGAAATGCGGGAGCGCGGGGTCCGCGTCGCGAACGAACTGCCTTCCGAACTCGTCTACGCCGGGTTCTCGTTCGGTGTGCTGCCGGCACAGAAGTTGGCACAGACGCGGCCCGGAGCCCGCGGAGCTCTGCTCTTCTACTCTTGCCTGCCGATCAGCGGCGAGTGGGCCTTCGGGCCTTGGCCGGACGACGTGGCGGTCCAGATCCACGGTATGGACAACGACCCGATCTTCGTCGGGGAGGGCGACATCGACGCGGCCCGCGAGATCGTGGAGAAGGTCGAGGACGCAGAGCTGTTCCTGTACCCCGGCGAACAGCACTACTTCGCCGACAGTTCGCTCCCGTCGTACGACGCGGATGCGACCGCGTTGCTCACCATCCGAGTGCTCGAGTTCCTCGATCGCGTCTGATCCATGCCGGCGTCTTGGCTTGAGCTCATTTTCGAAAGTGGGCCTCGTCCTTGGGCGGATTCGTTTGATCCGCCCGCTCGGCTGACGGGTCTGTGTTTGCATGTTCAGACGCTTCGGCCGGCACGTGTCAGGCCATGGGCAATGAGCCTTTCAATGATTTCGGCATAACTGACGCCGCTTGCCGCCATCGCCTTGGAATACATACTGATGTCGGTAAAACCGGGAATGGTGTTCACTTCGTTGACAACGAACGTCATGCCCGTCGTCAGAAAGAAGTCGACACGCGCCATGGCATCGCAGCCCAAAGCCCTGAATGCCCTTGCCGCCGCCGCCCTCATCTCTGCCTCAACTTCGGGCGGCAGTTCCGCTGGTACCTTGAGCGCCGCGCCGTCCTCGTCGATATATTTTGCGTTGTAGCTGTAAAAGCCGTGGGATTCGGCCGGGATGATCTCGCCGGGACGAGAGACGAAAAGGCCACCTTTCGGATCTTCCAGCACGCTGAATTCAATCTCGCGCCCAGCGACATATTCCTCGGCAAGCAGCTTGCCATCATGCTGGAAACCTTCGACCAACGCCGGCGCGAACTCCTGGCTGCCTGATACCTTTCTAACGCCAACGGATGACCCCTGCCGGGCGGGTTTGATGAACAGCGGCAGCCCGAGTTCGCCTTCGAGCACAGCGAGATCAGGTGCCGCATCCTTGTGGATCGTCACCGAGCGCGCGACCGGGAGGCCGGCGGCCCTCAGAAGCTGCTTGGCAATATCCTTGTCGAGTGCGGTCGCCGAGCCGAGAATCCCGCAACCGGCGAGCGGTACGCGCGCCACCTCTGCAAGCCCCTGCACAGAGCCATCTTCACCATGAAGGCCGTGCAAGACCGGAAACAGAATGTCGATGGTGCCGGCATCGCTCATCTTTCCCTCGGCCGAAATCGCCACCATCCGCCCGTGCCCGCCGGGAACAAGGCTGATCTGCGTGCCGCTCGCAGGCTTGGCAAGCACACCATTGTCGAAGTGGCTCAACAACCATTGACCTTCGCGCGTCACGAAAATCGGCACGGCATCATATTTTGCAGGCTCCAGAGCGCGCATGACATTGGTAGCCGAAAGTACGGAAACGTCGTGTTCGGCCGAGCGTCCGCCGAAGAGGACGGCAATACGCAGCCTGGTCGAAGAAGGGGTCATGAAAGTCTCCAAAATGACAGAGCGTAAATGGCCAGAGACTGACGGCAATGCCATTTCCCGTATCGGTGTCCCGTGTAGGCGCAGGTGCAATTCAATTTCCGACCGTCATCGTTGTGATGCCGGCTTGAAAGTGGCTCGATTTAAATTCAACATATGAGAAGATTACAGAGCCACTATTGGCGAGATTGATGAGCCACTCTGACGAAAGGCGCCCATGACACTGAAACGGCGAAGAGAGAGCCCGTCGGTGGGTTTTCGGCCAAGCATCGATACCTCTTCGCCAGCACCCTTGGTGAGACAGCTCTATCTTTCCCTGCGCGGTGCAATCGCTGACGGTCGGCTGGATGCCGGGCAACGGCTGCCATCGACACGTCTGGCCGCAAAGGAATGGAAGCTTTCACGCGGCTCGGTTGCCGAAGCCTATGAAATCCTCGTCGCGGAAGGTTTTGCGGTCGCCCGGCATGGGTCCGGTACATATATTGCGTCAGGCGTTCCAGGCGGGCTGTCCAGAATCGATCATCGCAATGAGACGATCGCCTACTCGACCCGCCGCGCTGTCTCCGACGCTGCCACGAGAGTTCTCACCTCCGGGCCTAGCCTCGAACCGCAGAAGGTTTTGCCGTTTGTCACGGGGCGCATCGCTCATGACGATCGGACAGCGAGATTGCTAAACCGCATTGCCGGCCGGCACATGAACTATGCCGCTGAAGGCTACGGCGACATTCAGGGCGAATTCGAGCTGCGGAGCGCCATTGCGGCTCATCTGGCCGCTTCACGCGGGGTGCGTTGCGCGGCCGAGCAGATATTTATCACCGCCGGGACACAGCAAGCGCTTGATCTCGCGTTCCGCGTCCTGATGACGCCGGGCGATACGGCTGTCGTCGAAGACCCCTGTTATCCGCCGGCCAGACAATGCCTGGCACTGAATGGCGTAAAAATCATCGGTCTTCCCGTTGATGCCGACGGCATCATGACGGAAAAGTTGGCTGCCTGCTCCCTGCCGCCGACGCTGTTCTATGTGACGCCATCCAACCAGTACCCCGTCGGTTCCGTCCTCTCGCTGCCCCGGCGGCTGGAGTTGCTCGCTTATGCGCGGGAGAATGGCTGCTGGATCGTCGAGGACGATTATGACAGCGAGTTTCGCTACGATGGGCATCCGATCGCATCGCTTCAGGGCCTCGATCCGGCCGGCCGGGTCCTCTATACGGGCACGTTCAGCAAGGCCCTGCTGCCGAGCCTGCGCATCGGCTATCTCGTGGTTCCGATGGATCTGGTACCGGTATTCAGGGCCGTACGTCCCGCGCTTGACCGTTGTCCTCCGACGTTTCAGCAGCGTGTCGTCGGCGACTTTTTCAATGAGGGATATTTTCCGGCGCATCTGCGCCGGCTCAGAGAGCGTCTGCGTGCCTCACGCGATTTGCTTGCAAATCTCTTGAAAGACCGTACCAGCGAACATCTCGGCATTTTGCTGCCGGATCAGGGCATCAATCTGACCGTGCGCAGCACAGGGACCTGGAGCAACGACACCGCCGTCTCACAGGCTGCGCTAAAGAAGGGCGTTGTTGTGATGCCCCTTTCCCGCATGAATGTCGCTTCATCGGACACATCCAGGTTGCTGCTTGGATTTTCGGGGCTCTCCGAACAAGAAGCAGATATGGGGACCAGGATCCTGGCGGAGGTCTTCAAGCGCGGAGATTTTCGCAGAACTCCCGATGTTGGTTAGAATTACGTGACCGGTCAATGCAACGTCCGAGACTGTCCGGGGTTCCGGCAGCGGCGTCCTGATCGCAAAAGGCAATAAGAAGGGTCCGCTTGAGGCGGCCGAAGACGCCTGTGTCGATCTGGTGGATGCGAAACGCTTCTGGCGATAGCCATGAACGTCTGGCCCAGCGCGATTTTTGGCTAGGCGGATCCCATCTTATTGAACGACGGTCTTCCTTTTTGAACATTCCCGACTGAATCCGCGCGAAGCCCTTGTCGCTGCGCGCGGATTGCCCCTACGGTGGGCAAAAGATGAACCGGTAGACATTCCATGAGGCCAGAGCGGTCGCGAAAAACGGTCTCGTGCCATGATGGGTCTTGCATGCCAGTCTCGGATGCATCGAGGTTTTTGATCAAATGTTTGCAATGCTTTGGCCATGACGCAGTGCGTCGGTTGGGAGGCTAGAGTTGACTTCTCCTTGTCCGGAAATGGGGTGCGTGGGGCGCTATTTTGGATCGCCGGACGCTCCGTGCCTCACGACGATCCCGATGGAGGCCGCGGTCTTTTCGGTCACCCGAATTCGAAGGCGTTTGACGCGGGCGCAGCGGCCAGAAGTGGCTCTGCCCGCATGTGAAGCCTATTTTCTGATGCTTTACCTTGATGATGCCGAACATGCGGACATCAAGGTAAACGGTGAGAGGTCTGCTGTTCGCCGATACGTGCGCGGCTCGATATGTCTCGTCGATCTGCGCCAGGGGGCCTCGATCGCGCTCCATAGCGACCTGAGCGCGCTTGCCTTCGTCCTTCCCAAGACGCTGATCGCGGAAGTCGCCGCCCTGTCACCGACGGTCAAGCCACAACGGCTGGTGTGCCGGCGTGGCGAAGCGGACTCGATACTCTGCAGTCTCGGACTGGCGCTTCTGGCCCTTTTTGAACGTGTGGACAGCAGCCCACCCGAGCTGCTGCAGCATGTCGCCGTGGCCGTTTGCGCCCATCTTCTGCACCACCATTCGGCCGAGATGCAGGGCGACGAAGGCGGAAATCCTTTCGACGGTTCCAATGATCCGACGGCTTTCCACGTTCGGCAGGAAGCGACACGGGCGCCCCATCAATTGCAGAGGCGTCGGCGCGTTGTTCAGGCCAAGCAGCTTCTGCGCGCGAGTTCACTGCCTCTGGGCTCGATCGCGTTCCTTTGCGGCTTCAGCAGTCTCAGCCATTTCACGACGGTGTTTCTGGGGGAGACCGGAATGACACCACAAGCCTGGCGGAGCGCACCTCTGCATTAGCGCCGCTCGCGGGACGGAATTGATTGTTGGCGGCAGTGTATCGTATTCTGCATTGCTTGAATGCCTGGTGCACTTTCGGGGAATTTTGTTGAATTTAGAGCCTCGTCCAGAAACGGCCAGCGAAGTGGGCGCCTTGCGCCGATCGATCCTGCTTGTTCCCCCCATAACCCTGACGCGGTTGAGCAGTGATGGCTGCGACCTAGGTCCGGCGGTTGCCAACAGGCGCGAGGAGGCGTTCAACATCATCACGCAGCTCAGTGATTTTCGCCTGCATCGGCTGTGGCGGGGCGGCACCCTTGTCTTTGAAGGCGGGCATCGCAAGGGAGCGCTTGCCATCACCGACCTGCGCGAGGAATGGCGCTGCCATCACCTGTCGCCCTTTGACAATGTGCGCTTTCAGATACCGTTCTCGCAGATGCGCGCCTTTGCGACTGAACAGGGCCGGCCTGACTTTACCGGTCTGCGGTGTTCGCCGGGCACGCATGACGGCGTCATGCTGGGGCTAGCGCAGGCATTGCTTCCAGCTTTCGAGAGACCGCAAGAGGCAAGCCAGCTCTTTCTCGACCAGGTGAGCCTCGCGATTCTGACGCATTTGATGCAGACCTATGGCGGGCTCTATCTACCCAAAGAGCGCAAGGGGACGCTGGCTGCGTGGCAGGAGAAAAGGGCGCTCGACTTTCTCTCGGGCCATGTCGATGGGCAGTTCTCGCTCAGCGAGCTTGCCGAGGCCTGTGCGTTGTCGAAAAGCTATTTCATCAAGGCATTCAAGGTGAGCTTCGGCTGTACGCCTTTGCGGTGGCTGGCCGAATATCGGGTTACCCGTGCGAAGGAACTGTTGTTGAAGAACGTGCCGATCGCAGAGATTGCCATATCCTGCGGCTTTGCCGATCAGAGCCATATGACTAAGACATTCGTGGCGATCGCCGGCGAAACGCCAGCGCGCTTCCGGCGTACTCGACGCCTGGAGCTGGAGAAAAGCGCCCCTGTGACGGAAGACAATAGTCGCGATGCCATCGACAAGACAGCCATTCGGTTCATATGATCGTGATGTTCGGACGCAATGCTGCACAAGCACGCTGGCGAAGCGGTGTCGTGCAAAAGTTGAGACCGCCGCAGTCGGCACCCTCGTGGTCGCGGACAGGCAGCGAAGTTGTGCGGAGGCGGAGGTATGACAGCAGCTTCTTCGATCGCGATCGCACCTCCACCCCGCGACAGTTTCGGATGTACAGTGGCTGGCCTCGACGAAGACCGGCGGATCGACGGCGCCGGGTTGACTTTTTATCGCAAGAAAGCGCAGTCCGCACCGCGCGAGCGCGTGCACACGCCGGCCAACAACCGCGGTTATCTGCTCGGCCTGTCACTGTCGGGCGGCCATCGCCGGCGGATCCTTCACGAACATCACGAGACAATGCATGAGTTCGACGAGAACTCCGTCTACCTCCGAAACTTTCACGATCCCTATCAGGCGGATCTCTCCGGCAGCTTCGATTTTGTTTTGCTCGAGGTGGGGCACAGCGCGATCGAGCGGATGGCCGACTGCGCCGATCTGAGCGGTGTCCGCGAACTGTGTGCGGTCGGCGAGCGAGCCGATCCAGTGTTGGGCGGGCTGATGGCGGCGCTGTTTGCAGACATGAACGGCCAATTGGAGAGAAGCCCCTTGTTCGTCGACCAATTGTCGGTGGCGATCGGAATCCACGTCGCTCAACACTACGGCAGTGCGAGCCACCGCACGACGTCGGGGGCGGCGATCAAGGGGCGCAGGCTCTCGGCGCGCAGCCTGTCGATCGTGCAGGAACTAATGCGAAGCAGGCTTGGCGGCGATTTGTCGATCGAGGAACTCGCTGAGGCTTGTCATCTGTCACAGGGCACGTTCCTGCGCGCCTTTCGCCAAACACTGGGTATCACGCCGTTCCAATGGTTCCTGCAGCAGCGGTTGGACAGGGCGCGCGACATGCTGGAATTTTCGTCGCTGACGATCGGTGAAATCGCGGTCGCCAGCGGCTTTGCCGATCAGAGCCACTTCACGCGCGTCTTTGCCCGGGCGACGGGGGCATCCCCCGGCGCCTGGCGGCGCAGTCGCAGGGCCTAGCGGTTTGGCCGCGCGCAGGCCTTGCTTGCGGCGGCACGCGCTCCATCCTTATGCCGTTGCTTCCAATATGACTTTTGCGCTTTGCTTGCGATTCATCTCGGGCAGAATGTTCAAAACATCAGCATATCCGACAAGAACGGGCAGCCCGGCACGGGCATAGTCGGGTCATTCCCTGCGGATCTTCAGAATCCAGGACATCGAGGAGATGATGACCATGACCTTAAACGCTACGCCGACGCCCGGCAGCCTCCTGGTTTCGCCGAAAGACCACACGCTGATCATGATCGATTTCCAGTCGCAGATGGCCTTTGCGACGAAGTCGATCGATGCTGTCTTGCTGCGTAACAATGCGGCGCTGGTCGCGCATGCGGCCGCCGGCTTCGGCGTTTCCACCATTCTGACGACGGTGGCGGAGAAGGCTTTCTCGGGCCCGATGTTTTCAGAGATCACCGATGCCTTTCCAGGCCAGGGCCTTCTCGACCGCACCTCGATGAACACCTGGGAAGACGCCGCCGTCATCGACAATGTCAACGCCATCGGCAAGAAGCGGCTGGTCTTTTGCGGCCTCTGGACCAGCGTCTGCATCGTCGGCCCGACGCTCTCGGCGCTCGATCAGGGCTTCGAGGTTTATGTGATTGCCGATGCCTGCGGTGACGTCTCGGACGAGGCACACGATCGGGCGATGGACCGCATGGTCCAGGCTGGCGTTCGGCCGATGACGTCGCTGCAATATATGCTCGAGCTCCAGCGCGACTGGGCCCGCACCGAGACCTATGACATGACGACCGGTATCGCCAAGAAGTTCGGCGGCGCCTACGGCCTCGGCATTATCTACGCCAAGACGATGTTCGGCGCCTCCGAAGGCCACTGATCGTCCTCATTCCGAAGGTTGCCGTCTCGCCAGTCGGCGGGACGGAGAAGCGGGCAACCCGTCCCGTGAGGAGAATTCGATGAAAATGTATCTTCTGTCGCTCGGCGTCGGTCTGCTGGTCGGTGTCATCTACGGACTGCTGAATGTACGCTCGCCGGCGCCGCCCGTGATCGCCCTGCTTGGCCTGCTCGGCATCCTCGTCGGCGAACAGGCCGTTCCGCTCGTCAAGCGGCTGGTCTCTGGCGCGCCGGTCACCGTCTCCTGGTTCAACAGCCGTTGCGTGCCCCACGTTTTCGGCGGGCTGCCGACGGGAACCGACCATGACGTGGCGACGCGTGACCGTTCTTCGAAAGGGGAGGTGGGCTGATGCCGACACGCCGCGGTTTTCTGGGGGCAGCCTCGACGCTCGCCTTCCCCTCGCTGTTTTCGCCGGCGCTTGCCGCCGACACCGTTTCGACCAAGGGAGACAATCAGATGGACGCCGATCTTATCCTGCATCACGGGCTCGTCACCACGCTTGACCGCTCCAATCCCAACGCCAGCGCGGTCGCGATCAAGGACGGCAGGTTTCTCGCCGTCGGCCAGGATCAGGAGATCATGGCGCTCGCCGGTCCCGACACCAGGATCATCGATCTCAAGGGCAAGCGCGTCCTGCCCGGGCTGATCGACAATCACACGCATGTCGTACGCGGCGGTCTGAACTTCAACATGGAGCTGCGATGGGACGGCGTGCGCTCGCTCGCCGACGCCATGGATATGCTGAAGCGCCAAGTGGCGATCACGCCAGCGCCGCAATGGGTGCGGGTCGTCGGCGGCTTTACCGAGCATCAGTTCGTTGAAAAGCGCCTGCCGACGATCGAGGAGATCAATGCGATCGCACCCGACACGCCCGTCTTCCTCTTACATCTCTACGACCGGGCGCTGCTCAACGGCGCAGCGCTCAGGGCCGTCGGCTACACCAAGGATACGCCGAACCCGCCGGGCGGGGAAATCACCCGCGACGCCCAGGGCAATCCGACCGGTCTGCTGCTTGCCAAGCCCAATGCCGGCATTCTCTATTCGACGCTCGCCAAAGGGCCGAAACTGCCGCTCGATTATCAGGTCAATTCGACCCGCCATTTCATGCGCGAACTCAACCGGCTCGGCGTCACCGGCGTGATCGATGCTGGTGGCGGCTTTCAGAACTATCCCGATGATTACGAGGTCATCCAAAAACTGTCCGACGAGGGGCAGATGACCGTGAGGCTGGCCTATAATCTCTTCACCCAGAAGCCCAAACAGGAGAAAGAGGACTTCCTCAACTGGACCTCCTCGGTCAAATACAAGCAGGGCAACGACTATTTCCGCCACAACGGCGCCGGTGAGATGCTGGTGTTTTCCGCCGCGGACTTTGAGGATTTCCGCCAGCCACGCCCGGAGATGGCTCCGGAAATGGAAGGCGAACTGGAAGAGGTGGTGCGCATCCTTGCCGAAAACCGCTGGCCCTGGCGTCTTCATGCCACCTATGACGAAACGATCTCCCGCGCCCTCGACGTCTTCGAGAAGGTCAACAAGGACATCCCGCTTGAAGGCCTGAACTGGTTCTTCGACCATGCCGAGACAATTTCCGAGCGCTCGATCGACCGGATCGCCGCGCTTGGCGGCGGCATCGCAACCCAGCATCGCATGGCCTATCAGGGCGAATATTTTGTCGAGCGCTACGGCCACGGCGTCGCCGAAGCGACACCGCCGATCAAACGGATGCTCGACAAGGGCGTCAATGTTTCAGCCGGCACCGATGCCACCCGTGTCGCCTCCTACAATCCCTGGGTCTCGCTGTCCTGGATGGTGACCGGCAAGACGGTGGGCGGGCTGCAACTCTACCCCCGCGCCAATTGCCTCGATCGCGAGACGGCGCTGCGGATGTGGACCGAAAAGGTCACCTGGTTTTCCAACGAGGAAGGCAAGAAAGGCCGGATCGAAAACGGCCAGTTCGCCGACCTGATCGTGCCGAACAAGGACTTCTTCGCCTGTGCCGAGGACGAGATCTCGTTCCTGACGTCCGAACTGACCATGGTCGGCGGCAAGGTCGTCTATGCCGCCGGTGACTTCGCCACCCATGACGAAAACCCGGTGCCGCCCGCCATGCCCGACTGGTCGCCGGTCAGGACCTTCGGTGGCTATGCCGCCTGGGGCGAGCCGGAAGGTGCCGGCAAACGAAGCCTTCGCCGCACCGCAATCTCCACATGCGGATGCCTGAACGACTGCAATGTCCACGGCCACGACCATGCCGGCGCCTGGACATCACGCCTGCCGATCGCCGATCTCAAGGGTTTCTTCGGCGCGCTCGGCTGCGCCTGCTGGGCGGTGTGAGGAGAGAGCCGCAATGACACATTCCTCCACAATTGCGTCGCGGCTGGCGGCCGGTGTCCAGCCGTTTGTGACCACGCCCGCTATTCGGTTCATCGCCCATCTTGGGCTCTGCGCCGCCTATATCCAGGGGCCGTTGACAAAGATCCTCGACTTTGATGCCGCTCTCGGCGAGATGAACCATTTCGGACTTCAGCCGGCCGCGCTGTTCGCGGTGGCGGTGATCGTCTTCGAACTTCTCGCCTCGGCCATGATCCTCGCAGGCATTCTGCGTTGGCTTGCCGCTCTCGGCCTCGCCGCGTTCACGCTCGCCGCAACCTTCATCGCCTTGCGCTTCTGGGAGCTGGCCCCCGGCCAGGAACGGTTCATGGCGACCAACGCCTTCTTCGAGCATCTCGGCCTTGCCGGCGCCTTCCTGCTGGTCGCGTGGTACGATCTTGACCGTCGAAACGAGGCGGGAGGCAAACCGCTGCCATGACCCAGAATGTCACGCCGCCGCCGGCCGCAGGCGGCTTTGCACCGCTGCGCCAGCCCGTCTTTGCCGTCCTTTGGGTGGCCACCGTCATCGGCAATACCGGCAGTTTCATCCGCGACGTCGCCAGTTCATGGCTGGTGACCGATCTCTCCGGTGCTCCGGCGGCCGTTGCCATGGTTCAGGCGGCTGCGACCCTGCCGATCTTCCTGCTCGCCATACCTGCGGGCGTTCTGTCTGATATCCTTGATCGCCGCCGGTTTCTGATCGTCATCCAACTTCTGCTGGCGTCCGTCAGCATCGGGCTCATGCTGCTTTCAGCGACCGGATTGCAGAGCGTCAGCTCGCTCGTGGCGCTGACCTTTCTTGGCGGCATAGGTGCTGCGCTGATGGCACCCACCTGGCAATCGATCGTTCCCGAACTCGTCACGCGGCAGGAGTTGAAGAGCGCCGTCGCCCTGAACTCGCTCGGCATCAACATCTCGCGTGCCATTGGCCCTGCGGTCGGCGGGCTCATCCTTGCGAGCTTCGGTGCGGCCATCACCTATGCAACCGACGTTGCGAGCTATCTCTTCGTCATCGCGGCCCTGCTTTGGTGGCGGCGCGCCCCCGGTGCGGACGATGGCTTGTCGGAGAAGTTCGCCGGCGCATTTCGTGCGGGTCTGCGCTATGCGCGCGCCAGCCGCGAACTGCACGTGGTGCTGCTGCGCGCTGCCGTGTTCTTCGCGTTTTCGAGCGCCGTCTGGGCGCTGCTGCCGCTCGTTGCACGCAACCTGCTCGGCGGGGATGCCGGCTTTTACGGTGTCCTTCTCGGGGCCGTCGGAGCCGGAGCGATTGGCGGCGCCCTCGTCATGCCGAGGCTGCGTAGGCTCCTCAGTGCAGATGGGCTGTTGCTCGCCGCCGCGCTGGTCACGGCCGTCGTCATGGCCGGCCTGTCATCTGCACCGCCGCAATGGGTGGCGATCATCCTGTTGCTGAGCCTCGGGGCCGCATGGATAACCGCGCTGACGACACTCAACGGCGCGGCTCAGGCGATCCTGCCGAACTGGGTGCGCGGTAGGGCGCTTGCGGTCTACCTCACGGTGTTCAACGGCGCGATGACCGCCGGAAGCCTGGCCTGGGGTGCCATAGCGGAACTCGTTGGCGTTCCGGCGACCCTTCTGGTCGGCGCCGCCGGGCTGGTGGTCGTTGGCGTGGTGTTTCACCTCGTGAAGCTGCCTGCCGGTGAGGCTGATCTGGTCGCCTCCAATCACTGGCCCGAGCCGTTGACGGCCTCGCCGATCGACAATGACCGCGGCCCCGTGCTGATCACCATAGAATATCGCGTCGATCCCGCCGACCGACAGGGATTCACGAGCGCTCTCTACAGGCTTTCTTCGGAACGGCGGCGGGACGGTGCCTATGGCTGGGGTGTGACGGAAGACACTGCTGATGCCGAGATCATGGTCGAATGGTTCTTCGTCGAATCCTGGGCCGAGCATCTGCGCCAGCATCGACGGGTCTCCAAGGCCGATGCCGATCTGCAGCAGGAGGTGCGCAAATTCCATCGCGGCGACGCAGCTCCGCTCGTTCGCCACCTGCTGACTGTCGGGCCGGAGCGCCTGACGCAGGCGAGAGACAACATCAAGGAGACGCCATGACAGATTGGAACGCGCTTTTTCCAGTTGCCCGCCGAACGGTCCTCAGGACCGCCGGCGCAGTCGGCGCCACCTTGTTTCTGCCCGGCCTCGGCCTTGGCGCCCAGAACCCGATCCCAACACCAGATGGAGAGAACCCCATGAGTTTCATCACTACCAAGGACGGCACCAACATCTTCTACAAGGATTGGGGCAAGGGACAGCCGATCGTCTTCTCCCACGGCTGGCCGCTATCGGGCGACGCCTGGGAAGCCCAGATGCTGTTCTTCGGGCAGAACGGCTACCGCGTCATCGCCCACGATCGGCGCGGCCATGGTCGTTCGGACCAGCCGTGGGACGGCAACAACATGGATCAGTATGCCGACGATCTGGCGGAACTGATCGAGAAACTCGACCTCAAGGATGCGATCCTGATCGGGCATTCGACCGGCGGCGGCGAAGTGGCCCATTATATCGGCCGTCACGGCAGCGGGCGCGTTGCAAAGGTGGTTCTCGTCGGCGCGGTCCCTCCGCTCATGCTGAAGACTGCGGCGAACCCAGAAGGCACGCCGATTGAGGTTTTCGACAGCATTCGAAAGGGCACCGCGGGCGATCGCTCGCAGTTCTTCAAGGAACTCACTCTTCCCTTCTATGGCTTCAACCTCGAAGGCGCGAAGATGAATGACGGGCTTCGCGAATCCTTCTGGCTGCAGGGCATGGCCGGCTCGATCAAGGGTCACTATGATTGCATCCGCGAATTCTCCGAAGTCGACTACACCGACGACCTGAAGAAGATCGATCGCCCGACGCTGGTGATCCACGGCGATGACGACCAGATCGTTCCGTTTGCCGCATCCGCCTCAAAGACGGCCAAGATCGTAAGGGACGCCAAGCTCATCGTTTACAAGGGTGGGGCACATGGCCTGGCCCAGATCGAGCCCGACAAGTTCAACGCCGACGTCCTGGCCTTCATCAAGGCTTGATATCGGGCGTGTCTTTGTCATGCAGCCGTTGGAGCCGGGTTTTTCGACCCGGCTCCAACGGCTCTTCGGCAAAGGCTGAACAAAGCGGGTGGGCGGCTGCGCGGTTGCCTGCCGCAGGCGCCATGTCAGTGACTTAGGCAGCCCGTGGCAGCGGCCCGACATAAACGGAGCGCGGGCGGATCAGGCGACCTTTGAGCGCCTGCTCGCGTGCATGGGCGATCCAGCCGATGGTGCGGCCGATGGCGAAGACGCCGGTGAAAGCATCTCTCGGGAAGCCCAACGCATCGAGCAGTAGTGCCGTGTAAAACTCGACATTGACGTCGAGCGGGCGATCCGGCTTGCGCTCCTTCAATATCATGAGTGCTGCCTGCTCGACTGCGCTTGCAAGCTCGGTGCGTTCACGATCAACCTGCCCGGCCTCGATCAGTGGCTTCAGAGCAAGTTTTAGCGCATCGGCGCGTGGATCGCGGACGCGGTACACTCTGTGGCCGAACCCCATCAGCCGTTCGCCGCGATCAAGCGCCTGATTGAGCCATGCTTTCGCGTTCTCTTGCGTTCCGATCGCATCGAGCATGTCGAGCACCGGTCCGGGCGCGCCGCCATGAAGTGGCCCCTTGAGGGCACCGATCGCCCCGAGGACGGACGAGGTGAGGCCGGCTCCGGTGGAGGCGATCACCCTTGACGCGAAAGTCGAAGCGTTAAGGCCATGGTCGGAAATCGTCACGAGATAGGCATCGAGTGCTTTGACCTTTTCCGCGCTCGGCAGCCCGCCGCCAAGCATCGCGAGAATGTCTGCCGATTGGGAGAGCGACGGCGATGGGGCAATCGGCTCGTCGCCATTCTTCAGGCGCAGGATTGCCGGCAGGAAGACGGCGGGTGCAGCAAGCAGGCGGAGCGCTGCCTCGAGATCGTCACCATCAGGCAGCCGCGCGATGAGCGCGCGCATGATGTCGACGGGTGGCAATTCCAGTATATGGTCGTCGATAGTCCGGATATCTGCGAAGACCTCTGTCCGCATGTGCCCCAGACGCCGGCGCAGTTCCTCCTTCTGCAGATTTCCTTCGATCAGGCCACCAAGCAGAAGGATAACGACATCCTCATAGCTGGCGTCATCAACGAGGTGTTCGAGCGACACACCACGAATGACCAGTCGACCGGCCTCGCCATCCACATCCGAGAGCTGCGTTTCAGCGGCGATGACATCTTCAAGTCCGTTTTTCATAGATGTTTCTCCTTTACCGGGAGAATGGTCCGGCTAAGATGTATTGACGTCAATCTTGATAAATTTGATCAATATGAACACGCTCTGGATCACCGCTGAGGAGGCGCTCAGTCAGCTCGGCACCAAACCGCAGACGCTTTATGCGAATGTGAGCCGTGGGCGCATACGCGCGAAGGCTGATCCAGTCGACTCGCGCCGCAGCCTTTATCAGGCTGACGATGTCAGGCGGCTGGCGGAACGTCACGCGGGCCGCCCGCGCGCATCGGCCGTCGCCGCCGAGGCGATCCGCTGGGGCGACCCGGTCCTACCCACGACGATCTCCAGTATTGCCGATGGACGCCTGTCTTATCGTGGCCATGATGCGGTTGAGCTCTCCTTGACAGCTGATCTGGAAGATGTCGCGACCCTGCTCTGGCAGACACCCACGATCACTGTCGGTGCGGCCGATGATACGTTGGCGGGTCGATCCCGTTTGGCCGCAGCCTTGATGAACCTTGCCGCGCGGGTAGCCGAGGACTTACCGACCCTTGGCCGCGCATCGCCGATATTGAGGGGGGAGGCGGCAGATGTGCTGTCCACCGTGGCGGCGGCACTGGCGCCGTGGCCGGAGCCGCTGCCGTTGCATCAGCGGCTGGCAATCGGATGGAAACGACCGGCGGCGGTCGAGCCCATCCGAAAAGCGCTTGTCTTGGCGGCGGAGCACGAACTGAATGTTTCCGCGTTTGCAGCACGCGTGACCGCCTCGTCCGGCGCGGCTCTTTCGGCGGCTGTCCTCTCCGGACTTGCAACACTGACCGGCCCCCGCCATGGCGGGGCCTGGCTCAGCGTCACACAGCTTGTAGAGCGGGCGAACGCGGTTGGTGTGCGCGAGGCGATCCGCGGCATGTTGTCGTCGGAAGGCGCTGTCCGGGCCTTCGGCCATCGCCTCTATCCTCAGGGTGATCCGCGCGCCAAGGCGATCATCGCCAGTTTCGAAGCGCCGCCTCTCTATGGATTGTTGGCCGAAGCAGGCGAAGACCTTCTGGGCGAGCCGGTTAACCTCGACTTCGCACTGGCCTCGCTCGCCGCCGCGTTCGATCTGCCCGACGAGGCGCCGATGGTGATCTTTGCTCTGGCGCGCACGGTCGGCTGGCTGGCCCATGCCATGGAGCAGGTGGAAAGCGGACATCTGATCCGCCCAAGAGCACGCTACTCCGGACAGTGAATGCGCTTTGAAGCCATTCGACGTCGACTGCGACGGTGGGTGCCGGGCCCTCTGTGTTCTTGGCCCTGGTCAGCGCGCTGACATTGCTTGCCGCCCTTGTTCTGGTCCGATGGCTGGCGGCCGGGCAGCACTGCCGTAATTTTGCCCGTTGTAACGTGCCCCGAGGGGTGACACTGCCGATATCCCTGGGGGCACTCGTGTGGCCCCGACGGTTCGATGTCGAGCGTCTATAGGCAAAACATAGCCCGGGCGTTCCAGCGATCAATTGATCGCCGGAGTGCCCATTTCACGTCTAAACCGACGCCTATCCGCACACCGCGCGAACGATTTTGCCCGTGGCCGGATCCGTTTCGATCGTCACGCGCTCCTGCCGAAAATCCATCGTCGCCGGATCCCCGGGCTTCAATTGCCGGACGATGGTCGCACCCGTTATCTGTTTTGCGTCCTCATCGGAAATCCTGTCTTTTCCGGACAGGGTCTCTGCAGCCTCGGGCTTGCATGGCCCTGCCGCCTGGGGAGCCGTAGATTCAGGATCCTTTTGGCAACCGGCGGCCGCAAGCAGGAGAAGACTTGCTGCGAGTGCAGCAAATTGACGGGCGTAAATCAAAGGCACAATCCTTCCGTGTCGAAAGTGTCGAACAATCAAACGAATAAGGCGGCAGCGAGGCCCTTGCGGCGGCGATCTCCCAACTATTTGAACGGCGACGAAGGTATGCTCAAGAAGGTCGTGAATGGCCCCGGCAACGCTTGGGTCGATTTGCAGCCTGAGTTTACCAAGAGCCTTCTGCAGACGATCGGCGGCGGGGTAGGGCGGCTGATCGATGCGGACATGAATGAGGCGTCAACCAAGTCGGAGGCGATTCAAGCCAGGAGCAGATAGCCATTCGGCGCTTGCAGATCGCCAACACGAGCGCCCAGAACATTTCCAGTTTGTTCAAACAATGCCCCTTGATCAGGCGCGCGCTTACGTTTCGTTTCCGGGTGCCGTCCCCTTCATCCACATCGATTGTGGCGCTGGAGGGTGCGGATTCTACCGGCAACTTCAACGTGGAAAAACTTAAGGGCTTGGCGTCCTGATTCAGGCCCCCAAGAGCAGTTTGTGTAAGTTTTACAAAATTGCCTGTTGACACCCGGGCTGAGGCTCCTCTATAAGCCCGATCACTGACGAGGGCGGCGGCGCTGCTGGCGACGATGTCCTTCGTTTTAAGGTTTCCTTGATTGGCGGATGCTGATTGGTCGGGACGCGAGTTTCGGCGGGAAGTTTTGACGGTTTGACCGTCTGTTTTTTGAC
>NZ_JACVAN010000037.1:0-28440 GCF_014851895.1 Ensifer sp. ENS11 | reverse complement strand
TGGCGCCACCAGCCCGTCATCGTGATGAAAGCCCGGAAACTCTAATCCCCGGCGATCCAAGGTTTGGGCTCAGAGCAAAAGCCCGGAAACTCTAATCCCCGGCGATCCAAGGTTTGGGCTCAGAGCACAATGTGACGGACTCTACCAAAATTTGGAGGAAGTTCAGGGTCTCAGGTCACGCGCGTTCGCTTGTCTGGCCTTATGGCGCCCACGGCGTCACAGCCAACGTCGTTGCTCCGGGCAGAATTGCGACCGCCATGGCCGGTGCTATCAGCGCCCCAACCAATCAGGCGGCTATTGCGCGCATTCCCGCTGGCCGAATGGGCGTCCCGAACGAAGTTGCCGCTGCCATAGGCTTTCTCGCCGGCGATGAAGCCGCCTTCGTCAACGGGGCAATCTTGGATGTCAATGGCGGCGAGTACGCGCCAGCGTGAGGCTGAAGTTGAGCGTTTTCCGCAAAGGAGGATAGATGAACGGGCGAATAGTTATCCATACCGAAGACGCGGAGCTTTACCTGCTTCTTAAACACATCCTCACGCTTGAAGGTTTCTCGGCCGAAAACACCAACCGTTTGACCGAGCTGCTGAGCCGTGTTCATCTTGCCCCACCGCTAGCGGTCATTGTCGACTGCTCTGATCCCGACATGAATGCATCTGCCGTCTGCGCCCGCATCAGGGCCAACACAAAGCCTGAGGCAAAGGTTGTGTCTCTCGTGAATACGGCGAACGGCGGCGACGGTCATCGCCTGGCCGCGTCAACCGTGGACTGCATCATACACCGTCCGTTCAATCCGGAGCGGTTGCTTGCATTTCTGCGCGGTTTGCGCGCCGATGTGGCGGCGCAATCCAGCACGCAAACACCAACGATATTGCGTTACGCCGACATCGAAATGAACCTCGGTCGGCTTCGCGTCGAGCGAGACGGCCACTTGGTCCTTCTGTCGGCACTCCAGTTTCGTCTGTTGCTGTGCCTGATGCGGGCTCCCGACGTTGTCCATACCCGCGATGACCTAATTGCCGCTGCTTGGCCACCCGATGCAGAGGTCGAACCGCGAACCGTTGATATTCACATTGGACATATAAGACGAGCAATGAAGCGGGCGGGGGCTGATGTCATTCGAACCGTTCGCTCTGTCGGGTACGCGCTTTACCTGCCATCGCATTGACTGAGCGGATTTAATGGCTTTGCAGAACTCTTCCTATTTGTGATCTTCGGCCGGCGAATCCAGGCGTGATTTCGGGACGAACCCCAACGTGAATCCAAAGAGCCGCCCGATCTTGGCAACCGTGTCGACAGTCGGATTTGCTTTCCCGGTTTCAATCTCAGCGACTTGTCTGCGCGTGATGCCAGTCAGTTCCGAAAATTGTTTTTGGTTCAAACCAAGTGCCCTTCGGATCTCAGAAACAGCCTGGGGAAGTCGCAGATCCCCAGCCGCCGCTCTTTCAGCCAGGCGCCGTCTCAATTCCCTCGTTTCTTCCTTGGTGGGTTTCTTCCATCGAGGCATATTCTCACACCCCCGGCGCTGAAGCGGCTGCGTCCAGCACCTTTCCAACAAGCTCGGCGCACCCTGACATTGCGAAATCCACGACTTCCGCGGGCACTCCCATTGCCAGCGATATTTTCGGTGCGTTGGCAAGCCGCTCTGCAAACGTCGCCATCTCCTCAAGAAGCGCGGCCGCTGCTCTCTCGTCCTCCATGAAAACTGCACGGCAGACCTGCCCCCAATCAGGATCGCTGTCGCGGTGTGTGTCGCGCATCACTCCCCATCTCGTCGATCTGGCGATGCCTTCGATCGCAAGACGCATCGGCGCGAAATCGAACAGCGGCGCAAGTGTGATGCCTCCACCAGGAGTCTTGCGCAGAGCGGTGTTCCGTCCATGGTTGTCAGGATTACCCATCGCTCTATTGGTGAGATCGCGTTTCGCGTATTCCACGATATCGATGAATGGTTGGTCCGAATGGCGCTTCAAGACATTCACATAGTCTTCGTGGTCTGCGTTGTGTCCGAACTGCGCGACGCCAATGCTAGAAACCATGCTTTCCTGGCCGAAGCGACATAGCAGCCCTCCTTGGATTTCCCGATCAAAGCGCGGGATCATCAACACCCCTTGCTCATAGGCCGAGACTTCATGAACCCGCAGGCCGAGATCTTTGGCAACGCGCGAATAGCCGGATTCCGCCTCCAGGATCAGCCGATCGCGTTCGTTACTGCTCCTGAGTAGTTTTACGATTACGTGTCGGATGGCTTCATCGTCCTTCACAAACGCGTCTGGATAATAGAGACCATCGACCGCTTGTGTTAGAGCGACCTTCGGCCATTCGCCTTGCAGGCCGCTCGATCCTGAGGCGATCAGGCCGAACCGGTCGACGACTTCGATGAATTTTTCGCTGCGATTGAAGATGTCGTCTTCAGTGACCCCAGTGCGCGTCACGTTCTTAAGTCGTTCCCGTTCAGCCTCCGCTGCCTGCTTGATGCGGACGTTGCCCACCGGGCTGCCCGCTGCTCTCAGAAGGAGTGGGAGGTCGGATTCACGGTCATCCACATGCAGCCCAAGGTGCTCCGCGAGCTTACGTCGCGCGTGCCCCTGTGGCATGAGGTCTAGTAGGAAAGGAGGCCAAGTCGCCAGATATCGACTCTCAAGGTCTACAGGGAACCTGACAGACATGGCTCTGGCGTCGCCTACCTCACCGTTGGCACTATAATCTGCGGCGGCGAAATTGGCGAAATAGTCGATGTCATACTCAACGATCGACGGCCCCCGATAACCAAGCTGGGCGTCGAGGATCTCAATTGTGCCGCATTCGCGCCAGTCGCTTCTCCAGAATGCTTCGACAGTCAAACGCATTTAATAGTCCCCTTTAAGGGATATATTAATAGAGCTTTCGGCTTTTTCCAACCCATCAAAAGGGTCTGTTGTTTTGGTCGAGATTTTACTGCGGAGAAGGACTGAACACAGAATTCGACTCCGTCGAGCGTCGCTACGCGATTATCCAGGATGCTCAGCTTGCGTGGCGACCCATTGCACCCCCTGGCGATCTCTCAGTGTCCAACAGGTCAACCAACTGGCGTCATCTTCAATGGCGCGCGGATCGTCGGTGGGATCGCGGCTGGGATAGGCGGCACGCTTGGCGTTCCTGCGGTTACTACAGCAGGTGCTACCTGCGCCATTACGGGTACTACGACGGCTACCGCTACCAGCGTCGATCGGGCCTCACAATCTACTTTAATTTCTAGCGGGTAGCGCGCTCAGCACAGCGGCACGTCAAAGCACCGACCCCGCGCGTCGTTGGGCGGCACACATATCGCTCGCCTTGCTCGAAAAAAAGCCGACGAAGTGAGAATCCTAGGACCGGTCGACCGACGCCCGATCCTCTTCTCATCGTCACCGTCGAACCAACCCTTTAAGTCTGTTGCAATCGGCATAAATCCTCCTTGTAGGAGGATGCCGCGATGTCAGAAGAATGGCCGATGTACATTCTGCAGTGTGTTGTCGTGATCGGCCTCGTAGGCGCTCTGTTCATCAGGGCAGGCTAAACCTAGACCAAACACCTGCATCCTGCTTCGACAGCTGCTCAGGTCCGCCACTTCGGCGTGCGCTTTGCGTTGTGGAGCAACTCGCGGGCAGTAGCAAAGTGACCGAATAGGTACCTAAGTCTCTTCTCCTCCTCGTAGCAGAGGCGGTGTCGTTTGCAGAAATCGGTGACTGACCAAACTTTCGTTGCTGCCTCAGTAGCAAGTTTTTCGGTTTCTATACGCTCCATGTTGACCTCCCGATGATTTGCGTTCGGTCATCCTACTAAAGTCTAATGTAGTGGGAAATAAACTAAGGCATAGCCACTTTGGGCTATTCCAGTTGTGATGGCGCGCATCTCGCGAGATCGCAATTGTGCAGCCGCTCTCCTGTTTACACGATCGAGCGGCCGCCTTTGTTATTGCGCAGGCGTTGTGGTTGACGGTTGGGTGGTGGATGGCTGCGTCGACGGCGTCGTTGTCGATGGCTCGGTAGTGGACGGTGTTGTTGACGGTGTGGTGGTCGACGGTGCGGTCGTAGTTGGCTCCGTAGTGGATGGGGTCGTGGTGGACGGAGTAGTTGTCGACGGCTGCGTCGTTGTAGACGGCGCTGTTGACGGTTCCGTAGTGGTTGCCGGCGGGGTTGCCGTTTCTGTCGCAGTGTCCTTCGTCCCTGGCATCAGGAACATCGCCGCCAAGATGATGATCACACCTGCGACGACTAGGCCAATTACGGTATTCCGGCTCATGCAGACTCCTCCTAAGTGTGGCTTTCACTTAGAAACATGGAGCGCAGCTTGGGGTTTTCAATGCGAGGAAGCCAATGCACGACAAGCTTGAGCGCTCGACAGCACACGCACCCATCATCTTCCTGGTCAGACAAAGATCTCTCCGCAATACGGAGTGCGCTGGTTTTGTTCGGAAGCAGAGGCGAGGGCAGCTGGCGTAGAGTGGGGAAGTGAGTGGCCACGCCTTCGGTTTCCTGCCGAAGGACACACGATCCTCCGCCACAACCGTCTCACTGAAGCCGGTGGCAGCCTAGGGCGGCATTCGTCTAATAGCGCTGTGCCTCCCTGCACCATCCAGCGAGCACTCTCCACTCACACTAAGTCGTCTTGCGATCTTTCAGCGTTGAAAATACTCCAAACCAGAATTTGTAGTCATCACTACGCGCCTCAGTCCAGGCGTCCAGTGCGCAATAGGCGGCGGCTGTCGCGGCCTGCGGCCCATAAAGATCGATTGCGGCGGTGACCGCCTCCTCGGCTCTGAAATTTTTCCAGATGCCGTCCTTACCGGCCGTATCGCTGATGCCGGACGATTTAACGAGAATTTTGGACAAGCTCAATCTCCCTGCTGTCCGGCAGGTGATGTTGATGTTGCCGGACGTTGGAACTCCGTATCCGTGAGCCACAGAAGCCGCTTGGCGGTTCTTATCGTGTCGTCCCTGGCAACATTATTCGACAACGAACGCTTGTCCTCGTCGGC
This sequence comes from Ensifer sp. ENS11, assembly GCF_014851895.1. NCBI lineage: Bacteria > Pseudomonadati > Pseudomonadota > Alphaproteobacteria > Hyphomicrobiales > Rhizobiaceae > Ensifer > Ensifer sp. ENS11. The sequence continues at coordinate 23,444 of NZ_JACVAN010000037.1, read as the reverse complement.
TATCGATAGCCCTAAGATAGCGGCAAAGCTCGGGCTTTGGCAATCTTTTGTTGCATCAATGATTGCGAACATTATTGCAAAATCCAAACATATAGCGAAATACACAATACAATTTGAGGGGTGCAGCGAGTTGGTGGATTCTGATAGTAAGTTAGTTTGTGACATCAAAAGCATGAGGCAACGATGAAACGCCAGCGAAGAACAGCCGCGGAGGCTGCGCAATGAAACCTCTGATCCTTATTTGCCCGCGCAACGTGGACATCTACCTCCTGCTCACGCACATCCTGAACGTCGATGGCTTCCGAACCGTGCTGGCCAGTGAAGAAGAGGTCGTCGAGAAAGCAGCGGCGATGAAGCCGGAGGTGATTATCCTGGATACAGGCACAGACGCGGCATCGACTTTAAGGACAGCCGCGGCGATCAGATCCAACGAGATCACTGCCGCAATCCCAACAATAGCCCTCGTTGCAGCCGGCGAGGAGCGGCATTATCTGGATCTCTTGAAGGCCGGCGTAGATGAAAACTTCGTTCGGCCCGTGTTGCCCATCAGGCTATTGAATTATCTTCATTCTCTTTCAAATATCGCCGCACGGCCGGCGGCAACAGAACCGCCGTTGACGGACACGCTGGCGGATACATTGGCATTTGGAGGATTGAAAGTTCGGGTGGGGCGGCGGCTGGTGATATATGAAGGGCGCGAGCTGCAACTCGGACCAATCGAGTTCAAGTTGTTGAGCCGGCTTCTCGAGGCTCCCGGCAACGTCTTCTCCCGCCAACAATTGATCGAGGTCGCCTGGCCGCCAAACCTCTATGTTCAGTCGCGCACCGTCGATGTGCACATCGGCCACCTGCGTCGTTCGCTGCGACGCCTGACCGGCGGCAATCTCATCCGCACAGTCAGGGCGTCAGGCTACGTCGTGGAACTCAAGCCGTCTATGGGCGAAGGTTGATTTAGTAATACTGTCTGTCTTGAATTTAGTATCTTATAATTCAGTGAAATGTGAGTTATTATTTAAGCTACTCTTTTTGTATTTTGCAGAAGATTCAAAAATATTTGCACAATGCTTCGTTGAATAGGATCGTTACAACAGCCAGTCTCCACTCAATTCATGTTCTGGAGGCACGAAATGTCGATAAACACCAAAACCGGTCCGAACGGCGCAAGTAGGAGCCTTCGCCGGAATACCGATAGTCTCATCCGCCATTCGCGAAGCCACTTCGATGCTGCGCATTTCCATGGGCTCATGGCGCTCTATGCGCGCCCTTCAGTCGGTCGGGCTGTCGTTCTACCGCATGAAGGCGAGCGCCGTGTCGTTGATTTCGTGCGCTGCTCCTATCTGGGGCTCGATAATCATCCGAAGATTATCGATGGCGCAATCGAAGCGCTGATCAATTACGGCGCCTTGCATTGGTCTTGCGCGCGAACCCGCCTCAATTTCGCGATCATCGGCGAACTCGAGATGGCCCTGTCAGAGTTGTTCAATGCGCACGTGATTGCGTTCAGCACTGTACTGGCCGCAAACATGAGTGCACTTCCGTTGATCGCTTCCGGTCACCTGACAGGTGGCGCCAAGCCCGTAATGGTTTTTGACCGCCTCGCCCATGCGACGCTTGCCTATCACAAGGGAACGCTCGCTGGTGAAACCAAGGTCGAAACGATTGAGCACAATGACATCGAGGCGCTCGAGGCACTTTGTAAAAAATATCCTGCAGTTGCCTACATTTGCGACGGCGTCTATTCCATGGGAGGTTGTGTCAAGCTCGAACAACTGCGCCAGTTGCAAGACCGTTACGGCTTGTTCCTCTATGTCGATGACGCCCACGGCATCTCCATCTTCGGAGGTAACGGCGAAGGCTATGCCCGGTCGCAGATTGACGGTTCGCTCGGTGACCGCACGATTATTGCAGCATCTCTGGGCAAGGGTTTTGGCGCCTCAGGCGGGTTGCTGATGCTCGGCAACGACCATCAGGAGCAGCTTTTTCGAAGGTTCGGGGTTGCTCATGCATTTTCTGCGTCTTTGAATGTAGCGGCGATCGGCGCCGCACTCGCATCCCAAGCCTTGCATCGCACGCCGGAACTCCAAAATCTCCAGCTCGGGCTGCAGTCACGCATTGCTCTTTTTGACTGCCTCGTTCCAACCCAGCAGCGCGGCTCCTCTCTGCCGATACGAACAGTCGAGATCGGTGACGAATTAAGAGCAATCGCGGCGGCGAGAACTTTGCTGAATAGAGGATTCTACACATCGGCAATTTTCTTTCCGACCGTTCAAAAAGGCCGCGCCGGATTGCGCATATGTCCGACAGCGGGACACAGCGAGGATGATATCAAGGCAATCGGCGAAGCGATCGTAGCCGTCCTCGAAGAGTTCGAGCAAGCGGGGGTGGGAGCAAATGCTGACTTCCAACGCTAAATTCGGCTTACCCACGACCGCCAGTGAGCTGTGCATTGAGGTTCCAGGCGCCGCATATGTCGTCAGACGCCTGGCAGAACGTCCGGCACTTGGCCAACTGCTCCAGACGGACGAAGGCGATCTCATTAAATTTGTCGCTGGTGGGAGGATCACAATGTGGGCGCGCGGCAAACGATTGTTTCTGTTTGTGGAGGCAAGTGACCTCCTCACGCGTATCGCGATCGAAGACGTTCTGGCCGTGGAGCTTAGTTCCATCCACCCGACGCTTCCGACCTTGCTGCTGTGGCATGCCGCCAAGTTCGATCGCCTGCAATTTCCGCACCATCGTGAACAAGGGCGACCTTCAATTCCAGTGTAGCGACATGCGCGAAACATGGGCTTTCTCACGCCAGTGAGGCCGCCGCTTCCGCCTCAACCCAATGGAGTGAACCGGCTATGATCACTAAAAGTCTATTGGCGCTCAAGGCGAGCTGGCCTGTTTCAGTCTTGCAAAGAGCGTATCCGATATCTCGAATTCGCGGGCCTTGCCCCGTCCGAGCGCGTTCTTCGCCCAGCCTTCCCTCAAAAGGCCGCGGGCAACCAGCTGGTCGATCGGTTCTGCCGCTCCGCCCCGCGTCAATCCTGTCTTTTCCGTGATGTTTGTCAGCGTCAGCGGGATGTTGGCCAGGTGCAAGGTATAAAGCAGGCTCAGCATTCCCAGCTGCTTGAGGCGAGCCTGCGGGGTCTCTCCCTCTACCGGATTGTCCATGATCTCGCTCATTGCGAGCGACGAAAACGTAATGCTCTGCCAGCGGGCGTCAAATGACGTTGGCATGGATTTAACTGTCATTTTTGTGACACGCAGGCGATCTGACAAATCGCTCCCCCAAGGTCTCACTAGTTGCTCCGCGAGGTTTTCGCATGGTTTTCAGCATCTCTAAGATCGTCCTATCCGGCTCTTTGTCGATTGCAATATATGCCGTGTACGAGACTAAATCCTATGCGGATAATTGGGCATGTGAAGTCCTTCTTTGCCTGTCGAACCCTGGCGGCCCAACCGAGTTTGCGGAATGCCGGCCGTCAATCCACAAGCTTTGGAAACATTTGGCGAAGGGGCGGTCCTTCCCCGTCTGTAGCGGTATCGGTTTTCGAGCGTCTCGTCCGGGGTATGAGCCCTATTACTGCGAAGCTGGGTATCGGCTGAGCCAGCGCAGCGGAGACCGCGGCCGCGAAGCGACATGCATTTCGTTGCGGCCGGTCCCAACAGGCAACGACAGTTGTACGAGGCGGTGGCTGGACGGGCGACAGGCGGGTCAATGGGAATGGGCACAAGGACGACGCGTCTGCGTAGCGTACCGGCTGAAACCGCCGCATGTGCGCCAACACCCCCGCTTCGTCGACCTAACGATTGATGGGGTGGCGCCCCAACGTGTGTGGTTTTGATCCGATGCCAGTCCTATTCGTCGAATTGGCTGAGACCTGCGCACCGACGATCTCAAGCGAGATTCTCGCGGCTGTCGTCAGCATTGAAAGCGGCATTGCGCCGTTGGCGATCCGTATCAACAGTGATCATCCGCTCGGCGCTCCGCCGCGCAATATCATCCAAGCCGCCGATATTGCGACCAGGCTCATTGCCGAGGGCCATAGCGTGGATCTCGGGCTCGGGGGCATAAGCCCGTCTGACCTTGCGAGCATGGGAATGAGCATCGTCGATGGCTTTGACCCGTGCGAGAACCTCAAGGCCACGGCGCACCTTCTGACGCAATACCGGATCGCTGCGGACCGCGCGGGGTTCGAAGGCACAGAGCTCGAAGCCGTCACGCTGCGCGCCTACTTCGGTCGAGGCGATGCAAAGATCGGTGAGATCGTCGGATACGACCGCCGTGTCGAAAAAGAAAAGGAGCGGTTGAAGCCACGCCTGGCCGAGCTCGTACTGGAAGATGTCACGCGGCAGGCACGGTCGCCGCACGGAGCGATCGGCGACGGCGACATTGACCCAATGCCGAATGAAGGCGCCCCGCGCGACGAAGCCGCAAAGGCACACGAGGTTCAGCCGTTGCCCCGCGGCGGTCAGGATGACTGGGATGTATTCGCTTCGAAAGCGGGCTCTTCGGTTGTCGTTTTTTCCAAACAATAAAGGGAGTTTCGAATGGCCTTACGATCGCATCTAAAGCCTGTTGCTGCGTCGATATTGATCACTGCAGCGACGACCTTGGCGATGATGGAACCAGCCTTCGCCCAGGCCGCTGGCATTGAAAACGTGCTTCAGAACATCGTCGATATGCTGACCGGCAATATCGCGCGCCTGCTCGCGGTCATCGCCATCATAGTCATCTGCATCTCCTGGATGTTCGGTTACATGGATCTGCGCAAGGCTGGATTTTGGATCATCGGTATCGGCGGCATCTTCGGCGCCACCGAACTGGTCAACACGATCGTCGGATGATGCTCATGTCGCGCGCTGCTGCTGTTGAGGAAGACACGCTATTACTTGCTTGCACGCGTCCCATCATGGTTGCCGGGGTGACGATGGAGGCGATGGCGATCAACGTGATGCTGACGACGATCCTGTTCATCGTCGCCGGCTCGATTGTCTATGCCCTGGTTGGCGTGGTTCTCCATCTCGCTTTCAAAGCACTCGTCAAGCACGACCATAATATGTTTCGCGTCCTCGTTGCCTGCATTGAAACGCGAGGCAGGGCGCGCAACGCGGTTCTGTGGGGAGGCTCGACTGTCACTCCCTTGCGCCTTGATCATGTTTTGGAAGGGAGGATCTAGACCTTGACTAGTCTTGCTAAGTTCAAAGCCCGCGAACTGGAACCGGAAACCTTTATTCCCTACGTCCGTCATATCGATGAGACCGTCATTGGCCTCGACTCTCGCGCTTTGATGTCGGTCATCGCCCTTGAAGGCATCGCTTTTGAAACAGCTGATCCCCTCGATATCAATGCGTTTCACCGCGATCTCAACACGCTTTATCGCAACATCGCCGATGAGCGGTTGGCGCTATGGGCACATGTCATCCGTCGGCGCGACAATGACTATCCGCACGGCATTTATGCCAATGCCTTCTCCGCCAGCCTCAATCAAAAATACCGCGACAGGATGGTTGGCGAGGATCTCTTTCGCAACGATCTCTATCTGACGCTGGTGTGGCATCCGGCCCGCCATCCTGCCCGCAAGATCGCATCGTTGCTGACCAGGCTAAAGACCGCACGGGCCACTGGCTTCGAACTTGATCGCCAGGCCCTCAAACATCTGGTCGACGTGACGACCGACGTCTCAGCCGGCTTGGCGCGCTTCGCGCCGCGCATTTTATCGATCTATGAGCACGACGGCATTGTCTTTTCTGAGCCGAGTGAGGTGCTCCATCAACTGGTCGGCGGCAAGCGAGAACCGATCCCGCTTACGCAAGGGCGCATTTCTTCAGCGATTTACTCCGACCGGGTCATCATTGGCCGGGAAACCGCCGAGATACGACATGAAGCCGCGAGCCGTTTCGCCGGCATGTTCGGGTTCAAGGAGTACCCGGCGCGCACCCGCACTGGCATGCTTGATGACCTGCTGACGGCACCGTTCGAGCTCATCCTCACTCAGTCATTCGCCTTTGTCAGCAAGGCCGACGCCAAGGTGATAATGGGGCGCAAGCAGAACCAGATGGTCAGCGCTGGCGACAGGGCAAGTTCACAACTGCACGAGCTTGCAGACGCCCTCGACGATCTGGAATCAAACCGGTTCGCCCTGGGCGAACATCATCTGACGCTCGCAGTCTTTGCGCCATCGGTGACGGAGCTCAATGACAATCTGGCAAAGTCGCGCGCGCACCTCACAAATGGGGGTGCAGTCGTTGCCCGGGAGGATCTCGGGCTCGAAGCAGCCTGGTGGGCGCAGCTTCCGGGCAATTTTCGCTATCGGGCCCGCTCTGGCGCAATCACGTCCAAAAATTTCGCCGCTCTTTCGCCGTTCCATTCCTATCCCCGCGGTCAGGAGCACGGTAACGAATGGGGGCCCGCCGTCGCTCTCCTGAAAACCGCGTCCGGATCGCCGTTCTATTTCAACTTCCACCATGGTGATCTCGGCAATACTTTCGTCTGCGGCCCGACAGGATCGGGCAAAACCGTCGTCGTCAATTTCATGCTCTCGCAGTTACAGAAGCATGATCCGCATATTGTCTTCTTCGATAAGGACCGCGGCGCCGATCTGTTCGTGCGCGCCGCAGGCGGGATTTATCTGCCGCTGCGAAATGGTGCGCCAACCGGATGCGCACCACTTAAGGGTCTTGAGCTCACGCCGCAGAACAAGGTCTTTCTGTCCCAATGGATCGCGAAGCTTGTCGGCTCGAAGGCGCGTGAGCTTTCCGTTACCGAAGTCCGCGATATTGCCGGCGCCATCGAGGGAATTGCTGACCTTTCGCGCGATGAGCGCACCATAGGGGCGCTGCGTGCTTTCCTTGACAACACCGATCCCGAGGGCATAGCGGCGCGCCTGCGTCGCTGGGAAAAAGGTGGGCCGCTTGGCTGGGTGTTCGACAATGAGGCCGACGACATAGGCATCGGGGCGAAGTTCCTCGGCTATGACATGACGCATTTTCTCGACAATGAGGAAATCCGCACGCCACTGATGGCCTATCTGTTTTATCGGGTCGAGCAGTTGATCGACGGTCGCCGGATCATCATCGTCATCGACGAATTCTGGAAGGCGCTTGCCGACGAGGCCTTCCGCGATCTTGCCCAAAACAAGCTGAAGACGATCCGCAAGCAGAACGGATTGATGCTGTTTGCCACGCAAAGCCCACGCGACGCTATCGGTTCACCGATTGCACATACGATCATCGAACAATGCCCGACACAGCTATTCATGCCGAATGCGCGTGGAAGTCATGGCGATTATGTCGATGGTTTCAAGCTGACGGAGCGTGAGTTCGAACTGATATCGTGTGCACTCTCCAACGATGCGAGGCGGTTTATCGTCAAGCAGGGCCACAACAGTGTTGTCGCCGAACTCAATCTCGCAGGCTTCGACGATGAACTCGCCGTGTTGTCCGGGCGCACCGCCAATGTCGAACTGGGGGATCGTATCCGTGCGGACGTAGGAGACGATCCGTCCGCCTGGTTGCCGCTGTTCCAGCAAATGAGGAGTAAAAGCTGATGATCAGGAAGATGACAGCGATGATCGCTGCGGCCGCAGTGCTTTATGCAACAGGGACCTCAGCGCAGGGGATCCCGGTTGTCGATAACGCTGCAATCGCCAAACACATAGAGAGCATTGCCCAGTTGACCAAGCAACTGGATACGATGAAGGCGCAGCTTGATCAGGCGCAGCAGCTTTACGGCTCCCTGAACAAGCTGACCGATATGGCTGATATCGCAACCATCTTGAACGATCCGGCGATCCGCAACGCACTACCCGACGATTTCTCAGCCGTCCAAGGGCTGCTGAAGGGCTCAGGCGCCGGCGCCTTTGGCGATTCCGCCACGAGGTTCCTCGATGACAACAGCATCTATAAAACCAGCGCCAACGATTTCTACGCCTCAGAACTTGCTCGTATGCAGAACCGCAACGCCGGTCAGATGAGCCTCGGGCAGCAGATCTATGACGCGGCAACCAAGCGCATCGATGGCATCGACGAGTTGCGCAAACGGATTGCCGCGGCCGGAGACGCCAAGGACATAGCAGACCTTCAGGCCCGGCTGCTTGCCGAAACCGCCTTTCTCGAGACGGACACCCTGCGCATGCAGGCACTGCAGATGATCCAGCAAGCGCAGGTTCAGGTTGATCTGCAACGCCAGGCCGAAGACTGGCGCAAACGGATGGACGCAATGGGAGCCGCACTCAAATGACAACGTCGATGCCGACCCGTCTGCTGTTGCCCGCCGCCTGCTCGCACGGTGAGGTTCTCACCGAATTGAACCGCTTGGCCGAGGCGGTCCGTGGCAAGGCTCGGCTCGAGCGAACGAACAAGGCGTTTGGGGGCTAAGGCGGATGTACCAGGTCTTTGCTTTCCTCGACAGTCAATTCAAGGCTCCACTTGAGAGTTTCATTTCTTCCGGAACATCCAACATCAGCACGTGGGTGGCGGGGCCGTTGACGGCGGCCCTCGTGCTCTATGTCGTCCTCTATGGCTATCTGGTTCTCAGAGGGTCCATCGAAACACCTGTGCTGGAGTTTGCCTACCGCGCGATCAAGCTCGGCATTTTGGTGATGCTCGTGCGCGATGCTGCCGACTATCGGGCGTTTGTAACTGATCTATTCTTCACCAGTCTGCCGCAGGAAATCTCCACGGCGCTCAACACCGGCACCGTACCGAGTGCGTCGACATTTGATGCACTGCTCGACAAGGGGCAGGCGTCGGCCAACCAAATCTGGAACAGAAGCTCTTGGCCGCTCGACATCGCGACCGCATTCGGTGGCCTCTTGATGGTCGTCATCACATTCGTCGTCGCTGCAATCGGCTATATTGTCTCCCTCTATGCCCGCGTCGCACTCGCCATCATTCTGGCACTCGGTCCCATTTTCATTGCACTGGCGATGTTTCAGAGCACGCGGCGCTTCACCGAAGCCTGGATCGGCCAACTGGTTAATTTCGTTATCTTACAGGTCCTGGTCGTTGCGGTCGGCTCGCTGCTGATCACGACGCTCGACACGTCGTTCACCACCGTCGAAGCCTACGAGGACGTCTTGATGCGGCCGATAGCGATCGGAGCCATTGGGATCGCAAGCCTCTATGTCTTTTATCAGCTCCCCGGTATCGCAGCATCCCTTGCTGCCGGTGGTGCGTCGCTCACCTATGGCTACTCTGCGGCACGCGATGCGCATGAGAGTACGCTCACCTCCGGAGCAGTCGCTGTCCAGCGCATCGCGCGACGCGGTATGCGCGCCGCCGTTCGCCGCTTGTCGGCACACGACACGTCGTGACCTGCCGATGCTCTTCCAGCAAGGTGCCTCAACGGCGCTGCGACCCCTTTACGGATGAACAAAGGATACCGGTCGATATGCCGCGAACTGTCTTCTGCCTCCTATTGTTGGCCCTGGTCAGCGGATGCAACACGATGACGTCTCATCTCCCGAAATGCGACGGATACGCCAAACGCCCGCTCAACCGTTCAATGTGGCAATGGGAGGGCGGCAAACAGCATTCTGCAAAACCGCTCGGTTACCTGCGTGAACAGCCTGTTCCCGCGGCCTTCGAGGAGTTTGACGAACGCGCGTCCTATCGCAAATGCGCCGAGGCGCTGGGGCGCCAATGATCACCCCGGATGGTTTGAAGGCCTATTTCGACAGGGCGCGCCGTTTCGATCAGGATCGCTTGATAAGCGTCGAACGTTCGGCACGAATTGCCTGGACTATTGCGATTGTTGCAAGTTTCGTTGCCTGCGCCGCCGTCTTTGCCGTCGCTACGCTCGCGCCATTAAAGACGGCCGTGCCATTCGTCGTGCGTGTCGACAATTCGACCGGTATTGTCGACGTGGTATCGGCCCTGACCTCGGGGGCTGGAAGCTACGACGAAGCGGTGACGAAGTATTTTGCTGCGCGCTATGTCAGGGCGCGCGAAGGCTATGTTTGGTCGGAGGCCAAGGAGAATTTCGAGACCGTCTCACTCCTGTCGGCGCAACCCGAGCAGATGCGCTTTGCCACCCTTTACCGCGGCAGTAATCCCCACTCCCCACAAAATGTTTACGGGCGCGGTTCGACGGTGAAAGTCACGATCAAGTCGATCTCCCTGATCAACGCAAACGTCGTGTCGGTGCGCTTTCTCAGCACCATCACCCGGGCAGACGATGTGCGCACAACTCATTGGGTGGCGACGCTCACTTATTCCTATGTCAATGCCCCGGTCTCCTCGACCGACCGGCTGGTCAATCCGCTTGGCTTCGTCGTCAGTGATTATCGGGCAGATCCGGAGGCGATCAATTGAAGACAATTTCATTGCCAGTCTTTGCCGCCCTTGTCGCCGTCACAACGGTGTTTCATCCAGCCTTGGCCCTCGATATTCCGAGCGGCGCCGGGCAGGACAACCGTGTTCGTTTCGTCAACTACCAGCCGTACAACATCACCCGCATCGTCGGCACGCTGCGCTCTTCGGTTCAGGTGGAGTTTGCGCCCAATGAGGAGATCGCGCATGTGGCGCTTGGCAATTCGGTAGCTTGGGAGGTGGCGCCAGCCGGCAATATTCTGTTCCTAAAACCGCGCGAAAACCAGCCGATCACCAACATCTCCATAGTCACGACAAGACGAGATGGCTCAAAGCGCAGCTACCAGATGGAGCTTACAGTGCGCGACGGCTCCGTTGCTGCCGGACAAGATACCTACTTCTATGTGAAGTACCGCTATCCCACTGACGAGGCGCAGCGCCGGCGCCTGGAAGCGCAGGCCCGTGGCCAAGCGGAGAAAGCCGATGCTGCAAATGACGTTTTGGCGCTCCATGAGCAATATGGCCCGCGCAACTGGCAATATTCGGTGCAAGGATCTGCCGCGATCGAACCGCAGGCCGTTTACGACAACGGCAAGCTTACAACTTTTGTCTTCGGCGACAATCGGGAGATCCCGGCAATCTACCTTGAGAACTCCGACGGAACCGAAAGTCTCGTCTCAAAATCCATCTCCGGTGGTCTCGTGCTCGTTCATGCCATCAGCCGCAAGTTCATCCTGCGTCGTGGAGCGGATGTGATCTGCGTCTTCAACGAGGGCCACCCTCTTGGCGCCGACAACCCCGGGACACATACGACCTCTCCATCGGTGGAGAGGGTCGTCAAGGCAGCAGATGAGGACACAGCCCAAAGAGACGCACAATGACAGACGATGTTCCAACGACGATACCCGGCGAACGCGGACATGCCCAGCTTCCCCAAGGGTTCGACAGCAACCCGGCTCTCAGACGCGGCGCCGTTGTCGCAGCTATCCTCGCCTTCATCGGCTTCGGGCTGTGGTCGATGCGTTCGCAGACCCTTGACCCGAATGCCAATCGTGAGGAGCGGGTGGTCATCCGGCAAGCGACGGACTTCGAGCCGGCAAAAGAGGAGCCCAAGACGGTGGAGCCATTGCCCGAAGTCAAATTGCCAACGCCGGTTGTCGCCGAAGCGCCCACCGAACCCGAAAAGGACGAGCTTCTGGAATCTGCGCGGCGAGCCCCAGTCATGGCCTTCAGCGCAGGCCAAGTGATCGATCGCCGTTCCGAATACACGCAAACACCGCCGGATCAAGCTTCGACCTATCTGCCCATTAATGGCGCGCTTGGCGGCGAGGGAGGCGAAAACGAAGATCAGCGTTTCGACCGGATGCTGAAGCCGACACGGCTCGAAGGTTCGCGAGCCGGACATCTCGGCAACCGGAACTATATCGTCGCGATGGGGACTTCGATCCCGTGCGTGCTCGAAACGGCTCTGTCTTCTGACCAGCCTGGCTTCGCCAGCTGTGTCATCAATCGCGACGTGTTTTCGGATAACGGCCGTGTGGTGCTGATGGAGAAGGGCACGCAGATTGTCGGCGAATACCGCGGCGGTCTGCGGCGCGGCCAGAAGCGGCTCTTCGTCCTCTGGAACCGTGCGAAAACGCCAACCGGTGTCATCATTGCGCTTGCTTCACCCGCAACCGATGCGCTCGGTCGCGCCGGTTTTGACGGTCATGTCGACAGTCATTGGTGGGAGCGCTTCGGCAGTGCTTTGCTCCTGTCGATCGTTGGTGATGTGGCGAGCTTTGGCGGAAGGCAATTACAGGATCAGGACGTCGACGCGGAGGGTACGACGAGCGCCGGCAGGCAAGCGGCAGCGATCGCGGTCGAGCAATCGATTAATATTGTCCCGACGCTCAGCAAGCATCAGGGCGAGCTCGTGTCGATTTTCGTGGCACGTGATCTCGATTTTTCCCGGATCTACGAATTGCGGGTGACCGAACCACGCAACACTCTTCTCAATCGTTCTGTCCTCGGCGACTTCAGCAAACGCGCGCGCGTGGTAACGAAATGAGGATGAGCGCATGACGGGAACGTGCGACGCGCCTGTCGTGCGCCAGCTTCTCCAGCCGATCGCGGGGTTGCTGCAAAACCCCACACTCTATGAGGTGGTCATCAACCGGCCGGGCGAAGTCCTGGCTGAAGGGTCCGCTGGCTGGTCGCGCTTTGACGTTGCGGAACTGACCTTTGACAGGTTGATGCGTCTTGCCCGCGCCGTTGCCAGTCATTCGCATCAGGCGATCGACGAGGCGAGGCCGATCCTTTCGGCAACTCTTCCGGACGACGAGCGTATTCAGATCGTTATCCCGCCGGCAACAACAAAAGGCACGGTTAGCATCACCATTCGCAAACCCTCATCGGTGTCCCTGTCGTTAGGGGGCCTCGACGCAGCAGGACTATTTACCGTGACCGCCGCGGCGGGCGATCGGGCCGACAGTCCGGACACAAGGCTGTCTAAGCTTTACAAAGCCGGAAACTATGCGGCGTTCCTGGAGCAATCGGTTGTCGCCCGGAAGAACATCATTATTTCCGGGGCGACCGGCTCGGGTAAAACCACGCTGTCGAAGGCGCTGATCCAGCACATTCCGACGTTCGAGCGCATTATCACAATCGAGGACACAGCCGAGCTGGTCATACCGCAACCAAACCACGTTCGACTGTTCTATTCGAAGGGGGAACAGGGCCTTGCGAATATCGGTCCCAAGGAGCTGCTGGAGTCAAGCCTGCGGATGCGTCCCGATCGTGTCCTGCTGCAGGAACTGCGCGACGGCACGGCTTTCTACTACATCCGAAATATCAACTCCGGACATCCAGGGTCCATCACCACTGTGCACGCTGACTCGGCGGCCCTCGCGTTTGAGCAGCTGACCCTCCTCGTTAAGGAATCCGACGGCGGGCAGGATCTCGCCCGCGACGATATCCGCAACCTCTTGAAGATGATGGTCGATGTGGTCATTCAATGCAAACGGGTGGAGGGCAAGTTCCGGGTGACAGAGATATGGCTAAGTCGCTCGGCATAGTGTCCTCCGCCACAGCGCCCGGGGTGCTATCATCCGTCTCACCAAGCCCCTCATGACGAGGGGCGCCGCAAGTTCTCTAAGGATTGCGCGGCCCAGGCACACCAGGTCAACCGGGTCGATTGATCTCCGGCTCGCGGTGGCCTTTGCCTCTACATTGTTTGACAGCAACCCGGTATTGCCGGATCGTTGGGTTCGCTGTGCATGCAAGCAGTCCCTTGGCGCAGCGTTGTCGGTGTGACGATGCCCGCTCTATTGAGCAGCAACCCCGTCGAGCGGTGCCCTCGAGCCCCTTTTGAAGCCAAGCGTAGCCTGAACCTATACGGGAGGATAACGTGAGCGACCATGTCTACAAGAAGGTAGAACTTATCGGTAGTTCGAAAGTCTCGGTGACCGAGGCAATCGAGACGGCGATTATGCGGGCCTCTAAAACAATGAGAAATCTCGAATGGTTCGAGGTGGATCAAATCCGGGGACAGATCAAGGATGGGGCGGTGGCGTGCTATCAGGTGGTTGTGAAGGTCGGATTTCGGATCGACGATTGACACGCTAGGCCATTTATCTGTGCCGACGTACAAGCTGTCTCCGCTTGTCGATCGGGTATTCGTGGAGGCCGCGGCTACCGTTACGGCATACCGGCGAACTATACCTCTCGGTCAAACCGGACAGCATCCGAGATCCGCATGATCTTCGGCAGCTCGCGGACCTTCGCGGATCCTGCGAGCCAGTCCGTCGGCTGTCTCGGTTAATGACGAACGCGCAGCGGCCTCCCAACCCTGCACTATTTGCGGGCGATAGCGTTGCTCATGAGGTTCCAGCCCCATGAAACCCGCGCTGCCGGTTTTTGAACGCCCGTGTGCGATGGCGCGCACGAACCACGCGTCTCCTCGATCGCTCGCGTCGGAAACCATTCCCGTTCTCGATGTCGCCTTTCTAAGGGACCGGCCGCGTCCAGCGTCAACCCGCAAGGGGTTTCCCTCCGCTTCGCTGCGGTGACACTTGCGGCTCGGCCCCTTCTTCGGGCGCCATCGGGAATGGTTCCCGAGCAACCGAAGGAGACAGCACCATGGCCACCACGATCGCAACCCTTACCGAAAAGACCGACGGCACCCTCGAAGGTCTCTTCGCGACCATCAAGGTCAACGCCCCGATCGCCCTCATTCCGAATGGCCAGAAGGTAAGCGAAGGCGCCCCTGACTATCGCATCATCCACCGCCGCACCGGCTTCGAGATCGGCGCCGGCTGGTACCGGAACTCGCAGCGCACTGGCGAGGAATACCTCTCGGTCAAGCTTGAAGCGCCGGAGATCGGTGTGATCTTCGGCAATGTCGCACCGGCGCCGGGCGGCGAGGCGAACCGCAAGGTCATCCTGTGGAATGATCCAGCCTGAGCGTCGCACACGCCGGCCCCGCGGTGATCGCGGGGCCGCTCCGTCCAACCCCTTCATCTTGGAGAATACCAATGCGCCTCATCACCGAGGAAATCCGCGCGGCCCTAATCACCAACGGTCGACGCTTCCAACGCGATCCAGACTTCGATCCGCTTCCGCTCGTCAAACTGTTTACGCCCGACGCGGCCGCCACATGGTTGATCGCCGCTGCCGACCCGGAGGACCCCGATTTGCTCTTCGGGCTCTGCGACCTCGGCGTCGGGCTTCCCGAACTCGGTTCCGTTCTTCTCTCGGAGATCCAATCCGTTCGCGGTCGCCTTGGCCTGCGCGTCGAAAGGGACCTCACCTTTAAAGCGGACCGGTCAATTTCGGCCTATGCCAAAGTCGCTACTGCAGCCAGCCGGATCGTCGCCTAGCTGAGTATATAGCCAAGAGGGACCGTAGTCGGCAGGCTACGGTCTCGATTTGTTTGTCATCATTGGCGAAATACTGCGCGTGGCGCTCTAACCGGATCTTGTTAGAAGCGAGGCAGCCAGCTGCCCGTATATTCTGGGTGGCATACCCAACCCACCCTGTCTGCTCAGAAACGTCAGGATGCCATGAGGGGTCTGAATGCATCAAGGCCGCGCGGCCCCCTCCAATTTTGCCGCAAGCGGCAAAATCGGCTCCTCCGCGCGCCGGCTCCGCCGGTCGCGTGACGCGAGCCTTGACCCCTTCCGACCCCTCATGACCGACGGCGTCATCTTTCACAAATTCAAGGAGATGACGATGACCATCGAACAGCACATCGAGGAACTGCGCGCCGAATTGCAATATTGCCCGGACGCCGAGGAGCGCCACCAGATCGAAGCCGAACTGGAAGCGGCACGGCAGGAACTCGTCCGTCGCAACACCGATGACCCACCTCCAAAATAGTGGCCGTGCGTCATCTTGCTTCGACAGCAATCTTCTGGACGTATTGCCGAGCGGTGACAGGATGTGATCGCTTAGGTCGCCGCTGTCTTGACGAACCGGTTGGGTTCGACCGCCGCATTCATGTCCTTTCTCCGGAAATAAATCGCACGTCCGCAACGCAACGGACTGTGGCCCTGGACAATGATGATCTGCTCGTCCTTGCGCATCGACTGGATGATTTCGTGCGGCATAATCAGCGGTCTGCGCTGAAGGCTGACACTCTCTGACCGCCTTGAAGCTTTGTCAGAGCTGCTCCCGCCGATATTGCGGGACCGGCCCTCGACCTCAACGGTCATTTCGCCACATTGAGCGGAAACGTTCCGGGCCGTGTCGAGCGCCTTGATTGCCGCATAGGATGCAAAGGCGCATCCATCGATCCATGAGGTCGCGCCATCACGGCCGAAGTGCTTTTCGAGCTGGCCGACCGATTGATACATCAACATCAGCGTGATGCCGTATTTCCGGCCGTAGTCGCGGGCATCCTCGAGCACGCGCATGAAGCCGAGCAGATCGATCTCATCGAGCATGAAGAGTGCGCGGCGGTCGAAGGCCCCGTCGGCCTGGATCATGGCATTGATCAGTGAACCGACGATGACGCGGGCAATGCCCGGATAGCTGCGCAGGATCGAGGCGGGAATGTTCAGGAAAACGTCAATCGCGCCCTTGACGATATCACCCGATTTGAATGCCGTCCCGCAGACGAGCGCGGCATAGTCGTCGAGCGATAGCCATTGTGTATCCTTCGACGCGGTAGAATAGACGCCACTGAAAGTCTGTTCCGTCATATTGGTGAAGACGCCCAGCGTCTCGCGGACAAAGGCCGATTGCGATGTTTCCTGAATGTCGCGCAACATCGCCAGGACTGAGGGTTCGGGCTCGGAAACAATCTGGCGCAGACTGCGAAGATCGCGACGGCCGGCATACTCCGCAGAGAGCATGATGTGCGCCAGCAAACCTGTCAGAAGATTGTGCGCCTGGTTCTGGAAATATGACCCCGTCGATGTTTCGATCCGAGAGCTTTCCGACAGAAGCATGTGAGCAACCGCGACGATGTCCTCTTCCTTGGATTTCGAGGTTTCAATCCAGTCGAGGACGTTGAAGCCCCAAGCGGGATTGGATGGGCCAAGTACGATGCAGTTTCGTTTGAGCTTCGTTCGCCGATGGGCAACAACCATCGGCGCTACTTCGGTCGAGGGATCGAGGCAGATCAGTGGTCCGGTATAGCGCAACGCTGTCGGAATAACATTGCTCGTGGTCTTGTATCCGCCTGAACCAGCGAAAAACAGCATATGAGTGGAATCGAAATCTTGCCTATAGGTGAGCAGCGGTGCCTTGCCGCCTTTCCCCCAGGTTGACCGGTCGTCAGGCCGAAAGGGGACACGGTGGATCGTCTCGAGATCGACCCGGTAGCGCTCGCCAATGACGATTTCACCATCCGCCGGAAACTGTGTGGCGGCGGCAGACATAGACAGCCAATCGGCGTCGCCGAAGGTGGCCCGCCGGGCTCGTTTGACCGTTCCACCGATGATTATGGACATACGGGCGGAGAGCGCCACGATGGCAAAGCCGCCGATTGCGCCTGCGGCTGCGTAGAGATCGAGATAGGAAAACGCCCCTGCCCAGGTGACCACTCCAGACTGAACGAAGGGGGACAGGCGGGCGTGTTCCCGTACTGCGTAAAATCCGCCAATGCAGAGAAACGTGATGACACTGACAAGCGCGATCGGTCTGCGCCGGTGCAGAGGCAAGATTGCCACAGTAATGAGCCCCGAAATCGGTCCAAAGAAAAGATTGGGAATCGGGGACGCACGCATGAACCAATAGGCATACTCGGGCGCAACCATAGTCGCCATCGTCGGCCACTTGTAAGCTGTGATAAGCAAAGTCGCGAGGCTCACTGCTATTGGCACGAGTGCCAGCAGGACCATCGGGCTGAGTCGTCGTTTCGCCGCCATCCCGCACTCTCTGTCTATAGTTTGATCAGTGCGCGGGCCTCCGCCCGAAAGGCCTTCGCACCGAGGGCGCATAGCCGATCATGCTCCACCGCCCCGACTGGAACCCGGCTCGCCTCGATCAGCGCTCCGAGCAGAAACGCCCGATCGGCGTTCCTTAAGCCTGCCTTGATGACCAATCCGCCGAGGATGACTTTCTCGTGGGTATCGCGCTTGCGCTCTTGCGTCATTCTGTGTTGCCGCTTCCGTTCGAGAAATACAATCCGCTGGTCAAGCCGCCTAAGCGGATGGACCAGCGGCGCCCCGGACCCTTTCGCGAAATCGTGTGACGATCTCTGCGAAAATGGCGTCGAGCTCGCTATCGGGAATATCGAGTTCGGCGAGACCGGCTTTCTGCGCCATCCGGGCGAAACGCTCGTTGGCTTTAAACAGCAGGTTCTTGCGTTTCGCCCGCAGTGCTTCGATTTGAGCATCGATTTCCGAAATGGTTGTTTTTGAGCGCACTTTTCGTCCTTCCTCTGTCTCCAGCGAGATTCGATTATACTATCTTAAATGTCATAGTCAAATCGTCGCAAATGAGGTATTGGAAAATGAAACTCCGAGCCAAAGATGAATCATGAAGTCCTACTAAGTAGGCGGATGGCGCAATATACGTCGCAGTTGCGACGCGCTTGGGAGGGGAGCTTGACCTGAATTGGCTATCATGTTTGTGAGGGCTCAGGTGATCAGCCGGAGTGCCGGACGCAGTATCATCTCTGCAGCTGCCTATCGTCATCGCACCAAGATGATGGACGAACAGATCGGCAAGGAATTCCGCTACTATGGCGATGCTGCGGAACTGGCGCATGAAGAACTTGCTTTGCCCGCCGAAACACCCGCATGGCTGAAGGCGGCCATAGATGGGCGGACGGTCGCTGGTGCCAGTAAAGTGCTTTGGAACGCGGTCGACCGTTTCGAGACGCGCTGCGATGCGCAGCTTGCCCGCGAGATCATTCTCGCGCTTCCGGTGGAATTAAACCGCAAGGAGAACATCGAACTTGTGCGCGACTTCGTGCGGGAAAACCTCACGTCGCGGGGAATGGTCGCCGATTGGGTTTATCACGACAAGGACGGCAATCCGCATGTTCATATTATGGCAACGCTGCGCCCTTTGGCCGAGGAGGGGTTCGGGCCGAAGAAAGTCGCGATCGTCGGTGAAGACGGCCAACCGGTACGCGTCAAAACGCCCGACCGACCTGAGGGGAAAATCGTTTATCGGCTGTGGGCAGGCGACAAGGAAGCGATGAAGGAGTGGAAGGTTGCCTGGGCGGAAACGGCAAGCCGCCATCTGGCGCTTGCCGGTCATGACTTCCGCCTTGATGGTCGTTCCTACGATGAACAAGGACTTCGCGGACTGGAGCAACGGCATTTCGGTCCGGATCGTGCTGCGCTTGTTCGTAAAGGCATCGAATCCTATTTTTCACCGACTGCATTGGCCAAGCGCTATGAGATTGCCGACCGGCTCACGGATGATCCGACCTTGTTGCTCAAGCAACTCGCCATCGAGCGATCGACCTTTAACGAGAGGGATATCGCCCGCGCGCTGCATCGTTATATCGACGATCCGATCGTCTTTGCCAATATACGCGCCAGACTGATGGCATCGGACGATCTGGTGATGCTGCAGCCGCAACGGCTAAACAGTGAAACCTGCAAAGTAGAGTGTCCGGCGGTGTTCACGACGCGCGCTCTGGTCCGAACCGAATATGAAATGGCACGCTTGGCAATTAAGTTGTCGAAGATGAAAGGCTTCGGTGTCTCTAAGTCCCGCGTTGACGCTGCCGTTACATCAATTGAATCTGAAATGTCTGCCGGTGGTGTTCGGCTCGCAACAGAGCAAATCGATGCCGTCCGGCATGTTACCGCCGGTGGCGCAATTGCCGCGGTCGTCGGTGTGGCCGGCGCCGGTAAATCGACATTGTTGAGTGCCGCCCGTACTGTTTGGGAAAATGAGGGGCGGCGTGTCGTCGGTGCGGCACTGGCCGGCAAGGCTGCTGAGGGATTGGAGGAAAGTTCCGGTATTCTCGCCCGCACCATCGCCTCCTGGGAACGTGCCTGGGAGCGAGGTAACGATCTTCTCGGAAAAGGGGATGTGCTGGTCGTAGACGAGGCCGGAATGGTGTCGTCACAACAAATGGGGCGTTTGTTGAAGCGTATCGAGGTCGCGGGCGCAAAGGCGGTGCTCATTGGTGATCCGATGCAGCTTCAGCCGATTCAGGCCGGTGCGGCTTTCCGAGCGATTGTCGAGCGCATCAACTCTGCAGAGCTGGCCGGTGTCCGGCGGCAGAAAGAGGAATGGGCGCGTACGGCCTCCAAGCAATTTGCCCGCGGCGATGTGAAAGCGGCGCTTGCCGCTTATGGCGAACGCGGGCATATCGTTAGCGCCGAGACCCGTCAGGCTGCCATCGAGCGCATCGTCGTAGACTGGACAGCTGCACATCGCGAATTGGTAGTGAACGCCAGGGCGGAAGGTCGCAAACTTCGTGGCGACGAACTGACTGTACTTGCGCATACCAATGACGACGTGAAGGTGTTGAACCGTTCTATTCGCAATGTGCTTTCGACGGATGGATTGTTGTCGGACAGCCGGCCGTTCCTGACCGAGCGCGGTATGCGGGAGTTCGCGGTTGGTGATCGGATCATCTTTCTCGAAAATGCCCGGTTCGTCGCGCCGCATGCCAAGAACCTTACTGTTCAGCACGTGAAGAACGGCATGCTCGGGACGGTTTGCTCGACGGCAGCCGGAAGCGGGACGGCGCTGCTCACGGTGCGGCTCGACAATGGACGCGATGTCGTTTTTGCCGAGGATACCTATCGCAATGTCGATCATGGGTACGCCGCGACCATCCACAAAAGTCAGGGTTCGACTTTTCATCGCGCCTTCGTGCTGGCGACCGGCATGATGGACCAGCATCTGACGTATGTCGCGATGACCCGCCACCGCGATCGCGTCGATCTTTATGTCGCTGCGGAGGATTTCCAGCGGAGGCGGGAACGCGACAGAGCGCCGCGTGCCGACTACACCGACGGGGTTAGCGGCGAGCTTGTCGAAACAGGAATTGCGACGTTTCGACCGCGCGACGATGTTGGTCCAAGTCCCTATGCCGATCTTCGTATTGAAGATGGAATGACCCATCGTCTGTGGGGCGTCAGTCTGCCGAAGGCGCTGAAGAATGGCGGGGTGCAGGTTGGCGACACCGTAATGCTTCGAAAGGATGGAACAGAGAAGGTCACGGTCAAGGTTCCAGTCAACGATGAAGACACTGGCAAAAGACGCATCGAAGAGCGTGTTGTCGAGCGCAACATCTGGAGAGCGGGTCTGATCGAAAAAGCAGAGGACCGACAACGACGGATTGCCAAGGAAAACCGTTTGCCGGACTTATTTCCGCAGCTGGTTAAACGGCTCTCGCGTTCGGGCGGAAAAACGACCACGCTCGATTACGTGACGGAGGATGCATACCGATCACTGGCAGAGGACTTCGCGAAGCGTCGCGGAATTGAGGTAGTGTCTGGCTGGAGTCTTGTTGAGAAGGCGGATCGTACGCTGAGCTGGCTTTCCGATCAGCGTGGTCGAGTGGTTAGACTATGGCAACGCGCCAACTCCGCGCTTGATATTGCGGCTGAGCATGCCGAAGGCATTGAGGCAAGCAGCAGTGCAGCCAGGCGGCAGGTTCCTAAGGTCAGTGCGGATGAGAATCCAGAATTACTCCCGGCAACGATTTCGTTCTCGCGGACACTCGAGGAAGATGCTCGACTTGCGCACCTCGCATCACCTGCCTGGGCGGAGCAGGAAGCGATCATCATGCCTTTGCTCAAGCGGATTTACCGCGATCCGGCGGCCGCGCTTGCGGAGTTGAACGAACAATCCTCGAATACCGCCAAGGATCCGCAGCTGATCGCAGACCGGCTTATTCGATTCCCGAAAGCACTCGGGAAACTGCGTGGCGGCGCTAACCTTGTCGACGGTCAAGCGGCCAGGAAGGAGAGGGCGGCGACCTTGTCAGCTGTGCCAGAGCTCGCGCTTTTGGCGCGAGCTCTGGCGACGGAGTTTCGTAGCCAAGAAGAGCGCTTCCTCAACCGCGAGCGAATGCGCAGATCGCATATGAGCTTCGTTGTTCCGGCACTTTCCAAAAATGCAAGAGCGCGGCTTTTGGAGATCGAAACGGCCTGGGAGAAAGGGGGAGATGAGGCTTATCGATCCGCTTTCCGGATCGCCACGGAGGATCGCTCAGTAGTGCAGGAGGTCAAGGCCATCGACGATGCCCTGACCCGTCGGTTCGGATGGCTTGCGTTTTCCGACAAGGCAGATGGCTTCGCTAAGCGCGATACGGCGATGCGTTTTCCGGAAAGCATGGTGGAGGAAAGGCAGGCCGAACTGACTGTGCTGTTTTCGGTCGTTAGACGGTTTGCGGCGGAGCAGCGCATGATAGAAAAACACGAGCCCGCTCAACTCATCGCACCGGCAGCATTTGCTCCGCAGTATTCGGTCGCGCGCTTGCCAATGTTGCCAGCTGTAACCGAATTCAAGGTCAGTGTGGAGGATGAGGCGCGGCTCAGGGCGGTGGAGGCCCAGCATTACAGGCAGGAGAGAGCGGCACTCGGGCGAGACGCAGTTCGGATCTGGCGCGATCCGGCCACCGCGGTTGCGACGATCGAGAGCCTTGTAACAATGAAGATCGACCCCGAACGCATTGTGCATGCCATTGTCGCTGATCCCGCCGCCTATGGCGCCTTGCGTGGCTCGGACAGGGTGTTGGAGAGGCTCCTGGCAGCAGGACGAGAGCGTCGGGAAGCAATACAGTATGTCAATATCGCTGCCGCCTCCATTCGCACCATGGGATGCTCCTACGCCGCCGCCTACGAGGCGGAGCTGTTGGCGGTCAAGAATGAACGAAACCGCATGAGTGTCGCTATACCAGGGTTGACCAAAGAAGCTGAGAGTGAGCTCCGCCGTTTAACGGAACAGACGGCGAAGAATGCGAAGCATCTCGCGGGGAAGGTTCGGGCGCTTAATCCGGAGATCCGTGCGGAGTTCGCGACTGTCCGCAAGGCGCTCGATGCACGTTTCGGACCGGGAGCACTCACCCGCGGCGACAGACATGCGATTAAAATGGTGCCGAAGTCGCAATGGGCGGCGTTTGAGGCGATGCGCCATCGTATCCGCGGGCTTCTGCCCGCCACCGGCGCCTACGAAGCAGAGGAGGCAAGCGTCGAGAGCCAGCGCCGCGCGATCAACCAGGCACGAAGCCCGCGCTAGACTAAATGTTCGCCTTGGGACCGGGTGACCCGTCTCACAATATGCAGGTATCGAGGGTTGCGTGAGTTATCCTCGCACAGAGCCTCATGCATAGGAGACGGGCCGTGGCAGACACTATCACATATGTCGGATTGGACGTTCACAAAGAAACGATTTCGGTCGCGCTCGCTGATGGCGGCAAACGTGGGGACGTGCGCGCGTTTGGCCAGATCGTAAACACGCCAACGGCCTTGGCCCGTATGCTGGCGAAGCTTTCACAGCCAGGGCGGACGCTGAAGTTTTGCTACGAAGCAGGACCCTGCGGCTATGGCATTCAGCGCCAACTGTCTGCCGCAGGTCATGACTGCGTGGTTGTCGCCCCCTCTTTGATCCCGCGAAAGCCGGGCGATCGCATCAAGACAGACCGTCGAGATGCCAACAATCTGGCAAGGCTTCATCGCGCTGGTGAACTGAGCGCCGTCTGGATCCCCGATCCCGCCCATGAGGCGATGCGCGAT
>NZ_JACVAN010000036.1:0-32551 GCF_014851895.1 Ensifer sp. ENS11 | reverse complement strand
CCACAGCGCCACCTTCACCGCACAGGGCGGCGGCTATCTGGGCTCCTTCTCACTCGGCGCGCTGAACCAGGCGAGCGACTCGGTCGGCTGGACCTTCCAGGTTGCAGACAGCGTGCTGGACTCGCTGAATGCAGGCGAGACGCTGACGCAGAAGTACGACGTGACCGTCGATGACGGCCATGGCGGCACGGCGACGCAGACGGTTACCATCACGATCACCGGCACCAACGACGGTGTCAGCGTGAATGGGCTGTCGTCGAGCACCGAAGTGACGATGTACGAGAAAAATCTCCCGGACGGTTCGTCGCCGGATGCCGCGGCACTGACGCAGACCGGCAGCTTCTCGGTGACGACGCCGGACGGGCTTGCCGGGCTGACAGTGAACGGCACTGCGGTGGTGACGGCTGGCGTGTTCACAGCCAACCAGACGGTGGACACGGCGCTCGGGCTGCTGACGATCACCGGCTACACACCGACCACGGTCAACGGCGTGGTGACCGGTGCGACCTTCACCTACAGCTATCTGCTGCAGGACAACAGCACGGGGCACACTTCGGCCGGTCCCGATGGCGGCGTGTTCGACAACTTCACCGTGGCGGTGACGGACGAGGACGGCTCGACCAACAGCGCCGTGCTCAATGTCGAGATCATCGACGACGTTGCGACGGCAGTTGCGGATCTGGATAGTGTGGCAGCCAGTGATTTCACACCCGCCACGGGCAATGTGATCACCGGAGCCGGCACAACGAATGCTGGGGCGGATGCGCTTGGTGCGGATGGAGCCGCTGTGGTTGGCGTCGCCGCCGGCAACAGCGGTGCGTATTTGGATAGCCCTCTGACGCTCAACACTCAGATCGATGGCCTTTACGGCAAGCTGACCCTAGGTGCGAATGGCGGTTACACCTATGTACGCAATCTAGGCTCGGCCGGCGGCGTAGATGACGTGTTCACCTATACGGTGAAAGACAGCGATGGCGACCTGTCGTACACGACGCTGACGGTCAGCATTGGCGATGGGACGCCGACGGTGTCGATCCCAGGTGCGGGCTCCGCAGGCACCGTCGTCTATGAGAAGGGCCTGCCAACGCGCGGGCTCGAATCGGCCGGAACAGGCGAGGCAGCGGACGGCAATGCCGGCAACAATTCCGACACGTCGGAGACAACGGGCGGTACGATCAGCTTCGCGTCGAAGGATGGCGTCTCGACGATCACGCTGGGCGGCCATGCACTGACGACGTCGCCGCAGACTTTCGTCGATGCGACGGGCGCGCTGACCGCACATTACACCTACAATACGGTCACCGGGGCCGGGTCGGTAGTCTACAGCTACACGCTGCTGGACAACACGTCGGGCAATAACACATCCGCGAACTTTGCGGTCGTGGTGACCGATGCTGACGGCGACGCTGCGCCGGCGGGCAATTTGGTGATCTCGATTGTCGACGACGCGTCTGTACTGGGCCAGTTCATGTCGGCGATCATCCCCAATCAGGTAGGCTCGGTGACGGGGACATTTGCCCTGCAGCCGGGAGCTGATGGCATCGCGAACTTCAATATTGCCGGCCTAACGGCGGTCCCGGGCCTGACCTATCAACCGCTTTCGACAACGACCGTCAATGGTGTCACGACAACCAGATTGACGGCAACCGCAGCCGATCCGGACGGAGCGGGTCCTCAGCAGGCCCCAACTGTCTTCACGCTGGATGTGCGCAGCGATGGAACATATGCTTTCAACCTTGTTAGTCCCAATGCGGGCACCAGCACGACTTATTCAACGCAAAGCTTGCCGTCCGGCGGCCCGAACTGGCGTGAAACGTCCGACGGGCAAATTGAATTCTCGAGCCCCGACGGTATCAACTCCAATCAGAACGGTTTTGGCGTCAGCAATACATTCGTCGGCGCGGGCGAAGCGTTCACCATGGAATTCCACAACGTTGGGGGGGTGCCGAACTTCAATGATGCGCCAAGCACAAACGCGAACTTCGTGGATGCGGTGACGCTGACCGTGAACTCGGTGAATGGAAGCGGTGGAACGTATAATTGGGTTGCCACCAACACCTCGACAGGTCAAACCGCCAGTGGCTCGATATCGATCACGTCCACTGGCAGCTTCCTCATCGACCCAGTGATCAGCTTCAATACGCTGCAGGTCACCGGAGGCAGTGTGGGCGGACAAGGAGCACAGTTCTCGGCCGCGACCTTCACCAAGAACGTCTTGCCGCAGGACCAGCACCTTGATTTCACGATTTCCGCAGTGGATGGCGATGGTGATGTAACATCATCAAGCCCGCTCTCCATCGATGTCGAGGCGTCGAATGGAGCCGGTAACTTCCCGTCGCTGACAGGCGGGGCTGGCAACGACACCATTGCCGGCAGCACGAAGCTGGACACCATCAACGGCGCGGGCGGTAAGGACATCGCCGACTATACCGACAGCACCGGAGCAGTGTTCGTCAATCTTGACGAGAGCGGTAATGCCTCGTCGGTTGCGACCGCCGGCAACCGTCCGGAGGGGTCGATTGGTGGTGGTGACGCGGCGGGTGATACGCTGACGAGCATCGAGGGCTTGATCGGCGGCTCCGACAACGACTTTCTACACGGCAACTCGGCAGCCAACTATCTTGCAGGCGGTACCGGAAATGACTCACTCTATGGAGAGGGTGGTGCGGATGCTCTCTACGGCGGCGGCGGCAACGACACGCTCTACGGTGGCACGGGTTCAGACACCATGACTGGCGGCGCGGGCGGCGATACCTTCGTGATTGGCTCCGACTCCGTGCAGCTTAGCATCGACGACGTCATAACCGACTACAACTACGGCGAGGGCGACACCGTCGACCTGTCCGACCTTCTGGGCAACCTACCATCGGGAACGAACCTCGACGGCAATTTTGTCCAGGTCGTGCAGGATGGCCAGAATGCCAACCTGCAGGTCGACACGGACGGCAGTGCCGGCAATGCTTCGGGTTGGCACACGGTCGCCGTACTGGAAGATTTCCAGGTGTCGACCGAGGTGGTGAAGGTCCTGTTCAACGAAAACGGTGCGCCGAAGACACAAGACGTTCCTTAAACGCAAAGTCGATCTCGACAGCTCCGCGGTTCTCGGCAATCATCCGGGAACCGCATATTCCAGGGGGGAATCTTTTTCATGATCAGAAGCATACTGGCGGGCGCGATCGTCGCTCTAATGCCCTTTTCAGGTTTCGCGGCCGATCTCATCGTCGACTATGCACCGGTTGCCAGACAGTGCACCGAGCTTAGCCAATCCTCGCTGACAGTCGAGGAGAACGTCGCCACGTTGACGAAGGAGGTCGTGTCGCGCATGGACGAGGCGATCGCTGTTGCCGATGATCCGCGCTGGATTTTCTCGACGCGCCCCGCTTTCGTTTGGGCGTCCGAGACCAAGGTCGCTTGTGGCAAGGCCTACGGTTACCTTCGAGCCAATTGGCGCGACGAGGACTATCTCGCCAAGTGCGACTGCTTCCACGCAAAAATGCGGCGCTTCATGAACTGAAACAGGCGGTTTGATCGACAATGTCTCGCGCTGTCATTTCATCAGCAACGTGTGTGTCGCCTCGTCGGCAATGGCTAACCCTTTGCATGTTCGCGCTCGGCGTGCTTGCCGGCTGCCAGGGCACCCCCACCCCTCAAGACGTGCTCGACGTGGAATCACCGCAGGCGATGCATGCCCGGCGCGCGGCCGAACATGCGGCGAAACCGCAGGAAACCTTCGGCAGCGGCGCGACCCGGATCGCGCTCATCACGGCCCTCATGTCGCCGACCGGAGAAACGGTGCGCGAACGTGACATCCGGGATGGCGCGTCGCTCGCCGTGGATGAGGTTGGCGGTGGCCAGCTCTCGCTGCTGGTCGAGAATACCGACGGCTCACCACAGCAGATCCAGGACGCGGCGAAACGGCTCGCCGGCCAGAACGTCGCGCTTGTTGCCGTTTCCGTTGCTGAAGTGCCGGTCAGCACCTTCCGCCAGGGCCTCGGCAATGCTCGCGCGCCACTGCTGGTGTTACGCGACAACGGCGCCGAGCGGCCGACAGGCACCTTCGCCTTCGTATCCGACCGCATCGACAGCGCCGTCGAGGGCGCGTCATACGCGGTGGCTTCCGGCCATAAGCGGCTTGTCGTGCTTTTGCCGAGCGATGTCTCTGCCGCCGAGCGGCAAAGGCTCGAGCGCGAGCTTGCCGGCTATGGCATCAAGCCGGTCCTCGTTGCTGTGACAGGCGCGACCGCGTTTTCCGCCGACGCGGCCACCAAGGCCAAGCTAAAGGACGTCGATGCAGTGATCCTGGTCGGTGCTGGAGACTCCGACGTCGGCGCGCTGTCGCAACTCAAGGCCAACGGTTATCTGAAACCGAACGCGATGGTCGTTGGAAGCTCCGGCTGGAGCGCGGCCGCATACAAGCGCCCAGAGCTTTCCGGAAGTCATCTCTGTCTCTTCGGTCCGGAGAACGGTTCGCGGATGACGTCGCGCTATCTCGACCGCTACGAGCGTGCTGCCAGCCCCGACGCGGCCTATGGCTTCGACATCATTGCGCTTGCAGCCGGTCTCGTCCGTACCCAGGGCGAAGACGCCATCAACCAGGAGAACATCCGTTCCCCGAACGGCTTCATCGGCGCAGCGGCGGCATTCCGCTTCGAAAAGAACGGCACCGTGCGGCGGACCTGCGCAATTCATCAAGTTACAGGCGGAAGCGTGAAGCTTCTGGATCCGGCCCCACGGTCGTTCTGAGCCGGGCGGTTGAGCTCTGTGCAAGCCCTGAGATCGACAACGAAAGGTTCGCCCACGGGAGAAGGCCTCGCGCATCGATCTTGGAGGAGCCGGCGCCGACAGGCACTATGCTGCCAGAAGCTGATTGCGCTGCGACTTGTACGACCCAGTTGAATTCAAGTTTTGAGTGAAGTCGTTTGCGCTAAGCGCCCAATAGCGATGCGGAAATGATTTCCGCTTTGCAAGTAATGCATCGCCGCTGTACCGTAAAGCTTGGCAAGCGTAGTGTTCAACCTATCGCGCGAGCCAACGTCCGGGCGTCGTTTCAACCCGATGAATAAGTAGCCGCTGATCATGGAACTTATCGTCGCTCTTGGCCTGATCGTCTTCAAGGTCGCATTTCTGATTGCGATCCTGCTACTGCTGCCCTTGCCGCTGACCTGGGTGGAGCGCAAGGTCGCCGGTCACATCCAGCAGCGTATGGGGCCAATGCGCGTGGGTTGGCACGGGCTGCTGCAGCCGCTGGCGGACGGTATCAAGCTGTTAACCAAAGAGGACCATATCCCGGCCGAGGCCGATCGCTTCCTCTTCAAACTGGCGCCGATCCTGGCGCTTGCCCCCCCCTTCGTGGTGTTCGTCGCGATCCCCTTCGGCGAAACCGTCTCGGTCCTCGGCACCGAAATTACGCTCTACGTCTCCAATATGAACGTGGCGCTGCTTTTCGTTTTCGCGGTGATCGGGATCGAAGTCTACGGCGTCATCTTCGGTGGCTGGGCCGCCAACAGCAAATATGCTGTCCTGGGCAGTCTCAGGACCTGCGCGCAGATGATCAGCTACGAGATCCCGATGGGGTTCGCGGTCATCGGCGTGGTCATGCTGGCGCAATCCATGAGCCTGCTCGAGATCGTGCGGGCGCAAGCCGATGTCTGGAACATCGTCTACCAACCCGTCGGCTTCTTCGTGTTCTTCGTCGCCGGGCTGGCCGAAGCGCAGCGCATTCCCTTCGACCTGGCGGAAGCGGAAGGCGATCTGGGGGCCGGGTTCCACACGGAGTACAGCGGCATCCGCTTTGCATTCTTCATGGTCAGCGAATACGCCATTGTGTTGCTGGTGTCGGTGCTGGTGGTGATCCTGTTCTTCGGCGGTTGGAACGGCGTGCTGCTACCCTTGCCGCCGCTTCTCTGGTTTGTGCTCAAGGTCGCCTTCTTCATCTATGTATTCATATGGTTCCGCTTCACTTTCCCACGCTATCGCTACGACCAGCTGATGGCCATCGGATGGAAAGTCTTGCTTCCTCTGTCGATGGCGAACATAATTATAACCGGTGTTCTTTTGGGAGCCGCAGGGGCTCCGTAGCGGGGCGGCGATGTCGCACGCAGGAGACAGAGTTGGAACATGGATCGGTTGGGTGTTCTTCGCCGATCTAGCGAAAGCTTTGGCTCTGACATTCGGCTACATGTTCTCCAAATCCGTGACCATGCAGTATCCGGACAAGGAAAAATGGTTGCCTTATTCGCGTTACCGCGGGCACCATTTCCTGAAGCGCGACGACCAGGGCGAGATCAAATGCGTGGCCTGCGAACTCTGCGCGCGGATCTGTCCCTGCTACTGCATCGAAGTCGTTCCCTACGAAGACGAGAAGGGCAACCGTCGGCCGGCAAAATTTGAGATCGACACGGCCCGATGCCTATTCTGCGGGTTATGCGAGGACGCTTGCCCAGCGGACGCGATCGCGCTTGGCCAGCAATACGAATTCTCGAGTTTTTCCTCGCGTGACCTGGTGATCGGGCGTGACGATCTGCTTGCCAAGCCGGGCAAGGCGACGACCGGCGGCGGTGTGGTCGCGGCGCACCTGAACACCGACGGGGACGTTCTGGTCGAGACGAGCGAACTGCAGGGGTACAACTGGTGGCGGAATATCCGGCAAACGTGAGTGCGCGTCCGCCGCCAAGCCGGAGCGCGCAGACAGGAGGCTCAGATGCATGTCTGCCAAATTTTGAAAACCAAGTCTCCCAACCTCATCTCGGTTACGCCGGATCAGACGATGGAAGAAGTCCTGCGGCTGTTTCGAGCGAACAATATCGGCTTCGTGGTCGTCAGCCGTTCGCCCGGGGAATGCCTGGGCACGCTGTCAGAACGGGACTGTTGCAATGCAGTGGCTGAATACGGAAACGGGGCGCCCACGATGCGTGTCGCCGATATCATGAACCGCAATGTGGCGACGTGCTCGACAGAGGATCTGCTGCCCTTTGTGATGGCGATCATGACCAATTGGCGCACGCGCCATGTGTTGGTCATGGAAGGCGGCGCGCCTGTCGGCGTGGTGAGCATCGGCGACGTGGTCAAGCACCGGCTCGAAGAAGCGCTGCGCAATGAACAGGCGATGCACGAGTACATTGCCGGCACCGCCTATCACTGAGGGCGCAAACCGGGAGCGGGAATTAGGGTGGACTGCCCGGAAGCTCGGCAATGCCTCGGCCAGGATTTTCAGTTGCTGCCCCGGCTCCCGCCGCCGCATCGAAGGCGGCGCGCACCTTTTCAACCTCCACCGGACAAGGGTATTCGCCCTGCCGCATCAGGCTGTTGAGACGCAGGTCTCGGTAGTTTTCCGGCACGAACACGAGCCCGCTGGGAAAGTGCCTGTTGATCTTGAGCTGCGCTCTCAGTTCGCCCTGGGCGGATCGAACGACCACGTGATCGCCATCCGCAAGACCAAGCTGAGCGGCATCGCGCTTACTCATCTCGACATATGGATCGGCTGCAACCGTATTCAGGATCGCGGAGCGTTCGGAAAGATATCCGTTGTGGAACAGGCAGTTGCCGGTAATCAGCATGAGCCGGTCGCCGGCAATCGGAATGGCAGACGGCGCCGCGAGGAACTCATCAGCCGGCGGTGTCGGGACTGATCTGGTAAATGCTCCGTCAGGGCCAAGCCCGTCGAGAGTCAGCCCCTGATAGGCCGGAACCAGTTGGGTCATCTCGTCGAAGATTTCGGCTTGCGTTGACGACCGCAACTGCTGATTTCGAAGCGCCGCGACGAAGTCGAGGATCGCCAGATTGCCCCGCGTCTCGGAGGCGGCTTCGCGGAACTTGCAGACTTTCTGGGTCCGACCCTCATTGCTGGTGAAGGTACCGGATTCTTCGCCGTAACTCGCTGCTGGCAGCACCACATCGGCCAGGCCCACCGTGTCGGTGAGGAATGCGTCCTGTACGATCAGGAGATCAGCGGCGCCAAGCGCTCGCGTGACGCGTTTCCGGTCCGGATAGCTCATCACTGGGTCGCTTCCAACAATATAGAGCGCGCCCATCCGCCCGCCGTCGCAGAGCTCAAGCATGGTCCCAAAATCTGCGCCCGGCTCAGACGGGATCGCGGCGCCCCAGGCCCGCTCAAGAGTTGCGCGCGCAGCAACATCGGTGACGGCACGTAGTCCTGGTAGCGCTGCCGGCAGAACCCCCATGTCCCAGGCGCCCAACTGGTTAGCACGGTCGAACAGGAATTGCATCGCCAAGTCCTTGCCAAGGGCACGAAGAAGCCGCAGCAGCTTGTTGATCTGTTGTAATGCTGCGCGCGCAAGCGGAGATCTCAGGAGGTCAACGCTGACAAGAACGGTGACGCTGCCGCTGTCCAGCAGCGCAGCAGCGACGCGGTCCGGCCCGTCACCATCGGTCGCTCCCAACCTGCCGGCTGGCGCGCCGATATCCACTGCAGCATCGCCCGGCAAGACCCGACCGGCCGCCGCAACGAGACCGTCCACCACCGCGGCAAGGCCCGCCGCCTCACCGCCAGGAGGAACGCGAACGACCGCCCGGGCATCGGCGTCCAGACGGGATGGCCGCGCCGAGAGCATGAGCAAGTCGGTCTGCCGTCGCCGCGCGCCGTCCCGCAGCAGATATTCGGTGACCGGGTTTTCCTCGGTCACGTTGCCACCGACGACCAGCACGCAATCGTTGCCGATCACGTCCTGCAATGGCGCCCGTGTGTAGAAACCCGCCAGCAATGGGCCAAGCGCATCGGAAGGTGTGGCCCAACGCGACCCGCAGTCTATGTTGTTGGTCCGGAACACCGTCCGCATCACTTTCTGGAACTGGTAAAGAACCTCGTTGGGAAGGCGCGGCGAGGCTAGGCCGCCCGCGACCTTTCCCTCGACGGCAGAGAACCGCCGTTGCAGATAGTCCCCCGCTTCTTCCCAGGAAACCGGGACGAGGGCGCCATCACGACGGACCATCGGCCGTTTGATCCGGTCCCGGCTCCCGACGAAGTCGAGGCCGAAGCGCCCCCGCACGCAAAGGGTCTCGCGGTTGACCCCATATTCCTGCTTCGAGCGGACCCGCATGAACTCGCCCTTGCGCGTGCCGACGGTCAGCTGGCAGCCAGTGCCGCAATGCGGGCAGATCGTGTCGGTCTCCGCCAGATCCCAGGGCCGCGCCTTGTAGCGATAGGGAAAGCTCATCAGCGCGCCGACCGGACAGACCTCGACGCAATTGCCGCATTGATCGCAACTCGCGAGGCTGCCTTCGAAGCCGGTCACGGCGGTATCCATGCCTTTTTCGATCGTGCCCAAGGCGACGGCGCCGACCACTTCCTCGCACATCCGGACGCAACGCTGGCACTGAATGCAGCGGTTGACGTTCATGATGATGACCGGACTGAGGCGGATGTCCTTGGAGTGAAACACACGTTTGGCATCGCGGAACCGGCTTTCGCGGGGCCCGTACGCCATCACCAGGTCCTGAAGCTCGCACTCGCCGCCCTTGTCGCAGATCGGGCAATCGAGGGGATGGTTGGCCAGCAGCATGTCGAGCATCGAAGAGCGTGTTTCCTCGATCAGCGGCGTGTTTGCCCGCACCACCATGCCGTCTGTGACCGCGGTCGCGCATGCGGGTTGCAGCCGCCGCTGCCCTTCGATCTCCACCAGGCACATGCGGCAGGAGGCCAGCGCCGGCAGCCGCTTCAGGTAGCAGAAGGTCGGGATGTCGATCCCCAAACGCTCGGCGGCCTGCAGCACGGTCGAGCCTGCCTCCACTTCCAGCGTTTGTTCGTCTATCGTGATACTAACCATTGCCTTCCTGCGGCCTTCTATTTGCGCTCCTCAGTGAAACGGGCACCTGCCCGCTTCGATATGGGCGACGAATTCATGCTCGAAATGCGTCAGCGCCGCCCGCAGCCCCATGGCCGCACCATCGCCCAGAGCACAGAACGTGTTGCCGAAAATGCCCTTGCAGAGTGCCTGCAGTTGTTCGAGATCGCCCGGCGCCCCCTGCCCCGCCTCGACCCGGCGTAGCACTTTTACAACCCAGTTGAGCCCTTCGCGGCACGGGGTGCACTTGCCACAGGACTCATGGTGGAAGAATTCGATGATGCGGGTGGCGACCTTGACCATGCAGGTCGAGTCGTCGATTACGATGACCCCGGCCGAACCGAGCATTGAGCCGGCGGCCGCCAGCGAGTCGAAATCCATCCCAACGTCGAGCCCATGCTCCGGGATCACTGGCGCCGAGACGCCGCCTGGGATCACCGCCTTGATCTTGCGTCCAGGCAGCGGCCCGCCGGCGCGGTCCTCGACCAGTTCGCGCAGTGGAATGCCCATCGGCAGCTCGTAAAGGCCCGGTTTCCGCACCTGGCCACTGAGGCAATAGAGCTTCGGACCGGGGCTTTTGTCCGGGCCGATGCTGCGGAACCAGTTCGGCCCTCGCGCCACGATATGCGGAACGCAGGCCAATGTTTCGACGTTGTTGATGACAGTCGGGCTGGCGTAGAGCCCTTCGACCGCCGGAAACGGCGGTTTCAAGCGCGGCTGCGCCCGCTTGCCTTCTAGCGAGTCGAGCATCGCTGTCTCCTCGCCGCAGATATAGGCGCCGGCGCCGCAATGGATATGCACCGCGAAATTGAAATCCGAGCCGAGAATCCGCTTTCCCAGATATCCCTTCGCATGGGCCTCGGCGAGTGCCTGCTCGAGCCGCCGGATCGCCAGCGCGTATTCCCCGCGGATGTAGACATAGGCAGTTTCAGCCCCGATCGCGTAGGCGCCGATGGCCATCCCCTCGATCAGCTGGTGCGGATCACGTTCCATGATGATCCGGTCCTTGAAGGTGCCCGGCTCGCCCTCATCAGCGTTGCAGCACAGGTATTTCGGCTTGCCGACGCGCTTCGGCACGAAGCTCCATTTCATTCCGGTTGGGAATCCGGCCCCGCCGCGACCGCGCAGGTTGGATTCCTTGACAAGATCGATGATCTCGTCGGGCGTGTGCTCACGAAGCGCCTTCGCCAACGCTTGGTAGCCACCGCCGGCCTCGTAGGTCGCGAGCTGATGGCCATCCGGCACGCCCACATTCCTGAGAAGGACGGGTTCCATCATGACACTACTCTCCCGGCGGTGCTGTGGTGGCGGGATCGGCGCCAATCGCCTGCCCCGCCATCGCCCGCAGCCGTTCCAACAGCGCGTCGATCCGCGCAATGTCGAGGCCACCGCAATAGTCGTCGCCGACCTGCATCACCGGGGCCATCTCGCAAGCACCGAGGCATTCGACGGTCGAGAGCGTGAATAGCCCATCCAGGGTCGTGCCGTCCTTTTTGATCCCCAGCACCGCCTCCAGGTGCCTCAGCAATTCCTCGGATCCACGCAGCATGCAGGAGACATTGTCGCAGAGTTGCAAGTGGAACATCCCCACCGGCTCGGTGCGGAAGAGCGTGTAGAACGTCGCCAGCTCGTAGACCCAGATCCGCTCGACGCCGAGGATGTCGGCGACCTCTTCCAACACGGGGCCTGGCAGATGGCCATGCTCCTTTTGCGCGATCAGAAGCGCGGGCATGATCGCCGAGCGCTGGTTCGGATAGCGCGCCGCCGCCACTTGGATCTTTTCGCGCATGTTCATCGCGTCCAAATCTCCCGTTACTTGTCCACCTCGGCCATCACCGGGTCGAGGCTGCCCAGAACGGCGATCATGTCGGCCAGGTAATGCGCATTGCTCGTCCCGAACAGGCCCTGGAGGTTGACGAACGACGGTGCCCGCACCTTCATGCGGAACGGTTTTTCCGAGCCGTCGCTGATGATGTAAAACCCGAGTTCGCCCTTTGGCGCCTCGATCGCCGAATAGACCTCGCCCTTCGGCACCTTGAAGCCATACGCCGACAGGTCGAAGTGCTGGATCAGGGCCTCCATCGAGCAATGCACCTTGTCCTTGTCCACCGGGAAAGCGATCGTCGGCATGTCGATCTGGAACGGCCCCTCGGGCATCTGCTCGAGGCATTGTTCGATGATGCGCATACTCTCGCGCATCTCCTCGACCCGACATTGCCAGCGCGCGTAACAATCGCCCTCTTCGCGGGTGATGACGTTGAAGTCGAGACGATCGTAGATCTCGTAGGGTTCGTCGCGGCGGATGTCCCAGTCGACGCCGGAAGCGCGCAGGTTCGGGCCGCTCAGGCCCAAATCAATGCCGTCTTCGGCGGTGATCACGCCGATTCCCTGCGTTCGCTTCAGGAACACCCGGTTGTTCTCGATCAGCCGTTCATAGTCGCGGATCCGGTTCGGGAAGATGTCGCAGAACTCCCTGATCTTGGGGAAAAAACCGTCGGGCAGGTCCTCGCGCACACCGCCGACCCGGCAGAAGGAGGTGTGCATCCGCGCGCCGCTGATCATCTCCAGCAAGTCCATGATCATTTCGCGCTCGCGCATGGCGTAGAGCAACGCGGTCATTGCCCCCAGATCCAGCGGCAGCGCGCCGGTGATCAGGAGATGACCGGAGATCCGCGCCAGTTCGGCCATCAGCACGCGGATATATTGCGCACGGATCGGCGCTTTGATGCCCAGGAGCTTCTCCACCGCGAGCGCGAAGGCCAGGTTGTTTGACGGTGGGCAGACGTAGTCGAGCCGATCCGTCAGCGGAAAAATCTGGGTGTAGGTGAAGCTCTCGGCCAGTTTTTCCGTGCCGCGGTGGAGGTAGCCGATATGCGGGTCCACGCGAGCGACATATTCGCCGTCCAGCTCAAGGACGAGCCGCAGCACCCCGTGCGTGCTGGGATGTTGTGGGCCGAGATTGAGGAGCACCTCCTTGGTGTCGAGCGCCTCGCCTTCCGGCCTGCTCAGTTCCGTGACTTCGGTCATCTCAAATTCCCGACGTGGAGCGGCCTCCCTTATGGAATGTCCTTGGTCGCGAGGTCGGGCTGTGTCGGCGGCGGGCCTTCGGCGCCAAACGGGTTCAGCTCGTCCTTGTAGCCCCGGAGCGGAAAGTCTTTGCGCTGAGGGAAGCCCTCGAACCCTTCCCACATGTAGATCCGCCGCAAGTCGGGGTGGCCCTCGAACCTTATCCCGTACATGTCCCAGGCTTCGCGCTCATGCCAATTGGCCGTCCGCCAGACGCCCGTCACCGACGGGACCCGCGGCGGATCGTCGAGGCGGCATTTGATGCGTACGCGCCATTTGTTCGGCAGCGAATAGAGGTGGTACACGGCCTCGTAGCGCGGCAACTCGGGGTAATGATCGACCCCGCAAATGTCCGACAGGAAATTGAACCGCAGCGCCGGCTGTTCCTTCAGAAACCGGCAGAGCTCGACGACCATGTCGGGTCGAGCGGCGAAGGCGTGAACGCCATGCGCGAAGCCAAGATCGTCGATCGCGTTGCCGAAGCGCTCCTTGATCAGGATGAGATCGAGGGGTGTCTCCACGCTCATGGCACCGCGATCCGGTCCAGAGGCGTCCCGGCCAGCGCTCGGGATTTCTTGATCTTCTCCTGAAGCAGGAGGATGCCATGCATCAGCGCCTCGGGCCGTGGCGGGCAGCCGGGAACATGCACGTCCACTGGCACGAAGGTCTCCGCTCCCTGCACCACGGCGTAGGTGTTGTAGACCCCGCCCGAGATTGCGCAGGTGCCCATTGCGATAACCCAGCGTGGTTCCGGCATCTGATCATAGAGCCGGCGTACGACGGGCGCGAATTTCCGGGTTATGGTACCGGCGATAATCATCACGTCGGACTGGCGCGGTGATGGCCGGAACACCACGCCGAACCGGTCGAGATCATAGCGGGCGCAACCCGCCGAAATCATCTCGATGGCGCAGCAGGCAATACCGAAGGTCTCGGGCCACAGCGCCGACTTTCGGCTCCAGTTGATAACGCTCTCGGCGGTGGTGAACAGCACGCTGTCGCGGATCGCATTGTTTACGCCTCCCATTCCAGCGCTCCCTTCAGCCAGGCGTAGGCGAAGCCCACAAGAAGCAGCACTATGAAGACGAACATCTCGACATAACCGACCAGCCCGATGTCTTTCAGCACGACGGCCCAGGGAAAGAGGAACATCGTTTCGACATCGAAGACGACCAACAGGATTGCGAGAACAAAGAACTGCACCCGGAACCGGCCGCCGGCAGCCTCGCCTGCCGGGTCCATGCCGCATTCATAGGGCATGTTCTTCGCGGGATAGGGATTGGACGGACGCAGCAGCGAAGAGACAAACAGCGTCGCCCCCGCCACCAGAACAACTCCGGCGACCATGACAAGAACCGGGAGGAACTCCATCGCAGTCATATCGCGTTGCCCCGCTCACCCGCCGAGGGCTTTCCTCAGGCCGCGACCGACCCAGTTCGGGACCGATAACGCGTCGCCCAGGGAAGGAACTTGGGCTATCCTTTCTTGAACTTCCAGTTTATTCCGCCGGGCGGATCATTGCAAATCCAATCAATTAGCCCCCCAAAACCGAATGCTGGGCAAGCCTCAGAAACCAAGCCGGGAATAGGCCGATGCCGATGGTGCCGACGGCGGTGAAGGCGAGCGCGACGCGAACCAAGGGCGTCAGCGCCGGGTCGAACGCCCTTTCCGGCTCCCGCATGTAGATCACCATGACAATGCGGATGTAAAAGTAGGCAGCTATGGCGCTCAGTAGCACTGCGATCACCGCCAGCATGACGAAACCGCGCTCGACGAGCGCGACCAGGACGTAGAACTTGGCGAAGAACCCAGCCGTCGGCGGAATGCCGGCCAGCGAGAACAGATAGAGCAGCATCAGAAGCGCCAATCCGGGGCGTGACTTGGCGAAACCCGCGTAGTCTTCGATGATCTCGCCCGAGAAATCGCCGTTCCGCATCATGATGACGGTGGCGAAAATGCCGAGATTCATGAAAGAGTAGATCAACAGGTAGAGCATCACGCTGGCGATCCCGTCGGCGCCGCCAGCCACCACACCGAAAATGGCGAACCCGGCATGGGCGATGCTCGAATAGGCCAGCAGTCGCTTGAAATTATCTTGCACCAGCGCCACGAAACTGCCGAGCGCCATCGTCACCACAGCAAGGACCGCGAGGATAATCCAAACGTCCGAGGTCGCGACCAGCGGATTGAGGAACACCCGCAGGATCACCGCGAACCCCGCCGCCTTGGGGCCCACCGACATGAAGGCCGTGATCGTCGTCGGTGCGCCTTCATAGACGTCCGGGATCCACATGTGAAAAGGCACCGCGCCGACCTTGAAGACCAGCCCCGCGACGATGAAGACAACAGCCAGCAGCAATCCGGGATCGAGCGGATCGCCGGTCACCGCCGCAGCCATCGCGTCCAATTGTGTGGTGCCGGTGAGCCCATAGACCAGTGAAACGCCGTACAGGAAAATCCCGGTCGAGACCGAGCCAAGGATCACGTATTTCAGCGCCGCTTCGTTCGACCGCTGTTCTCGTCTCAGAAAGCCAGTCAGCACATAGGTGCAGATCGCCATCAGTTCGACGCCGACATAGACCGACAGGAGGTCGGTCGCCGAGGCCATGATCATCATTCCTGAAAGCGCAAGAAGCAGCAGGACATAGTATTCGCTGCTGCCGATCCCTTCGGTCTCGGCATATCGCCGCGAAAGGAAAAATGTCAGAACGGTGGCTAGGTAAAACACGAACTTGAAGAAGACCGCGAAGCGGTCAGCGATGAACATGCCCGCATAGGCCGGCTGCGCCTCGCCGGCGAACATGAGTGTTACAGAGCCGGCAATCAGCACGACCGCCACGGAAGCCCAGACAAGGACAGGGGCCTGCCCCTTCCGCAGAAACTGTCCCAGGATCAGCAGGATGCAGGCCCCCGTGATGACCACGATCTCGGGCAGGCTCGCCAGCACCGACTGGAAGAGCGCGGCGGCGGTCATTGGCCGCTCCCCTTGCCGTGCACCTGCATCAGCAGATGCTTCGCGGAGGCATCGATAATGTTGAGAAAGGGTTTCGGATAGAGCCCGACCCAAAGCACGAAGGCGGCCAGGGGCAGGATTGCGACCATCTCGCGGGCATTCACATCACGTATGCTGAACCGGGCGCCGACGCTGGCCGGGCCAAGCGCGACTTTCCTGTACATGCCAAGCAGATAGGCCGCGCCCAGCAATGCGCCCAAAACAGCGGTTGCGCCGACGGCCAAGTCGGCCGCAAACCCGCCCGACAGCACGAGCAACTCCCCCACGAACGAATTCGTTCCCGGCAGCGCCATCGCCGACAGGACGAACAACGCAAGAAACGCGGTGTAGACCGGCGCCGCCTTCATCAACCCGCCATACTCCGCCATGCTGCGCGTGTGTGTCCGCTCGTAGATCAGGCCGACGAACAGGAACAACGCTCCCGTCGTTACGCCATGATTGAACATTTGCAGGATGCCGCCCTCAAGTCCGCGCAGGTTCAGCGCAAAAATCCCTAACGTCACGAAGCCCATGTGGCTGATGCTCGAATAGGCCACCAGCTTCTTCAGGTCATCCTGCGCCAGCGCAAGCAACCCGCCATAGACGATCGCAAGCGCCGAAAGTGCCATCATCAGCGTCGAATAGTGCACTGACGCTTCAGGCAGCATCGGCAGCGAGAACCGCAGGAATCCGTACGCACCCATTTTCAGAAGCACGCCCGCCAGGATGATGCTGCCCGCCGTCGGCGCCTGCACATGGGCATCCGGCAGCCAGGTATGGACCGGGACCATGGGGACCTTGACCGCGAAGGCGATCAGGAAGGCGAAAAACAGCCAGGACTGGACCTGGAACGGCAAATCCTGCGCTGTCAGGGCGAGGATGTCGAAGGTCTTGCCGCCGTGGAAATAGAGCACGATGACACCGATCAGGAATAGGAGGCTTCCCGCCAGCGTGTAGAGGAAGAACTTGAACGCTGCATAGACCCGGCCTTCGCCCCCCCAGACGCCGATGATCAGGTACATCGGGATCAGCATCGCCTCCCAGAAGACGTAGAACAAGAACAGGTCGAGCGCGCAGAACACGCCCAGCATCAACGCCTGCATGACCAGCAGGCTGACCATGAACTCCTTCACCTTGCGGTCGATCGCGGCCCAGGAGGCAAGCACGCAGATCCAGCCCAACAGCGCAGTCAGGAACACGAAGAGCGCACTTATTCCGTCGATGCCGAGCGCATATGTGATCCCAAGCGCGGGCACCCAAGGGTGCCTCTCGATGAACTGCATCTCATGGGTAGTGGTGTCAAAGCTGGCCAACATGGCCAAGCAGAGAGCGAGGTCGAGGATGGTGACACCGAGTGCTGTCCACCGCACCGCATCGTCACGGCGCAGAAACATCAGAACCGCTGCACCGGCGACGGGCGTGAATACGATGAGACTGAGTAGCGGGAATCCCATCGCGCCTCCTACCGCCACGCCACGGCGAAGACGGCAACGGCTGCGATCACACCGACAATCATCGCCAGCACGTAGTGGGTCACGACGCCGGTCTGGAGCCGACGCAGCGCCGCGCCGCCGCGCAGGATCGAGCGGGCAACGCCGTTCACGATGGCGTCCACGCCGGTGCGATCGATCCGCAATCCCGCCCGTGCCGCCCCATGCAGGAAGGGCAGCGCCGCGGTCTCGGACACGTCGCTCACCGCCTTCTCGTAGCGCGCCAGCGGTTTCTCAGCGATCCACATGAAGACCCGTGCGCCCTTGCGGTAGAACCAGTCAGTGTCGAGGCTGATCGTATTCTCGGGATCGAGCGCCTTGAGGAACAACACGAACCCCAACGCGGTGAACATCAGCACGCCAAGGCTCTCGGTGACATGGACGCCAGTGTAGGGTTCGAAGTCGACCGGATAGGGCAGCAACGCATACAGCATCTGGGGGAACACCCCGATCGCGATGCAGAGCACCGCCGCCATGCCCATCGCGACCAGCATGTTGCCGGGCGGTTCGCGCGCCTCCAGTTTCTGGTCCGTGCCGAAGAACATGTAGTACGGGAGTTTCAGTCCGGTGTGCAGGAACGTCCCTGACGACGCCATCGTCAGCGCCAGCACCACCAGCGCCCGATGATCCTGCCCGGCGGCGGCCACCACCATCGACTTGGTGACGAAGCCGGAGAAGAATGGAAATGCCGAAATCGCCAAGGCACCGACCATATAGAGTGCCACGGTCATCGGCATGGTTTTGTAGAGCCCACCAAGCTCGGTGAGCTTGCGACGGCCGGTGACGTAGATGACCGCCCCTGCCCCCATGAACAAAAGCGCCTTGTAGAGGATATGCGCGAAGGCATGGCCGGTGGCCCCGTTCACAGCCATCTCGGTCCCGATGCCGATGCCCGCCACCATGTAGCCCACCTGGCTGACGATGTGATAGGCCAACAGTCGCCGACAGTCGTTCTCCAGCACTGCGTAGATGACGCCGTAGAGCGCCATCGCGGTGCCGAGCCAGACCAGAAGCTCGGTGCCTGGAAACGCCCGCGCGAGCACGTAGACGGCGGTCTTGGTGGTGAAAGCGCTCATGAATACCGCCCCGGTGACGGTCGCCTCCGGATAGGCGTCGGTCAGCCAGGCGTTGAGCGGCGGTACCGCCGCGTTGAGCAGGAACCCGGCAAGTATCAGGTAGGCGCCGACGCCCATCCCACCCTCGATCGGACCGAAAAGCAGCGAGCCGGTGGCCAGCCCGTGGAGAATGACGCCGCCGAGCAGGGCAACCCCGCCGGTGATGTGGACCATCAGATAGCGAAAACCGGCGGCGATCGCCTGCCGGCTGCCCTGGGCGAAGACCAGATAGGCAGAGGCAAATGCCATGGCCTCCCAGAACAGGTACAGGGTCAGGTAGTCGCCGGCGAACACCACTCCGAGCGCGCTGCCGACGTAGACGAACGCTGCGACATGCTGGCCGGCGTGAGGCAGGTGCAGCGCGTAGACGGTTCCGATCAGCGCCATGATGGTGAAAACGGTGGCGAAGACGATGCTCAGCTTGTCGACCTTCGCGATCAGGACTTCCTGCCCGATGAATTGCATCTCGCCATAGCTGCCCGGCTGCATTGCAAGCACGGCGAGGATCGCCAGCGCCGGAACCAGCAGCAGATAGGCCTTGCGGATCGACCCATTGAGCAACGGGATCGGCAGCGCGCCGAGAATGAAGATCAGGCTCGGATGGATAAAATCAATCATAGTAATCCTCGCGCCGCATGAGCCCACACTGGTGGCCGAGGAACTTGGAAACGAAAATCAAAACCATGCAGGAGCCGAAGCCGTAAACGGCAGACCAGCCAGGCAGGCGGTCCCACAGGTATTCGGCGTGTTCGCGAGAAACCAGAAAGTCGGCGACGACGATCAGGACGAGCACCAGATAGAACAATCGGCGGCGCTGCCTGGCATATTCTTCGTCACCAAAGAAGTTGACGACGCGTTTGATCATTTGACCACTCCGTCCGCCAGGGCGAGAAAATAGCCGGGAAAGATGCCCATCAGCACCGAAAGGATGGCGGTTGCGACCAGCGGGATCGTCATCATCGGAATTTCACGAACCGTCGCCGGGCTCTCCTGCACCTCCGTCCCGAAAAAGGCGACATAACTGACCGGCAGGAAGTAGGCGGCGTTCAGGACCGAACTCACTAAGAGCACGATCAGGAACGCAATCTCCCCCGCCTCCACAGAGCCCAGCGCCAGATACCACTTACTGACGAAGCCCGCGGTCGGTGGCACCCCGATCATGCTGAGTGAGCCGACAAAGAATGCCCCCATCGTCCAGGGCAGCCTACGGCCGATACCGGCCATATCGCTGATGTTCCGTTTGCCAGACGCGCAGTAGATCGACCCGGCGCAGAAAAAGAGTGTGATTTTCGAGAAGGCATGCGCGGCAATGTGGATAATCCCGCCGACCATTGCGACCGGCGACAACAGAACCACGCCCAGCACGATATAGGACAGTTGGCTCACCGTCG
This sequence comes from Ensifer sp. ENS11, assembly GCF_014851895.1. Classification (NCBI taxonomy): domain Bacteria; kingdom Pseudomonadati; phylum Pseudomonadota; class Alphaproteobacteria; order Hyphomicrobiales; family Rhizobiaceae; genus Ensifer; species Ensifer sp. ENS11. The sequence goes on along the minus strand of NZ_JACVAN010000036.1, from coordinate 12,697 downwards.
AATAGGCGAGCCTCGCCTTCAGATCGTCCCGGGTCAGGGCGTAGACCGACGCCATCAGGATGGTGAACGAGACCAGATAGGCCGTGGCTGTGCCGAGGCCCAGTTCGCCGACCAGTCCGACGCCAAAGACGTGGAACACCACGCGCAGCACGCAGAATACGCCCATCTTGACCACCGCCACCGCATGCAAGAGCGCGCTGACTGGTGTCGGCGCCACCATCGCGGCAGGCAGCCATGCGTGCACCGGCATCACGGCGGCCTTGGCAAAGCCGAAAAGATAGCAGAAATAGACGACCGTCAGCAGCGCCGCCGATGCATCGGCCCCTGCCAGCAGTCCCCCCGCCACAAAGTCCAGCGACCCCGCAATGTGATAGGTCAGCGCCAGCGCGGCAAGCAGCACGCTTTTCGACGCGCCCATCAGATAGACGAGATACTTGCGGCTGCCCTTCCATCCCTCTTCGTCCTCGTGGTGGTAGACGAGCGGATAGGTAACGAGGCTGAGTACCTCGTAGAAGATCACCAGCGTAAACAGATTGGCGGCGAAGGCGCCCCCGACGGCCGCTGCCAGGCTGGTGGCGAAACAGGCGAAGAACCGGGTCTGCGCATGCTCTTTCAGGTGCCGCATGTAGCCGATGGAATAGATCGCCGCCACGATCCATAGAAGTGACGATACTGTGGCAAAGACCATGCCGAGCGCATCGACGCGGAAAGCGAAGTCGATCCCCGGTAGTATCTCGAAAAGGCGCAAATCGACGGTCCCGCCCGCCAGTACTGTGGGCGCCATCGATGCGACAATCGCGAACAGGGCGATCGCGGCCAACGGCGAGACGATGTCGCGGAGTTTCTCGCGGTTGTTGAGAAGGACAACGGCCAGGGCCGCCAGAGCCGGGACGGCGACGGCAAGCAGCGGCCGGATCGTTGTCTCCGGGTCCAAGCCGCTATCCTTTCATCATGGTCACATCGTCGACCTTGAGGGTGGATTTGTTCCTCACAAGGGCGACCAAGATGCCGAGGGCGACGGCAACCTCCGCCGCAGTGATTGCGATGACGAAGATCGCGAAGATCTGCCCGCGGAAATCGCCGTACTGACGGCCGAAAGCGATGAAGTTGATGTTGACCGAGTTGAGCAGCAGCTCCAGCGACATCAGCACAACCAGAATATTGCGTCTGAGCAAGACGCCCGCCGCTCCAATCACGAACAGGGCCACTCCGAGCAAAATATACCACCAGAGCGGAACCATCACCCCGACTCCTTCCGCGCCAGCACGATGGCGCCCACCAGGGCCGCCAGCAGGATCACGGAGGCGGCTTCAAACGGCAGGAGATAGTCGGAGAAAAGCGTCGTGCTAAGCTGTCTGATCGCGTCGCCGTCGCGCGTCGCGACCGGTTCGACGACGGAAAAGCGGTCGCTCCGGAGCACCAGCACGAGCATCTCGATCCCAAGCAGGACGAGCAGCACGAGAGTTGGAAGGCTACCGCCGGGCAAGAACCGCTGCAAGACGGCTTCGCGCACGTCGATCATCATGATCACGAACAGGAACAGCACCATGATCGCGCCGACATAGACGAAGATCTGGATGACGGCGAGCAACGGCGCCTCGAGCATGATGAAGATTGCGGAGATCTGCAGAAAACAAGCCATCAACGCCAATGCGCTGTGAACCGGATTCCGCGCCACGACGACCATCAGGGCCGCGACCACGGCCACCGTAGCGAACAGAAGAAAGAACCCCTGATCCATCGACGCCGCCCCTCGGGCGCGAACTGTCACTCGGCGAGACGGCCGGATTGGAGTAGCGCCGCACTTCAGATGCGTTCACAAATTGTGCCCTAGTATCGGATTTTTCACAAGATTATTGTCGGCGGTCGGCTAGAGGGGCGACCTTCGGAGGGAAACTTTACAAGGGGCATCGTAGACGTGCCTAAGCCGCAACCGGCGTTTCATGCAGATGCCGCCATCGGAGCGAGCCATCCGCTGAAGCTTCCAAAACGACGGTCGAGCGTCTTGCGGTTTGAACCCCGCCCGCATCCGCGTGCGTCTCGCGATAGGTGACGCAGGCTCCGCCCGACCATTCATGACAGATCTGCATCTCGTCGACCGTGATCCGCAGCTCCGGGCGTTTCCCGTGCAGACGTCCGAACAATTCGCCCACGCCCTCTTTGCCAAGCGCGGTCCCTTGCATGGAGATCATGCGAAACTCAGGCGAGAAGCGTTCGAGCAGTTGCACCAGATCGGCAGGCCGAGCCGCCCCGATGAACCAGCGTTCGATCGCGACGTGGACATCGACAATCTCACGGAAGAATCTTTCAGTATCGGTCACGTTCGGCTCCTTGTCGGACAGTGTGAAAGAATGGGCTACGCGCGCTAATCGGCTCGCCGCAGGCGCAGAACGAAGGGCAGCGGAAACACGATCAGAACGGCAGCGATCACAAAACAGTAGCGGTAAGCCAGGGCATCGGCCGCACCGCCGCTGGTCGCGAGGAAGAGCCCCAGCAAGCCTCCCAGCACACTCGCACCGAGCGAGAAACTGAGCTGACGGTTGATGTTCCACAGCGCGCTTGCCTCTGCCATCCGTTCCGTTCGAACCGACGTAAAGGCTGCCGTCTGGGCCGTGCTCGTGCAAAGGCTCGCTCCGAAACCCATCAAAACAAAGGACGCGATCCTGACGGTGAACATTCCGGTGAATGGTGTGGCCAACAGCAGCACGCCGGCGCTGGTGACGGTCATGCCGACGAGAAAGAGCGAGCGCGGGCCTCGGGACGCAAACATCCGCCGCGTGGACATGATGGCGACGCAGGATGCGGCTGCCCATGGGAGCATAAGCATTCCCGTTTGTGTGGCCGTCAGACCAAGGCGGTCCTGCAAGTACAGGGAGGCGATCAGGTTTACGCCCGTGAAAACGCCCGGCACACACAGGTAGATGATGCTGCCAGTCCTGAGCATCGGATCGGAGAGCAGACGCAGATCAAGCAGCGGTTCGCGCGAACGCAGCGCATGGCGGACATAGGCGGCGCCCGCGACAATCGCCAAGGCAAGGACAATCGCGGCATGAACGCCGCGTCCCGCCTGACTAGTGAGCGTCAGGCCAAGGGGAAGGCAAAACAGGGTGATGGCGCTCAGCAGGAAGCCGGCAATGTCGAGCGCCGGCTTCGCTTCCGCCAACCGATCGACCGGCGCCCAGGCAAGGGCCAATGCTGCTATCGCCGCTGCCAGTGGCGCAACACCGATAAACACCCAGCGCCAGGACACATGATCGGCAGCGATCCCGCCGACGGCGGGTGAAAGTGCCGGCACCAGCAGCGCAACCGTCATGACCACGGCCGTCAGATGGGCGCGGTCTTCCGGCGGATAGGCGCGATAGGCCATGCTCTGGCCGACCGGCACGAGCAGTCCTCCGCCGAGACCCTGAACAAGCCGCCAGGCGAGAAGCGTCGCAATCCCAGTGGCCATACCCCCGCCGAAGCTTCCCACCGCCACAATGAGCAGAGAGGCAATGAACACGCGGCGTTCGCCGATCCGGCGCGCAAGCCAGCTCCCCAGCGGAATGGCGACAGTCAGGCCGAGCATGTAGATCGTGCCGACCCAGGCGAGATGCACGACGGATGCGCTCAGCTCCCGCTGCAACGCCGGCAGGGCGGCATTGAAGATGAACATATTCGCGAGATCGACGGCGAAGCCGAGAAGATAGAGGGTGGCAATTCGGGAGCGGGCGGACACCGGGAAAACCTTTGATAGGAATGACGCCCGCAGGGTATTCCCTTTCATATCGTCGAATAAGGCGATACAATTCGACAACACTTGTCGACTCTATTTACCAATTGGAGTGCGTTATGGCGGTGAGTCTTGATCGCCTGACTGCTTTGCGAGCCGTCGTGGAAGCAGGATCGTTCACTGCGGCCGCCAAGCAACTCAATCAGGCCAGGGCCGCCGTCAGTTTCAACATCAAGCAGCTCGAAAGCGAATTGGGCGTCACGCTCCTTCATCGCACCACGCGCAGCCTTGCTCTGACCGATGCCGGCGAACGGTTCTATGCGCGCTGCCTTGGCATTCTCACGGAAGCCGATGAGGCGATTGCCGAAGCGCGCACGGAGCAAACGGTGCTGAGCGGCAGCTTGCGCCTGACATCGACGGTTGAATATGGCGTCGCGGTGATCGCTCCGGCGCTTCAGAAATTCACTGCGCTGCATCCAGACCTCGACGTCCAGTTCGAAGCCTATCCGACGAATGTCGACCTCCTGCGCGACCGCTTTGACGTCGCAATCCGGCTGGGGCGCAACGAGCAATTCCAGACGTCGCCATATGCTGGTGTGCACCTGGGGACGTATCAGCTCAGGCCAGTCGCGTCGCCGGACATCCTCGCCCGCGTTGATCGAACTGTCGTTGGTGCACCCAAGATGCTGAGCGCGCTGCCGCACATCAGCAATGCCACCGTCGACCATGTGAAAAGCTGGACAATGTTCGACGAAGACGGGTGCGAATGCGCGTTCGAGGTGCCTCGTCCGTCCCGGCTGCTTGCCAACAACGCATCGGTTGTGAAGGCGCTGGCGGTTGCCGGCGCAGGCGTTGCGCTTCTGCCTGACTGGTTCGTCGCGCCAGAACTTGCCAAGGGCACGTTGGCCGACGCCCTGCCGTCCTATCGCTTCCCCGATCACCAGATTTACGCGATGCACCTGCCCATGCAGATGGTCCCGCAGAAAATCCGGGCCTGGCTCCTTTTCCTCAAGGATCATGTCCGTCGTTGATTTCCTGGCACGGTACGCCGGACTTCTGCTCGGAAGTTCTCGACCAAACCCTACATTCCTACATGGCGGAGCGTGACAGATTCAAACTACCACCTCGTGAAGATCATCGACCTTCTCGATACCGTGTCCGGTCATCGCCGATGCGTCGACATGTGGGTCGTAGCAATTCCTCCTGCTTTATCCGATGTCCGGCGCTTCAACCCGCGAGGATCGATTGTTCGACGATCGTCAGCGCCCGGTCGAGTTCCTGGCGAGAGACCACCATGGGCGGCGAAAGCGTCATGACGTTGCCCTGACTGATCTTCAGGCTCAGTCCCGCTTCCATGCAGCGATAATAGGCCCGCTCCGCCAGCGCATTGTCCGGCGTGAAATCCGTCCGGTCGGATACGATCTCGACGCCGAAAAGCAGGCCGCGGCCGCGCACATCCCCGACCGCCGCGCAGCGTTCGGCGAAAGTGCTGAGCCGCTCCATCGCATAGCCGCCGAGTTCGGCGGCGCGCTCCGCAAGCCCCTCCTCGATGATGATGGAAATGGTGGTCAGAGCCGCGCGCGTCGTCACCGGGTTCTTTTCGTGCGTGTAGTGGCCGATGGCATAGTCGCCCGCCACGTCGAGATCGCGCCTGGCGACCACGCCCGCGATCGGCAAAATGCCGCCACCGAGCGATTTTCCAAGCACGAGGATGTCGGGAACGACGTCGTCGTGCTCGCAGGCAAAGAAGCGGCCGGTCTTGCCTAGGCCGGTCGGAATTTCGTCGAAGATCAGCAAGGTTCCGTGCCGGTCGCAGGCCTCACGCACCTGTTTCCAGAAGCCCGGCGCCGGTGGATTGGGCGTCGCCCGCATCGGTTCGGCGACCAGCGCTGCAAAATCGCCCTCGCGGGCAAGGACGTAGGAGATCATGTTGGCGCAGGCGCGCGCGGAACTTTCGAGATTGTCCTGACCATAGGCGCAGTGGCGGTTCGCCCAGGGCGCGACGTGTTCGGCGCCCGGCAGGAGCGGGCCGGCTATGCCCGAGCGGAAGGTCGCCTCGCCGCCGACGCTCGACGCGCCGAAGCCGGCGCCGTGGAAGGCATCCCAGAAGGAGAGCGTCTTGAACCGGCCGGTCGCGGCGCGCGCCAGCTTCAGTGCGACTTCGATCGCATCCGATCCACCCGTGGTGAACAAGACCTTGCCGAGATCGCCGGGCGCAAGACTGCCGAGCATCTCGGCAAGCTCGACGGCAGGTTCGCAGGTGAAACGACGCGGCGCAAAACACAAATCGTCGATCTGGGCCTTGATTGCCTGTTTCAGCCGGGGATGGCCGTAGCCGATATGGTGAACACTGTTTCCATGGAAGTCCATGTAGCGCCGGCCGGCGGTATCCTCGATCCAGATGCCCTCCGCCTTGGCGATGGCGGTCAGGCAGGGGCTTGACAGGCTCTGGTGCAGGAAGGCGGCGGCGTCGCGCGCCACAAGGGAGTTCGTCCGTTCGTCGCCCATCCGGGCGTTCCAGGCCCCGCGCGCTGCCGATGTGTTGGCTTCGCCCTCCGTGTGAACCAGGGCGGATGCTGTGGCTTTCATCGCTTTCTCCGATCATCGTGCAGCTGCGTGCAAGCTATCGCATCTATCGGAGGGTGAACAAAATCGATATTAATGAGACAGATTAAGAATTCTTCGATGCTGAAGCATCACCTAGGGGGCTTCCGCCTGTCATGCGCTATGTCCAGCTTCGGGCTTTCCATCACGTGGCTCTTGCCGGCAGTTTTTCGCAAGCTGCCCGCGCATTGCACCTCACGCAGCCTGCCATTTCCGACCAGGTGCGCTGGCTGGAGGAGGAATACGACGTCGCCCTATTCGTGCGAAAGCGCCGTCAGATCGAGCTGACACCGGCAGGTTCCCGGCTCCTGGCGGCAACCCACCGCCTGTTCGATGCCGAAGGCGAAGCCCTCGAGGTCCTGCAGGAGGAGCGATCGCTGCGGGCAGGCATGCTCAGGATCGCAGCCGATTCGGTGGATCACGTCCTGGACGTGCTCACCGTCTTCCAGGCGCGGTTTCCCGGCATTCAGATCAAGATCGTCGGCGGCAATTCCAACAGCATCGTGGAGGATTTGCTTGCCTACGACGTGGACGTCGGCGTCCTTGGCGAATTGACCGATGAGCGCCCATTCGAGGTCTTTTCGCTCAATGTCTCCCCTGTCGTGCTCTTCGCCGCGAAATCGCATCCCCTGGCGACGCGGACGAGCATTCCGCTTGAGGCGTTGAGTGCATGGCCCCTGGTCATGAGGGAGCAGGGGTCACGCACCAGGCAGATGCTGGAGAAGCTCGCGGCGGCGCAAGGGGTGATCCTCCGCTACGCAATCGAGGCCGAAGGACGCGAAGCCGTCCGGCGGATCGTTGCCACAGGCATCGGTCTCGGGGTCGTGTCCGAAGCGGAGTTCGACAACGATCCGAGGCTGGTGAAAATCGCGCTCGAACACCAGCCGCTTTCGATGCATGAAAAGCTGATCTGCCTGAAGGATCGCCGTAGCAGCAAGTCAATACAGGCATTCTTCGCGACTGCGCGCGCACTGTCGCAAGGCTAGTGCGTTCCCCCACCCCGCATGACCACCGATAGCCAATCGCGAAGATCCCTCGCCTTCGGCAGCGTCGCGTTACCTAGCGAAGCAACGCGCCTCCGACGCGCCGCAGCGAACGCTTGTGCCCCGCGGCACATCATGTCATCAGGACGCCTTCCCCGGAGACTGGCACATGACGAAAAACATAATCGCCGGAAAACCTTTGAAAAGATTGGTGTTTATGGCGTCCCTTTTTTTGTGGACACCGGCGAATGCAACGCCGGCACTCGTCGTGGATGCCGACAGCCATCAAGTTCTCTATCAGGAAGATGCCGGCGTACCCTGGTATCCGGCCTCGACAACCAAGCTCATGACCGCGTTCGTCGTGTTTGAAGCCCTTCGGTCTGGCGAGGTGACACTGACGACACCGGTCACCATGACCCGCAACGCAACGAAACAGGCGTTTCTCGAATCCGGCCTGACCTTCGGCCGGACAATGACCCTCGAAGACGCGCTCTTTGCCACGATTACGGCTTCAGCAAATGACGTCGCTGTAGCCTTGGCAGAAGTAGTCGCTTCCGGCGAAATGTCTTTCGTTCGGCGAATGAATGAAGCGGCGGCCCGCATCGGGCTTACGGGCACGCATTTTACCAATCCAAACGGTCTATTTGACCGAGAGAATTACACGACTGCCCGCGATCTTGCGATCCTTGGGTTGGAAGTGGACCGGATGTTTCCTGAATATCGCCGCTTCTTCCTGGCTTCGGCAGTCACGATCGACGGTAAAGAGATCAAGTCCAACAATCTGTTGTTGACGCGTTTCAGCGGAACCATCGGGATGAAGACTGGTTTCCTATGTGCATCCGGACGAAATATCGTCGGGCTCGCAACTCGAAATGGAAGGCGCGTGATGGTGGTTCGATGGAACGCTGTCCCCAGATGCAGTGCTTGTGGATCATCTGCCGAACCGGACCGGTGTCGCGCCGCAGGATATGCGCATTCGCCTCTGTACCGACCAGAGTGCTGACTACGAGGCCAGCCGAAATAAGCTTTATCCAATGGGCCTGGCAGGTCAGGAAACCTACTTGCGGGATCATATCACCGGGCAGGTCCACCCGATCACGACATGGGCCAACGATAACGTCACGGATGTACCAACACCCACACCACGCCCATCATAATCACAACAACGAGCCGGCTGTATGGTGCCATACACCTTCGGCCCGAGTCCTCAGCGATCTGCCCAGAGCCGCGGCCTGCGGTTCATGGGTCGCCGGCGGCACGCAGATACCCCCTCCGGCTCCCGTCTGGATGCACGGCCTTAGCCGTATGACACGCGCAGTTTGGTTTAGAGGTGCGCCCACGCGTGAAAGTGTTAATGTGGAAAGTCACGGATTTGCATTGCCGCCCCTGTTTCGATCACTGTCGAGGGAGACTGCAAGATGGCAAAGAAGCTGCTCGAAGGCGCCTCGAAGGAGGATCAGACCTGGTTGGCCGAAGTGACATACCGGTTCGCGTTCGATGCTGTGTATAGGCCCCTACCACCGGATGCGAACGCTGCCCGGTCGAGACTCGAGTCTGGAAACCGGGCCTTCGCCGAACTCCTTGACCGGATCACCTCGTCACCACCCGCAAAGCTGAACATCGCTGTCGACCCGCATGATGTCGGCCTTCTTCCCGGGCGCAGCGCGGCACCCAAACAGCAACCGTTTGCGGCAATTGTCGGTTGTGCCGATGCGCGTGTTCCGGTGGAGCTGATCTTTTCCGAAGGCCCGAACGACCTGTTTGTCGTCAGGGTGGCCGGCAATGGCATGGGCGACGACGTCACGGCCAGTCTGAGCTATGCGGTTGATCATCTCAAGGATAGCCTGCGCACGATAGTCATCCTCGGCCACAGCGGGTGCGGGGCCGTTTCGGCGGCCGTCGACGTCTATCTGAAGCCAGCAAAATATATGCAAATCATGACGCAGAAGGATCTGCGTCAAATCCTGGACAGCATACTGATCGTCATCCAGCTTGGCGCGACCTGGCTGGAGCGGGTGTATGGGACCGAGGTCGTACGCCGGCCGGGATATCGGACCACACTGATTGAGGTAGCGATAGCGCTAAACGCGGCGCTGACCGGGTATGGCATTCGTTCGCGCCTGAACTTGGCGGTCCGCGGCGAAATTGAAGTCGTCTACGGCGTCTATCTTCTGGAGGAGCGGCTTGTGTGGTCACCAAGGGGAGAGAACCCGGACTGGTTTCATTTGTCCGTCGCACCAAGGGACCCGGATGACTTCGTCATATTGTGTGACCTCCTGGTGTCGTGCCCTCGGGTAATAGACTTGCTCGATACCACTCCAAAGGCCGTGCCGCACTAGGAGACCTGTGCGCGGGTGTCTGGACTGACGTGTTGAACTACGATTCTCTCAATCTGAACAATGGATTGCGGATGCGATGTCACGTCGGCGCATGGGTTAGGAATAGTTCGGTTTTGCCGTTGATCGCTGCCAGCATTCGTCTTTGGATGAGCTTGCCAGACTTTCTTCTGATTTCTGTCCCGTTTCGTCGGCTTACGCCTCGCCTGCTTGCGGGTCGCCTTCGCGGCGATGGGTCCTCGACCGGTTACGGGGTAAACAAAAAGCCAGCGGACCTTTCGGTCTCGCGGGCTTTTGTGTGTCTGGTTGCGGGGGCCTGATCACGCAGAGACTTGTAATTTCGGGACGCCATATGAACTTCGCTCATATATCGACGTCGTCGCCGCACCTTGAGGCGCCTAGCCGCAGCGATGACGCGGGCGGTGATCGGCGTGTAGCACAAGAGCAGGAGGTCGGCGTCAGCCACTTCGCGCATCAGCCTCGACGCCGCGCGCCCGAAGCCCGGCATCGATTTCCGGGCATTTGATTTCCTGATCCGTCCGAACGGCTTTCATGGCATTCCTCCTACTTTATCCGATGCACGGCGCGTCAACCCGCGACAATCGATTGCTCGACGACCGTCAGCGCCTGCCGGGCCAGCCTTCAAGCCCGGATGTGCTGCGAGACGGCGGACGGCGTGACATTCAGTTCAGCCCCGGCTCCGGCGAAACTGCCGAGCCGCGGGGCGGCTACAAAGGCCCGAAGCCAATTCAGCGGCAGGTGAGCGGAAACCATGACACCCTTAGTTTTTCAGCGAAGCTGCCACTAATCCTTTTGATCGAGGTGACGAGCAAAATCATCCTACTTTAGGCGAAATTGTTCTGCGGATAGTGAAACTCTAGCGTGCTGCGTCAGGTTGGCGCCTCCGTCTTCAATCCGCTGGCGATCGCGCCAAGACTGATCCGCAGTGCCACAAGGGGACCGAAGGGTGATTGCGGCGGCGGCCAAAAGGGCGCTGCGCGAAAGTGGGGGGGACAGATGTTTGCGGATTTCGAGGTCTTTCAGCAGGCGTTCGACGTGTGCGTCGCGGGCGCTGGCCCGGTCGGTATTGCCGCTGCGCTGGAATTGAGCAGGCGCGGCATGCGAACGCTGCTTATCGAAGCCGGGCCGAAACGATCGAAACGACCCCAACGAAACGAAACAGGCTTCGACATAGAAGACGATATCTATCACGCTGCGGACCGACATACTTCGGCCACCGGACTTGGCGGCACGTCCGAACGATGGGGTGGGCAATGCGTTGAGCTGGATGATATAGACTTCGAAGCAAGAGATTATGTCGCACACTCCGGTTGGCCTATTGCTCACGAAAAGATTTCGCCTTTTTATCAGCGGGCGCGGGCTCTTTTGAGCAGCAATGTCGCCGGCGAGCGATCGGAGCCGGAACCGGAGACTGATTTCCCATCATCCCGGGAAAGCTGGACACGAATACGCAACACAGCGAAGGCCAACAGCGCCGAGCTCGCTTCTTCGAAGAACCTCTTCGTCGCCCTGGACGCGAGGATCAAAGCTCTGGCGTTCGATCCGGTTGAGGCGCGAGTACATTCCATGTCGATTGCCTGCCGCGGTGGTTCGTACAAGGTGTGCGCCGACCAATATGTGCTGGCCTGTGGCGGCAGAGGTAATACCCGGCTCCTGCTGAACCTCCAGGTGGCGTTTCCGCAATTGTTCGGCGGAAGCGATGGGCCGCTCGGGCGCTTCTACATGGGACATCTCGCTGGACAGATCGCGCAGATCGAATTCGCCACCAAAGAGCATGCCGAACGGTATCTTTTTAAGCGCACATCCACCGGAACCTTCGTGTGTAACCGGTTTCAACCCGCCCCCCAATTGCAACGGGCACTCGAGCTGCCGAACATCGCTTTTTGGCCGACAAACCGGAGGGCCGCTTTCGGCGAGGCCGACGCGGCGCTCTCGCTGCTATATCTCTGGAACAGTCGGAAGTCCTTCGTCCACAAGGCGACATGGGGCGAAGCCGACCGATTCCGTCACTATAATGCGCTGCATAATGTACTGCGCAATCCCCTTAGCGCGACCTCTTCGGCGCTGGGGCTGCTTCGCCAAAAATTCAGCTTGGCCGAACCATATGTTCTGCTGCGCAGGCCAGACATGAAATACGGCCTTCGCTACCATGGGGAGCAAATTCCAAGCAGTTCAAGCCGCGCCTTCCTCAAGCCAGAGCAAGATGCGGACGGCCAGTTCAAGCTCGACGTCTCATTCCGATATCTGCCTCAGGATTTTCGCGGGACGCTCCAAGCACATGTCGCCTTGGATCGCTGGCTCAAGGAGCGCAAGATAGGCAAGCTGATATTCGACGCAGCCCCCGAAAACCTCGAAGAGCATATCGCCGCGCAAGCCAAAGACGGCTACCATCAGATCGGGTTGACCAGGATGGGCGTGGACCGCAACCACGCCATCGTCAACCACAACTGTCGCGTCATCGACATCGCTAACCTCCATATCGCCGGTAGCTCCGTTTTCGCTACGTCCGGACAAGCGAACCCCACGCTTCCCGCCGTCGCCTTGGCCATCAGACTCGCCGAACATCTCGCCAGCGAGGCCCGCCATCAAAGCACGGCGGCGAGTTTGTCGACGAGCAGCCGCGGAAGCCTCTCTCCCGGTCCTCAACCCGTCACGGAAATCCTGTCCTCACTCTGACTCTCGGGGGCGTTGCGTGGGAAGCTCCCCGCTCGAAGGCCGGCGACCCTGGCGCCGGTCAGGGGGAAGCTGTCCGCACATAGGCTCAACTTGGCGCCCCCAGACAGGACACTAACCGCCACCCGTTACAATACTAATCTTACTAATCAACACCCTCTTGACTCCTAATTGACACCGACCATTGCTTTGTTCTGCCTTAGAACGCCAAAAAGCCCGCGGACCTTTCGGTCTCGCGGGTTTTTTGTTTGATTTGGTTGCGGGGGCAGGATTTGAACCTGCGGCCTTCAGGTTATGAGCCTGACGAGCTACCGGGCTGCTCCACCCCGCGCCATCTCGGTAAACCGCTATGCGGTTTATCCGGTGCG
>NZ_JACVAN010000035.1:0-41382 GCF_014851895.1 Ensifer sp. ENS11 | reverse complement strand
GTGATCGCCTGGATGTCGGGGCTGTCGAGCATCGTCTGGCCGACGACCGAGCCCTTGCCCATCACCAGGTTCAGCACGCCCTTCGGCAGGCCGGCGCGATGGAGAATATCGACGATCGCCCAGGAGCAACCGGGCACCAGTTCGGCCGGCTTGAAGACGATGGTGTTGCCATAGCAGAGCGCCGGCGCGATCTTCCAGGCGGGAATGGCGATCGGGAAATTCCATGGCGTGATGATGCCGACGACGCCGACCGGCTCGCGGGTGATCTCGACGCCGATATCAGGGCGCACCGAGGGGATGACCTCGCCAGCCAATCGCAGCGCCTCACCGGCAAAGAAGTCAAAGATCTGGCCGGCGCGCACGGTCTCGCCGATGCCTTCCGCCAGCGTCTTGCCCTCTTCGCGCGACAACAGTCGCCCGAGCTCGTCCTTGCGCGCCAGGATCTCGTCGGCGGTCTTTCGAAGGATCGCATGACGCTCGAGGATGCCGAAGCGCGACCAGGCCGGAAAGGCCGCCTTGGCCGCAGCAATCGCCGCCTTCGCATCCTCGGCCGAGGCGCGGGCATATTCCCCGATCACGTCGTTGGTGTCGGACGGATTGATATTGGCAACGCCATCACCGCCAACCCATTCGCCGGCAATCAGGTTTTGGTGCAATGTCATGGGCCTCAGCCTCCTTCATCTACTTTTCGCGGGCAACCGCGCCTGTCGCGGCCTGCCACTGGCATACCGCATATGTCAGAGCTGATGTATGGCGACCGGTTCGGCGGCGGCGATTGCGAGCGGATTGCGCAAGGGAAGGCCGAATTCGGCAGCCTCGATCTCGAAGACATCCCCCTCTTCCGTGCGGATACCATCGCCGAAGGAGAGCGTCGCCGTGCCGAACATGTGGACGTGGATGTCCCCCGGCTGGCGGAACAGGCCATATTTGAAATGGTGATGCTCGAGGTTGGCAAAGCTGTGCGACATGTTGGCTTCGCCCGATAGGAACGGCTTTTCCCACAGAACCTTGCCGCTCCGCAGGATACGCGAGGTGCCTCTGATATCGTCGGGTGCTGCGCCGACGCGGATTTCCGGCCCGAAGCTCGCCTGGCGCAGCTTCGAATGCGCGAGCCAGAGATAGTTGACCCGCTCGGTCTTGTGATCGGAAAACTCGTTGGCGACGGCAAAGCCGATACGGAACGGCATGCCCTTGTCAGAGATCACGTAGATGCCGGCCATCTCCGGCTCCTCCCCACCGTCTTCGGCAAAGGCCGGAGAGACGAGCGCCGAACCGGGCGCGACGGCGGAGGTGCCGTTACCCTTGTAGAACCATTCCGGCTGCACGCCGGTTTCGCCCGGTTGCGGCTTGCCGCCTTCAAGGCCCATGCGGAACATCTTCATCGAGTCGGTCAGCGTCTCCTCCGCCGCCTCGGTCGTCTTTTTGTGCATGGCGTCGCGGGTCGCGGCTGAACCAAGATGCGTCAGCCCCGTTCCGGTCAGATGCAGGTGCGCGGGGTCGGGGTGGGTGATCGGCGGCAGAAGACGGCCTTCGGCATAGGCCTTTTCGAGATCGACGGCAGCACCAAGACCCTTTGCCTCGATCGTGTCCTTGAGGCTACGCCCGGCATTGGCCGCGTCCATCGCCAGTGCATAGACGCTCGCCGCGCCGTTGACTGCGCGGGCAACCTCGCCCGGCGCGCGTACCGCGACCGTTGTCGATCCGTCTTCGTTCCTGATCTGAGAAATCAGCACGATCCTGTCCTTCCTTGCATCGTTCGGGCCTTGCTCGCGCCTGATCTCAGGCAAACCGCGGCCCCTCGGGTGGCTCTCGCCACCCAATCCTGACAGTCCGGGCTGTCACTCCCGGCAGCCGGAGCTGCCCGTTCAATGGTACTGGTTCGATCCGGGCCGTTCGGTCGCTGGTCAGCCCTTGTTCTTGTTGTAGACGTCGAAGAAGACGGCAGCGAGCAGCACCAGACCCTTGATCAGCTGCTGGTAGTCGATGCCGATGCCCATGATCGACATGCCATTGTTCATCACGCCCATGATGAAGGCCCCGATCACCGCGCCGATGATCTTGCCGACGCCGCCGGACGCTGAGGCGCCGCCGATGAAGCAGGCCGCAATCACGTCGAGTTCAAAGCCTTGGCCGGCCTTCGGCGTTGCCGAGTTGAGGCGGGCGGTGATGATCATGCCGGCAAGTGCGGCCAGAACACCCATGTTGATGAAGGTGTAGAACGTCAGCCGCTCGGTGTTGATGCCGGAGAGCTTCGCCGCCTTGACGTTGCCGCCCATGGCATAGATGCGACGGCCGATCGTCGAGCGCGTGGTGACGAAGGTATAGAGCGCGATCAGCACGCCCATGGCAATCAGCACGTTGGGCAG
Organism: Ensifer sp. ENS11; assembly: GCF_014851895.1. Lineage (NCBI taxonomy): Bacteria > Pseudomonadati > Pseudomonadota > Alphaproteobacteria > Hyphomicrobiales > Rhizobiaceae > Ensifer > Ensifer sp. ENS11. The sequence continues at coordinate 39,016 of NZ_JACVAN010000035.1, read as the reverse complement.
GCCGCGATAGGTCGAAAGCTGATAGCCGATGAACAGCGCAACGACGGCGATGACCGCCATCTGGATGGCGAAGAAGACGAAGGGCTCGTTTTCGCTACCGTGCTGCTCGTTGACCCGGCGATTGCGCACGCCCGCATAGATGGCGTAGCCGACGAGTGCCAGCACCGCCACCAGCGCCACCATGTTCTGGATGAGGTCGGGCCTCGGATTGAGGAAGTAGAGGAAATCCGGAACGAAGCCTGTCGAAAGCAGCTGAAACTCCTTCGGGAACGGACCGATCGGCCGGCCGCCGAGCACCACGTAGGTGAGCCCGCGGAAGACCAGCATGCCGGCAAGCGTGACGATGAAGGACGGGATCTTCTGATAGGCGACCCAGTAACCCTGCGCCGCCCCCATGATGCCGCCGACAACAAGACAGGCAGGAATGACGACGAAGGCCGGCAGGCCCCACTTGACCAGCATGATCGCCGATATCGCCCCGATGAAGGCGACGATCGAGCCGACCGAAAGGTCGATGTGTCCGGCGACGATGATCAGCAGCATGCCCAGCGCCATGATGACGATGAACGAGTTCTGCAGCACCAGGTTGGTGATGTTGACCGGGCGGAACAGCACGCCGTTGGTGACGAACTGGAAGAACAGCATGATGACCACGAGCGCGACCAGGAGGCCGTATTCGCGGATGTTGTTCTTGAGATAGTCCCCGATCGAGGGTTTGTTCGGTTGGGTGCTCGTATCGGCGACCATTAGTGTTTCTCCCCTGAACGCATGATGGCACGCATGATGGATTCCTGGCTCGCTTCGGCCTTTGAAAGCTCGGCGACGATGCGGCCCTCGTTCATGACGTAGATGCGGTCGCAGGTTCCAAGCAGTTCCGGCATCTCCGATGAAATCATCACGATGCCTTTGCCCTCGGCTGCAAGCTGGTTGATGATGGTGTAGATCTCATACTTCGCGCCGATATCGATACCGCGTGTCGGCTCGTCGAGGATGAGGACTTCCGGATTGGTGAACAGCCACTTCGACAGCACCACCTTCTGCTGATTGCCGCCGGAAAGATTGACCGTTTCCTGATAGATCGAGTGCGAGCGGATGCGCAGCTTCGAACGATAGTCGGAGGCGACCTTGACCTCCTTGCGATCGTCGATGACGCCGTTGGACGCCACCGCCTTCAGGTTGGAGAGCGTGGTGTTCTCCTTGATGTTGTTGATCAGCACGAGACCCAGTTGCTTGCGGTCTTCGGTGACATAGGCGAGACCAGCGTCGATGGCGCGGGGGATGGTGCTGACGTCGACCGGCTTGCCGCGCATCAGGACGTCGCCGGTGATCTTGTGCCCCCAGGACTTGCCGAAGATGCTCATCGCCGTTTCGGTTCGCCCCGCCCCCATCAGGCCGGCGATGCCGACGACTTCGCCGGCGCGCACGGTAAAATTGACGTCGTGCAGGAACTGCCGGTCGCGGTGATGCTGGTGGAAGACGTTCCAGTTCTTCACTTCCAAGAGCGTCTCGCCGATCTTGGGCTCGCGCGGCGGGTAACGATCTTCCATCGCACGACCGACCATGCCCTTGATGATCCGGTCTTCGCCGATATCCTCGGTCTGACAGTCGAGCGTTTCAACGGTTCCGCCGTCGCGCAGGATGGTGATCTGGTCGGCGACCTTGCGGATCTCGTTCAGCTTGTGCGAAATGATGATCGAAGTCATGCCCTGCGCGCGAAACTCCATCAAGAGCTTCAAGAGCGCGTCAGAATCGTTTTCGTTGAGCGAGGCGGTCGGTTCGTCGAGGATCAGCAGCCGCACCTTCTTCGACAGCGCCTTGGCGATCTCGACCAGCTGCTGCTTGCCGACGCCGATGTCAGTGATCAGCGTGGCGGGCGGCTCGCTCAGGCCCACCTTTTTCAGAAGTTCCTGCGTGCGGGCAAAGGTCTGCGGCCAATGGATCACCCCATTGGTGGCGATCTCGTTGCCGAGAAAGATGTTTTCGGCGATCGACAGCAGCGGAACCAGCGCCAGTTCCTGGTGGATGATGATGATGCCGAGATGTTCGCTGTCAGAGATGGTCGAGAAGCGGCGAGGCTCGCCGTCGTAGTAGATCTCGCCGTCATAGGTGCCGGCGGGATAGACGCCGCTCAGTACCTTCATCAGCGTCGATTTGCCGGCACCGTTTTCACCGACCAGAGCGTGGATCTCACCTTCGCGAACCTTGAAGCTGACATTGTCCAGCGCCTTGACGCCCGGAAACGTCTTGGTGATGCCACGCATTTCGAGAATGATATTGTCCATGTTCAGTCATTCCAGCGGCAGTCGGCAAGAGAGTACAGGCTCCCTCACCGGGATAAAAGGGTCCGCGATGGATCGCGGACCCTCAGGTGCGTCATCCTATCAGTTGTTGATCTGATCTTCGGTGTAGTAACCGGAGGAGACCAGCACATCCTTGATGTTGGACTTGTCGACCGCGACCGGCTTCAGCAGGTAGGACGGAACGACCTTGACGCCGTTGTCATAGGTCTTGGTGTCGTTCACTTCCGGCTCCTTGCCTTCCATGATCGCATTGACCATGCCGACCGTGACCTTGGCGAGTTCGCGCGTGTCCTTGAAGATCGACGAATACTGTTCGCCGGCAAGGATCGACTTGACCGAAGGCAGTTCGGCGTCCTGACCGGTAACGGCAGGCATCGCCATGTCGCCGGAACCATAGCCGACGCCCTTCAGCGCCGAGATGATGCCGATGGACAGGCCGTCGTAGGGCGACAGAACGCCATCGACCTTGGCATCGGTGTAGTTGGAGGACAGCAGGTTTTCCATGCGGGCCTGGGCAACGGCACCATCCCAGCGCAGCGTGCCGACCTGGTCCATGCCCTTCTGGCCGGACTTGACGACGATCTTGTTGCTGTCGATCAGCGGCTGCAGGACCGACATCGCACCGTCGTAGAAGAAGAAGGCGTTGTTATCGTCAGGCGAACCGCCGAAGAGTTCGACGTTCTTCGGCTCGGTCGCGCCGTCGAGCTTCAGGCCCTGCACCAGCGACGTTGCCTGCTGCACGCCGACCTGGAAGTTGTCGAAGGTGGCGTAGTAGTCGACATTGCCCGAATCGCGGATCAGACGGTCGTAAGCGATGACCTTGACGCCGGCGTCATGGGCCTTCTGCAGGATGTCGGAAAGCGTCGTGCCGTCGATGGCGCCGATGACGAGAACCTTGGCACCCTTGGTCACCATGTTTTCGATCTGGGCGAGCTGGTTCGGAATATCATCGTCGGCAAACTGCAGGTCCGGCGTGTAACCGGCTTCCTTGAACAGCTTCTCCATGGTCTCGCCATCGGAGATCCAGCGGGTCGAGGTCTTCGTCGGCATGGAAATGCCAACCGTGCCTTTGTCCTGTGCGAAGGCGGGCGCAGCAAACGACGCGACGGAGATCGCGGCCGCTGCGAGAAGCGAAGTAATCAATTTCATCTGGTCTCTCCCAAAAGTGTTGAAGCCGGCAGGCCCGCAGCCTCCCCGTCCTATGCGCAGCGATCCACCGGCCCGGAGATCGCGTCTCCGGCGGTGGATCCAGGTGAAGGAAGTCCTCCCCGCCCGCATGCTCCCACATGCACTGGCACATGGGGAAAAACTGGAATCAAAAGCCATAACTGTCAAATACAATATCGCTTTGCTACCATACCAATATTGATATACTACTCGAAAACAGTGTGATTTTTGAAACATCCTGAAAACTGGATTGCCCACGATGATGAAAGAAGGAAAGCCCGGCACGACAGGGATTGCCGCCGAACAGTTCGACAGCGGGCTCTTTCGCTCAGGGCTGAAGATCAATCACCTCCGGCTGATCCTGGCGATCGACGATCATCGTCGCATCAGTGCGGCCGCCGAGACGCTCGGCATCTCCCAGCCCGCCGCCTCGCGCATGCTGGCGGAGATCGAGACGATCCTGAAGGCGCCGATCTGCGAGCGAGTGGCACGCGGCGTAGAACTGACCCGCTACGGCCAGGCGTTGGCGCGGCGGGCGCGCACGATCTTTCTGGAACTGCGGGAGGCCTCGCGCGAGATCAGCGAACTGAAGACCGGCAGCGGCGGCTCGGTGTCGATCGGCTCGGTGACCGGGCCGGCGCTCAACCTCGCCGTTCCGGCAATCCGCCAGGTCATCACCGCCTATCCCGGCATCGAGATCAACATCCAGATCGAAAACAGCAATGTGCTGACGCGCGAGCTGCTCGCCGCCCGCCACGACTTCGTCGTCGGACGCATCCCAGACGATCTCAGCCCGCGGCTCTTCAACATGGTCGAGATCGGCTACGAGGAGGTCTGCCTGATCGTGCGCGACGGCCATCCGCTGCTCGACAAGCCCATTGCCGGCGCCGAAGATCTGCCCGCCTACGACTGGGTGTTCCAGCCGCCGGGAACGCTGCTGCGCCGCGCCGTCGAAGACAGCTTCATGTCCGCGGGTGTGCGCCTACCGGCGACCGTCATCAACACCTCGTCGATCATCCTGACGCTGTCGATCGTGCGCAACACCAATGCGATTGCGCCGGTGGCGCTCGATGTCGCCAACCTGATCGCCGACAACGGCACGCCGGCCGGCGAGATCCGCATCCTCAAAACCGAGATCCCGATCCGCATCAAGCCCTATGGGTTGATCACCGCCGAGGGACGCGCGCTGCCGCCGAGCGCCAAGCTGCTCTACGACCTCATTCTCAAACAGGGACGAGCATGATCAGCCAGCATTGGTTGATCAGCCTGGGCATGATCAAGTTGATCAGCCTGGGATAATCTCCATCCGGCATTTTGCGCCGGGATAGCGGAGGCTGCATGTTCGGAATGTCGGTGTTTCAGTCCGTGCTCGAGCGGCTGAAGACGGAAGAAGACGAGGAAGAGACCGCCAATGCGGAGGTTTTCGCGACGTCGCGCACGCCTCTGTTCGCAACCACGTTCGTCGCCGGCGGCGCCGACAGCGCGTCTGCTGCGCGCAGCGCCGTCGAGCGAGCCTATTTCGATGCGTCCTTCGTCGAGCCGCCGCCGATAGAGCCGATGCCGGAATTTCTCAACCGCATCAGCCTTGCCGAAGTCGCCGAGGAACTTGACCTTGGTGAAGGGGAGACATTGACGACGCTCGCTGCCAAGCGGCGAAGCTTCGCCGCCGCCAATCATCCCGATCGCCTGCCGCAGGACTACCGCGCCAATGCGACGGTCCGGATGAAACTCGCCAACATGCTCATCGACGAGGCGTCGCGCCAATTGCAGGCGGCCTGACCGCCGCTCACGCGTCGTTGTCAGCCTTGGGCGTCTCGTCTTTTGACGCCGAGCCCTCAGCACCGGCAGTCTTGTCTGTCGGCTTGTAAAACAGCAGCAGAGAGGACCCGACATAGGCGGCGATCGCCAGAGCGATGATGCTGAAGAACGGCTGGTCGTGATAGAATTCGAGCGCCGCCCAGCCGGCGCAGACTAAAAAGATCAAAACCCGCCGCCACAAGGGACGGTAAAAGGCGTGGTCCGGGTCGATGAGTTTGATCATCCTGTCCTCTGGGTGCTTGCGCTCGTGATCGGCAACGGATGTCTTGTAGGGGAAATCCACCGGCCGCCGCAAGCCCGCGACCGCATCACGCCCTTGACGGGCACCATGAAAATAGAATAAAAATTCCGAAATTGTTTTCTTCGACCATTTCATTCCGAACAGATGGCGCCGGACGCCCGCACGGAAGAAACGGTCGGGCAAGGGAGAGGAAAGCGCGCGGCATCCGCTCGGGCACCATCGCTGACAACCACCTTGCAACCCAATCGCGGAATTGCCCCTCCGCGGCGCCTTTGCGCGATGAGCGCCGATCATCACGCACCTTCCCGGTCGAGGACCGGATTTCGAGAGAGACAGAGATGACAGTGAGATTTGGTCTTCTGGGCGCCGGACGCATCGGCAAGGTTCACGCAAAGGCCGTCAGCGGCAATCCCGATGCCGTGCTCGTCGCCGTGGCCGACGCCTTTCCGGCCGCCGCCGATGCCATCGCCAAGGCCTATGGCTGCGAGGTCCGCACCATCGAGGCAATCGAAAAATCGGCCGATATCGACGCCGTTGTCATCTGCACGCCGACCGATACCCATGCCGACCTGATCGAGCGTTTCGCCCGCGCCGGCAAGGCGATCTTCTGCGAAAAGCCCATCGATCTCGATGTCGATCGCGTGCGGGCCTGCATGAAGGTGGTGGCCGAGACCAAGGGCAAGCTGATGGTCGGCTTCAACCGCCGCTTCGACCCGCATTTCATGGCCGTCAAGCAGGCAATCGACGCCGGCAAGATCGGCGACGTCGAGATGGTGACGATCACCTCGCGCGATCCCGGCGCGCCGCCGGTCGACTACATCAAGCGCTCGGGCGGAATCTTCCGCGACATGACGATCCATGACTTCGACATGGCGCGCTTCCTGCTCGGCGAAGAGCCCGTATCGGTAACGGCGACCGCCGCCGTCCTCGTCGACAAGGCAATCGGCGAAGCCGGCGACTACGACAGTGTGTCCGTCATCCTGCAGACCGCCTCCGGCAAACAGGCGATCATCTCCAACTCGCGCCGCGCCACCTACGGCTACGACCAGCGCATCGAGGTTCACGGCTCCCAGGGTGTCGTCTCGGCGGAAAACCAGCGCCCGGTGTCGATCGAGATCGCCAATGGCGAAGGCTACACCCGCCCGCCGCTGCACGATTTCTTCATGACCCGCTACACCGAAGCCTATGCCAACGAGATCGAGAGCTTCATCTCCGCGATCGAAAAGGGCACGGAAATCACCCCGTCGGGCAAGGATGGCCTGGCAGCGCTCGCGCTTGCCGACGCAGCCGTGAAGTCGGTCATCGAAAAGCGCCAGATCAGCGTCGCGTAAAGCATTTCGAGGAAAAGTGCGAAGCGGGTTTCCGTTTGGCAAAGACAAACGGCCGGGCGCGACACGCCCGGCCGTTTCGTGTTTCAGTTCATTGCCTCAGCCGTCCGCGCGCAATGGCGCATTCTCCCATCCGCCTGACTGCTCCTCCTGCCCGGTGCTCGGGGCAACGCCGGGCCTGCCAGTGAGAAAGCCCTGAACCTGGAGGCAGCCCTCGTCGACCAGGATCTGCCTTTGCCGCTCCGTTTCCACGCCTTCGGTTACGACAGGCAGGTTGAGGCTGTTGCCAAGCGCAATGATCGCCCTGACGATCGCGTGCGCCGAAGGGTCCTTGTCGATCACGGCAGTGAAGCTGCAATCGATCTTCAGCTTGTCGAACGGGAACGTCTGCAGGTTGCTGAGCGAGGAATGCCCGGTGCCGAAATCATCCATGACGATGCGCACCCCATGTATCCTCAGTCGTCCGAGGGTGGCGAGAACGTCTTCGCGATTGTGCAGAAGGGCCGCCTCGGTGATCTCCAGCTCCAACCGGCGCGGCTCCAGCCCCGTTCGCCGCAGGATACCAAAGATCTGATCGAAAAGATTGGGAAGCAGGAACTGCACCGGCGAGATATTGACCGAAACCGGTAGAGGCTCGTTCCATTTCGCCGCCTCCCTGCAGGCCTGCTCCAGCACCCATTCGCCGATCTGGATGATCGAACCGCTTTGCTCGGCGATCGGGATGAAGACATCGGGGCTGATGAGGCCACGCTCCGGATGCATCCAGCGCAAGAGCGCCTCGTAGCCCAGGATCCGATCGCCGCGCAGATCGACAAGCGGTTGATATTCAAGGAAGAGCTGCCGGCGAAGCACGGCATGGCGCAGGTCGTTTTCGATCTGCCGTCGCGTGCGCACGGTCTCGTCCATTTCCGTGTCGAAGAAGCAGGCGATCCCCTTGCCCGATTGTTTGGCGCGGTAGAGAGCGGTGTCGGCATTGTTGCGCAGCCGGTCAGCCGTGTCGCCATCAGCAGGGTAGATCGCAGCACCGATGCTGACGCCGACGGCGGTCGGATCGCGGTTCGTATCCATCTCGGCGGCAAAATAAGTCAGGATGCGGTCCGACAGGTGACGCGCCGCGTCGGGCTGTTCGCCACCCACCTGAAGAATGGCAAACTCGTCGCCGCCCAGCCGGGCGACGGTATCCCCCTCGCCGACCGCCTTGCGCAGGATGTCGGCGACCTTCATGAGGATGCGGTCCCCCTCGCCATGGCCGAAAATGTCGTTGACGGCCTTGAAGCGGTCGAGGTCGAGGCAAAGGATGGCAAGCTGCTCGTTCTTCGCCGCCGCCACCGTCATGACCTGGGCCAGGCGCCGGTCGAAGAAACCACGATTGGGAAGATCGGTCAGCACATCGTGGTGGGCCAGATGCTCGATAGTGCGCTCGGCTTCCTTGCGCGCGCTGAGGTCGCGCACGAAGATCACCTCGCATTCGCGGCCGCGATACTCGACCGTCCGGCACATGAACTCGACCGGCACGGACTGGCCGGCCACATTGATCAGATCGATTTCGCCGGGGCCGTCGCCGCGATGATGGCTCTGCAGCCCTTCCTCACCGAAGGCGAAAACCTCCGCCGGATCTCGGCCGGTGAGCTCCGAAACCTTCCATCCCGTCAGGCGCGCAAAACGCTCGTTGGTGTCGATGATGCGGCCTTCATGCACGATGGCCATGCCTTCCAGCGATGCATTGGCAAGCCCGCGCAGGTCGGTCAGATGCCGATCGACGAACAGCGCGCCGAAGGCCAGGATGATCAGCATGGTCGAGGCAGCAATGACCCCGCCGGCAAGCCAGGCCGGATGGATGGTATCGGCTGCCGGAATATCCGGCGCCGGTACCAGCGTGATGCCACTCATCGAGGTGAAGTGCAGGACGCAGATGGCAACGACGAGCAGCAGCGTCGAGACGACAAGCCTGCGGGCGTTGCGCAGCACATGAAACGCATGCAGCGCTGCCATCGCCAGCAGGGTGCCGGCGACGATGCCGAAAACCGTGAACCTTGCATCGTAGACAATGTGTCCCGGCATCTCGAGCGCCTGCATGCCGGTAAAGTGCATGGCGGCAATGCCGCCGCCCAGGATGACACCGCTAGATGCAAGGGCGTAGTGCGAGCGAGCGCCAAGCCCGACCGTGAAAGCAACCCAGGCGGCCGCGATCGCGAGAACGATCGAAAGCGTCGTCCCCCAGGCGCCATAGGAAACCGTCATCCCGCCATCATAGGCGAGCATGGCAATGAAATGAGTGGACCAGACGCCGATGCCGCAGGCAAAACCACTGACGGCGGTCCAAAGACCGCGCTGACTGCCTTCGCTTCGCTGGGCACGCAGCAGCAACAGCATGGTTGCGACGCAACCGGCCAGGCAAACCACGGCCGCCACCAGCACCAGACGCCAATCGTGATCATCGCGTATGCATGCAATCACTGAAAACATCATCGTCTCCCGCGTCAATGTCACATTGACAAGGAGTTGCTAAATAACTGTAAATTGTATTAGCTGGTTTGTTCGCCCTTGATACAACCCCAAAAATGGTTGCCTCGCCCGTCTCGCCAAAGCGGCTGTTCCTTAGTGCGATCCGGCCGTAGCAATCTCGCTGTCGATCTTGCCCAGAGCACGCTCGAGATGGCCGTCGAACACGAGCCGCTGTTCGTCGAGCACGACCGATATCTCGGGCGCGCCCTGAAGCCTGAGCTGGAGTGACTGGGATACGCCCTCCTCCAACCCGCCGCGCAAGAGATCGAAGTAGCGCGTGCCGGGGCCGGTAACGTAGATCGGCATACGCTCGTAAAGACTGAGCATGCGCGAGACGCCGTTGCCGAGCGCGATGCCAGCTTGGCGAAAGGCATAGCCGGCCATGCGATGCCCCTGGCGCGCACTCGCTGCGATCTTGTCCATTTCGGCAATTGGCACGAATTTCGCCGGGATCGTGTCGGCCGGCACTTCGAAGGCGGCCCGCAGAATGCCGTAGAAACCGGCAGCCGCTTCGATGCAGCCATAGGCGCCGCAACGGCACAGTCCGGCCGATGGCGCATGCAGCATGTGGCCGAAATTCGGCGCCGTCACGTCGATCTCGCCGAACCTGCCCTTGCGGGCAACGCCGAGGCCGATGCTGTGGCCGAGCGAGATGGCGGCAAGCGATCGAAATCCGCCGTCCGGCGCGCGCTCCGCTTCGGCCGCCAGCGCCTGTGCCACCAGCAGGGTCTCATTGTTGAGCATCACCCTCGCTCGCCATTCCGGCGCAAGCAACGCGGCAAAGTCGAGCTGCTCGCTGCCGAACACCGGAGACCAGAGCAGCCGTGCCGCGTCCGTATCGGCGTCGACCAGCCCCTTGCTGCTGATGGAGATGGCCAGCACGCGGTCGCGCGTCAGGCGCGAGCGCTGCAGCAGGCGCTCCAGCGCCTCGACGAAGGTGCGCGCAAACGCGTCCGTGCCGCGCTGGTCGTGATTGCGGCCCTCCTCGAAGCGGTCGAGCAGCGTGCCGCCATAGTCGGTCAGCGAATACTGCACCACATCCGAAGAGATACGCACGACGACGATGTAACCGCAGTCGCGACGTGGCGTGAACAGGACGCGCGGGCGCCCTCGTCCGCCCTGCACATGCTGTTCCGCCTTGGCGATCACTCCGGCGCGCTCGAGCTCGGCCGTGATCGCCGACACCGTCGCCGAGGCGAGCCCGGTTGCGGCGGAAATTTCGGTATGCGAGAGATTGCGGGCGCGCCGGAGCGCGGCAAGGACCAGCGCACTGTTCTGCTGACGCACGAGCTCAGTGCTGGACTTGGTCAGCATCATACGTCCTTGCCGGTGGCGGGTCCTTCGAACACATGCCCTCCCAAAGCATCTGTTGCACGGCGAGGCAAGGCACTGATCGCCTTGTCGACACCTCGTCAATCTCTGCCATTGATTTTCTCGACTGTCGAGAAATAATCCACAGACCCTTTCCGGCAGCGATGAGTGGCAATGAACTTGCTCGGCGCTGAGCGAGAAGGCTGTCATCAGAGCTGAAACGCACGGCCATTGATCAAGACCGAGCGGGGTCGCCGGCAAATCACGCGGCACCCGACCCGAGCTTGGCGGCCGGAACTGTTGAAATGACACAACAATCCCCTTCCCGCCTGCGTCCGTTTCACCCGGACCCTCACCGCACCCCCGGTGACGAGCCCAGGAAACCGGCGCATCGGCAGTCCATACGCAACCGGGTCGGCCGTGTTGACAGGCCGTGGATTCTCTGACATTCATTTTCTCGACTGTCGAGAAAATAAAACCGGACGATGTTTACGGTGGCATTTCGACAGCGTTGCAAGGCTGGTCGAGGATGGTGCGGGAGGTTCGCACGCTCAGCCGGCCGCCACTCGGGAGGATGAAATGAAATCCGTTTTGAAGCTGATGGCAGGGGCTGCCATCATCGCGTCGATGCATTCCGCAGCCATCGCCAAGGATCTGGTGGTCGGCGTTTCCTGGTCGAACTTCCAGGAAGAGCGTTGGAAAACCGACGAAGCCGCCATCAAGGCAGCACTTGAGGCATCCGGCGACAAGTACATTTCCGCTGACGCCCAGTCTTCCGCTGCCAAGCAGCTGACCGACGTCGAGTCGCTGATCGCCCAGGGTGCCAACGCTCTGATCGTGCTTGCACAGGATAGCGACGCCATCGGCCCGGCCATCGAAAAGGCTGCCGCCGAAGGCATTCCGGTTGTCGGCTACGACCGCCTGATCGAAAATCCGGCCGCCTTCTACATCACCTTCGACAACAAGGAAGTGGGCCGCATGCAGGCTCGCGAAGTGTTCAAGGTCAAGCCGGAAGGCAACTATGTCTTCATCAAGGGCTCGTCTGCCGACCCGAACGCCGACTTCCTGTTCTCCGGACAGATGGAAGTGCTGAAGGAAGCTGTCGACGCCGGCAAGATCAAGAGCGTCGGTGAAGCCTACACCGACGGATGGAAGCCGGAAAATGCCCAAAAGAACATGGAGCAGTTCCTGACCGCAAACGACAACAAGGTCGACGCGGTCGTCGCTTCCAACGACGGCACCGCTGGCGGTGCGATTGCAGCCCTCGATGCCCAGGGCCTCGCCGGCTCCGTTCCGGTCTCCGGCCAGGACGCCGACAAGGCAGCCCTCAACCGCGTCGCCCTCGGCACCCAGACCGTTTCGGTCTGGAAGGACTCGCGTGAACTCGGCAAGCGCGCAGCCGAAATCGCCGCCGAACTGGCGAGCGGCAAGAAGATGGAAGAAATCGCCGGCGTGACGGCCTTCAATGGCGGCCCCAAGGGCGTCGCCATGCAGTCGGTCTTCCTCGCACCGCTTCCGATCACCAAGGAGAACCTCAACGTCGTCATCGACGCCGGCTGGATCTCCAAGGACGAAGCTTGCCAGGGCGTCAAGGGCGACGTCGCTGCGTGCAAATAAGCCGCCCGGACAGAGTTGAGCTCTAACCTTCGACAAGCGCCGCAACGCAACCCGTTGCGGCGCTTGCGCAAGGTGTGACCGGGGCGGACAATGCCCGCTGCATGATCCCTTAAATCGGAAGCGATCTGAGGAGAGGATCATGAAGCATGCTTGAAGTTTTACAGCGTCCTTAGCGCGTCATATTTCACACGCGGCGCTGTAAGACCTTCAGGCACGCGTTGGCACGAACGAGAGAAGCGCTCGACAACTGTCTTCATCATCAGACTTGTCGCGTCCCATTCCGGTCTTTGGCGCCGGCGGATGCGGTGACATCAACAGAAAGTGGGGGGAAGGCACGTCCATGGCCGACATCACACAAGGCAATCAGACACAGAGCCAGGCCAACCGTGCCCGCAACGCGGACGAGAACCCGGTGAAGCGCTTCTTCCGCGCCACCGAGATCGATACCCGCTTGCTCGGCATGGTCGGCGCGCTGGCCATCATCTGGCTCGGCTTCGAGATCATGACCGGCGGCCTGTTTCTGACGCCGAGAAACCTTTGGAACCTGACGGTTCAAACCTCGTCCGTCGCCGTGATGGCGACCGGCATGGTACTGATCATCGTCACCCGCAACATCGATCTGTCGGTCGGCTCCGTGCTTGGCTTCTGCGGCATGATCATGGCGGTCATGCAGGTCAAGGTCCTGCCGCAATATCTCGGGCTCGAGCATCCCGCCATCTGGATCATCACGCTTGCCTGCGGCATCGCCGTCGGCGCCGCGATCGGCGCGCTCCAGGGCTCGATCATCGCCTTCCTCAACGTGCCGGCCTTCATCGTCACGCTCGGCGGCCTGCTCGTCTGGCGCGGTGCCACCTGGTTCGTCACCAGCGGCCAGACTGTTGCACCGATGAATTCCACCTTCCGCCTGATGGGCGGTGGCACCGAGGGGTCCATCGGGGCGACAGCCAGCTGGATTGTCGGCATCATCGCCTGTATCGCCATCGTCGGGGCCATCCTCAACTCGCGCAAGCAGCGCAAGCGCTTCGGCTTTCCGCTGCGCCCGGTCTGGGCCGAATATTTCCTCGGCATCCTCGGCTGCATCCTGGTGATGGGCGCGGTGGCGATCGCCAACCACTATTACTGGCCGGTCAACATTGCTCGCAAATATGCCGACGCCAACGGCATCGCCTGGCCGGACGGCGGCTTGCTCATCTCGCACGGTATCGCCATCCCCGTGCTGGTCGCCATCGCCGTCGGCATCGTCATGACATTCATCGCCACTCGCCTGCGCTTCGGCCGCTATGTCTTTGCGCTCGGGGGCAATCCTGAGGCAGCCGAACTGGCGGGGATCAAGACCCGCTGGGTCACCGTCAAGATCTTCATGCTGATGGGCGTGCTCTGCGCCATCGCCGCGGCGATCTCGACGGCCCGCCTCAACGCCGCAACTAACGCGCAAGGCGAGCTCGACGAGCTCTACACGATCGCAGCCGCGGTCATCGGCGGCACGTCGCTTGCCGGCGGCGTCGGCACGATCGCCGGCGCGATGATCGGCGCACTCGTCATGCAATCGCTGCAGTCGGGCATGGTGCTCTTGGGGATCGACTCGCCGTTCCAGCGCATCGTCGTCGGCGTGGTTCTTGTCGTCGCCGTCTGGCTCGACACGATCTACCGCGCCCGTGCCAAGTAAGAAGGAGTCCGACCAATGAAAGACCAACGCACTCCGCTCGTGGAAATGAAGAACATTTCCATCTCCTTCGGCGGCATCCATGCGGTCGACAACGCTTCCGTCGACCTCTACCCCGGCGAGGTCGTGGCGCTTCTCGGCCACAACGGCGCCGGCAAGTCGACGCTGATCAAGATCCTGTCGGGCGCCTACAAGCGCGACGGCGGCGAGATCCTGATCAATGGCGAAGCCGCCGACATCAGCAACCCGCGCGACGCCAAGAAATACGGCATTGAGACGATCTATCAGACGCTTGCCGTCGCCGATAACGTCGATGCGGCCGCCAACCTCTATCTCGGCCGCGAGCTGCGCACCCCCTGGGGCACGCTCGACGACGTGGCGATGGAGGCCAAGGCCCGCGAAGTCATGGGGCGTCTCAACCCCAACTTCCAGCGCTTCAAGGAACCGGTGAAGGCGCTTTCGGGCGGCCAGCGGCAGTCGGTGGCGATCGCCCGCGCGATCCTGTTCGACGCCCGCATCCTGATCATGGACGAACCGACGGCAGCCCTCGGGCCCCAGGAAACCGCCCAGGTCGGCGAGCTGATCAAGCAGCTGAAGCGCGAAGGCATCGGCATCTTCCTGATCAGCCACGACATCCACGACGTCTTCGACCTCGCCGACCGCGTCTCGGTGATGAAGAACGGCCAGGTCGTCGGCCAGGCCCGCACAGAGGATGTGACCAAGGACGAGGTGCTCGGCATGATCATCATGGGCAAGGTCCCGCCCAAGGCGATCCCCGGCCCCGGCGCCATGCAGACCGCCTAACCAACGACGCCACATGGCCCGGCAATCGCCGGGCCATGTGTTTCATCGGTTTAAGCGGAACCGAGTAGCAAGCTTCAAGGGCTTCAGCTCGCTTTACGAGTCATGTTCGACTCCGGTGCAGACCACCTCGACATCCCCACTGATCCATTCTGCATGCCCGACCTTTCCCCTCACCCGCACCGCCATGCCTGACACAAAGGGCACAGCTTGTCCCGCCCCGCCCGGCAGCCACATCAGGCCCATTCCAAAGCTCGACCATCGGCTGGCTTCCGCATCAATTTGTGAGCCGCTCGCAAATTCCCCTGCGAACTCCGTCATTTCACCATTGAAGCGACGCGCAAGCTAAGCTATGAACCGCTCACAGTCCGCTTCGGCGGCCTTGCTGCAAACGGATGCACCCGTAGCTCAGCTGGATAGAGTGTTGGATTCCGATTCCAAAGGTCACAGGTTCGAATCCTGTCGGGTGCGCCATCTTTCCACCATTCCAGAACAATGATGGTGCTAGGTCCGCGCCCGCCGCCGACCGGACGTTTTCCTTCTATCAGTTGCCCAGGGCCGTATTTCCGCCGAAGACGTCATGAACTGCCCAGCCAGTATGTCCGTGACAGGCTGACGTGGCTCGCGCGCCTTGAGCATCCTCACCCCCTCAAGAAGACGATCCTCTGCGAGCCCGCTCGTTACCGCCAGCCGCTGCCATTTGTCCTCGTGTTGTCGCCGAGTTGATACAAACGCGGTATCTGCGGCCATGGCGTGCCAAGAAGCTATCCCGCCAGAGGGGCTTCCATGAAGATGAGATGGTTGCACAGTTCAGGAGGTGCGTCGTAATAAGGCGCGATCTCCTGGAATCCGAGAGAGCGGTAGAGGCTCAGCGCCTCATCGTGGTTGCGGCCGGTATCCAGCCGCATGGTCGCGTAGCCCCGCTCAGCAGCCACGCGCACGATGTTTTCGGCGAGACGGCGGCCCAGCCCTAAGCCTCGGCCCTCGGGGCTGATGAACATGCGCTTCATCTCGCATGTGTGTTCATCGATCCGCTGCATCATAACACAACCGACCACCTTTCCGTTCAGGCGGGCAACAAGGATCTCGCCATGTGGAGCCGAGTGGATCCTCGGCAGGCTGTCCAGGAGCGCGGCCCATTCTTCTGGTGTGTAATAGCGGTCGACGAACCAAGCGTTTTCGCCGTAGCGTGACCGGCACCAGTCGATGAAGCTGTTGCACAAGGCTCGAATGGCAGGGAAGTCGTCAGGCCCGGCTGGGCCGATCTCCGAGTTCTGTTCCACCTCTGTGCCCCACTCACAAATTTTGCATCGGCAAAGCGGGCGCTCCTTCCCGAGTTCCATGGACGCCGAAAAGGAGGCCGGGATCGAGTCGGGCTCAAGCAATCGCCCGCTGGCATTTGGAAATTTTCCTGCCCAGTGGCTCCATCGAACTTCGTGGATTGTGCTCACGCTATAATCAACTGTAGTCGAAAAAGGTCTTGCTGACTATCTGCCAGCGCTTTTCGGTTGTCAGACGAAGACCGCCGAAAATTCGAGCTGTTGGTTGAAGAGTTGCGGATTGCCACAAACTAGGTTTTTGCCAGTAGCCGTTCACACGGCCACTGGCAAAACACATCTCAAGCCCGAGTTGTCTCCCAGCCGAGGTTTGCTGTTCGAAAACTCACTGAGTAGCCAGGGCCGGAAGCTGCACCTTCCTGACGGGCGGCGGATTCCATTTTCCGATCAGCGCTTCGGATTTCGGAGCGTACATGCGCATCGTCAGAGTGAACGCTCCCTTCGGTGTAGGCAGCCAGTTGGCCTCCTTATCCGGACCGGGGGACTCGTTTTGAATGTAGAGATCAAGCGAGCCATCTGCGTTGTCTTTGAACGGCATCCAGCTACTGAGTGCGAAACGTTCGAGGCTGTTGCCAACCTGAAATCCGGCTGCGTCGTACAGCGTGATCGACCAGAAAGCGTTGACGGGCGGCATGGCATTCTTTTCGAACGCTATCGTGTATTTATTCGCGCCATCGAGCGGCTGCCCTGACTCGTCGGCGAGATTGAGAGGGTAGATGGCATCTTCCGGCAGATTCGCGCCAAGGCCTTGCTGCGCAACAATGGCCCGCTTCAAATAGTAGTTGCCGTATACTCCCATCGTATCGGTATTCATCGACCAGCCGTTCTCTACCCTCGCCAACGTCGCCAGCTTCCATTCCATCAGTCTCTGGGCGACTTGCGGCGCGCTCTCCAAGGCTTTCTGTACGGTCGGATCGAGCTTGCTCATGTCAAAGCTCTTGCCGGGTTCGATGCCGATCTTCTTCATCTCCGCGAGGATCGGTTGATCGGTCAGGTGGGGCGGCTCGACCTTGAGCAGTTCGGCGGCATATGCGAAATACTTGCCAGCGTCCATCGTATCGACCTGGATCTTTGGCGGTGTCTTCATGTCGACGCTGGGATCGATTTTAACCTCAACCGGCTTCGCTGACTTGCCCCAGTCCGATAGGAGCGTAACCTTGTACCCCGCTTGGATCTTGTGTACGGCATCGTAGTCAGCCGGGCCGTCGGTCTTTGTCCGACCGATAACCCAGACATGCGTCGTCGGCGCTTCAATTCGCTGGGTGTTCTCGGGGAGCTTGAACTCCTCAATGAACTTGTCGCGCAAGTCGGGTCTCCAGCCCGGCGGCGTGACAAGGAATGTCCCTGCGGTTGTGCCCGTGGTCCGCCAACCCGGCGACGCAAAAACATCCGTCCACATGTCCAGCATCGGAAGCAGGTAATAGCGTCCGTCGGTATCCGGAGCACTGATGACTACGGGCTCCTTCGTCATGTCGAGCCACGCGGAGGAATACAGCGTGTCGAAGTTTGGGCGGACCACACCCTTGAAATCCGCCGGAGGATACTCGGGAACGTTGGTGAAGACGTTCATCGGACCCTTCCCGAATTCCTTGCCGGGTTCGACGTTGGTGAATGTCTTTCGGCTGATGTCCATGGACAACAGCGGGTAGAAATACACATAGGCGTCCACGGCAATAGAGTGCGCCTCTGCCTCGGTAAGAGCGGGCTGCGCGGCCTGAGCCATCGCTGACTGCCCTAAAACTAGTCCTAGGGACAGACCGATCACGTGCCTGTTCATGGTGTTCTCCCGTTGCTTTATTTAACGGCTCACGTGGGTGATGC
This sequence comes from Ensifer sp. ENS11, assembly GCF_014851895.1. NCBI lineage: Bacteria > Pseudomonadati > Pseudomonadota > Alphaproteobacteria > Hyphomicrobiales > Rhizobiaceae > Ensifer > Ensifer sp. ENS11. The sequence continues at coordinate 21,107 of NZ_JACVAN010000035.1, read as the reverse complement.
CCGCCCGAGGCAGCCTTTTCGCAAAGCTCCGTAGTAGCAAGTACGTTACGGTAACTTACGGCGTTCGCCCCCTCCTTGGCGGCCCATCGTCCTGCGGGGCCGGAGTATCATGAATGCTCTGGACGACTGAGGGTGGAGCGTACTTTGGCTCAGCGACCACTGGTTAGCGTGTACGTTTTCAGGAATGGGCGAAAGAGCCCCCTCATCGTGTTAGCGCGATGTGTGTCGCCTGCGCCTTAAAGGGCTTGCCCTGTCGCGTCATGGCGGTGTTAAAACAGAGCGTTCGCCGTGGGAAAGTTCTACGAGATCTTCTTTCTGCGCGGGAGAAAGCACCGGGCATCCGACGCTTTCAGCCTAGAGGTATCATGCAGTCCAGCTTCTGGGCGATGCTGGGCGCCGCCGACGCCTTGTCCCATGCCGCAGCGACAGCAGAAATCACCGCTCAGCAGGCGCAAGACGAACTCTTTGAGATCATCGTGGCCATGGTCAGCAGGACACCAGGAAGCGCGCAACGAGTTGATTTCCAAGTAACGTTGGAAACCAAATCCCTTCTGCCGTCCCGATTACTCCGACACTGAGCCGCGCTGCACGACACCCAAGGCTATAGCGAGCCAAAACACTCAAGGGCAGAACAAATCTATCGATACGCATCGGGAGATTGGCACAGCATATCGGCTGGCGCCGAGCGACTACCCCTCTGCACCCGCCCGCGCATACCGTCCCGGCGCCTGTCCAACGTGCCGGCTGAAGGCGGTGCTGAAGGTGCTGGCCGAGCCGTAGCCGACCCGTTCGGCGACATCGGCGATTTCGGCGTTGTGGCTGCGCAGCAGGTCCTTTGCCATCGCCATGCGCCAGGCGAGCAGGTATTCCATCGGCGCCAGGCCAACATTGCGCGTGAACCTTTCGAAGAACGCCGAACGAGAGAGCCCGGCCGCCTTCGCAAGCTCGGCCACTGTCCAGGAGCGCGCCGGGTTGCCGTGCATCACCCTGATCGCTTCCGCCAGCCGTTGATCGGCGAGCCCGCGCAACAATCCCGGCGGAGCGTCCGGCCGCTGGGTCAGCCGCAGCGCCTCGATGAGCAGCACTTCGACCAGGCGCGCCAGCACCAGATCGCGACCGGCGCGCTGTTCGGCGGCTTCTTCTGTCAACAGCCGAACCAGGATCGAAAGTCGCTCGGCGCCGCGCACATGCACCTGCGCCGGCAGCAGCGACACCAGCAATCCCGCATCCTCCGTTGCAAAGACGAAGTAGCCGCCGAGCAGCCGCACGCTTGGCGGTCCATCGAGGTCGCCGTGGCGAACCTCGTCGCCCGGATCAGGTGTTGCCTTCGGGTCGATGAATTCAGGGGTAACCGGCTCGAAGCCCGACATGGTGAAGCCCGGCGTTGTCGGCAGCAGGACGAAATCGCCCGCCTCAAGCGCCAGCACGTCCTGACCGTCGACCGCCAGACGGCAGGCACCTTCGAGAACGGTGCAGAAGCCGGGATGACCGAAATCGGAATAACGCACGCCCCAGCGGCCGGCACCGCTGATGCTTTTCGTAAACACTGCGCGGGGTCGCAGCAGCGTGATGATTTCCGAGAGTGGATCGATCATTTCCGGACTATCGCAAATCAAATACGGACTTTCAATTATATATCGTCCGGTTTTCGCTCGGTATCATGACACCATCTGAACCGAACAAGGAAATTGTCATGAAAACCGTATTGATCACTGGCTGCTCGTCCGGCTACGGCCTCGAAACCGCCCGCCTCTTTCACGCCAACGGCTGGAACGTGGTCGCGACCATGCGCACGCCGCGCGAGGATATCCTGCCCCGGTCGGAGCGCATGCGTATCGTGCAGCTTGACGTCACCGACCCCGACAGCATTTCGGTGGCACTGGAGGTAAGCGGTCCGATTGATGCGCTCGTCAACAATGCCGGTATCGGCGTGGTCGGGGCTTTCGAGGCAACGCCGATGGCTCATGTGCGGAAGATCTTCGAGACCAACACGTTCGGCGTCATGGCAATGACACAGGCGGTGATCCCGCAATTGCGCCGCAGGCGGTCCGGCGTCGTGGTCAATGTGACATCAAGCGTGACGCTCGCCGCCATGCCTCTTGCCGCCGCCTATACCGCCAGCAAGACGGCAATCGAGGGGTTTACCGGGTCGCTTACCCACGAGCTTCGCGCCTTCGGCGTGCGCGCCAAACTGGTCGAGCCCGGCTACGCTCCGAGCACGCGGTTTTCGCAAAATGTCGGCGTGCGCATCGAAGATCTGATCCCTGAAACCTATGCGGCCTTCGCGCAGCCGATCTTTGCCGCTTTTGCAAACCCGGCCCTGATTACCACGGAGAGCGATGTGGCGGACGCGGTATGGCGCGCTGCAAATGATACGTCGGAACAGCTGCATTTCCCGGCGGGGGCCGACGCCGTGGCTTTGGCGCGCGCGAGCTGAAACCGAGGGCGGCGTCATCCGCCGACAGCGCCATCAGGCCAATGGCAAGCCCGCGGCATGCACGCGATCGACAAGCGCTTCGGTGATCGTCCGATCCCTAAAGAACTCCTGGGTGCGGATATAGCCGGCCGTCAGTTTTGGATCGAGCGCCTGGATCTGCGCCACCAACTGGCGCGCCCGGTCAATATCGCCGCGCGCCATCCGCGCGGCGATACGATAGATCAGCGTGCGCCGGGTCTGATAGGGAAGCGCCCGCGCCACGGCAAAAAGCTCGTCATGCCGGCCGAGCACATAGAGCGAGGCGACGCGCTCCTCTACAATCCACACCGGTAGAAACGGGTCCAGCATCTCCGCCCGGTCGAGCAGCTCGAGCGCCCGCTCCGCCTCGTTCGCATAGGTGTAGAAAGCCGCACAACGGCCCGCGATGTAGGCATCGTTGGGCGCCAGGTCTATCGCCCGCTCGTGATGATGCCGCGATGCCGCGAAGTCGCCTTCCATGCACTTGATCGCACCCATGATGCGATGGGAGTCCGGGTCGGTAGGATCGAGATCGAGCGCGTGTGCGACCTGCTGCTCGCCGGCCGAAAGGTCGAAATCGGGCAGGTTGCTCCAGGCGCACACATGCATGGCGACCGGCCGTCCGAAGGTTGGATCCGCATCCATCGAGCGCTCGAACCAGTGCATGGCTTCGCCGATATGCCGATCGGCGACACCGATCAGGCGATGGTGGTCGAGGCCAAGCAGGTAGTACTCGTAGGCCGACATGTTGTCCGGCCGCTTCAGCCGCGCGGCGACCAGCTCCGCCTGCTCTATCCGTCCTGCCACTGTTGCGGCGATGCGGGCGGTCACCTCGTCGATGATGGCAAGCAGCTCCTCGAACGGCCGCTCGATCCGGTCGGACCAGACCAGATGCCCGTGGGTCGTCTCGCACAGCGACACGTTGAGCCGCACGAGGCTACCCAGTTTGCGCACGGAGCCCGAAACGACATAGCGCACCCCCAGTGCCCTCCCCACCTCGACGGGATCACGGATGGCAAGGACCACGGAGGCCGACCGCGAGCTGACGAACAGGCTCTTCAGCCGGCCGAGCTCCAGCGTGAGGTCGTCGGTCAGCCCCTCCGTCAGGAAGGACTGGTCGTCTTGACCGGCAGCGAAGGCGACGAAGGGCGTGACGATCACCGAATTGGGCCGCATCGCGGCCGGCGGCGCCTCGCGCGTCGGCGCCGAGAGAAACCGATGCCTGTCGATCGTCGTCCCGACCCGATAGACACGCATCGGCTCGCTGACACCCTTGAAGCGACGCTCGCCGATCTCTTCGAAGGCGCAGGGCGAGACCCGCCGCACCTGCTCGTACAGAGCTTGGGAAACTTCGATTTCGCCGGCGGCAGCACTCGATTGCAGCCTGGCGGCGAGATTGACACCGTTGCCCCTGAGGTCGTCGCCGACGGCAAGCACATCGGCAAGATGCAACCCGAAGCGCATGTGGTTGGGCGTGGCATCGGGGATGGCCGCAAGCGAGCTGCGCGCCTCCATGGCTGCGCGAAGGGCGTTGACCGGGCTCGTGAACTCCGCAAGCACGGCATCGCCGGCGGTGTTGAAGACCCGGCCATCATGGCGCGCGACCGTGTCGCCCACGGCCTTCAGGCACGCAGAGACGCATTCGACGGCTTCTTCCTCATGGGATTCCATCGCCGCGGTCGACCCGACGAAATCCGCCACCATGATCGCAACCAGCTTGCGCTGCATCTCCATCGCCTCGCCGACACTCGGCCGCCAGCGCGAGAGGATAGCACAATGCAAGGGATCAGGCAGCAGACGCTATTTTAGCAATCGCTTCATATATAGGTGAATGCCTGGTCGCGCGCCGACATCTGGGCGACAGGCAACGGCCAGCCGATCGCCAGCTTCGGATCGAACGCATTGAGCCCGCCCTCCGCCTCCGGCGCATAGGGTTTGTCATGCAGGTAGATCAGTTCGCAGTCTTCGCAGAGCGTCTGAAATCCATGCGCAAATCCACCGGGGATCATCATCGATCGCGCGTTCTCTGCGCTCAGAACCTCGCCGTGCCATTGCAGGTAGGTGGGCGAACCCGGGCGCAGATCGACGGCGACATCGAAGACGGAGCCGGCGAGACAGGACACGAACTTGGCCTCGTCATGCGGCGCACGCTGAAAATGCATCCCACGGATCGTGCCCTTGAGGTGCGTCATCGTGTGGTTGATCTGGGCGATCGTGCCATCGGCGCCGAAATCGGCAAGCTCTTCGCGGCAAAAGAAGCGCGAGAGGAACCCGCGCTCGTCGCCAAAGCGCTGACGCTCGATGACCAAAAGATCGGGGATAGGTGTGGCGATACGATTGAAACGCGACATCGGCTTTCTCGTGGAACGGGTCGGTGGGCAGAACAAGGGTCGTGTTCCAGCCCGCAGATATTGACGGCCAACAAATTCTCAGGACATAAGACGCGCGGAAATGCAAGCACGGACAAGCGTAGTGTGACCCTGCAGGGTGCGACTGGTGCAGGCCGTGCACAGCGAACGGCTTGAACAATGATCGAGGCACACCTCACGGCGCGGATAAGCGACCTGGCTGATTTGGAAGCCTCCGTGCGCGGTTCGAAATACGTGATCGGCGAGAACTCGGTCATCGACAGTTTCGTGAAGTTCAAGCCGGCCGGCGGCAGTGGCGACATCGTGATCGGCCGCAACTGCACGATCAACAGTGGATGCGTTTTCTACAGCGGTCACGGCATCACCATCGGCGACAATGTCTTGATCGCCGCGAATTGTACGCTTGCACCCGTCAATCACGAATTCCGCGACAAGAGCCGCCCGATACGTGAGCAGGGCTTCCAGGAAAGCAGAGGCGGTATCGTCATCGAGGACGATGTCTGGCTTGGGGCCAATTGTGTGCTTCTCGATGGAACTATCCTGCGCAAGGGCTGCGTGATCGCGGCAGGCAGCATCGTGCGCGGCACGGTCGAGGCCTATTCGATCACCGGCGGGAATCCATTGAGAACCCTGGGATATCGATCTTGAGATTTACCCTGCTCGGCGCCCGCGGCTTTGTCGGGCGCCACCTGTTGACCTATCTGACGTCACTCGGCCACGAAGTGATCGCCCCTGCACGCGACGCCCGCCTGACCGAGGCCTGCCATGGCACGCATGTGATCTACGCCATAGGGCTTACGGCCGACTTTCGGCAGAGACCTTTCGATACGATCGAGGCGCATGTCAGCTTGGCCGCCGAACTGCTGCGAGACTGCGACTTCACGTCGTTTCTCTATTTGTCGTCGACGCGGGTCTATGCCGGCAGCACGAACACGGACGAATTGGCAGCTTTGACCGTTCGCCCCGGCAACCCATCGGATCTGTACAATCTCTCCAAGCTTTCAGGTGAGGCAATCTGCAATGCGTCCGGCAGGCCGAATGTGCGCATCGCCCGCCTGTCCAACGTCGTCGGGCCGGCATCGGCCACATCGGAGAGTTTCATCGGCGATCTCTGTCGGGAAGCAGCGGCCGGTCACATCACGCTGCGGAGCAGTATGGCGTCGGCCAAGGACTATATCTGGATCGACGACGCGGTTAAACTCTTGACGCAAATTGCCGAAAATGGACAGGAAACGATCTACAACGTGGCGAGCGGTCAACAGACCAGCAATGCTGACTGGGTGACTGGGCTCGCTCGCCACACGGGCTGCCGGGTTGACGTCGCCGACCATGCTCCGACAATCACATTCCCACCGATAGACATCGACCGCATACGGGCCGAGTTCGCGTTTAAACCAGAGCGCGTTATCGACAGAATTGCGGACATACTCTCGTTTGCCCCTTAAAACACGCTGGCGATCCTCAGCATCGACCGAAAGGACTTCGGATGGACCCGATCAAGCAATTCTCCGCAGAGCGCATGGCTGCCATTGCCGGCTACGGCACCGACGAGGCGTTCACCGCGCTGTCGTCGCAATGGCGGCAGATGTCCATGGACAAACGCTACGTCTACAATTTCGACTGGATGGGGCGCCCGATCATCCAGTATCCGCAGGACATCCAGGCGATGCAGGAACTGGTCTGGGCGACAAAGCCGGACCTGATCATCGAGACCGGTATCGCGCATGGCGGCTCGATCGTTCTGAGCGCCTCGCTGCTGGCGATGCTGGATATGTGCGATGCGATCGAAAAAGGCGTCACGATCGATCCGAAGGTCTCGAACCGCAAGGTGATCGGCATCGATATCGACATCCGCAAGCACAATCGCAAGGCCATTGAAGAGCATCCAATGGCGTCGAGAATCCAGCTGATCGAAGGTTCCTCGATCGCCAAGGACGTCGTTGACCAGGTTCAACAGGCGGCGCAGGGATACGAACGGGTAATGGTGTGCCTCGACTCCATGCACACGCACGATCACGTGCTCGCCGAACTGGAAGCCTATGCCCCCCTCGTCACCTCGGGATGCTACTGCGTGGTGTTCGATACATTCGTCGAGGACCTCCCACGGGACTTCTTCAATGACCGTCCGTGGAACGTCGGCGACAACCCCAAGACGGCCGTGCGCGCCTATCTGGCGGACCATCCCGAATTCAGCGTCAATGGCGAAATTGACGGCAAGCTTCTGGTGACCGTGGCTCCGGAGGGCTTTCTTCTCAGGGCCTAGCAGCCCGTTGGAGAACCCACTCGTCAGCGTATCGATCGAAAGTGTGCGTCAAAAAAAGCGATTTCTCGCTGCCAATAAACCGAAATTGCGTAAGCGATTGCAGATGTAGATCGGGCAAGCGGCTGCTGATATAGAGGGGCCGTCCGCGGCAGATAGCGCTATTGGAGCAATCCTTCACGGTATTATATCGTAAACTGCGTCAAGGGGCAGTCGTATGAAAGTTGTCATTCTTGCGGGTGGCTACGGGACCCGCATCTCGGAAGAGAGCCATCTGCGCCCGAAGCCGATGATCGAGATCGGCGGGCGGCCGATCCTCTGGCACATCATGAAGATCTATAGCCACTATGGCTTCTCGGACTTCGTCATCTGCCTCGGTTACCGTGGCTATATGATCAAGGAGTACTTCTCCAACTACATCCTCCACTCATCCGACGTGACCTATGACATGGCGACGGGTGAAACGCTGTTTCACTCCAACAAGGCTGAACCTTGGCGCGTGACACTGGTAGATACGGGCACGGAATCGATGACCGGTGGACGGCTGAAGCGCGTGGCGGACCACTTGGGTGATACGTTCTGCCTGACCTATGGGGACGGCGTTGCCGATGTCGATATCAAGGCGCTGACCGACTTTCATCTTCGCCACGGCAGAGAAGCAACGGTTACCAGCGTCATGCCGCCGGGGCGTTACGGTGCGCTGGCGACCCATGACGGCGAGGTGCGAAGCTTCACGGAAAAGCCGGCCGGCGACAACGGCCGCATCAATGGCGGCTTCTTCGTGCTGAACCGAAGCGTTCTCGATCGCATCGAGGGCGACAGCACGTCCTTCGAGGGCAAGCCACTGGAGGGCCTTGCCAGAGACCGGCAACTGATGGCCTTCCCCCACGATGGCTTCTGGCGACCGATGGATACCCTGCGCGACAAGACCCAACTCGAAGAGCTCTGGCAGCAGGGCTCGGCGCCGTGGAAAATCTGGGCATGAGCCGCCTGGCAAACCGGAACTTCTGGGCGGGCAAGCGCATCTTTCTAACCGGGCATACCGGGTTCAAGGGAAGCTGGGCGCAGCTGTGGCTCAGGCAAATGGGTGCCGACGTCACCGGCTATGCGCTGGCGCCGCTCGCCGAGCCGTCGTTGCACACCCTTTTGCGACAGGCTGACGGCAAGGAGCATCTCGGCGACATCCGCAACGCCGATGCGCTCGCGGCCGCGGTGCAAAAGAGCAATCCCGAGATCATCCTGCACATGGCGGCACAGCCGCTGGTGCGAGAAAGCTACAGAACCCCTGCCGAAACATTCGATGTCAATGTCATGGGCACCGTGCGCCTGCTCGAGGCAGCACGCATTGCTCCGGCATTGAAGGCAATCGTCGTGGTCACGACCGACAAGGTCTACCGCAACGACGAAAGCGGAAGGCACTTTCCCGAAGATGCGACGCTCGGCGGGCACGATCCCTATTCCGGCTCCAAGGCCGCCTGTGAACTGGTCGTCTCGACCTGGCGTGATGCCTTCCTGCGTGAGCGCGGCATCCGGGTAGCGACAGCACGCGGCGGCAACGTGCTCGGTGGCGGCGATTTTTCGACCGACCGACTGGTGCCCGACATTGTCCGCGCTGCTCTGTCCGGCAAGGCGCTCGATATTCGCAGCCCCATGGCGACGAGGCCGTGGCAGCATGTGCTTGACTGCCTCAACGGCTATTTCGTCTATGCCGAAGCGCTCTATGCCGGCGAGACTGCCGTTGATGCCCTGAACTTCGGCCCCTCGCCTGCCGAGCGTCAGATCCCCGTCCGTGACGTCGCCTCAGCGGTCCAGGCCGCGATGGGCCTGCCGCCGCAATGGCGCGATGTTTCCTCGACCGACCAGCCGCGGGAAATGCAGACGCTCGGGCTCGATCCGGCGCTTGCCGCCATGACTCTCTCTTGGGCCTCCCGACTTTCGCAAGACGAAGCGATCGCGTGGACGGCAAACTGGTACGACGGTTGGCGCAAGGGCGGCGACGCTCGCGCTCTGACGCTCGACCAGATCGACGCATTCATGAAAGGCTGACGACCCAATGTCCCACAACTGCCGCTTCTGCTCGACCCCGCTTAAGACCGTCGTCGCCGATCTGGGATCGACCCCCTGGTCCAACTCCTTCCTGGAGCCGACCGAGGAAGCGATCGCGCGTGAACGCGCCTTCCCGCTAAAGGCAATGGTCTGTTCCGAGTGCCTGCTCGTTCAGACGACGGAAACCGTGCCGGCCGATGAAATCTTCACCGATGGCTATGCCTATCTCTCCTCCTTTTCGAGCAGCTGGCTCGATCACGCCCGTCGCTACGCCGATGCCATGACCGAGCGCTTCCAGCTCGATGGAGCCTCGCAGGTGGTGGAGATCGCGTCCAATGACGGCTACCTGCTGCAATATTTCGTCGCCAAGGATATTCCGGTTCTGGGCATCGAGCCCGCAGCCAACGCGGCCAAGATCGCCGAGACCCGCAACGTTCCGACCGAGGTCGCCTTTTTCGGCCGGAAGACGGCAACGGACCTGGTTGCCCGCGGCATCCGTGCGGACCTGACTGCCGCCAACAATGTGCTGGCGCACGTGCCCGACATCGCCGATTTCGTCGCCGGCTTTGCAATTCTGCTGAAGCCGGATGGCGTCGCAACATTCGAGTTTCCGCATCTGCTGCGCCTGATGGAAGGCGTCCAGTTCGACACGATCTATCACGAACACTATTCCTATCTCTCACTGGCGGCGGTTGAACGCATTTTTGCAGCATCCGGCCTGAAGGTCTTCGATGTGGAAGAGTTGCCGACCCACGGCGGCTCGCTACGGGTTTTCGCCCAGACCGAAACCGGCACGCGCCCGGCGACGGAGCGCCTGGCATCGATACGTGCGAGCGAAGAGGCCGCTGGCCTCACGCAGATGGAGACCTACGCGAAATTCGATACGCGCATCGCCGCTGTCTGCCAGGGATTCCGTGACTTCCTCGCTCTCGCCAAATCCGAGGGCAAGACGGTCGCTGCCTATGGTGCAGCCGCGAAGGGCAATACCTTCCTCAATGTCTGCGGCGTGAAGCCCGGCGAGATCGCCTTTGCGGTCGATCGCAACGACCTCAAGCAGGGCAAGCTTTTGCCCGGCACCCACATCCCGGTGCATGCGCCGAGCCACCTGGAGGTGGCCAAGCCGGACTATCTCGTTATCCTTCCCTGGAACCTGACCGACGAAATCGTCGCTGACAATGCCACCATCCGCGCCTGGGGCGGTCGTTTCGTCGTCGCCATACCATTCGTCCGCTTGATTTAGGCCAACTCTTCATCAAAATCCGCGATAACGGCGAAGGAAACGGCATCGGGCAGGAGCACAATGTCCAGGATCGATCTTTGCATTGTCGCAACCAGGCGACCGGAGTTGCTTTCAGCAACGCTGAACAGCTTCCGTGAAAAGGTCCTATGCCGTTTTGATGTGGGGATCGCCCATCTCAATCTCGATCCCGTCTTCGGCTCGCCGGAGGATCATGCCGCCTGCGTCGACATCGTTCGCGGCCATTTCCCCGACGCGACGATCTCCGAACCGCAGCATCCGGGTTTTTGCGCCGCAGTCGCAAGAGTATGGGCCGCGACCACGTCGGACTATGTCTTCCATCTGGAAGACGACTGGGTCGCGCTGCGCGACGTGGGCGAGGATCTGCTGGCCCCCTTTGCCGATCCGTCGATCATGCAGGTGTCGTTTCACACCGCCGATCAGAACTGGGATATCCGCCGAAAAGGGCACTTCCATCAGCGAAACGAGTATGGCCGCCTGCTTGGGATCAAGATCCCGCTCTTCCGCACCTTCCCGAAATTCACGACCTCCCCATCTATCCTGCGCGGGACGTTCGCGCGCCGCTGCGCCGAGATGATGGACTTGTCGCGCGACCCGGAGAAGCAGTTCTATTCCGGCGTCAACCCGGCATTGGAAGGCTACGTCGCAGGCTACCGCAACTACATCTTCTCGCCGGAAAGAAAGCCGGTCATTCGCGACATGGGACGCGAGTGGCGCGAGCAGCGCAACATCCGCAAGGTCATTGCCAACGCCACATCGATCTGGGAGAAGGCAAGCTAACGCCTTATTTTTCTTCCAAAATCGGAATCGGTTGCGGGAGAAATCAATGCCACGTGCTTAAAGGCGCCATGGCGTCCATATGTGACGCGCGCTCCTCGTCGCGCGCTGCGCGCCTCAACGAGAGGCCCAACTATTCCAGGGTCCTTGGACCACAGTCGGGCCCTGTCAGGCCCAACTGTGCAACCCTTGAAGTCAGGCAGCGGCACCCTTGCGCTGGAAGCCCTTGCTCGCAACCATCAGGTTGCGCGTGTACTCTTCGCCGATCCGCCCGGCGACAAGATCCGCCGAGGACAGGCGTTCGACCACCCGTCCGTTCTGCATCACCGCCAGGCGGTCGCACATGTGCGTGACGACGCCGAGGTCGTGGCTGACCATGATGAAGGTGAGCTTTCGGTCGCGTCGAACCTGTTCGAGCAGGTTCAGGACCTCGGCCTGCACGGAGGCGTCGAGCGCCGAAGTCGGCTCATCGAGAAGCAGGATCGAGGGCTCGAGGATCAGCGCCCGGGCAATGGCAATGCGCTGGCGCTGGCCGCCGGACAGCTGATGCGGGTAGCGGAAGCGGAAGCCCGAGCCGAGGCCGACTTCATCGAGCGCCTTCAGAATGCGGCGTTCGCCATCGGCAACGCCGTGAATGGCGAGAGGTTCGAGCAATTGGCGGTCGATCGTCTGGCGCGGATGCAGCGAACCATAGGGGTCCTGGAACACCATCTGCACGTCGCGATAAAACGCCTTGTCCCGGCGGTTGCCGATCAGAACCCGGTCATGCACGCGGACCTTGCCTGACGTCACCGGCGCAAGGCCGGCGACCGCGCGAAGCAAGGTCGACTTGCCCGAACCGGATTCACCGACGAGCCCGAAGGATTCACCGGGCGCGACGTCGATGCTGACGTCGTCCAGCGCCTTGAACTCGTCATAGGTGACGACAAGATTTTCGACGGATACGGTGGCGGTCGTCATAGGGCCCACTCCGGTTTGCGATCAAGAACCGGCAGGGGATGGCGATCGGAACCGATGGCCGGCATGCAGTTCAACAGGCCCTGGGTATAGGGATGTTTGGCGTTTGCGAGGTCGGAAGCGGCCAGTTCCTCGACGATCTTTCCGGCATACATGACGATGACGCGGTCGCAGAACGACGACACCAGCCGCAGGTCGTGCGAAACAAAGATCAGGCCCATGCCGCGATCGGCGACCAGCTTGTCGAGGATCGACAACACTTCGAGCTGGACCGTCACGTCGAGCGCCGAAGTCGGTTCGTCGGCGATCAGAAGTTCCGGGCCAGCCACCAGCATCATCGCGATCATCGCGCGCTGCCCCATGCCACCCGAGACTTCGTGCGGGTAGAGATCATAGACGCGCCCGGGATCACGGATCTGCACGGCCTCCAGCATGTCAAGCGCCCGCTCACGCGCTTCCGCGCGGCTGACGCTCTCATGGCGTTTGAGGGTCTCGACAATCTGCCGGCCGATGCTCATCACCGGGTTCAGCGAGTATTTCGGGTCCTGCAGGATCATGGCGATGCGCTTGCCGCGCAAATCCCGACGCACCTTCGGCGCGGCCGAAAGCAGGTCGATGCCTTCGAAGGAAAGCGTCTTGGCCGTGACCCGCGCATGCGCCGGCGTCAGACCCATGATCGCCCGCCCCGTCTGCGACTTGCCGGAGCCGCTCTCGCCGACAATGCCGAGGCGCTCGCGGCCGAGCGTGAACGAGACCCCGCGCACGGCCTCAACCACCCCTGTGCGGGTTGGAAACGAGACCTTCAGGTCGTCAACGGTCAGAAGCGGGTTCATTGTCCGCTCTCCCGCGGGTCGAGCGCGTCGCGCAGGCCGTCGCCAAGCAAGTTGAAGCCGAGGCTGACGATCAGGATCGCGACGCCGGGCATGGTGGCAACCCACCACTGGTCGAGGATGAAGCGGCGACCGGATGCGATCATCGCGCCCCATTCCGGCAGCGGCGGCTGTGCGCCGAGGCCGAGGAAGCCGAGGCCCGCGGCCGTCAGGATGATGCCGGCCATGTCGAGTGTGACGCGCACGATCAGCGACGACATGCACATCGGCATCACATGCCGGAAGACGATGCGGGTCGGCGACGCGCCCATCAGTTGCACCGCGGCGATGTAGTCGGAATTGCGCACCGTCAGCGTCTCGGCGCGCGCAATGCGGGCATAGGGTGGCCAGGAGGTAATGGCGATGGCGATGACGGCATTCTCGATGCCCGGGCCAAGCGCTGCCACGAAAGCGAGAGCCAGAACCAGCTTCGGAAAGGCGAGGAAGATATCGGTGATGCGCATCAGCACCGCATCGACCCATCCGCCGGCATAGCCAGCGACCGCGCCGACGATGAGGCCGACGGGTGCGGCGATGATCGCGACCAAAAGCACGACGGCAAGCGTCAGCCGCGAGCCGTGGATGAGCCGAGAGAGAATGTCTCTTCCGAGATCATCGGTGCCGAGCAGATAACCCTGGGTGCCGGGCGGCAGCAAGCGGGCATTGGCGAGGTCGCCGATATAGGGCGAATGCGGTGCCAGCACGTTGGCGAAAGCGGCGACGAACACCAATGCCAGCAGGATCAACAGGCCGAGAACGGCCAGCTTGTTGGCGGAAAAGCGCTGCCAGGTCATGTAGGCGCGGCCGAGGCGCGCCTGGGTGCGCGATTGCGGCCGGTCGGACAACAGCCATTCGCGGCGTGTCATCGGGCGTGTTTCAGTGACGGTGCTCATCGCTGGCGCGTCCTTGGGTCAAGCGTCCGATAGAGAAGATCGGACAGCAGATTGATGCCGATGAAGACCGAACCGATGACGATGGTGCCACCGAGAACGGCATTCATGTCGGCATTCTGCAGCGAATTGGTGATGTAGAGGCCAAGGCCCGGCCAGGCGAAGACGGTTTCGGTCAAGACCGAACCTTCGAGCAGCCCGGCATAGGAAAGCGCAATCACGGTCACGAGCGGCACGGCGGCATTTCGCAGCGCATGGCCCCAGATGATGCGGGATTCCGAGAGCCCCTTGGCGCGGGCGGCAACGATGTATTCCTGCTGCAACTCATTGAGCATGAAGCTGCGCGTCATGCGGCTGATATAGGCCAGCGAGAAATAACCGAGCAGCGATGCCGGCAGGATGATGTGGCGGAAGACGTCCCACAGCACATCCCACTGACGTTGCCAGAGCGCGTCGAACAGGTAGAAGCCGGTGATCGGCGTGAAGGTGTATTCGAAAACGATATCGATACGGCCGGGATAGGCGACCCACTTCAGCCGGGCGTAGAACACGAGGAGCGACAGCAGCGCCAGCCAGAAGATCGGCACGGAATAGCCGACAAGGCCGATAATGCGCACGATCTGGTCGGCGATGCTGCCGCGCTTGACGGCAGCGAGAACACCGAGCGGCACGCCGAAGATGGCGCCGAGCAGGGTGCCGAGCGTCGCAAGCTCCATGGTCGCCGGGAACACGCGGCGGATATCGGTCATCACAGGGTTGGTCGTCAGCACTGAAATACCGAAGTCGCCGGTCAGCGCCTGGCGCACATAGATCAAGAATTGTTGGTACAGGGGCAGGTTCAGCCCCATCGCCTCGCGCGTCCTTTCGACGACATGCGTCGGCGCCCGGTCGCCGAGGACGGCGAGCACCGGGTCGATCGGGATCACCCGGCCGATGAAGAAGGTCACGGCCAGAAGGCCGAGATAGGTGGTGACGACGATCACGAGGAAGCGCAACACGGCGCCCATGATCTTCGCCGGACGGGCGCGTCGGCGCCCGCCCATCCGTTCTGTTCCGCTCATGCTCAAGGGAACTATCCTTTCGGGTTATTCCTTCGAGATGCCAGCAACGAAGTTGGTGTCGAAGCTCGGGCCGAGCTTCAGGCCCTTGACGTTGCCGCGGTAGCCGGCAACTTCGGTCTGCTGGAAGATGATCACGAACGGGCTTTCGCCGAGAACGGTCTTCTGCAGTTCCTTGTAGGTTTCCGCACGCTTGGCGCTGTCACGCTCGAGCAGGGCATCCTTGGTCTTCTTCGTCAGTTCCGGAACGTCCCAGGCATTGCGCCAGGCAAGCGTCTTGTTCTTGCCTTCGTCGGAGTTGTCCGGGTTGCTGGTGAAGGTTTCGGCATTCGAGTTCGGGTCGAAATAGTCCATGCCCCACTGACCGATATACATGTCGTGGTTGCGGGCACGGTACTTCGTCAGCGTCTGCTTGCCGTCGCCGGGGATGATCTCCAGCTTCACGCCGGCCTGGCCGAGTGTCTGCTGGAAGGATTCGGCAATGCCGGTGACCGGCTGGCCGTTGCGCACGTCCATGGTGACGGTGAAGCCGTCAGCGAGACCGGCCTTGGCCAAGAGTTCCTTCGCCTTGGCGACGTCGAACTTGTAGGGGTTCTCGTCGAGGGCACCCAGCACGCCCTTCGGCAGGAAGCTCTGGTGGATCTCGCCGATGCCCTTGATGATCGTCGAGCCGATCGCATCGTAATCGACCAGATACTTGAAGGCCTCGCGCACCTCGGGCTTGGCAAGGTTGGCATTCTTCTGGTTGAGGCTGATGTAATAGACCGTGCCCTTCGGCGCATTGGTCGTGCCGAGGTCGGCATTCTTCGCAACGGCGTCGAAATCGCCCGGCTCCAGGTTGCGCGCGATGTCGATGTCGCCGGCTTCCAGCGCCAGGCGCTGGCCCGAGCTTTCCTTCATGTGACGATAGATGACGCGGGCGAGCTTGGCCTGTTCGCCATAGTAGTTGTCGTTGCGCTCGAGAACGATGACTTCGTTGGCGCGCCATTCGCGCAGCTTGAACGGACCCGAACCGGCATAGCCGGTCTTCAGCCATTCGTTGCCGAAGTCGTTGTCGTACTTGTAGTCATCCGTTGGCGTGACCGGCTTGACGTTTTCGAGCACCAGCTTCTTGTCGAGCACGGCACCAACGGTCGCCGTCAGGCAGTTCAAGACAAAGCTCGGCGCATAGGGTTGGTCGACGGTGAAGACGAAGGTCGTATCGTCTACGGCCTTGGCCTTTTCCGTCACGTTGTCGCCGGTAAGGCCGAACTGGGTGAGGATGAAGGCGGGGCTCTTGTCGAGCTTGACAGCGCGCTCGAACGACCAGGCGACATCAGCAGCGGTTACCGGGTTGCCGGAGGCGAACTTCAGGCCGGACTTCAGCTTGAACGTATAGGTCAGACCATCATCGGAAACCGTCCAGCTGTCGGCGAGATCGCCGACAATCTTGGTGGTGTCGTTGATGTCGAGGCGCACCAGCATGCTGTAGGTGTTGCCGGTGATTTCGGCCGCGGTCAGCTCGAAGGCTTCGCCCGGATCCATGGAAATAACGTCGTCGATCGCAAAGGCTTCGACCAGCGTGTCCTTCGGCGTTTCGGCAAAGGCCGGTGCGGTCGCGGCCATCACCATGGCCAGCGCTGCCGAAGCGGTCAGAAGACGAAGACGTCCATTGAGCTTGTGCATCATTTTTTTGCAGTTCCCTCGTTTGTGCCCTTTGGGGGCTCTTCTTCATGGATCAGGCGGCCTCGTGCCAAGCCTGCCCCAGAACTCTCAGCCAGTTCTCCCGGCATATCTTTGCCAGTTCGGCGTCACCATATCCGGCGCCACTAAGCGCGGCAACGAGCTTCTGGCTGCCCGCAGCGTCGGCGATGTCTTCCGGTATCGTCGCGCCGTCGAAGTCCGAACCGAGCCCGACGCAGTCGATGCCCATGCGCTCGACCATGTAGTCGATGTGGCGGACCATATCGGAAAGCGGTGTCGCCGCATTTTCCTGCGCGTCGGCGCGCAGCATCGTGGTTGCGTAGTTGAGGCCGACGAGCCCCTTGCTCTCGCTGACGGCATCCAGCTGCTTGTCTGTGAGATTACGCGCAACCGCCGTCAGTGCATGGGCGTTCGAATGGCTGACAACCAGCGGCTGGTCGCTCGTCTTGGCGACATCCCAGAAGCCCTTCTCGGTGATGTGGGCGAGATCGATCAGGATGCCCAAGCGGTTGCACGCCTTCACCAGTTCGAAGCCGGCCTCGGTCAGGCCAGGCGCCGTATCGGGCGACATCGGGAAGGCAAAGGGCACGCCGTGGGCAAAGACGTTGTGGCGGCTCCACACCGGTCCAAGCGAACGCAGGCCAGCGGCGTAGAAGGTTTCGAGTGCGGACAGATCGGCACCAATGGCTTCGCAGCCTTCCATGTGCAGAACGGATGCAAAAGTGCCCTGCCCGGCTGCATCGCGGATCTCCGCCGTCGACCGGCAAAGCTTCCAGGCACCGGCGCGGTCGAGACGAACCGCAATATCGGCCATCTCGACGGCAACGCCGAGCGACGGCAAATGCTCGAGCGGTGCCGAGAGCGGCGTGACATAGTGGCCGTTCTCGTCCGGCCCCGCCAGCACCAGATCGCCGGAGGGCACGTAGATGGCGCAGAGACCGCCAATGAGACCGCCGGCTTTCGAACGTGGCGCATCGATATGCCCCTTATCGGTACCCTCGACGAACTCGGCAACGGAGTCGCTTCCCTTGCGTGCGTTCTGCCACAGCCGCAGAAGCACGTCATTATGGCCATCGAAAACCGCCTGCATTCCGGATTTCCTTATGTTTTCAGGGAGATCAGATGAGGCATGCGATGCCGCACCGAAAGAAGGAAGATCGGATGCTATTGAAAGGTCAAACCCTTTTCAATGAATATCGAGGGGTTTTACCCAGGGCCGCCTGTCGCGAAATGTTGCATGTTTGCCGCACGTGCGACGCCAGAAAGGTCCCGAACAGGCCGAAAAGCTATTCCGAGGGCAGAAATCCTGCCATTTCTCAGGCAAGAGAATTGCCTGGTCCCGATGACGGATCGGCACGCCGCATGATGCGGCATTGGGGGTTTTGTTGCTGCGTTTGTTCTCTCTGGCTGGCCGACCGGGCCAAATCAGCCGCGTCGCCAGCATATTGTTCCTGGCATCCTTTCTCGCAGCCTGCGCCAGCCGGCCCGTCGGCGTGCTCGTTCCCTCGGGAACGGCCGGCGGCGCTTCGGAGGTCGACCTGCTGGTCGCCACCACCCGCGCGCCCTCTACTGAGCCGGGCGTGCTTTTCAGCGGTGAGCGCTCGGACGAACTCTCATTGACGGAAATCGTCGTCTCGATCCCGCCGGGCAAGAACCGCGAGGTCGGTCAGGTTCAATGGCCGAAGAAACTGCCTGCCAATCCCGAACGCGAGTTTTCAACGGTCAGCGTAACGCCGCTCAAGGGCAAGGATGATGCGCAGTCCTGGCTGAAGGGCAACCTGCCGAAAAGCCGGCGCGTGCTGATCTTCGTTCACGGTTTCAACAACCGTTATGAGGATGCGGTCTATCGTTATGCCCAGATCGTCCACGATTCAGGAACGGACGTCGCGCCGGTGATCTTCACCTGGCCGTCGCGCGCCAGCGTCTTCGACTACAATTACGACAAGGAAAGCACCAACTATTCCCGCGATGCGCTGGAAGATTTGCTGCGCCGCGCTTCCCGCGACCCGAAGGTCGGCGAAATCACCGTCATGGCCCACTCGATGGGATCCTGGGTCACGGTCGAGGCGCTCAGACAGATGGCAATCCGCGACGGCCGCATTGCACCGAAGATTACCGACGTCATTCTCGCCTCGCCGGATCTCGACGTCGACGTGTTCGGCAAGCAGATCCAGGCGATGGGCAAGGCACGGCCGAAATTCACGCTGTTCGTGTCACGCGACGACCGCGCGCTCAACCTCTCGCGCCGGATCTCCGGCAATATCGATCGGCTCGGGCAGATCGACCCGACGGTCGAGCCTTATCGCACCCAGCTGGAACAGGCCGGTATCACCGTTCTCGACCTGACGGCACTCAAGGGCGGCGACAAGCTGAATCATGGAAAATTCGCCGAAAGCCCTGAGGTTGTGCAACTGCTCGGCAACCGGCTGATCGCCGGGCAGACGGTGACCGATTCCGATGTCGGCCTCGGCGAACGCGTCGGCGCGGTGGCGCTGGGCACCGCCCAGACCGTCGGCAGTGCTGCCAGCATCGCGGTGTCCACGCCGATCATGATCTTCGACCCGCGTACCCGCGCCAACTACGGCAATCAGGTCCGTCGTCTTGGCCAATCAGTGGAAAATACCGTCGGCTCGACTGTTGCCCCCTGACGCCATGCCTTGTTGCACGGGCAAAGCCCGGTAGGCTATGATCTCCACGGCAACGGGAAAATGAAATGAATCTCAAGGAGTTCGCAGGCCGGCTGGGGCTATCTCAAACGACGGTCAGCCGCGCGCTCAGCGGCTATCCGGAAGTCAAGAAGGCGACGCGCGAACGGGTGCTGAAGGCGGCGGCCGAACTTGGTTACCGACCGAACACCAGCGCGCTTGGGCTTGCGACCGGACGCGTCGGCACCATCGGCATCGTCTTTCGCGGCGGCGGCGATTTCGGCCCGCACACCAGCGAGTTCATGGGTGGGCTCGGTAGCCGGCTGCAACAGGCCGACGTCGATATCCTGCTTTCAACCGTCGACAGTCGGGAAGCGGAGCTTGCGACCTATCGCCGGCTTGCAGCCAGCAAGCGCGTCGATGCGGTGATCCTGCATTCGCCCGCGGTCGACGATCCCCGCATCGCTCTGCTGACAGACCTGCGGCTGCCCTTCGTCCTGCACGGACGAACCGAGACGGCAGGCAATTTCGCCTTTCTCGACATCGACAATTACGGCGCGATCCGCCAGGCAACCGACCTACTGACCGCGCTCGGTCATCGCCGCATCGCGCTCGTCAACGGCCATCGCGGCTATACCTTTACCGAACACCGCCAGGATGGCTATGCGGCGGCGCTTGGCGCTCGCGGCATCGGCATCGATCCCAACCTGCTCGGCAACGGCGATTTCACCGACGAGATGGGCTTTCGCCTGATGCAGGGGTTTCTGGCTCAGGAGAACCGGCCGACGGCGGTGCTGGCCGGCTCGATGATGTCGGCACTCGGCGCCATGCGGGCAATCCGCAGCGCCGGAATGACGGTCGGCGAACATATCTCGCTGATCGCCCACGACGACGTCTTTCCGTATCTCAGCCCCGAGAACCTGATCCCAACGCTCACCACCACACGCTCGTCAATCCGCGCTGCGGGAACGCGGATCGCCGAAATGGTTCTGGATCTGCTTCAGGGCACGCCGGCCGCCGACCTCAACGAGGTCTGGCCGGTGGAGCTGGTCATGCGCAACTCCACCGCCCCGCCGGCCGGCTGAGGCGTTTATCAGACCGAGAGTTCGCGCCTTTCCGCCTCGGTCTCCATCGCCAGATCGAGCACCTTCTGCAGGTTTGCCGCATGGCGGAAGCCGGGCTCGACCGTCTTGGCATCCCGAACCGCGGCGACGAAGCGCTGGTAGTTGGTCGGCACCGTGCCGGCATCGACATCACGCCAGGTTGCCGTTTCAACATCCGTGCCGAGGCAGGCGCGAAGCGTCGAGCCATCGGGCGTATGAACCACTTCGAGCGCCCCCTTGTCGCCATGCAGCCGCAGCCGCAGCTCGTTGAGATGGCCGGTGGCCCAGCGGCTGGCATGGATCACGCCCATGGCGCCGTTGCCGAACTCGGCCGTCATGACGAAGCTGTCATTGGCGTCGAGGTCATATTCGCCGATGCGGTTTCCCGGCGCCTTGTCGAAGGTCTTCAGCCGCGCGAAGATCCGCTCGGCCTCGGTGCCGGCGCCATAACCGGCAAAATCGAGGATATGGATGCCGACATCGCCCAGCACACCGTTCGAGCCGTGTTTGGTCGACAGCCGCCAGAGCCATTGCGATTCCGTCGCCCAGTCGCCCCACGCCTTGGAGACGAGCCAGCTCTGCAGATAGGACGCCTCCAGATGACGCAGTTTGCCGACGTCGCCGGCCAGCACCATCGCCCGCGCCTTCTGCAGCGGCGCGACATTGCGATAGGTCAGGTTGACCATGGTCACCAGCCCCGATCGCTCGGCGGCATCGGCCATTTCCGCCGCCTTGGC
>NZ_JACVAN010000034.1:0-47432 GCF_014851895.1 Ensifer sp. ENS11 | reverse complement strand
TCAGCCGCAGCGCCTCTTCCACCGAGATCTCGTCGAACGGGTTCATCGACATCTTCACGTTGGCAAGCTCGACACCCGAGCCGTCAGCCTTCACCCGGATCTTGACGTTGTAGTCAACCACCCGCTTGACCGTCACAAGTATTTTCATGGATTCTTCCCTCCAAGAGCTTTCGCAGGAAAATGCGCCTTAACGGAGCCGCCTGATTGTCGGTTGGCGACATCGATACGCGTTTTTTCTCCAATTACAATCACTGTGCATGACGCTAAATCGATATAATCCCGAGAATTGGAATAACGTTTACGTACACGTAAGAAAGTGAGCTGACAAGACCTCTTCGCAGATGCGGCATGACGGTTCTTTCGCGATCATGCGGCGACGATCAAGCCTTTGAAATGGTGACGAAACCGGGGCGCTGGAAATGCCAAGCCGGCGGTTTCAAACGGTTGGTCGACCCCAGGGTGTCGGCGGCTTCCGCGTTTCCGGCGTGGGTTGCGGCGTGACGACGACGGACTCCACCTTATGCTCGACGGCGCGCGGCGTGACGATCGTCCGGTCGAAGAGCGGCACGCCGCGGCGTCGCAAAATGACCACGAGGACAAGCCCGGCAACGATGCCGCCGACATGGGCGCTCCACGAGACGCCGCTGCCCGGATCGACCACCAGCATGAAGAATTGCTGCCCGATCCAGAAGGCGAGCGGAATGGCCGCCGGCAGGGGCAGGGGGATGCGGAAAAACACCAGCACCCAGACGCGCACCTTCGGATGCAACAGGAAATAGGCGGCGACCACGCCGGAGATCGCACCCGATGCGCCGATTAGAGGCGCTTCCGATGCCGGGTCGAACAGGCCATGGGCCAAGGCCCCGGCAGCGGCACAGGCAAGGTAGAACAGCAGAAAGCGAAAGTGCCCGAGCGCATCTTCGACATTGTCGCCGAACACCCAGAGAAACAGCATGTTCATCGCCAGATGCATGAAGCCGCCATGCAGGAAGGAATAGGTGATGAAGGTGAAACCGTCGGGCACGATGATCAGCGACGGATCGAGCTGGGCATAATCGAAGATGAGCGCCGGGATATAGCCGAAGCCCAGAAGCGTCGCGTTGGCGAACTCTTCCGTGGCGATCGGCCCGGTTATCAGCCAAACAACGATGTTGATGACAATCAGGCTGATCGTCACATACTGAACCTTGATGTGCTTCAGGGTGTTCTTATCGTGAAGCGGTATGAACATGCGGTCTCCCGAAGCGTGATTCTACGGCGCCGCGCCTGTCCAGACGCGCAATGGTCGCCGTAACACTTTGTTTTACTGCACAGTCTCACCTTTTAATCGAGCCCGACTTAAGGGTGAGATTGTGCAGTGGGGAAACGTTATCTGTTTTTGCCGGGAATCCAAAGGACGTCGGCATGGCCCTTGTCGTTTGCCCAACGGGCGGCGACGAACAGGAAATCCGACAGCCGGTTGATATATGCGATCGCCTCGCGGCTGACGATTTCGGCTTCGAGCTGGGCAAGTGCCACCATCTGCCGTTCGGCACGCCGGGCGACGGTTCGCGCCACATGCAGTGCGGCCGATGCGGCGCTGCCGGCCGGCAGAACGAAGGAGCGCAGGGGTTCGAGATCGGCGTTCAGCCGATCGATTTCGGTTTCGAGCCAGGTGACTTGGCTTGCGACGATGCGAAGCGGCTCGTATTCCGGCTTCTCGCCGGTGTCGGGTGTCGCGAGATCGGCGCCGAGATCGAAGAGATCGTTCTGGATCCGCATCAAGGTGGCATCGAGATCGGCGACATCGGCGGTGTGTTGCCGGGCAAGCCCGACAAAGGCGTTGGTCTCGTCGACTGCGCCATAGGCATCGACCCTGAGATCGCTCTTCAGGCGGCGCGGACCGGAGACGAGCCCGGTGGTGCCGTTGTCGCCCGTCCGGGTGTAGATCTTGTTGAGCTTGACCATGGTGTCGTCACGTTCCTTAGGCGGGGCGGCCGCCGCCGGTGATCCATAGCGTCAGCATGATCAATACGATCGCGACTGCCTGCAGCAGTACACGGGCCTGCATCAGCTTGTTGGATTTGCTGCTGCTGCCACCCCTCATCATGTTCAAGAGGCCGCGGATCAGAACGATGACGACCAGCCCCATGACGAACAGGGTCAGGCCGGTGACGAAACTGGACATCGAATGCTCCCTTGCGTTTTCACTCAGCCGAGTCGGCCGATAATGCGGTAAAACAATGCTGCCGGCAGGAGCTTCTTCAGGAACGCGCCCTGCTTGGCGGGCCTTGTTACAATATAGTGCGGTTTCGGTCTCTTTGCCGCCAGCGCGTGCTTTAGGACTGCATATACGGCATCCGGTCCAAGCTTGCCCGCGACCGGTTTGCTCTCGCCTTTCAGGCGACGCATCTGCCGCTCGTACTCGGCGCGGTGGACCGAATTCTTCAGGTCGATGAAGCGCTCGATATAGGTCACGGCATTGGCGGTGAATTTCGAGGCGATCGGCCCCGGCTCGATCAGGCTGACCTTGATGCCACTTCCGGCGAGTTCCATTCTCAGGGTCAGCGACAGCGCCTCGATCGCAAACTTCGATGCGTTATAGGCGCCGCGCCAGCGGTAGGGCACAATGCCGAGGATGGAGGAGCATTGCACGATGCGGCCGCTTCCGCGCGCCCGCATGGCGGGGATCACCCGGCGCGTCAGGTCGTGCCAGCCGATGACATTGGTTTCGAGCTGCAGCCGGAGCGCCTCGGTCGGCAGGTCCTCGACCGCGCCGGCTTGGCCGTAGGCGCCGTTGTTGAACAGCGCATCGATGCGCCCGCCCGAGCGCGCCATCACCGCTTCGACCAGGGCGGCGATCGTTTCCGGCTTGGTATAGTCCATCAGGAAGGTCTCGATGCCTTGGCTTTCAAGGGCGCCTCGATCTTCGTCACGGCGCACGGTCGCAAACACCCGCCAGCCGTCCGCATGCAGCGCGTGGGCGCAATGGGCGCCGATCCCGGATGAACAACCGGTGACAATGATTGTGGGACGATCGGACATCCTGTCGATTCCTGTAGCAATCCTGCCCCCGTTTCCCATATTCATCGGCGGGATACAATTGAATTGCGCGAGCCGAAACCCGTGTACGCTGTCGCGGTCGGACGAGCGTCAATGCCATGGAACGGCGCCGCAGGATCCGCATGCGAAGGCACGCGACCGCGGCGCCACTGGGCCGGAGTGGAAATGCCAGCGTTTATTCGCATCACCTGGAAAGTCGTGTTCGATGCGCTATGGCACTTCAGTCTGGACGACGGCTGGGCCATGGCGAGCCATGTGGCGCTTTCGTCCCTGCTTGCTGTCTTCCCCTTCCTGATTTTCGGCACGGCGCTCGGCAGCTTCCTTGGTGCCGATCAGTTTGCCGAGACTGCGGTCCATCTCATTTTCGACGCCTGGCCGGAATCGATCGCTACCCCGATCGCCAACGAGATCGTCCAGGTGTTGACCATTCCGCGTGGCGGCCTGTTGACCGTTTCGGTGCTCGCGGCCGCCTATTTCGCCTCGAATGGGGTCGAGGCCTTGCGGGTCTCGCTCAACCGCGCCTACCGGGTGACGGAAAGCCGCTACTGGTATGTGACGCGCCTTGCCAGCCTCGGGTTTGTGATTGCCGGGGTGCTGATCCTGGCGGCGCTGAGCATCCTGCTCGTCGCCGTGCCGCTGGCGCTTCGTTATGCCGGCGAATGGCTGCCCTGGCTCGACGGCGTGCTGGCAACCGTCGACAACTGGAGTCTGCCACTGGCCCTGGTCGTGGTGACGGGCGGGCTCCTGGTGTCGCATCTCTGGCTACCGGACGGTCACCGCAAAGTGATTGACGTGCTGCCCGGTATTTTCTTGACGCTGCTCTGCTGGACGATCGGCGGCTACACCTTCGCCTATTATCTTTCGACCTTTGCGACCTATGTCTCGACCTATGCCGGTCTCGCTTCGATCATGATCGTACTGGTGTTCCTCTATATGGTCGCGGCGATCTTCATCATCGGCGCAGAGATCAATGCGGCGATCCTCAAATACCGGGTCAAGCGCATGGTGCGGCGCAGCTTCCAGAGCCCCCGCACTACCGAGGACTGAATTCCATCAGAGGACCAAAGCACGGATGTCGGCCGGCGAGCGGCCGGCCTCGCGGAAGGCCGAGATGCCAGTGTCACGATTGCTCTTGGAAAGCTTGCGGCCGTCGGCGCCGAGCAGCAGGCGGTGATGGTGGTAGACCGGCTCCGGCAGGTCCAGCAGCCGCTGCAGCAGGCGGTGCACCGCGGTTGCATGATAAAGGTCGCGGCCGCGCACCACGTGCGTTATGCCTTGCAGTGCATCGTCGACGATAACAGACAGATGGTAGCTCGACGGCGCATCGGAGCGCGACAGGATGATGTCGCCCCAGGCCGCCGGATCCGCCGTTATGAGGCCCGTCTCTCCATCTGGCCCGCTGCCGGTTTCCTGCCAGGTCAGCGGCGGTGCGCCCGCCGCAAGCACCGCCTTTTTCATGTCCAGCCGCCAGGCATGGGGCTTGTCGCCGGCAACGATGGCATTGCGCGCATCGGCCCCCAGATCGCGCTCGCGCTCTGGGTAGAGCGGCGCGCCGTCCGGATCGCGCGGCCAGGCATTGCCGCGGGCTTCGGCATCGGCAACCGCCGCCTTGATCTCGCCGCGTGACAGGACCGAGGGATAGACGAGGCCCATGTCGTTCAGCCGCTGGAGTGCGGACGCATATAGGTCGAGGTGGTCCGATTGCCGGCGCACCGGCTGTTCCCATTCAAGCCCGAGCCAGGCGAGATCGCTAGAGATCGCGGCCTCGAATTGCGGATGGCAGCGCGTCCGGTCGATATCCTCGATGCGCAACAGGAACCGTCCGCCCGACGCTTTTGCCATATCGTGGTTGAGGATTGCCGACAGCGCGTGGCCCAGATGCAAAAGGCCGTTCGGGCTCGGTGCGAAACGGAAAACGGGTTGCGTGGATGACGTGTCTGCCATCGTTTCCCTTTGGCATGGAAGCGGTATAAAAATCATCCGCTTTTTGGAGGCGCCATGCGGATCATCCGAACACATGAGGACATCGAGGCGGGGCTTGCCGGCCTGATGATGCTCGACGCCCGTCTCGAACATGTCGTGGCCAGGGCCGGGCCGGTGCCGCTCAGGCGAACCGACCCAGGCTATCGTGGTATCGCCAGCATCATCGTGTCGCAGATGGTATCGAAGGCAAGCGCTGCGGCGATCTGGAAACGCATGGAAGCCTCGCTCGGCGAGATTACCGCACCTGCCGCCCTGACGCTCAGCGACGAGGATTGCCGGGCGATCGGGCTTTCCCGCGCCAAGGCCGATGCGCTGAGGCGGGTTGCGCAGGTGGTCGTTGCCGGCGAAATCGACCTCGACGCGATCTGCAATGTCGAAGCCCCGGAGGCGATCCGCGAGCTGACGACCATCAAGGGCGTCGGCCGCTGGACGGCGGAGGTCTATCTCTTGTTTTGTGCCGGGCATCCGGATGTCTTTCCATCCGGCGATGTCGCGCTTCAGAACGCGATCGGCCACGGGCTCGGTCTCGAACTGCGCCCGACCGCCCGCGAGATTGATTCGCTGGCCGCGTCCTGGGCGCCTTGGCGCAGCGTCGCGGCACGTCTGTTCTGGGCCTATTACGCCCAAGAAATGCGGCGGGATGCTGTTCCTGTGACACCTTGAAGGAAAAAGCGAATCCGTTGTTCGCTTTTTTCTTTCCGGCTTCACAATCCTGTTGCAACGGGCCTAATATAGAAGGTGCAGATGCCGAATCGATCAGGAGAATACGCTTGACGATTGCAGTCTCACCGCAGGCCTTACCAGCGCTCGTCTTGAACGCTGACTATCGGCCGCTGAGTTATTACCCCTTGTCGCTCTGGTCCTGGCAGGACGCGATCAAGGCCGTCTTCCTTGACCGTGTGATTATCCTTGCGGAATACGAGCATTCGGTCTCCTCGCCCAGCTTCTCGATGCGGTTGCCGAGCGTGGTTTGCCTCAAGAGCTACGTGCAGCCGTCGCGTCATCCGGCGTTCACCCGGTTCAACGTCTTCCTGCGCGACAAGTTCGAATGCCAGTATTGCGGCACGCCCGACGACCTGACCTTCGACCACGTGGTGCCCCGCGCCCATGGTGGCCAGACGACCTGGGAAAACGTCGTTGCGGCCTGCTCGCCCTGCAATTTGCGCAAGGGCAGCAAGCTGCCGAAGCAGGCCGGCATGTTCCCGCACCAGAGGCCCTACCAGCCAACGGTGCAGGACCTGCACAACAATGGCCGGCTTTTCCCGCCGAACCACCTGCATGAAAGCTGGATGGACTATCTCTACTGGGATGTCGAACTGCAGCCCTGAGGCATTTGGACCATTGCTTTCTGGACGAAGTCCGGCCCTGAGCTGGGGCATGGAGCACGCCGCGTGATCCTTCATCATGCGGCGTTACTTTTGGGTCGGCCGTTCCGGCCTCGCAGATCAGGCCTTTGCGGCGCCGCGCAAGGCGATCGCTGCAAAGATCAGGCTGGCAATCACGTTCCAACCGGCAAAGGACAAGCCGAGCACCCGAAGCGCCGCCTCGGTGCAGGACGGGCCGTGCTTGGAATCGAGGTCGCCCAGGAGATCGCCGACATTGGACGATACGCCCTGCGCTGTCGTGGCGCAGGTCGACGGACCTTCCCAGAAGCCCCATTCGGCGCCCGAGTGATAGACGCCCATGCCGGCGCCGACGAGCATCAGGATGCCGATCGCCAGAAGCAGGGTGCGCGTCGTCCAGGTCGGCAGCTTCAAGGCGCTGGTGATAACAGCCAGAATGCCGAGCGGAATGCCGTAGTAGTAGGGATCGCGCTGCAGCAGGCAGAGCGCACAGGGGATATATCCGCCGATATGCTCGAAACCGAGCGCACCGCCGACGGTCGCCGCCATGCCGAGCGTCAGGAGAACGGCGATGAACAGGTGGTGGCGGGTAGCGGTGGAAGCGTCGATCATGCGTACCTCATGCTGGAAAGCATAACGGATCAGTATCCGGCATATGCTGCATTGCAACTGAATAAGGCCTTCTTAGGTGCGACGGCGCGTGCTGTAAATCGCGTCCTCTGCGTCATGTTTGCACGCTTTCGTGATTGTCGCTCCGCCAAGCCGTGTCGCGATCTCTTGGGATCGCTTGCCGCACGTTTGCGTTCCTGCTTTTGTGCATGCCGTAGTCGCAAAACCGGTGCACACTTTTGGGCGACGTGCTTTCGTTGAAATTGATGGTTGACCACGGCAAAAACCTTCGTGTAAATCCCAGCCGCTGATATCTTATATCCCTGAGCCCCATTGGCGGAATTGGTAGACGCGCTCGACTCAAAATCGAGTTCCGAAAGGAGTGCTGGTTCGACCCCGGCATGGGGCACCATCACTCAGTTTTTCCCGCACCGGTCGATCCCGCATCCCATCTTTGACGTCCGTGAGTGGCGAATCTGTCTACTGCCCGCTTGATGCGAGCCACTGCAACAGGGGCGCCATCGGCAACATCCTGCTGACCATCCTCGGGCCTGCAATCGTGGCGCTGACATAGACAGTGAGGTCGCCCTCGTCATGCCGGGTCATTGAACAGAGGCGGGCGAAGATGTTAGGTGCAGTGCAGCAGAAGTCTGTTGCGGCGGGGCCATGTTACCGACAATCGAGAATTACGACGAACTCTACGGCGCTTTCCAGTGGCAGATCCCCGAGAAGTTCAACATCGGCGTTGCGGTGAGCGATGCCTGGGCGGCAAAAGAGCCGGAGCGCATCTGCCTTCAGCATTTCAACCCGGATGGCGGCCATCGAACGCTGACTTACGGCGCCTTCTCCCAGCAATCCTCGGCCTTCGCGCGCGGGCTTGAACGCCAGGGGATCAGGCCGGGGGACCGGGTGGCGATATTGCTGCCACAAGGGTTCGAGGCTGCCATCGCGCACGCCGCCATCTACAAGCTCGGCGCGATCGCCCTGCCGCTGGCCCTGCTGTTTGGAGTAGAGGCGTTGGAGTACCGCCTGCTGGACGCAGGTGCTGCGGCAATCGTCACCAATGCTTTCGGTCATGAGCGGGTCGCGGCCATCCGTGACCGGCTGCCGGATCTACGGCTGGTCGTGCTGGCCGGCGCCGAACGCGTTCCCGGCACGCTCGACTTCACCGACCTTGCCTCAGGCGATGCCGATGGTTTTGTTGCCGCCGATACCACGCCCGACGATGCGGCATTGATGATCTACACCTCAGGGACGACAGGGCCGCCCAAGGGCGCGCTGCATGGCCACCGGGTGCTGCTCGGCCATCTGCCGGGGTTTCAGTTTCACCATCATTTCCTGCCGCAACCGGGTGATCGGATGTGGACGCCTGCGGACTGGGCCTGGGCGGGCGGATTGCTGAACGCGCTCTTGCCTTCGCTGCTGCTCGGCGTCCCCGTCGTCTCGTCACCGGCGCAGAAGTTCGATCCGGACACCGCCTTTCGCATTCTGGAAGAGATGGATGTCCGCAACGCCTTCATTCCGCCGACGGCGCTGCGGCTGATGAAGGCGATCGAAATGCCACGCGAGCGATATCGTCTCAACCTCAGAACCATCGGCTCGGCCGGCGAGGCGCTCGGGCGCGAAACCTTCGAATGGGCCAGGGCCGCGCTCGGCCTCGATGTCAGCGAGTTCTATGGCCAGACGGAGTGCAACATCGTCATTTCGTCCGCCGCTGATCTCGGTGTGGTAAAGCCTGGCTCGATGGGCAAGGCGGCGCCGGGGCATCGCGTGGCGATCATCGATGCCGACGGCCGGGAGTTGCCGGCGGGAGCCGTCGGCCAGGTGGCGATCCGACGGCCGGATCCGGTGATGTTTCTCGGCTACTGGAAGAACGACAAGGCCACCGAAGCAAAGTTCATCGGCGACTGGATGACAACCGGCGACCAGGGCGTGATGGACGGCGAAGGTTATTTCACCTTCTTCGGGCGCGATGACGACGTGATCACCTCTTCGGGCTATCGCATCGGTCCTGGAGAGATCGAGGACTGCCTTGCCGGCCATCCGGATGTGCAGCTGGCCGCGGCCGTCGGAAAGCCCGACGCGCTGCGCACGGAAATCGTCAAGGCCTATGTCGTTCTGAGACCGGGTGTGGCTGGCGACGAAAAGACGGCCCAGTCCGTCCGCGACTGGGTGAAGACGCGGCTGTCGATGCACGAATATCCGCGCGAGATCGCCTTCGTAGACAGCCTGCCGCTGACGACATCGGGCAAGGTCATTCGCCGGTTCCTGCGCGAGCGGGCAGCGGCGGAGCCGCCGCACTCACCCTCGGCCTGAACGAGGTCACCGCCCGGCGAGCGCCTTGATCTTTTCGCGCAGCATCCGCGCCATGTTGCGGGTGTTGCGGTAGAGGTGCAGCTGGGCAGCGACCTGGCGGACGTCGCGGTCGCGCGTCTGCTGCAGGCCGATGACGAGTGTTCCCATCTCTTCGCGTTCCTGCCAGAAGCGGCTCATGATCGGGTGGTCGGGAACGGCGCAGGAATCCGAGCGGGCGATGTTGGCGTCATCGAGGTGCCATTCGGTCAGCTCCGCCAGCAGCAGCTTGCCGGGCGAAAACTTCGCGTAACGTTCGTCGTAGGCCGTCTTCCATGTATAGGCCTCGCCCGACATCAGGAACACCACCATCGAGGCGATCGCCTTGCCGTCGAGATCGAGCGTGTGGATGCGGACGCTGTCTGCTTCGGCGAGGTTGGTGATTGCCTCGCGGGCAAAGGCTGCGCGGAACCGGTCCAGCACCATGGCGCTCCGCTCGCGACCCTTCCAGCCGGACGCTTCCAGCGCAAGGAACTCCTCCATGCGAATGCGGATCTCGCTCGGCTGGCGCGCGACCGAATAGGCAAGCTGCCCGCGTTTTTCCAGCTGATTCCATTGGCGTCGCAATTCGCGGAAATGTGCCGGGCTGATCGATTTCTTCAGATAAGTCGGACCGTCGAGCAGGCTTTCGAGCATCGGCCGGCTGAACGTGTCGGTTACCGTCAGCGGCAGGTTCCGGCCGATGGCGACGGCGCGCGCCAGCTGCGCGAACTTGCCCTTGAGGCGTAGATCCGGCAGCACGAGAACCGGGGGGAGGCTTGCCGACGGATTGGTCAGGGCCTCGAACAGGTTGTCGATGGTTTCGGCGGCGTCTTCGGCATCGAGCAGCGGCACGCCAAGCGGACCGAAGGGATTGGACCAGGCGCGGATGATCGAGGCGCCAATCGAAAAACCGGGCTTCTCGATCGAATACGGCATCAGGAAGCGCATGCGGCTGCGGCGCTCGTCATTGTCCCTTATGATGGCCAGCCGGATCACGCGTTCCTCGAGCCTGGGCATCGCCGGCGCCAGGAAATGGCCGGTGAAGAACACGTTCGGCTCAAGCGCCCGGTTCGACAGGAAGTCGAGCTCACGCTGCAATTCGTAGCCGGCCTTGGCCGGGTAGATCGAAAGATGCCGTCCGGGGCGCCCGACCTCGAGCATGTGCTCGGCCTGCGGATGGGAGTGGCCCATCGGTGCCAGCCCGCCAAGAATGCGAGCAGCCCTATCGTCTGCGTCAGCGGGAAGATTGGTATTGCCGATCATGGATGGATCGCCCCGTTGTTGTCATGGCTCGAACGCCCGCTTGCGAAAGCGAAGAGTGCGAAGCCAAAGGTGCGCCTTACGGCGAAATGAAGCAGCATAGCCTCGACGAACATAGCACCGGCGGTTGCAAATGCAGCACCGGTTAGTCCGAAAAGTGGAATGAGGCACAAGTTTAGCGTGATGTTGGCCACCAGTGCGCCGGCGTAAAGGATCACGCAGAGCATCTGCTGGCCGGCCATCGTCAGCAGGATTTCGGCAGGTCCGATGAAGGCCTTGGCCATGATGCCGGCAAAGAGGATGGCCATCAGCGGCAGCCCGCCGAGGAAAGCGGGACCGAAGAGCGAGAGCAGGAAGGGGCCGGCAAGCAGGACCGCTGCGCCGACCATGAGCGACGGCCAGAATGCCCAGCGCGCGCTTTCGACGGCGATGCCTGCCAATTGCCTGCGGTCGCGTGCGGCCATGGCGCCTGCAATCCGTGGGCCGGCGGCCGCCTTGACTGCGAACATGACGAAGTGCACCAGCGCCATCGTCTTGGCGGCGGCGAAATAGACCGCGACATCGTCGGGCTTGAGATAGACGCCGACGATGACGACGTCGGAATTGGTGAGCAGGAAGCCAAAGCCGTCGATCAGGAAGATCGGCACCGCGACCTTGAGCCATCGTCCCATTTCGATGCGAAGCGGGCCGCTGACATAGCGCGAACGCAGGCGCCAGGTGAGGGCGAGGAATTGGCTGACGGTCGTGACATAGGCGGCGGCCATGGCTGCCGCGATGGCGGTCGGCGCCGTATGCGGCTCGCCCATCGTTGTTGCCAGCACCATGAAACCGAGCACAAGCAGCGGGCGAATGATGAATGTCGGGCTCATTGCCGAAAGCGGCCAGCCATGGGCGCGGGCGGTGCCGTCCATCACATCGCCAAGCGCGATCATCGGCAATGTGAACAGGCCGAGATAGAGCGGAACGAGATAGTAGTCCTCGATCCGGTCGGCGAAGAGCCACAACCCCAGGAAGCCGACGATGGCCAGTGTGCTTGCCGACATCAGCGCAAAGATCCGGGCGGTGGTCGTCAGCCCGCGAATTTCAGCGAGCGCGGAGGTTGCCTGATACTCAGGCAGGAAGCGGATGACGGCGGAATGGAAGCCGACGCAGGACAGGTTGCCGAACAGGATCACCAACACCCAGACGAAGACGAAGATGCCGTATTCGAACTCGCCCATCAGGCGTGCAAGAATGATCTGGGAGAGGAATGCGATTGCGGCGCTGAGGATGCGGATGACGAAGGCGACAAGCGCCATACGTCGCGCCGTATTCTTCGGGTCCTGTTCGGTCAGGGCGGCGACCAGCACGCCGATGAGCGGAGACAGGCGGTGTCGCAGCGCCGACGGCAGCATTCGTCCGGCTGTTTGACATACCGCCATGAACACGAGAACACCCTGAGATTACGCAATACAGGGTTTGGTTGTGCCAGATCAGCGTTAACAAACGGTTCAGTCGGGGTCCTTGCCTCAGGGAAAGGGGCCGATCGGATGCTGCTGGATCGCCGGCCGTGAGCACGATGGTCGAACGGCAAAGCGGGCAACTCTGTGCCTGGCGACAGGGCGGTCTGCGCGCTTTGCGGCCCCACAAACAAAAATGCCGCCCGGAGGCGGCATCTTCAGATCAGGCTTCGTAAATTCCGTGGCAATGCTTGTACTTCTTGCCGGAACCGCACGGGCAGGCTTCGTTGCGCGAGACCTTGCCCCAGGTCGACGGATCGGCCGGGTTGCGGTTTGCCGGTGCGACCGCCAGCAGCGAGTCGGAGCCGCGACCGAAATCGTCTTCGCCGGTCAGAGGGTCGATATGGTGACCTTCCATCAGCGGCGGCGCCGGCTGCGGCGCCTCGGCCGCTTCGCGGACCAATTCGACGCGCATGAGCTGGGCCGTCACGGCCTGGCGCAGGTTGCCGAGCAGGGCCTGGAACAGTTCGAAGGCCTCGGACTTGTATTCCTGCAGCGGGTCGCGCTGGGCATAGCCGCGGAAACCGATGACCGAACGCAGATGGTCGAGATTGACGATGTGTTCGCGCCAGAGGTGGTCGAGTGTCTGCAGGATGACCGAGCGCTCGACATATTGCATGATCTCGGGACCGAAACGCTCGGCACGGTCGGCAACCGCCTTGTCGGTGGCCGCCGTCACACGCTCGAGGATGTCCGCCTCGTCGATGCCTTCTTCGGCTGCCCATTCGGCGATCGGCAGGTCGAGGTTGAGGTACTGCTGCACGTCGGCCTTGAGGCCTTCGACGTCCCACTGCTCGGCATAGGCCCGCTCGGGGATGCGCTTGGAAACGATGTCCTCAATGACTTCGGTGCGCATGTCGGTGACGGTTTCGGTGACGCTCTCGGCATCCATCAGCTCGATGCGCTGCTCGAAGATCACCTTGCGCTGGTCGTTGAGCACGTCGTCGTACTTCAGAAGGTTTTTGCGGATGTCGAAGTTGCGGGCTTCGACCTTCTTCTGCGCACGCTCGAGCGCCTTGTTGATCCAGGGGTGGACGATCGACTCGCCTTCCTTGAGGCCGAGCTTCTGTAGCATGCCGTCCATGCGGTCGGAGCCGAAGATGCGCATCAGGTCGTCCTGAAGCGACAGGTAGAACTTGGACCGGCCGGGGTCGCCCTGACGGCCGGAACGGCCGCGCAGCTGATTGTCGATACGGCGGCTTTCGTGGCGTTCGGTGGCGAGAACATAAAGTCCGCCGGCTGCCAGCGCCTTTTCCTTCAGCTGCTGCACCTCGGCGCGGATCGCCTGTTCGCGGTCGTTGCGCTCGGGGCCGGGCTCGACCTCTGCGAGTTCCTGCTGGATGCGCATGTCGACGTTGCCGCCGAGCTGGATGTCGGTACCGCGACCGGCCATGTTGGTGGCGATCGTCACCGCACCCGGTACACCGGCCTGGGCCACGATGAAGGCTTCCTGCTCGTGATAGCGCGCGTTCAGCACCTGGAAGTTGTCGAACCCGGACTTCTTGAGCAGATCGGCAAGCTGTTCGGACTTCTCGATCGACGTGGTGCCGACCAGCATCGGCTGGCCGCGCTCGTGCGCCGACTTGATCTCGTCGATGATCGCCTTGAGCTTCTCGCCCTGCGTACGATAGACTTCGTCGTCCTCGTCGATACGCTTGATCGGCAGGTTGGTCGGAACTTCAATGACTTCCAGGCCGTAGATGTTGCCGAATTCTTCTGCTTCGGTGGAGGCCGTACCGGTCATGCCGCCGAGCTTGGAATACATGCGGAAATAGTTCTGGAAGGTGATCGAGGCGAGCGTCTGGTTCTCGGGCTGGATCTGCACCTTTTCCTTGGCTTCGAGCGCCTGGTGCTGGCCTTCGGAATAGCGGCGGCCCGGCATCATGCGGCCGGTGAACTCGTCGATGATGACGATCTCGTCGTTGCGTACGATGTAGTCCTTGTCGCGCTGGAACAGCTTGTGGGCCTTGAGCGCGTTGTTGACGTGGTGGACGATCGCAACGTTTTCGATGTCGTAGAGCGATTCACCCTTGAGCAGGCCGGCCTGCTTCAAGAGGTTTTCAAGCTTCTCGGTGCCTTCTTCGGAGAAGTTGGCTGAGCGCTGCTTCTCGTCGATCTCGTAGTCTTCCGGCGAGAGCATCGGAATGAACTCGTTGATCGTGTTGTAGAGATCGGAGCGGTCGTCGAGCGGGCCGGAAATGATCAGCGGCGTGCGCGCTTCGTCGACGAGAATCGAGTCCACTTCGTCGACGATGGCGAAGAAGTGGCCGCGCTGGACCATCTGCGCGCGCTCATACTTCATGTTGTCGCGCAGATAGTCGAAGCCGAGCTCGTTATTGGTTGCGTAGGTGATGTCGCAGGCGTAGGCCGCGTGGCGCTGGTCGTCGGTGAGGCCGTGGACGATCACGCCGGTCGACAGGCCGAGGAAGCTGTAGACGCGGCCCATGGTGGCGGCGTCGCGCTGGGCCAGGTAGTCGTTGACGGTGACAACGTGCACGCCCTTGCTGGCAAGCGCGTTGAGATAGACGGGCAGGGTCGCGACGAGTGTCTTGCCTTCGCCGGTCTTCATTTCGGCAATGGCGCGCTCATGCAGGATCATGCCGCCGACCAGCTGCACATCGAAGGGGCGCAGGCCGAGGACGCGGCGGGCCGCCTCGCGGGCAACGGCAAAAGCCGGTACCAGCAGATCGTCGAGCGTCTTGCCGTCTGCGAACTCTTGGCGGAACTCCACGGTCTTGGCGGCGAGTGCCTCATCCGACAAAGCCTTCATATCGGCTTCAAGAGCGTTGATGGCATCCACTCTGGCCTTGTAGCCACGCACACGGCGTTCGTTGGAGGAGCCAAACAACTTGCGGGCTAGGCCGCCGAGACTGACCATATGAATGGTCCTTTCTTTTTTGTTGCCTTGGGTTCCACTGGCCGCACCGTCAAAACCGCGCAATGCCGTGAAACGCCCGGAAACTGTTCTGGACGCGAGGTTGCGTGACAGATAAGAGGGGGGTCGAATTATGTCAACGCACTTGCGTGGCTGGACGGCTACAGAACCGCCACATTCTGGTGGTGTTCAGCCGCTACGAGCCCAATGCAATCGCGTTGACGGCCAAAGGTGAAAGGTTACGAGCATGTCGAAGTTTAAGACCCTGGCCGCTGCGGCCCTGGTTGCGGCGATCGCCGTTCATGGTGTCGCGCGCGCCGAAGATGCGGACCCTGTCATCGCCACGGTCGGTGGCGAAGAAGTGCGCCAGTCCGAGCTCAACCTCGCCCTTGGTGGTCTCGACCCGCAGCTGCAGCAGATGCCGGAAGACCAGAAGCGCGCCGCAGCACTTTCGGCTGTCATCGACGTCAAGCTTCTGTCGAAGACGGCCGAGAAGGAAGGCCTTCAGGACGACGCGGCCTTCAAGCAGCGTCTGGCCTACCTGACCGAGCGCGAACTGCACAACGCCTTCTTCAAGAAGCACGTCGTCGACGCGATCACCAAGGAAGAGGTGAAGGCACGCTACGACAAGGAAATCGCCGCGGTTCCGGTGCAGGAAGAAATCAAGGCACGTCATATCCTCGTCAAGACCGAGGAAGAGGCCAAGGAAATCATCAAGGAACTCGACGCCGGCAAGAGCTTCGTCGAGCTGGCCAAGGCCAAGTCCTCCGATCCGAACAAGGATGACGGCGGTGACCTCGGCTACTTCACCAAGGGCCGCATGGTTCCTGAATTCGACGCCGTCGTGTTCACGCTCGATAAGGGCGCCTACACCAAGACGCCGGTGAAGACGCAATTCGGCTTCCATGTCATCCTGGTCGAGGACAAGCGTCCGCAGGCCCCGCCGGCGCTGGAGCAGGTCGAGCCGCAGGTTCGTCAGCTTGTCATGCGCGACAAATACGTTGAGCTTCTTACTGCTGCCAAGAAGGACGCCGGTGTCGAGATTTCCGATCCGGCTCTGAAGAAGGCCTACGACGAGGCCAACAAGGCGCAGGAAGCCAAGTAATTTCGACCGGCGGGTTGTGCTTTAGGCAAGGCTCGCCGATCTACGTTTCTTGTCGATGCCCGACGGCCCGAAAGCCGCTCGGGCATTTGTCGCAACGCCACCTTGACCCCACGTTCTTCACGCAGGTTTCCCATGTCCGGTTCCGTCTCTCCGCTCGCTCCGAAAACCTTTGCCGAAATGCCCGCCTTGCGCGGTGTTCGCATGGCAACTGCCGCCGCCGGCATCAAGTACAAGAACCGTACCGACGTGCTGATGATGGTTTTCGACAAGCCTGCGGCTGTTGCCGGCGTGTTCACCCGCTCCAAGTGCCCGTCAGCGCCTGTCGACTTCTGCCGCCAGAGCCTTGGCGGCGGCGTTGCGCGTGCGGTTGTCGTCAATTCCGGCAATGCCAATGCCTTCACCGGCAAGAAGGGCCGCGACGCGACGGAACTGACCGCGAAATCGGCGGCGAAGGCTGCCGGTTGCGCCGAGAGTGAGGTGTTTCTGGCCTCGACCGGCGTCATCGGCGAACCGCTGGACGCGACGAAGTTCGCAGGCGTGCTCGACGATCTCGCCGCTGCCGGCCGCGAAGACTTCTGGTTCGAGGCCGCCAAGGCGATCATGACCACGGACACCTATCCGAAGGTCGCCACCCGCAGCGCAGAGATCGACGGCGTGAAGGTGACGATCAATGGCATCGCCAAGGGTGCTGGCATGATTGCGCCTGACATGGCGACGATGCTCTCCTTCGTCGTTACCGACGCCGACATCGCGCCAGCGGCGCTGCAGGCGCTGCTTTCGGCCGGAGTCGGCCCGACGTTCAATTCGGTTACCGTTGATAGCGACACGTCGACGTCCGACACCCTGATGCTGTTTGCGACCGGTGCTGCTGCCGGCGATGGCCAGCGGAAAGTGACGGATGCTTCCGATGCGAAGCTCGACGCCTTCCGGGCGGCCCTCAACGATCTGTTGCGCGATCTGGCTCTCCAGGTCGTTCGCGACGGCGAAGGTGCGCGCAAGATGGTTGCCGTTACGGTGGAGGGTGCCGAGAACGACGCGGCCGCGAAGCGCATCGCGCTTTCGATCGCCAATTCGCCGCTGGTCAAGACCGCGGTTGCGGGTGAGGACGCCAATTGGGGACGCGTTGTCATGGCCGTCGGCAAGTCCGGCGAGATGGCCGAGCGCGACCGGCTGGCCATCTGGTTCGGCGATGTGCGGGTCGCCGTCGAGGGCGAGCGCGATCCTACCTATTCGGAAGCCGCCGCCACGGCGGTCATGAAGGCGCAGGATATCCCGATCCGCGTCGATATCGGGCTTGGTGCCGGACGTGCGACGGTCTTTACCTGCGACCTCACCAAGGAATATGTCGAGATCAACGGCGACTACAGAAGCTGACGTCTTCGCGCGCAGTCTTTTCCCCGGGGCTTGCAGCTCCCCCGGGGCTTGCAGCTCCCAAAGCTGCTCGCATTGTCGGTAATTGGTTTGGCCTGTTGGGGGTAAGCAGATGACATCGATCGAGACCCAGCCGTCCGCAGGCGATGCCGCGGCTGAAGGCAAGGACAAGCGGATGGTTGATCTTCCGAGCGTACGGCGGCTTGAGGCCGTCGGCTTTCGCGCCTGGCCGGCGGCGTCGGTCCATTATGACGGCAGCTGGCTGATCCGGCTGAATGCTGGCCACGATTCCAAGCGTCTCAATTCGGTCAACCCGCTCGATCCCTCCGATTACCGCGACATCCCTGTTCGATTGGAAAAGGCTGCCAGGCGCTTTGCCGACTACGACCGGCCACTGACCGTGCGACAGACGCCGCTGACGCCGCCGCAACTGATCGCCCACATGGATGCCGAAGGCTGGACCGCCTTCTCCCATAGCACCGTGATGATGGCTGATATCGCCGAGCGCGACTTTGGTGATGGCATTGACCATCTGCCGATCAAGGACGTCGGCCGCTTCGTCGACGCACGCATCCGCATCGGCAAGGAAGACCCCAAGACCAAGGCGGCACTGGCCGAGATCATCAATTCGATCAAGCCGGAGAGCGGGCTGTTCCTGTTCGAGGACGTGGAAAGCGGGCCGACGGCGGTATCGCTCGTCGTTCAGGACAACGATCTCGCGGGCATCATGCTGTTTGCCGTTGATGAGCATTTCCGTCGACAGGGGCTGGGCAAAGCCATGCTCGACGTTTCGTTGCGCTGGGCGCGCCTGCGCGGCGCCAAGAAGGCATGGCTACAGGTCGAGGCAACCAGCGAGGCGGCGTTGGCGCTTTATCGCAGCGCCGGTTTCCGCGATGTCTACAGCTATCTCTACCGCACGCCGAAAGCTTGAATGATGGACGCTATCGGAAAGAAGATCGTTCTCGTCGCGGCTTGCGCCTTGGTGGATTCTGATGGCCGCATCCTGCTGGCGCAGCGTCCTGAGGGCAAATCGCTTGCCGGCCTCTGGGAATTTCCCGGCGGCAAGGTGGAGCCCGGCGAGACGCCGGAGGAAACGCTGATCCGCGAACTGGACGAAGAACTCGGCATCCAGACCAAGGTTGCCTGCCTGGCGCCGCTGACCTTTGCCAGCCATACCTACGACGATTTTCACCTGCTGATGCCGCTCTATGTCTGCCGTCGCTATGAAGGCGTGGCGATTGGGCGGGAGGGCCAGGCGATCAAATGGGTGCGCTCCAAGGCACTGCGCGACTACCCGATGCCTCCTGCCGATGAGCCGCTCATCCCATTTCTTATGGATTTGCTCTGAACCTACCCAAAAACCGACCGATTATTAATCGATCGTTTATCTCCCTCCCGCAAAGATAACTTCAATTCAGTTTCGGTGCGTAACGTTCAGCGAGCGGCGTATCGGTTTCGGACAATGTGGCAAACGAAGCTTGGGAAGGATGCTCCCGTTCGCCGCACCTTCTGCGTTTGTGAGGCTTGGATGGTAGACGACGATTTCTGGAGGACGGTTCAGGAGAAGGACATGGCGACGAGCCAGTCCCGCCGGACAGGCGTGCTCAATCTGTCGCTGCTGTTTGGAACAGCGGTGATTGCACTGACGTTGATCCTGACACCGATGCTGTCCTCGAAGACGGACAAGCGCATGCTGGCGAACACGCCGGTGGACTACGACAATATTTCGACCGGCTCTATCCCCTCGAACGGCACCACCAAGCGCTATACCGTGCGCCGCAGCGTGCTTCAGGAAATGCCGGGTGCGGTCTGCATCATCGATGCCGACGGCAGCAAGAGTGGCTGCTGATCCGGGCGGCGCGTCGGACTGGTTCCTTGCGTGTCTGCCGGTCGGGAAGTGAGTTCCAACCGGGCTGGGGACCTATGGACACGTTGAAGCGCCTTATTCGCGATAGAAGCGCGGCCACAGCGATCGAGTACGGTCTCATCGCAGCGATCATTTCTGTCAGCCTGCTTCTCGGAATGGAGCAGATACAGGCAGCGCTTACGGCCATCTTCGAGCTGTTGACAACGACATTCCAGAACGCAATGAGTTGACGTTGATCGGACCGGACGCTTAGCGCGTTTCCGCTTTGGACGAGGTCGCAGAGCGCGCCACCTCTTTGTTTTTACGCATTTCCTGGCGGAAAACCGCTGGCACTTTTCCTGGAAATGCTCCTAGACCGGTCTTTCCTTCGTCCCAAGAGCCTCCGACAGCCGCTGTTTGGCAGAGCCCGGCTTCAGCGGTTTCTGCTGGCTTTCGTGCGGTGCCCAGCCTGAGAGGTAGACGACGGAGAAGGTCGCGCGGATGCGGCCGTCCGGGTCGGAGAAGCGCTCGGCATAGATTTCCGCAGCCCTCAGGAAAAAGCGCCGGGACACGGGTGTCCGGCTGCGCGCTGTAAGCGGGCTGGTCATGCCCATCGCCCGCAAATCCCGGATCAGCGCGAAGAGCGAATCGTAGCGCACCGTATAGGTCTCTGCGTCCGCCACCGGCAGGGCAAAGCCCGCCCGCTGCAGCAATGCGCCCATGTCGCGAACGTCGGCGAAGGGAACGACGCGCGGGCTTGCGCCCCCGGTCAGCTCGGCCTCGGCGGCAAGCAACGCCTCGCGCAACTCGTTCAGCGTTCCATTGCCGGGAATAGCTGCCAGGAACAACCCGTCCGGCTTCAGCGATCGGCGCGCCTGGATGAAGGCGCCGGGCGTGTCGTTGGTGAGATGCAGCGACAGCGGGGAGACGAGAAGATTGAGTGTCTCGGGCTCGGCCGGGATGCGCTCGAGTGGCGCAATCGCGACCGGCATGGCGGTCGTGCCGAAGCCTGGATCCGTTTCCACCCGCTCGACCGTTCCGACCTTGCCGGTTTCCAGAAGCCGAAGGGCTGTTGCGCCAGTGTAGCCGTGCAATTCCATAGCCCTGTCGAACTGTCGCTCGACGACGCTGACACGGTCGGCCAGCTCCTGTGCGACGATATCGAGGAGGAAGGCTGCCTTGGGGTCGGCATTGCGCAGCGCCCGGCGACGGTGGGCCTCGACAAGGCTCTGGTCAAAGATGATTTCCACGGTACTCTGCTCCGGCAGCATGATTGCTTCCCCGGATCGAAACCGATTAAGGGAGTAAACATGCAGAATTTCAAAGTGCTACAGCGTCCTGCAAAGAAACCCACACGACGGCAAAGTCAACCTCATGAACTGGGAAGAGCGGCAATTTGGCCTGGCGGATTGCCTGGCCTTTCTGCGGCGGATCGGCGTTGATCTCATCGACGTCGTATACCCGCCCGTCTGCTGCGGTTGTGGACGCCTGATGGGTCGTCACCGGGCCGTCTGTGCGCCCTGCTGGTCGACGCTTCAACTGCTCGAGCGGCCCTACTGCGAAATCCTCGGCCTGCCGTTTGCCCATGATCACGGCGAGGGAACGGTGTCGCCCGAGGCGATCGCCGATCCGCCGGTGTTCGACCGCCTGCGCTCCGTTGCGATCCACGAAGGCATCGCGCGTGAACTCGTGCATGGGCTGAAATATCGGGACCGCACCGATCTTGCTCCGATGATGGCGGAATGGATGGTCCGGGCGAGCGATGGTGCCGTCGCCTCCGCGGATGCGATCATCCCGGTGCCGCTGCATGCCTTCAGGCTCTGGGGGCGCAAATACAACCTGGCGGCAGAGCTTGCCCGTTCCGTCGCCGCACTGTCCGGGCGGCCCTACCTGCCGACAACGCTTCGCCGGATCAGGCGCACGACCAAGCAGGTCGGGCTCGGCGCCAAGGCGCGTGAAGACAATGTTCGCGGCGCCTTTGCCGTCACCGAAAGCGGCAAGCAAGGTCTCGTCGGAAAACGCATCGTTCTCGTCGATGATGTCTATACCACCGGCGCCACCGTTTCGGCCGCGACCCGCGCGCTGAAGCGGGCGGGGGCCGGCCACGTCACGGTTTTAACCTTTGCAAGAGCCATGTCCGGTCTTATATGACAAATGGAAGTCCGGCATCGTTGCCGGTGAAGGAGCGGTTAGGAAACATGGCTTCGGTCGTTATTTATACGCGTCAGTTCTGCGGCTATTGCTCGGCTGCCAAAAAGCTTCTGGAAACCAAGGGCGTCTCGTTCCTCGAGCATGATGCAACCTACGATCCGCAGGTGCGCCAGAAGATGATCGAGAAATCGCATGGCGGAACCACATTTCCGCAGATCTTCATCAACGATATCCATGTCGGCGGCTGCGACGATCTGCACGCGCTCGAGCGCGCCGGAAAGCTCGACGAAATGCTCGTCGCCTAGACCGTTGCCGCTTTGGATGGAGTGGCGAAGCGCTCCATCTCATAAGCTTTGCGCATTTCCGACGGAGAGCTGCTTCGTGCCTTTCCGGGAAATGCCCTGAGGAGCCAGACTGCGATGACATTCAAGGCTGCCGCCATCCAGATGTGTTCTGGCGTCGATCCGGCACGAAACGCCGAGACGATGGCACGGCTGGTGCGCGAGGCGGCTGGTCACGGGGCGATCTATGTCCAGACGCCGGAGATGACGGGTGCGCTCCAGCGCGATCGTGCCGGCTTGCGGGCCGTACTCAAGGACGAGGCAAACGATATTATCGTTCGCGAAGCGGCAGCGCTTGCTGGCGAACTCGGCATTCATCTGCATGTGGGCTCGACCGCCATTGCCCTTGCCGACGGCAAGATCGCCAATCGCGGTTTCCTCTTCGGTCCGGATGGGGTGAAAATCTGTGACTACGACAAGATCCACATGTTCGACGTCGATCTCGACAATGGCGAAAGCTGGCGCGAGAGCGCTGCTTACACCCCGGGCAGCACGGCACGCCTTGCCGACCTCGATTTCGGCAAATTGGGCTTTGCCATCTGCTACGATGTTCGCTTCCCCGAGCTGTTCCGCCAGCAGGCGGTTGCAGGCGCAGAGGTGATGTCGGTACCGGCCGCCTTCACCCGGCAGACGGGCGAAGCGCATTGGGAAATCCTGCTGCGCGCCCGTGCCATCGAAAACGGCTTCTTCGTCATCGCCGCTGCACAGGGCGGCGTGCATGAGGACGGGCGTGAGACCTTTGGCCATTCGATGATCGTCGACCCCTGGGGCAAGGTGCTCGCCGCAGCGGGTGCTGCCGGCGAGGGGATCGTGCTGGCTGAAATAGACGTGGCCGCCGTGCATGTGGCCCGCGCCAAGATCCCGAACCTCAGGAATGCCCGCAGCTTTGGGCTGGATCATGTCCTGCCGACCGGAAAAGGAGGCGTTGCCGCTTGATTCGCTACACGCTTTCCTGCGATCAGGGCCACGCTTTCGAGGGCTGGTTCTCGTCGAGTGACGATTTCGACCGCCAGATGGAGCGCAAGCTCGTCTCC
Source organism: Ensifer sp. ENS11 (assembly GCF_014851895.1). NCBI lineage: Bacteria > Pseudomonadati > Pseudomonadota > Alphaproteobacteria > Hyphomicrobiales > Rhizobiaceae > Ensifer > Ensifer sp. ENS11. Next base: position 24,639 of record NZ_JACVAN010000034.1, on the reverse strand, counting down.
TGTCCCACCTGCAATTCCACGTCGGTTGCCAAGCAACTGATGGCACCGTCGGTCGCGACCGCCCGCAAGAAGGAAGCGACGCGGGCATTGGTCATGGACCAGGCGCAGAAGGAAACCGTCGCGAAAATCCGCGAACTCGTCAAGGCGGTGCGCGACAATGCCGAGGATGTCGGTGACCGCTTTCCCGAAGAGGCCCGCAAGATCCACTATGGCGAGACGGATGGACGCGGCCTGATCGGCAAGGCGACCGTGGAAGAGGCTGTCGCGCTTCTCGAAGAGGGCATCGCGATCGCGCCACTGCCGGTGTTGCCCGACGAGGTCAACTGACCTGCAGAGCGCAATGCCTGCTCGCGCCACCGACTTTCAGCGCTCTCAGGCGAAATCTAGCAAACACCCTTTAAAAACAGATCGTTGGTTCCCATTTCCGGATCTTTGTAATCCGGGATTTTGAGCGCTATGGATCTTTCCGACCTTCGCATTTCCACCGACCGCCTGACGATCAGGCATTTTGCGCCTGAGGATTTCGACGGGTTCCATGCCTATCACCGGCTGCCGGAGGTTTACCGCTATCTCTATGCCAATCCGCTTGACGAGGACGGCGCGCGCGCAAAATTCGCCAAGGCGAGCGACCCGCGTCTCGATGCGGATGGCGATGTCGCGGTTTTTGCGGTCGAACGGAGGCAGGATGGCGCGCTTGTCGGCGAGGTGCTGTTGAAGCTCGCCAGCAAGGCGGCGCGGCAGGCTGAAGCCGGCTACATCTTCAATCCGGCATTTTCGGGCAAGGGCTATGCCACCGAAGCGATGCGGGCAGTGCTCGACCTGGGTTTCTTCCAATTGAACTTCCACCGGATCTTTGCCCGTCTCGACCCGCTCAACGCCGGTTCCGTCGGGGTCGTCGAGCGGCTCGGCATGCGCCGTGAGGCGCATCTGATCCAGAACGACCTGTTCAACGGCCAATGGGGGGACGAGTTCATCTACGCGCTGCTTCAGCATGAGTGGCAGGCGCGGCCGAAGGTGGCTTGAGGCGCTACAGCGCCGTGCGTCAAATATGACGCACAAAGGACGCTGTAGCGTTTTAAACTTGCTGCATAATTTTGTCCTTAAAATCGGATCCGATTTAAGGAACTATGCAGTAGCGCTAAAAGCAAAGCCCCCCGGCGAACGGCGTCGGCGGAGGGCTTTGCATAGGATTTGATGCGGATGCGAAGGGCCGGCTGCGTTAGAGCGGGCGCTTGGCGACAATCATGTAATTGACGTCCATGTCCTTCGACAGGTTCCACTGGTTGGACAGCGGATTGAAGAATACGCCGGTGCGTTCGGTCAGTTCCAGGCCGCTTGCCACCAGCGGTTTTTCCAATTCCTCGGGGCGCACGAGCTTTTCATATTGATGCGTGCCGCGCGGCAGCCAGCGCAGAACGTTTTCGGCGGCGAAGATGGCCAATGCCGCCGCCTTCATCGTGCGGTTGATGGTGGCGACGAACATCAGGCCGCCGGGGCGAACCATATGGGCGCAGGTGGTCATGAAGAAATCGACATCGGCGACGTGCTCGACCACTTCCATGTTGAGAACGATGTCGAAGCTTTCGCCCGCTTCCGTGAGGGCTTCGGCCGTCACGGCCCGATAATCGACGTTAACGCCGCTGCCGGCCGCATGGGTCTTGGCAATGCCGATATTCTTTTCCGAAGCGTCCGCGCCGACGACGTCAGCGCCCATGCGGGCCATCGGCTCCGACAGCAGCCCGCCACCGCAACCGATATCGAGCAGGCGCAGGCCCTTCAGCGGCTGCGGGCTCTTCGGATCGCGGCCGAAATGCTCGGCAACCCTGTCGCGGATATAGGCAAGGCGCACCGGATTGAACTTGTGCAGCGGCCGGAACTTTCCCGTCGGATCCCACCACTCGGCGGCCATGGCCGAAAAGCGGTCTACTTCGCTCTGGTCGATCGTCGTGCGCGCTGTCTCGCTCATGCTGCCGTCTCCTTCATTCTGCCTGATGAAGTCGGACGATCGGGCAGGGATGTCAAGAGGCGGACCCTGGCCGCAACAGCGCATCGGGAGCGGCCGCGGGGCGAGCGCCCCGATCAGACATCCGGCTGCGGCTGGTAATGCAGGATGACGACGCCGGACTTGAGCGGTCGCGTGTGGGTGAGCTTGAGGGTGGTGCGCGTCGGCAACGATTTGAACAGAGGCACGCCGCCGCCGAGCAGTACCGGATTGATGCCAAGCCGGTATTCGTCGACAAGGCCCTTTTCCACCAGGCCTGCGGCAAAATCGGCGCTGCCGAAAATGAAGATGGTACCACCCCCAAGCGCCTTCAGGTGTTCGACTTCGGCGACCGCGTCGCCGGTAACGAGCGTGGTGTTGTGCCAGTCGGTGCTTTTGAGGGAGCGGGAGAAGACGTATTTCTCGACGCCGTTCATGAAGGTGGCGATATCGCCTTCGGCTTCGGGCCAGTAAGACGCCATCATCTCATAGGTCACCCGGCCGAAGAGCAGCGTATCGGCCTCAAGCTGGGTCTCGCCGATATAGGCTGCGAGTTCGTCCTCGAAGACGAACCAGCTGATGTCATGGCCTGGTGCTTCGAAGAAGCCGTCGACACTGACCATGTCCCACATGATGACCTTGCGCATAGTCGTTCCTCCCATTCTCCCTTGCCGCTATTTGCGGCACGGTTCGTTGATGAGCGGATCATCGCAAAACTGATTTTATATTGCAAGTGGTTTTATTTTGATATCGGAAAGTCCCGGACGACCATCAAGCCGATCATGGTATCGTCCCGCACTCGACGGCGGGCTTGCGTGAGGAGGGGACATGCACGCGGAAGGCAGAATCGGTTGGGCAGTAGAAATGATCGCACCGCAACCATCGGACTGGCTGCTTGAGATCGGCTGCGGTCACGGTGTCGCAGTTACGGGCGTTTGCGAGAAACTGGCCGATGGGCGGATCGTTGCGATCGATCGCTCTGCGAAGATGATCGCGGCGGCGAAACAACGAAACGCCAGCTATGTCGCGGTCGGCAGGGCAGACTTTGAGGCTATTGAGCTGGCGCGAGCGGATTTTGGCGACGCGCGTTTCGATGCTGCTTTCGCCATCCGTGTCTGTGTCTTTGCAAGGGGCGATCCATCGCGCGAACTGGCGGTACTTGCGCAGGTTCTCAAGCCGGACGGGCGGTTGCTGATCTTTGACGACGAGCCGTCGGGCAGTGCCGAAGACATTTCCAGCCGGATCGAAGCCCGCCTTGCCGATAGCCGATGGAGCGTGGCAAACGTCAGGACCCATCGGGTCGACCGCAGCGACGTCGTTTGCGTGATCGCACGACCGGGTCAATCCGAAAACGGTCGCCTCGGATGAAAGTACTGGACGGCATGGGCAAAGCCCGGGTGCGGTTCCGGCCCGGGCTTCTGTCTGCCCTACCGCTGGGCGTCGACGATCAAAATCATCGGCCGTTCCATCTCTTCGGCGAGATCCGGATTGGCGTCGATCTGCGCCGGCGTCGGGCGCCACTCCTCGACGTGACGGATGGCGAAACCGCCGCGCATCAAGGCGTTGAGCGTGGTGCCGATCGTGCGGTGGTACTTGACCACGCCCTTGGCCAGCCAATCCGTCGTGCGCTGGCCCTCGATGGAATAGTGATCGACCGGCCAGCGCTTCTGCCCGTTTTCCCCGACCTGCCAGCCAGGGTTCAGCGAGGCCATGTAGATCGGGTGCTCGATGGTGAACACCAGGTGCGCGCCCGGCACCAGCGCATCGTAGATTGCCTGGACCAGGCGGTCGAAATTCTCGACATAGTGAAACGCGAGCGAGCTGTAGGCGACGTCAAAGGTGCCGGTTTCGAGCGCAAGATGATCGAGATCGGCGATGCCGTATTCGATCGCCGGATCGGGCGTGTCGCGCCGGGCGCGGGCGATCATGTTTTCCGACAGGTCGAGCCCGAGCACGCGGGCCGCACCCTGCTCGCGCGCGAAACGCGAGAACCAGCCGAAGCCGCAGCCGAGATCGACCACGCGCTTGCCCTGCAAATCCGGCAAGGCGGCGCGGATTGCCGGCCATTCGGCGGCGCCGTCGAGGCCATGGACCGATCGTCCGAGCTGGCTGTAGCCTTCGAAAAATTCCGGTTTGTCGTAGATGTTCTGTGCCATTTCATTCTCCATCAAAAATGCCGATGGACGGCGCACCCGTCAAAAGAAGAACCCCGTCCGTTTCCGGCGAGGCTGCAGGTGCGCGAACGCTCTTTCGTTAGCGTGCTTTATCACCCTGCATCCCGCCTATTGGGATGCCGGCCGAACGCGCAACGATATGGACGTCATGTTCGCACATGGGTCCGATATCGCCCGATCGGGCCGCCTAGTCAAGGTTCTCAAGCAATGCAAAGACCTTAGCGCTGGAGACGGGTTATCAATCGAGATATTCCAACGGATATAACGCTGTGCCATAGTCGCGCCGAACCATCGTCCGCACCTCCATCCCGAGGCTTCACCATGATCAGATCTATCGCCGGTGCCTTCGGCGCCCTTCTTACCCTGATGCCGCTTGCGGTTCAGGCGAAACCCTTCACGGATGCGGCCGGTCGCACGGTCGAGCTTCCCGACCATATTGGCAAGGTGCTGGCGGCCGGTCCGCCGGCCTCGGTGCTGGTCTATGCCATCGCGCCGGAGAAGCTGGCCGGCTGGGTGCGCGAGCCGAAGGAAGACGAAAAGCCCTACCTAATGGAGGCCGTACGCGGTTTACCGACCTATGGCCGCCTGACCGGCAAGGGCGGGACGGCGAATATCGAGGCGGTGCTTGCGGCCAAGCCTGACGTCATCATCGATGTCGGCACGGTGGACGCGACCTATGCCTCGCTTGCCGACAAGGTGCAGAGCCAGACCGGCATTCCCTATGTGCTGATCGACGGTTCGTTCGGCAAAAGTGCCGAGACCTTGCGCAGCCTCGGCGCGATGCTCGGAGCCGAAGAGCGTGCCGGCAAACTTGCCGACTATGCCGACGAAACGCTGAAGGAACTCGGCGAGACGATAGCGGCAGTACCGGCCGACGAGCGGCCCAGGGTCTATTACGGACGTGGCCCCGATGGTCTGGAGACGGGCCTGGCAGGCTCGATCAATCTTGAGATCCTCGAAGCCGCAGGTGCAGTCAATGTCGCGGCCGTTGCCGGCAAGAGCAGTCTCACTCAGGTTTCGCCGGAGCAGCTGCTCGCCTGGAACCCGGAGATGATCATCGCCGCGAGCCCGAAGTTCGCCTCAGCGGTCGCGACAGATCCGGCGTGGAGCAGGGTGCAGGCGGTCGAGAAGGGACAGGTGTTCATCGCGCCGTCGATGCCATTCGGCTGGTTCGATTCGCCGCCCGGCATCAACCGCCTGATCGGGGTCCGCTGGCTTGAGGCACTGCTTTATGGCGGCTTCTACGAGGGTGACCTGAAAGCCGAGACGCGGGAATTCTACAAACTCTTCTACCAAGTGGATCTTGATGACGCGCAGCTCACGAGGCTTGTCAAAGGTGCCCTGCCGGAAACGCAATGACAAAGCAGATCGTTCTGAGGCGAGGGTGGGTCGGTGCACGGTCGCTGGTTGCGATCGCAGGCCTCCTGTCGCTTTCCGCCCTGTCGATGACTGTCGGCAAATTCGACGCGGGCCTGTCCGATCTGATCGGTCAAATCTGGGCAATGGTCGGCGGTACCCCCAGTGATGAGACGGTGGCCACGGTCTTCTGGAACATCCGCTTGCCGCGTGTGCTGGCCGGTCTTGCCGTCGGCGCGGCGCTTGCGGCAGCCGGCGCCACCTACCAAGGCCTGTTCCGCAACCCGCTGGTTTCGCCCGATATTCTCGGGGTTTCCGCCGGCGCCAGCTTCGGCGCCGTTGTCGGCATCTTCCTGTCGTTGCCGGTCGGCGTCATCCAGCTGATGAGTTTTGTCGGCGGGCTGATCGCCGTGCTGTCTGTCTATGCGGTTGCAACAGTGATCCGCAACCGGGATCCGGTGCTCGTTCTCGTTCTGGCAGGCATCGCGGTCGGTGCGCACGTGGGTGCCGGCATCTCGCTGATCAAGATCCTTGCCGATCCCTATGATCAGTTGCCGGCGATCACCTATTGGCTGCTCGGCAGCCTAGCCTCGGTGACATCAGGCGACGTCGTCTCCATTCTTCCCGCGCTTGTCGTCGGCATCATCCCGCTCTTTCTCCTGCGCTGGCGCATGAACGTCATGACGCTTGGCGAGGAAGAAGCGCGTGCGCTCGGCATCGACACCGGCCGGCTGCGCGTCGTGCTGGTGCTGGCGGCAACGCTGATCACCTCGGCTTCCGTCTCGGTCACCGGCATCATCGGCTGGATTGGGCTTGTCATCCCGCATGTGGCGCGCCTCCTCGTCGGACCGGATTTCGTCCGGTTGCTGCCGGTGTCGATGGCGCTCGGCGCCGCCTATCTGCTCGTCGCCGATATGCTGGCGCGCAGCATTGCGATGATCGAGGTACCGCTCGGCATCCTGACGGCGACCGTCGGCGCGCCGTTCTTTCTCTGGCTGCTCGCATCAGGGCGAAAGGGCTGGCAATGAGGCTCGAGGTCGACCAGATCGCCTTTGGCTACGGCAGCCGCCTTGTCGGCCAGGACATCAGCTTCACGCTTGATGAAAACGAGGTACTCGTGCTGTTCGGGCCGAATGGCGCCGGCAAGACGACGCTGTTCAAGACGTTGCTCGGGCTCGTTCCGCTGAGGGCAGGCACGATCCGGCTGGATGGCCAGCCGATCGGCTCCTGGTCCGGCCGCGACCGTGCCTCGCGCATCGCTTATGTGCCGCAGGCGCATGCCGCGCTCTTCCCATTCACGGTCGAGGAACTGGTGCTGATGGGCCGTGCGCCGCATGTGGGCCTGTTTGCAACGCCCGGCCGCCATGACCGCGAGGTGGCCGCCGCCACGCTGGAGCGGCTCGGCATCGACCATCTGGCGAACCGTGCCTATACCGAGATCAGCGGCGGTGAGCGCCTGATCGCCCTGATCGCGCGCGCGCTCGCGCAGGAGCCTTCGATCCTGGTGATGGACGAACCGACGGCAAGCCTCGACTACGGTCATCAGATGCGGGTGCTCGATCGGGTGCGGGAGCTTGCCGGCGAAGGCGTTTCGATCGTTCTGTCTACCCACAATCCCGACCACGCGTTTCGGGTGGCTGACCGCGTGGCGTTGGTGTTCCAATCGCGGATCGTCGCGCTTGGAACACCCGATGCGGTGCTGACCGTGACCGCGCTCAAGCAGCTCTACGACATCGATGTGGTGATCGGCACGCTTGCGGGCAGCGACGCCCGCCTCTGCGCACCACGAAACAACGCCTGAGGAAGGAATACGAGATGGTTCGCGAAAACGAAATCCGGGAAAACGAAGTCTCGATCACGCCGCCGGAGGCAACCGATGCAGGGCTGACCTTCATCGGGCGCATTTCGACGCCCTGGGCGTCAAGGCTCGGCTGCCCGCGACAGGGGCGCCATGACGGGCCGATCTGCCGGATCGAGATCTTTTCGCCCTGGGTCGAGGCGCTGAAGGGCATCGAGCGGTTCGAGCGACTGGAGATCCTCTATTGGCTCGATCGATCGCGCCGCGACCTCGTGTTGCAGAGCCCCGCCAACAATGGCGAGACGCATGGCACCTTCGCCTTGCGCTCGCCAGTGCGGCCGAACCCGATCGGCACATCGATCGTGGCGCTCGAGGCGGTCGAAGACAATGTGCTTCTGGTGCGCGGCCTCGATTGCCTCGCTCATCGACCTGAAGCCCGATCGCACGCTGTTCAAGCCGATTGCACCGCCGCAGCCTGGTGATTTTGAAACCGGCGATGCCGGCACGACCCATTACTGCAAGAAGGCGTGATTGCTCAGTCGATCGCAACCATCACGTCGGAAGCCTTGATGACCCCGTAGGCGTCGCCGCCGACCTTGAGGCCGAGTTCGTCGACGGCTTCGTTGGTGATCGATGCCGTCAGATGGCTCCGCCGCCGAGATCGATGCGCACATGCGCGGTCGTCGCCCCTTTGACGACATCGACGATCTTGCCCTTGAAGCGGTTGCGTGCGCTGATTTTCATGGGTGGCTCCTCCGGTTCGACACGGAGATTAAGGGGGTAAGCACGCCCGTCAAACGGCGACGCGCCACAGCAGTCGCGCGTCGCCTGTCGATCAGGCCACATCGCCTTGTGCGGCCGCGGCGAAGAACGCCTCGGGATCTTCCACTTCGACGAGCCGCCGCTTCTCGATCAACCAGAAACGATTGCCGATGTTGCGCACGAAGCTGCGGTCGTGGGACACCAGCAGGCAGCTGACCTCGTTTTTCATCAACTCGTCTTCCAGCGCTTCCTGGCCCTCGATATCGAGATGGTTCGTCGGCTCGTCGAGCAGGTAGAAGTTGGGCTCGCGCAGGCGGAGCAGCAGCATCGCCAGACGCGCCTTCTGGCCGCCGGAGAGCCGGCCGACCGGTTTGTCCTGCATGTCGATGCCGACACCGGCGCCCGCCAGCAGCGAACGCACCTTCTGATCGCCGAGCGAGAACCGGCGGGAGAGGGCGACAAGCGGCGTTTCCTTGTCCGAAAGACCCGCGAGCGCCTGATCGCTGTAGCCGAGCACCAGGGAAGGCGTGGCTTTCAGCGTTTCGGGTCCGCGCTCCGGCTCCTCGATCGCAGTGCGGATGAGGTTGACCAGCCTTGTCTTGCCGGCGCCGTTTTCGCCGAGCAGGACAATACGGTCGCCCTGGCAGATCCAGCGTTTTCCCGTGCGAAACAGCGGAGTGCCATCGGGCGTTTCCACCTGGATATCATCGAGCGTCACCAGGATTTTTGCGTGGGTGCCGCGATTGGCGAGCCGGATTACACCGGCCGAACGCTCCTGGTGGGCGGGCTTGGCCGCATCCTCCAGCCGGTCGGCGCGCTGACGCAGCTGTTTGGTCTTTATCGTCAGCAGGTCGCTACCGGAGTTGATGCCGATGTTGTTGAGCTTGGCCGCCTGGCGACGCAATTGCTGCGCCACCTTCATGTCGCGCTGGTAGCGCCGCTCTTCCGAGGCGTCGAATTCATCGACGGCCGCACGCGCCTGCGAATAGGGGAGTGTAAAGACGGGCGATTGGTCTGGACGCAGAAACAGCGTGCGGTTGGTGGTAGCGTCGAGAAAGGCGCGGTCGTGGCTGGCGATCAGCACCGGCACGTCGCGCGGAAGCGCGTTCAACCAGGATTCGAGCCGGGCGATCTTGGCAAGGTCGAGATGGTTGGTCGGCTCGTCGAGGAGCAGCGCGTCGGGATCCGTGACCCAGACGCGGGCAAGGAGGGCCAGCCGCTGCCAGCCGCCGCTCAAGTCCGCGACGGCGCGCTCACGAAGGGCTTCGGGCACCTCGAGCGAATCGAGCACGATATCGACGCGCCAGCTTTCGCTGTCCGCCTGCTCGCTCGACAATGCCGAAAGAACCGCCGCATGGAACGACAACGGCAGCAGCTGCGCCGGCACGTTCTGCTCGACATGGCCGATGGTCAGGCCGCGTGAGCGGGTGATCTCGCCAGCCGTCGGCTCGAAGCTGCCGCCGATCGATCGGAGCAGAGTGGACTTGCCGCGCCCGTTGGCGGCGACGATGCCGAGGCGATCGCCGGCCGCGATCGAAAGGTTGAGATTGGAAAACAGCGACGTGCTGAGGGTGACGGCGAGGTTGCGGATATTGATCAAGGCCATGTTCGTTCGTTCTCTGGACTGCGCGAGCGACGGCAAACATCCGCGGGCGGCAATACATCTGCCGGGTTGGGCGGAGTGTCGGACCCGATGCACGATCGTGCAGTGTTCGGGCCGCTTCGGCTCGGTATGGAAAACGGCGCGGGCGTTCAAACCGAAACGGTTTTCAGCCGCACCACACTGGGGCAGACCAGGAGTAAGATTCGCGAGGACGCGAAGCGATTGTACCGGTCAGCCCTGCAAACGCATCTGCAGGGCGTTGACGGGGCCACGCTGGCGGTGGTGCCGGAAAAAAGTCATCACAACGCAGCCCTCCTTTCACAATCGAGTTGCGCGGAGTGTTTACCATCGACGCGAGCAGTTTTCAACGGGGTGACGGCGGCGGAGTGCGATCCAACACGGCTGTCCGCCCTAGATGCAAAGCTGCAACGCTTTTGGTGGGGCCTTCGTTGCGCCAGGCGACGTCGTTCAGCAATATTGTTGCCAGGCGTGCGGTCAGCTCGCTGGAACGGAGGCCTTATTCCTACCTTCTTGCCATTGCGCCTCGCCCCCCGATCCGCTAAGAGACGCCGCGACTTTCCGCTCCCCGAAGCGGTGATTGGCCGATGTCCGAGAAGTCTCCCAAGCTTTTTGATCGTCGGGCGCCGACGGGAGCGCTTTCCTGTCACGCGCGCTCGCGCGCAAACATCGGTACCGGTAGAGGCGAAATGGCACGCATCGTGATGAAATTCGGCGGAACTTCCGTCGCTGATTTGGACCGCATTCACAACGTTGCCCGCCATGTGAAACGTGAAGTCGACGCCGGCCACGAGGTCGCGGTCGTCGTTTCCGCCATGTCCGGCAAGACCAACGAACTGGTCGGCTGGGTACAGAACATGCCCAAGGTCGCCGGCAGCAATGCGCCGTTCTACGACGCGCGCGAATATGACGCCATCGTAGCGTCCGGCGAGCAGGTGACCTCGGGCCTGTTGGCGATCGCGCTGCAGTCGATGGGCATCAATGCGCGCTCCTGGCAGGGCTGGCAGATCCCGATCCGCACCGACAACGCCCATGGCGCCGCCCGCATCCTCGACATCGAGGGCGCCGACATCATCCGCCGCATGGGTGAGGGGCAGGTGGCCGTGGTCGCCGGTTTCCAGGGCCTTGGCCCGGACAACCGCCTGGCGACACTCGGTCGCGGCGGCTCCGACACGTCGGCCGTTGCGATTGCCGCCGCCGTCAAGGCCGACCGTTGCGATATCTATACCGACGTCGATGGCGTCTACACCACCGACCCGCGCATCGAGCCGAAGGCGCGGCGTCTGAAAAAGATCGCGTTCGAGGAAATGCTGGAAATGGCATCGCTCGGCGCCAAGGTGCTGCAGGTGCGCTCCGTCGAGCTCGCCATGGTGCACAAGGTCCGTACCTTCGTGCGCTCGTCTTTCGAGGATCCCGATGCGCCGGGCATGGGTGACCTTCTCAATCCGCCCGGCACGCTGATTTGTGATGAGGAAGAAATCGTGGAACAGGAAGTCGTAACCGGCATTGCCTATGCCAAGGATGAAGCCCAGATTTCGCTGCGCCGTCTTGCCGACCGGCCGGGCGTTTCCGCCGCGATCTTCGGGCCATTGGCCGAAGCCCATATCAATGTCGACATGATCGTCCAGAACATCTCGGAAGATGGTTCGAAGACCGACATGACCTTCACCGTTCCGTCCGGCGATGTCGACAAGGCGCTGAGGGTGCTCGGCGACAACAAGGAAAAGATCGGCTACGACGTGATCCAGTCGGAAGCTGGCCTGGTCAAGGTCTCTGTCATCGGCATCGGCATGCGCAGCCACGCCGGCGTTGCCGCATCGGCATTCCGTGCGCTCGCCGACAAGGGCATCAACATCAAGGCGATCACGACCTCCGAAATCAAGATCTCGATCCTGATCGACGGACCCTATGCCGAATTGGCAGTTCGCACTTTGCATTCCGCCTACGGTCTCGATAAGAGTTAACCCACAGGTGACTGATTTGGGATTCGCGGCCGTTTCGGCTGCGAATTCGTCCGCCGCCGTCGTCTACTCTTTTTCGGGGGACCCCACGCGATGAGAGACCTTTCCGCAGGTCCGCGCGTTCTCCTCAAGCGGTTGCGCGAACTGATGGCGGAACCGCTCGAGCCACAGGAGCGCCTTGACCGGATCGTGCGCCAGATCGCACAGAACATGGTCGCGGAAGTGTGTTCGGTCTATGTGCTGCGTTCCGACGGCGTGCTCGAACTCTACGCGACCGAAGGTCTGAACAAGACCGCCGTCCACCTGGCGCAGTTGAAGATGGGGCAGGGCCTCGTCGGCACGATTGCCGCGTCCGCACGTCCGCTCAACCTGTCCGACGCCCAGGCGCATCCGGCCTTTACCTACCTGCCGGAAACCGGCGAAGAGATCTATCACTCGTTCCTCGGCGTGCCGATCCTGCGCACGGGTCGGGCGCTCGGCGTTCTCGTCGTGCAGAACAAGGCGATGCGCAACTACCGCGAAGACGAGGTCGAGGCGCTGGAAACCACCGCCATGGTTCTCGCCGAGATGGTGGCGACCGGCGAGTTGAAGAAAATCACCAAGCCCGGCCTCGAACTCGATCTGTCCCGGCCGGTCTCGATCGACGGCAACAGCTATGGCGAAGGCATCGGCCTCGGTTATGTCGTGCTGCACGAGCCGAGGATCGTCGTCACCAATCTTCTGAACGAGGATACTGACCAGGAATTGCAGCGGCTTGCCGAGGCTCTGGGGTCATTGCGTATCTCGATCGACGACATGCTATCGCGTCGCGAAGTGTCGATGGAGGGCGAGCACCGAGCGGTGCTTGAGACCTATCGCATGTTTGCCCATGACCGCGGCTGGGTGCGGAAGCTGGAAGAGGCGATCCGCAACGGCCTGACGGCGGAAGCTGCCGTCGAACGGGTGCAGAGCGAGACCAAGGCGCGGATGATCCGGCTGACCGATCCCTATTTGCGCGAGCGCATGCATGATTTCGACGATCTCGCCAACCGGCTGCTGCGCCAGCTTTCGGGCTATGGCGCCAAGCTTTCGGCGAGCGACTTCCCGACCGATGCGGTGATCGTTGCCCGGGCCATGGGTGCCGCCGAACTTCTCGACTATCCGCGCGAAAACGTCCGCGGCCTGGTCCTTGAGGAAGGGGCCGTCACCAGCCACGTGGTCATCGTCGCCCGCGCCATGGGCATTCCGGTCGTCGGACAGGCGGCGGGTGCTGTCGCGCTTGCGGAAAACCGCGATGCCGTCATCATCGATGGCGACGATGCCAAGGTGCATCTGCGGCCGTTGGCCGACCTGCAGCGCGCCTACGAGGAAAAGGTACGGTTCCGCGCCCGCCGGCAGGCTCAGTTCCGCGCGCTCAAGGATGTCGAACCGCTGACCAAGGACGGCAAGCGCATCACCTTGCAGATGAACGCTGGCCTTTTGGTCGACCTGCCGCATCTGAACGAAGCGGGTGCCGAGGGCATCGGCCTTTTCCGCACCGAACTGCAGTTCATGATCGCCTCGACGATGCCGAAGGCGGAAGAGCAGGAAGCCTTCTACCGCAGCGTTCTGAAGCAGACCGGCGGCAAGCCGGTGACTTTCCGCACGCTCGATATTGGCGGCGACAAGGTGGTTCCCTATTTCCGCGCGGCGGAAGAGGAAAATCCGGCACTCGGATGGCGGGCGATCCGCCTTTCGCTGGATCGGCCCGGCCTGCTGCGCACTCAGCTGCGCGCCATGCTGCGTGCGGCTGCCGGTCTCGAGCTGAAATTGATGCTGCCGATGGTGACCGAGGTCTCGGAGCTGAAGGAAGCGCGCGAGCTTTTGCAAAAGGAAATCGAGCGTCAGTCGAAGCTCGGCGAACAGCTGCCGCGCAAGCTGCAGTTCGGCGCCATGCTGGAAGTGCCGGCGCTGCTGTGGCAGCTGGACGAACTGATGAGCGAGGTGGACTTCGTCTCGGTCGGCTCGAACGATCTGTTCCAGTTCGCCATGGCAGTCGATCGCGGCAACGCCCGCGTTTCCGATCGCTTCGACGTGCTTGGCCGGCCCTTCCTCAGGATCCTGCGCGATATCGTGCGCGGCGGCGAGCGACATCAGACGCCGGTGACGCTGTGCGGTGAGATGGCGAGCAAGCCACTGTCCGCCATGGCGCTGCTCGGTCTCGGCTACCGCTCGGTGTCGATGTCGCCGACGGCGGTCGGTCCGATCAAGGCGATGCTCCTGGCCCTCGATGCCGACAAGCTCGGCGAGGTACTGAACGCGGCGCTCGACGACACCCGCGACCCGACGCCTGTTCGCCAGATCCTCATCGACTTCGCCGCGGCAAACGGCATCCCGGTTTAGATAGATTTGAAGCGCTTTTGTCCTCGTCCGGGCTATGATCCGGGCGAGGCGTAGCGCATTTGGAGTGACACTTGGCAAAGCTTCCCATTGAGAAAATGCGCGAACTGGAACGGCGGTTCGGCGAGATCGAGGCCCGCATGTCGGCGGGGCCAGCGGCCGACGTCTATGTGAAGCTGGCGTCGGAATATTCCGAACTGCAGCCGGTGGTGACCAAGATCCGCGCCTATGAGAAGGCGACGGCCGAGCTTGCCGATATCAATGCCATGTTGGCCGACAGGACGACTGACAAGGACATGCGCGACCTGGCCGAGATGGAAAAGCCTGAGGTCGTCGAGGCAATCGAGCAGCTGGAGCAGGAAATCCAGATCCTGCTCTTGCCGAAGGATGCAGCCGACGAAAAGAGCGCTATCCTCGAAATCCGCGCCGGAACCGGCGGTTCGGAGGCAGCGCTGTTTGCCGGCGATCTTTTCCGGATGTACGAGCGTTACGCTGCGGCCAAGGGCTGGCGGGTCGAAGTGCTTTCGGCGAGCGAGGGTGAAGCCGGCGGATTCAAGGAAATCATCGCCACCGTCTCCGGCCGCGGCGTGTTTGCGCGGCTGAAGTTCGAGTCGGGTGTGCACCGCGTTCAGCGCGTGCCGGATACCGAGGCGAGCGGACGCATCCACACCTCGGCGGCAACCGTCGCCGTACTGCCGGAAGCCGAGGAAATCGACATCGAGGTTCGGCCCGAGGACATCCGCATCGACACCATGCGCTCGTCAGGTGCTGGCGGACAGCACGTCAACACGACGGACTCCGCCGTGCGCATCACCCACCTTCCGACCGGCCTCGTCGTCACAAGTTCGGAAAAGTCGCAGCACCAGAACCGCGCCAAGGCGATGCAGGTGCTGCGTTCGCGGCTCTATGACATGGAACGCCAGCGCGCCGACAGCGAGCGTTCGGCCGATCGCAAGAGCCAGGTCGGCTCCGGCGACCGCTCTGAGCGCATTCGCACCTACAATTTTCCGCAGGGGCGCATTACGGATCACCGCATCAACCTGACGCTCTATAAGCTCGACCGGATGATGATGGGCGAAATCGACGAAGTGGTCGATGCGCTGCTGGCCGATTACCAGGCGAGCCAGTTGGCTCTTCTGGGCGAGCAGCGGGGCTGATGGCGATGACGGCCACGCTCGCGCGCCTCGTGGTGGAAAGCCGGGATCGCCTGACGGCCGCCGGCATCGAACACGCTGCGCTCGACGCGCGTCATCTGGTTTCGGGCGTGCTCGGGCTTTCGTTGACCGATGTCGTGACGCGCGGCAGGGACCTGGTCACGGAGGCCGACGTTGCCAGGGTGAGGGCTGCCGTCGAGCGGCGGAGCGCGCGCGAACCCGTCTACCGCATTCTCGGCGAGCGGGAGTTCTTTGGCCTGCCGCTCAAGCTGTCGCGTGAAACGCTGGAGCCGAGGCCGGATACGGAAACGCTCGTCGATCGCATGATCCCGTATCTGCGCCGCACCGTTGCAACGAAGGGCAGCTGCCGGCTCGTCGATCTCGGCACGGGCACCGGGGCGATCTGCCTGGCGTTGCTTGCCACGGTTCTTGAAGCGCGCGGAACGGCTACCGATATATCTGAGGACGCGTTGGCGACGGCGAGCGCAAATGCCGAGGCGCTTGGCCTTTCGGGTCGTTTCGAGGCTGTGCGCAGCAACTGGTTCGACAAGGTGGAGGGTCGCTTCGACGCCATCGTCTCAAATCCGCCTTATATACCGTCCAATGTCGTCGCAGAGCTTGAGCCGGAGGTGCGATTGCACGATCCTGCCGCAGCGCTCGATGGCGGAGACGACGGCCTTGATGCCTATCGTGCCATCGCCCTTCAGGCCGGTCATCATCTTGAGACAAACGGCGTGATAGGCTTGGAAATCGGTTTCGATCAGAAAGAGGCGGTTGCGGCATTGTTTAGTGCCGAGAACTTCCGTTTGCGCGAAGAAGCCAAGGATTTGGGCGGCAACGACCGGGTTCTGATCTTTGAGCGTAGCTTCGACCGTTGAAAAAATGCTGCACTGGCGCATCTTCTTTCTTGCTGACGCAAAGAAAGGGCTTGGAATCCCAGAGGAAGCGGGCTAGTTTGCCCGCGCACTGGGCAGATGGTCATGGACCTAAGATTCGTTCCGGTATGACCTGGCCACGGGGATTGCTCTCAAGAAAGAGTTGCTAGGGTTCAACAGTGCCTTGTGCAGGTACCTGTTAATTTGACGCCAGTCGGCGCCGAAGCCGCCAATGTGCGGGCTCACCGGCGCACGCTCTGTCGGGCGCGGACAGATCCGGCCGGAAGACGAAACCACATGATCATCATTATCAAGAGAATTCGGGTGAATGTACTATGAGGCCAGGACAGCAAAACAAGCGCGGCCGCGGGCGGAATAACAACAATAACAACAACAATAACAACAGTGGAAATAACAACAATCATAACCGCAAGGGATCAAATCCCCTGACGCGGACCTATGATAGTTCTGGTCCGGACGTGAAGATTCGCGGTACCGCGCAGCATATCGCCGAGAAATACTCGGCACTTGCTCGTGATGCGCAGAGCTCCGGCGACCGTGTCATCGCTGAAAACTACCTTCAGCATGCCGAGCATTACAACCGCATCATTGCAGCCGCACAGGCGCAGATGCAGGATCGCTTCCAGCGCGAAGAACGCCAGGATTTCCGCGGGCAGGACGCCAACGACCAGGATCAGGATCAGGATCAGGACGATCTGGATCAGGGCTACGCCGACGAAGCGCCGGTCCACGTTGTAGCCGCTCCCGCTCCTGTCGTTATCGAGCAGCAGCCGGTGATCGACGGTTCGGGCCCGCAGCCCGTCATCGAAGGCACGCCGGCCGAAGTGGCTATGGAAGAAGAAACGCCAGCGGCTTCCGGCCGTGCGGCCTCGCGTCGCCGCAGCGCGCCGCGCCCGCGCCGTCCGCGCCGCACTGCAGCCGATGAAGGCGAAGCGTCAGGCGACGCGCCTCCGGAAGCGCCGGCACTGGCTGAGTCCGAGTAAGTCTTCCTACAGCGCCGCGCGTCTTATTGGATGCGCAAAGGTCGCTGTAGCACTTTGAATGGCTGCATGTTTTGATCGTTAAATCGAATAGGATTTAAGGAAACATGCAGTTGGGCGGCGTATGCGGCGCGGCAGAAGCGAACATCAAAAGCCCGGTCCGCTCTGCGGCCGGGTTTTTTGTTGCCGGAATTTTGCTCGGAAGACTGCGGACGCTGAAGCGCACCATAATCGCTAGGGCTGGCGATCGTCCCGTGCCGCACGCTCCATTGATCGCCGGCTTCTGGCGTTGTCCATCAGCCGACAGCTTTGACAATCAAGGCTGCGAGATTGGTGGCCGCATCGTCCTCGGTCGTTCGCCCCCGGACGAACTCCCGGGCAATCGCCTCCGCAGCACCGGCAATGCCCGCGCAACGCAGGCGCAGATCATCTTCGGTGAGGGTGGAGAAAGGTGCGATGGCTGCGCCGATGAGCGCGACATAGTCATCGGCGAGTTCCTGCTGCACGCGGTCCATCTCGGCATTGCCACGCAGGGCGCCTGACATCGCCTGCCATTCCGAACCGCTTTCGACGGCACATCCGATGTAGACGGCGCTGATGATGCCGGCGACGGATGCAAGATCGGCCGGGGCGTCCAGCAGCGCTTTCTTCAGCTTATCGGTATGGCGCTCCTCGATCTCGCGCGAAAGCGCGATCAGCAGCCCCTCGCGGGTTCCGAAGTGCTCATAGGCGATCGGCTTGCTGACGCCGGCGCGCTCGGCCAGGTGGCCGAGGGTGAGGGCGTCCGCGCCGCATTCCCGCAAAATTTCCTTGGAGGTTTCGATGAGCTGGGCACGCCGTTCGGGCTTGGCTAGTTTCCTGATCGCCGTTTTCTCCATCGGCTGCTCTCCTCGGGTCGTCCACACTGCCGCATGTTTCCTTAAATCCTATTCGATTTAAGGATCAAAGCATGCAGCCATTCAAAGTGCTACAGCGACCTTTGCGCGTCTAATAAGACGCGCGGCGCTCTAGGCGATAAAATATCCCAATCCCTTGACGGGGCGCGTTTGCTACTTATCTACCGATGGTAACTTACTAATCGTAGGTTGGCAAAATGCCACCTTCTTTCCGTCTAGGAGATATGAACATGTCGAGCAAGTTCTCACCCGTGCTGATCATCGGCGGCTCGGGCGTCGTCGGGTCGCAGGCGGCGAAGGCGATCCGCAGGCTGCATCCCGATCTGCCGCTGGCAATCGGCGGTCGTGATCTTTCCCGGGCGCAGGCCGTCGCGAGCGAGGTCGGTGGAGCGACCGGTGTGCGTGTTGATCTCGACCGCGCCGATCTCGGTCTTGACGACAAGGACGCCTTCAGCGCCGTGGTGATCTTCGTCAAGGACGAAAGGCTGACCTCAATGCGATATGCGCAGGGCAGGGGAATACCGTATATCAGCCTCTCCAGCGGAACGTTCGAGATCGGGCCCGAGGTTGCCCAGTATATCCATGCACCGGACAAGGCGCCGATCCTGCTCGCCAGCCATTGGCTTGCCGGGGCTGCGATCTTCCCGGTGCTCGAAGCGCTTTCGTCCTACGAGACCGTTGACGCGATCCGTATCGGCGTCCTGCTCGATGAGGAGGACATGGGCGGGCCAGCGGCACTTGCCGATTACAACCGCATCACCGGCAACGCGCCGGCATCGCTGACGGTCAAGGACGGCAAGCTGCATTGGGCGAGCGGGCAGGAAGCAAGCGCGCGCTACAAAAGTGTCGATGGTGTCGAGCTTGATGCTGCCGCCTATTCGCCCTTCGACGTCATGGCGCTGGCCACACGTACCGGCGCCAGGGAGATCCGGCTGGATCTTGCCTACAGCGTCTCTGCCAGTCGGCGGCGCGGCGAGCCATTTTCGACGGAGATCACGCTCGAGATCGAGGGGCAGTCGAAAGACGGAGAGTGGGTCTCGCGCCGGCATGAGATCGTGCATCCGCAGGGCCAGGCCCCGCTGACAGCGCTCGGCGTCGCGCTTGCGGTCGAGCGCATGCTCGGTCTGTCCGGGGGCGAAGCGCCAAAGGCCGGTCTCTACCTGCCGGAAGTTTTGATCGAGCCCGCTTACTACGTCTCCCGCATGAAGGAGTTCGGCACGTCGTTTGCCGATCGCTGATCTCAGGGCCGCAGCCGCAGCGCGTTCGCCCGACGCGGCACGGCAATGCCCTGCATCCAAAAGCCGACGGCCGCGCATCGTAAAGACGCGTGGCCGTTTTCGTCCTTCGCAAGATTTCCTAATTGCGACATGCAATCAGCCCTTTAATTTCGAAATTCGCTGCCCCATATTCGCTTCGGACGTGTTGATCCCGCGCAAGGTGTGGATCGACGCCCGATGACAGGTTCGCCGAATGCGGGAACCTGATCCTGAAACACCAGCGGGTGCCGCGTGACGGGCCTGGTGGGCTATGGAGGTAAAGTATGAATATCGAGAAATATTCCGAACGCGTGCGCGGTTTCCTGCAATCGGCGCAGACCTATGCGCTGGCGCAGGGACATCAGCAGTTCACGCCCGAGCATGTGCTGAAAGTGCTGCTCGACGACGACCAGGGCATGGCCGCTTCGCTGATCGAGCGGGCTGGCGGCGACGCGCGCGAAGCGCGCGCCGGCAATGATGCTGCACTCGCCAAACTGCCGAAGGTTTCCGGCGGCAACGGTTCCGTCTATCTGTCGCAGCCGCTCGCTCGCGTCTTTTCGAGTGCGGAAGAAGCGGCCAAGAAAGCCGGCGACAGCTTCGTCACCGTTGAACGCCTGCTGGTGGCCTTGGCGATCGAAAGCTCTGCTGCCACGGCCGACGTCCTGAAGAAGGCCGGCGTGACGCCGACCAAGCTCAACCAAGTCATCAACGATATTCGCAAGGGCCGCACCGCCGACAGTTCCAATGCCGAGCAGGGGTTCGACAGCCTGAAGAAATATGCCCGTGACCTGACGGCCGATGCGCGCGAAGGCAAGCTCGACCCGGTGATCGGCCGTGACGACGAAATCCGTCGCACGATTCAGGTGCTGTCGCGCCGGACCAAGAACAATCCGGTCCTGATCGGTGAGCCCGGCGTCGGCAAGACGGCGATTGCCGAGGGCCTCGCCCTGCGCATCGTCAATGGCGACGTCCCGGAGAGCCTGAAGGACAAGCGGCTGATGGCGCTCGACATGGGCGCGTTGATCGCAGGCGCGAAGTTCCGCGGCGAGTTCGAAGAGCGGCTGAAGGCCGTGCTCAACGAAGTGCAGGCGGAAAACGGCGAGATCATCCTGTTCATCGACGAAATGCACACGCTGGTCGGTGCCGGCAAGGCGGAAGGGGCGATGGATGCCTCCAACTTGCTGAAGCCTGCGCTTGCGCGCGGCGAGCTGCATTGCGTCGGCGCGACCACGCTCGACGAATACCGCAAGCACGTCGAGAAGGACGCAGCCCTTGCCCGCCGCTTCCAGCCAGTGATGGTCGAGGAGCCGACAGTCGAGGACACGATCTCGATCCTGCGTGGCCTGAAGGAAAAATACGAGCAGCACCACAAGGTGCGGATTTCCGATTCCGCGCTGGTTGCCGCCGCTACGCTGTCCAACCGCTACATCACCGACCGGTTTCTGCCGGACAAGGCGATCGACCTGATGGACGAGGCGGCCTCGCGTCTGCGCATGCAGGTGGATTCCAAGCCTGAAGAGCTCGACGAACTCGATCGCCGCATCATGCAGCTGAAGATCGAGCGCGAAGCGCTGAAGAAGGAAACCGACACCTCGTCGAAGGACCGGCTGGAAAAGCTCGAGCTCGATCTGGTCTCGCTCGAAGAGCAGGCATCGGCGCTGACGGCCCGTTGGCAGGCGGAAAAGCAGAAGCTTGGCCGCGCCGCCGACCTTAAGAAGCAGCTCGATGAAGCCCGTAACGAACTGGCGATCGTCCAGCGCAAGGGTGAGTTCCAGCGCGCCGGAGAGCTGACCTATGGCGTCATCCCCAAGCTCGAGAAAGAGCTTTCCGACGCCGAAAGCCAGGAGAACGCCAACGCCAATCCGATGGTGCAGGAGGTCGTCACCCCCGACAACATCGCCCATGTGGTTTCGCGTTGGACCGGTATCCCGGTTGACAAGATGCTGGAAGGCGAACGCGACAAGCTGCTGCGGATGGAAGACGAACTGGCGAAATGGGTCGTCGGCCAGGGCGATGCCGTCCAGGCGGTATCGCGTGCCGTTCGCCGTGCCCGTGCCGGCCTGCAGGATCCGAACCGGCCGATCGGCTCGTTCATCTTCCTCGGCCCGACCGGGGTGGGCAAGACCGAGCTGACCAAGGCGCTCGCCCGCTTTCTGTTCGACGACGAGAGCGCGCTGCTGCGTGTCGACATGTCGGAATACATGGAGAAGCACTCCGTTGCCCGGCTGATCGGCGCACCTCCCGGCTATGTCGGTTACGAGGAAGGCGGAGCGCTGACCGAATCCGTCCGCCGCCGGCCCTATCAGGTCGTGCTGTTCGACGAAATTGAGAAGGCGCATCCGGATGTCTTCAACGTGCTGCTGCAGGTGCTCGACGACGGCCGCCTGACCGATGGTCAGGGTCGCACCGTCGACTTCCGCAACACGATGATCATCATGACCTCGAACCTGGGTGCGGAATATCTGACCGGCCTTGGCGAAGACGAGGACAGCGATGTCGTTCGCGACCAGGTGATGGACGTCGTCAAGTCGGCCTTCCGGCCGGAGTTCCTGAACCGCGTCGACGAGATCATCCTGTTCCACAGGCTGCGTCGCTCGGAAATGGGCGCGATCGTCGATATCCAGCTCGCACGGCTGCTCAAGCTGCTTGCCGAGCGCAAGATCACGCTGGAACTGGAAGATGACGCCCGGACGTTCCTGGCCGAAAAGGGCTACGATCCCGCCTATGGCGCTCGGCCCCTGAAGCGGACGATCCAGAGGTATCTTCAGGATCCGCTGGCCGAGAAGATCCTTCAGGGCGAGTTCCCGGATGGATCCACTATCAAGGTTCTTGCCGGCTCCGACCGCCTGAACTTCAAGCGTGGCGCCGGCTCGGAAAGAGAAGCCGCCTAAACCGCAGAAACTTGAAAAGGCCGCCCTTCGGGGCGGCCTTTTTCGTTCATGCCTAGGAATTCTGTTGCTGTGGGGATCGCGGTGACCGCCTCTCGAAGCGTTAGCCGTCGACGAAGGGGGGATCTCACTGGCTACTTGCTGGCCACTTCGCTGCCGTTGCCGTCCTTGTTCAGCAACTCGTCGATGCGGTCGCGTTCCTTCTCGAACTTCGCAAGCGCGTCACCACCCAGTGATTTGCCGCCCGGCAGGCGGATGCGCAGCGGATCGACCTTGTTGCCGTTGACGATCAGCTCGTAGTGCAGATGCGGACCGGTCGAAAGACCTGTCGTGCCGACCCAGCCGATCACCTGGCCCTGAACCACTTTCGCCCCGGCCTTGACGGTCTTGGCGATCGCGCTCTGGTGATTGTAGGAGGAGACGTAACCGTTGGCGTGGCGGATCAGCGTTTGGTTGCCGTATCCGCCGGAATCCCAGCCAGCCTTCTCCACCGTGCCGTTGCCGGCGGCGATGATCGGCGTGCCGCGGGGGGCCGCCCAATCGACGCCGGTGTGCATACGCGAGAAGCCGAGGATCGGGTGGCGGCGCATGCCGAAGCCGGAGCGGAAGTGGCCGTTCGGCACGGGGTTGCGCAGCAGGAACTGGCGGATGCTCTTGCCTTCGCCGTTGAAGTAGTCGATCGAATTGTCGTCCGGATCCTGGAAACGGTAGAAGGTCGTCTCGGCATCGCCGAACTTCGCCTTGACGTAAAGCAGTTCGGAATCCGCCGTCGCCAAGCCGCGATCGTCGGTGACCGAGAAGAAGGCTTCGAGCGAATCCGTCGGCTTCAGCTGCGCCTGGAAGTCGACATTGCTGGCGAGCAGCTTGACGACGAGCCCGACCATGTCGGCGTTCATGCCGTAGGAGAGCGCGGCGCGATAGATACCGTCATAGACGCGCGGCAAATCGTGGGTGCTGGTGATCGTCGGCGTGCCGTTGTCGTCGAAGGCGGTCGCGACCGCGTCGAGCTTGGGCGGTTCGGCGCCGGGAACGAAGCGGCCGTTGTCGTCGACGGCCATCGTCAGCACATGGCGGTTGCGCGAATAGATGGTGGCGCGGACGATGCGGGCTTCTTCGCCCTTCTGGATGATGCCGATGCGCAGGACGTCGCCGTCGTTGAGTTCCTTGGCGCCGAGCGCTTCGCCGATATAGCCGGCAGCATCTTCGGCCTGCGCCTTGGCGTAGCCGGCATTGACCATGGCGGTCGCGATGTCGGTCTTGCGGCGCACCGGAATGATGTCGTCGGCATACTCAGTGCTTTGTTCGTTGATGCTCTCGTAAGCCGCATCGCTCTTGTTTTGCTCGACGATGCGTGCGGTCAGGCCCTGGAGAAGATCGAGACCGTCGCTATCGGAGGCGAAACGCTGCGGGTCAACATAGAAGAGCGAAGCGACCTGGGTGCTGCCCTCGGTCAGGACCGAACCGTTGGTGCGAACATTCTCCTCGACCTCGTCGAGAGACATCGAGTTGTCGAAGGTCAGGCTGGAGCCTTTGATCGGAAAATCGACCGTTTTCAGCGCCACTTCGGAATCGACGTTGGAGCCGTAGAGCGTGCCGGTACGCGCGACCTGCGGTTCGGCATCGGCGTCGTCGGTGGAGAAGATCGCCAGCGGATCGAAGTCCGGATAGCTGTCGGAAACCTGGTGGTTGGCGGCAAGCGCCATCTTGACGTGAACGAAGGGCTGTTTGCGCACCACTTCCTTCTCGCCGTCATGGATCATCGTCGAGACTTCCATGACGGTCTTGTCAGCCGGCTTGGCAACGATGTTGGGCGAAAGGATGCGGCTGCCGCGCTTGGCATTGACTGGGGCGTTGCCGCCGTTCGATGCGTCGAGTGCTGCGTAGGCTTCGGCCGGGATTGCCAGCTGCTGGCGACCGTCAAGCGCTGCAAAAAGCGCGACGCCCATAAGAAGGCTGGAGGTGATGCCGGTCAGGAAGGTGCCGGAAAGCCAGCGCAACGAAATCTCGCGTCTGTCCGGTGCGCGCCGGCCGTCCGCAAGGATCGGCGGTTGGTCGCCGAGCGACCGGACCATTTTCTTGTCGGTGATCATTCCGAGCTGGGGGCCCCTGATTTGTCTTGCCGTATTCTTGCAGGCGATACGTTGCGCGAAGATGTGCATCTTTCGCACACGGGAGTCAAATCCATGAGGGGAGGACAGGTGAGGGGGTGCACACCCTATAATATGTGCATCCGCGTTCCCCAGGCGCCCCCGCGTGACGCACCGATAATTTCGCTTAGATCGGTGGATTGTGAAGAAGTAAGGGCCAAAATGTGTCTCCACAGGCCGTTCGGAGGCGTCCGAAAGTTTTTTCGGAGTGAAAAGCCCGCATTTCCGGGCTTTGTCAGAAAACTGTCATTTATTTTGAAATTGCCTGTTGACGTGTTCGATGTGTGGGGTCTATAAGCCCGATCACTGAACGAGGGCGGCGGCGCTGCTGGCGACGATGTCCTTCGTTTTAAGGTTTCCTTGATTGGCGGATGCTGATTGGTCGGGACGCGAGTTTCGGCGGGAAGTTTT
>NZ_JACVAN010000033.1:0-47557 GCF_014851895.1 Ensifer sp. ENS11 | reverse complement strand
CGCTGGCCGGCGAGGGCCATCCGATCATCCCGGTGATGCTCGGCGATGCCGCACTGGCGCAGGAGATGGCGGCGCGCATGCTCAAGAAGGGCGTCTACGTCATCGGCTTCTCCTTCCCGGTGGTGCCGAAGGGCCAGGCGCGCATCCGCACGCAGATGTCGGCCGCCCACAGCGAAAACGACGTGCGCCGGGCGATCGCCGCATTCGAAGAGGTCGGCCGCGAGCTCGGTGTGATCAAGTGAGTGTAGAGCTCTGCTCCTCACCCTAGCCCTCTCCCCGCAGGCGGGGAGAGGGGACGTGCCCGGCAAGAGGTTGAGCCTGCGGGCAGTCCGAGATGGGCGCAAGGGGTGCGGCATAGCCCTTCTCCCCGCGATCGCGGGGAGAAGGTGGCGGCAGCCGGATGAGGGGCAGGCCCCAGGCGGGCAGTTGATTTTGGAGACAACCAAATGACGAAGATGATGAAGGCGCTGGTCAAGACGAAGCCGGAGGTCGGGCTCTGGATGGAACGCGTGCCGGTGCCGGAGGTCGGACCGAACGACGTGCTGATCAAGGTGAAGAAGTCGGCGATCTGCGGCACCGACGTGCACATCTGGAACTGGGACCAATGGGCCCAGAAGACCATTCCGGTGCCGATGGTCGTCGGCCATGAGTTCATGGGCGAGATCGCCGCGGTCGGCTCGGCCGTCACCAAATACCATGTCGGCGAGCGGGTCTCGGGCGAGGGCCATATCGTCTGCGGCAAGTGCCGCAATTGCCGCGCCGGCCGTGGCCACCTCTGCCGCAACACGCTCGGCGTCGGTGTCAACCGGCCGGGCTCGTTCGGCGAATTCGTCTGCCTGCCGGAATACAACGTCGTGCCGATCCCGGAAGACGTTCCCGACGAGATCGCCGCGATCTTCGATCCCTTCGGCAATGCGGTGCACACCGCACTGTCGTTCGATCTGGTCGGCGAGGATGTGCTGGTGACCGGCGCCGGGCCGATCGGCATCATGGGGGCGCTGGTTGCCAAGCGCTCGGGCGCGCGCAAGGTGGTGATCACCGACATCAACCCGACGCGGCTGGAGCTTGCCCGCAAGGTCGGCATCGACTACGTCGTCGACGCGTCGAAGCAGAACCTGACCGACGTGATGAAGGCGATCGGCATGACCGAGGGCTTCGATGTCGGGCTGGAAATGTCGGGGGCAGCACCCGCCTTCCGCGACATGATCGACAAGATGAACAATGGCGGCAAGATCGCCATTCTCGGCATTGCGCCGGCCGGCTTCGAGATCGACTGGAACAAGGTGATCTTCAAGATGCTCAACCTCAAGGGCATCTATGGCCGCGAGATGTTCGAGACCTGGTACAAGATGATCGCCTTCGTCCAGGGCGGGCTCGACCTGTCGCCGGTCATCACCCACCGCATCGGCATCGACGAGTTCCGCGACGGCTTCGAGGCCATGCGCTCCGGCAACTCCGGCAAGGTCGTCATGGACTGGTAAGCGGGACAACGTTTTGCAGACAGTATCGACGTAAACAGGCCGATCGGCCGGGGTGATGAAGATGTTTAGGCAAACTGGTGCGGCCGTGTGGATCTTTCCGCCAAGGCCGAATGCGCGATGAACATTTCGCCACCTGTGGAGCTGCAGGAAAACTGGAACCGCCGGATGGTCACGCTGGCGTTTCCGATCATCCTGGCCAATCTCGCGCAGCCGGTGTTGTCGCTGGTCGACACGATGGTGGCGGGGCATCTTCCTGGTCCCTGGTATCTCGGCGGGGTGGCGCTCAGCGGCGTTCTGTTCAATTTCCTGTTCTGGAGCTTCAGCTTTCTGCGGATGGCGACAACAGGGCTGGTCGCTCAGGCTTCGGGGGCCGAGGACGGCGCGCTTGTGCGCAAGCATCTGCTCAGGGCTCTTCTCATTGCCGCTGCCGGTGGCGCGATCATCCTATTGCTGCAGAAGCCGATCATCGAAATCGGACTTGCGCTCCTTGGTGGCAGTGAAGCGGTCTACGAGAGTGCCGTGGCTTACGCGTCGGCGCGAATCTGGTCCGCCCCCGCGGCTCTCGGGAATTTCGTTCTGCTCGGTTATCTGCTGGGTCGCCAGCGGGTGATGATTTCGCTCGCGTTGCAGATCGCGCTCAATGTGCTCAATCTTGTTGCGACCGTGACATTGGTCTTCGTGTTCGACTGGGGGGTCGCCGGCATCGGCGCTGGCACCGCCATGGCCGAATGGGCTGCCTTCATTGCCGGTTTGTTGATCGTGCGACCCTTCAGTGCGGGGCAACCGCTGGACTTGCGCGAACTCCTGGATGGCGCCGCCTTTCGAAGCTTGATTGCAGTCAACCGCGACATATTCTTGCGCAGCCTCTTCCTGCTGGTGTGCTTCGGCTGGTTTGCGCGAAGCGGCGCTGCAGAAGGCGACGCGATCCTGGCGGCCAATGCGGTGCTCTTGAACCTCCATGGCATCACCTCCTATGGCCTCGATGGTTTTGCCCATGCAACCGAGACCCTTGTCGGATCCGTCATCGGCGCACGCCGCAAGCAAGCCCTTCGACGTGTGATCAAGGCGGCCTTCCTGTGGTCCGGACTGGTGGCGCTGCTGTTTTCACTGTGTTATGCGCTGGCTGGTCCGACGATCATTTCCCTGTTGACCAACCAGGAGGAAGTTCGCGCCGCGGCCGTCCAGTTTCTTCCCTACGTCGTCGTGTTGCCGCTGATCTCGGTGACGAGTTACATGCTCGATGGTGTGTTCATTGGCGCAATACGCACCCGGGAACTGCGCAACAGCATGTTTATCTCGACGACGGTCTTCCTCGCGACGGCATACATTCTCCAGCAAGTCTGGGGCAATCATGGGCTCTGGCTCGGGATGATGGTGTTGATGCTGGCGCGCGCGGCGACATTGGGCCTCAAACTGAAGCGTATTTTTGCGCAGCTGTGATCTGGGCGCGTTGACGAAAGGCGCCTTCGGGCCTTCGCCATCGCCTGCTTCGCGTTGCCACTGGGCGATACCGGGCTGTCTGTCTTCTGGTTTAACCCTATCGAGCAGCCTTTAGAGTGCTCGGTTGAGCAGGGAAAAGAGGATCGTTGACGGCGGCCAGTCTGTCCCGGCGAGGGCGGTGACGTCGTCATCCAGTTCAAGCCGGTGGATTCATTCCGGCAACCCAGCCAGGCGCAGACCATCGGCAAACCGCGCAAGATCTTCCGGACGATGGATCGGAAGCCAGTCCTTGAGATTGGCGATGCGCAAGGATGGATCAAGCGTGCGCAGGCGCCGCATCGCCTGTCGCGCTTCTTCGAGCCGCCCCGCGAGCGCGTGGCTCGACGCCAGAAGGGCGACCGCGACGAGGAGGCTGGGCAGGTTCCCTAGCGCCTTTTCCGCCCAGGACGAGGCGGAATCAAAGCGCCCGTCGAAGAAATGCGCGAGCGAAGTGGCGGCCTCCATTCGAAACATTTCCGGATCCAGTGGGCTCAAACGAACGGCGTGCGCGAGATCCTCGATGGCGCTGCCCGTTTCACCACGGAAGACGCGCAACGCCCCACCGAGGAACCAGGCGGGGGCGAAGTTCGGATTGAGCAGCCGTGCCCTGTCGATGAGCGCAATGCCGCCGTCGAGATCGCCGGCGAGATGCCCGAGCGCGTGGCCGGCTCTCGTCAGCGCCACCGCATCATCCCGACCCAGCTCCACGGCCAGCCGCGCCAGCCGCACGCCTTCGGCGATCTCGTGGTTCCGGTCAACCATCCAGCCGTTCAGCTTGCGCCAGAAATGGCACCAGGCCGCCCCGGCATAGGCCGATGAAAAGTCGGGGTCGAGCTCGATCGCCTTGTAGAAAAGGGCCAACGCTGCCTCGATCGCGTCGTGGGTTCCGATGTGCAGTTTCGCCATGCCACGCAGGTAATAGTCGTAGGCGTCAAGGCTTTCCGTCGGCTTGCGTTTGGCGCGCTCGATTTCCACGCGCTCGAGTTGCGGTGAGATCGCGCCGACGACACTGGCCGAAATCTGATCCTGAAGGTCGAAAATGTTGTCGAGCGCGCCCTCGAAGCGTTCTGCCCAGAGATGCGCCCCGGTCGTGGCGTCGATCAACTGGCCGGTGATGCGCACCTGGTTGCCCGCCTTGCGCAGGCTGCCTTCCAGCACGTAGCGCACGCCCAGTTCCCGGCCGACTTCCTTCACGTCCACCGCCCGACCCTTGTAGGTAAAGCTCGAATTGCGCGCGATGACGAACAGCCAGCGGATGCGCGACAATGCCGTGATGATGTCCTCGACAACGCCGTCGGCGAAATACTCCTGATCCGGATCGCCGCTCAGGTGCTGGAACGGCAACACGGTAATGGAGGGTTTTTCGGGAAGAACGAGCGCGGACGGCTGCTCCTGCAATTTTCCGGAGGCCTGTTCATTGGCGCCACGCCCGCCGGGCTGTGGCGTGTCTCCGATTTCATCGACCTCAACTTCGCCGACGAAGCGGAAACCCTTGCGCGCAATCGTGCGAACCAGGTGCTGCTCCTCGCCACTGTCGCCGATGGCCTTGCGAACGGCGTTGATGTGGCTGGTGATTGTCGATTCCGAGACCACCCGGCCGCTCCACACCGCCTCCAGCAGGTCGTCCTTGCTGACGACACGGTGACGGTTTGCCACCAGGTGCTGCAGAAGATCGAACACCTGCGGTCCGACGGCCACGACTTGCCCGCGCAGGGTCAGCTCCCTGCGCTCCTGATCCAGCACGTAGTCTGCGAACATGAACTGCAAGGCCGGCATCCCTGACCGAGCGCCACCGGTTCGTGGCCGGGGCAACTGACGAATGATATCTGACATCGATAGCGAACGCCTGGCTCGTCACGTGCCCGCAAGGGCGTCGGTCAGGCAGGCGTCTTGGACATATATTCAAGCATCCTTCAAAGGCAATTCAAGCCTGCCTCAAGGACTTCCCACATACCCGCAGGTACTCTCCATTCGTACAGACGGCAATGGTTGCGGTCGGCAAAGCGGAGAAAACCCATGAAGATCGTCGTTATCGGAGGCACCGGCCTTATCGGATCGAAACTTGTGAAGAACCTGCGCGAGCGCGGTCATGACGTGCTTGCCGCCGCCCCCAACACGGGCGTGAACACCATCACCCGCGAAGGTCTGGCCGAAGCGATGGATGGCGCCGAGATCGTCGTCGACGTGGCGAATGCGCCGGTCTGGGAAGACAAGGCCGTTCTCGAGTTTTTCGAGACCTCGGGTCGTAATCTATTGGCCGCCGAAGCCGCTGCCGGCGTTCGCCATCACGTTGCCCTGTCGATCGTCGGCAGCGAACGCCTTCCGGACAACGGTTACTTCCGGGCAAAGATCGCGCAGGAAAACCTGATCAAGGCGTCCGGCATGCCCTACTCCATCCTGCGCGCCACGCAGTTCTTCGAGTTTGTCGGCGGCATTGCGCAATCGGCCGACGTCGACGGCGAGATCCGCCTGTCGCCGGCGCTGTTCCAGCCGATTGCGTCCGACGACGTGGCGGCGGCGCTCACCGATGTCGCCCTCGCACCGCCGATCAACGGCACGGCCGAAGTCGCCGGCCCCGAGGCCGTTCCGCTCGATGAACTGGTGCGGCGCTTCCTCAAGGCAAAGCATGACACGCGCAAGGTCGTGCCGGACGTTCACGCACGCTATTTCGGTGCGGTGCTTAACGATCAGTCGCTGACACCAGGCGACAAACCGCGTCTCGGCACGATCCACTTCGAAGACTGGCTCGGCCAGCAAGTCACACACTGAGGCTTGCGCAGTCTGCACAAAACGCTCGTCCGGGACACGGCGCGGCGTCCCACGAAACACCCATTAGGAGAACGACAATGCTGACACGGTTTCTCAAGGCCTTTGCCCTGGCAACACTCTCGATCACCCCGGTCTCAGCCGCCGACCGACCCGAGGGCAAGGTGACGATCGTATTCGACCACGTCCTTCCGAACGTTCCCGGCAAGAGCATGAAGGGCGTGCTCGTCGAATACGGGCCGGGCGGCGCTTCGCCCGGCCATACGCATCCGGACTCGGCCTTCATCTACGCGACTGTGCTCGAAGGCGCGATCCGCAGCAGCGTCAACGGTGCGCCGGAACGGGTCTACGAGGCCGGCGAGAACTTCTACGAGGATCCCGGTGCTCGTCACGGAGTAAGTGCAAACGCCAGCGACACGAAGCCGGCGCGATTGCTCGCGGTGTTCATCGTTGAGACCGGTGAAAAGGAACTGACCACGCCCATCGGCGAATGACCATTGAACGCGTTTCCGCGCGGACAGCCTTTGGCAACTCCATCGAAAGGCTGCCTGGCGACCACCTAACCCCAACAGGAACTGAGAAAATGGATCCGCTCGAAGACAAAGTCGCCAGCGTCGTAGGCGAGGGCGCAGCGATCCGTGGCGCCGCGAAACAGGGCAACAAGAAGAAGGTCGTCGGCCTGCTTCTGTGTCTCGGCGCAGTGATCGCCGTTGCCGGCGGATGGGCCTGGGCTCGTCCGAGCGGCGAGGCGTCGACCGACAACGCCTATGTGCGCGGCGATGTGACCGCGCTTGCCCCAAAAGTCGGGGGCTACGTCACGGCGGTGGAGGTTGATGACAACCAGACTGTAAGCGCAGGGCAGGTGCTGTTCCGGATCGATGATCGGGACTACAGGGCGCGCCTTGCGCAAGCGGTGGCCAATATGGAAGCCGCCGAAGCTCGCCTTACCAATGTCGACGCGGAGACCGAACTTCAGCACGCCCTCATTCGACAGGCCGAAGCACAGAAACGTTCGGCTGTCGCCGAGATGGATCTGGCGACCAAGGCCTATGGCCGCCGCCGTGAGCTTATCCGCAGCAACACAATCAGCCAGGCTCATGTCGATGAAAGCGATACCGCGCGATCAAGAGCGGAGGCGGGCGTGGCGGCTGCATCCGCCACAGTCGAGGCTCAGCAGCAACGCATAACGGTCTTTGCCGCTCAGCGCGAGGCGGCCGTCGCCGCCGTGGCCCAGGCACGGGCCGCTCGCGATCTCGCTCAGATAGATCTCGAAAGCACCGTGGTTCGCGCGCCTGTCGCCGGCGTTATCGGCAACCGGCAAGTCCGTATCGGAAGACTTGTCGCGCCGGGTAACGCTTTGCTCGATATCGTACCGGTCGCCGGTGTGTGGGTGGTGGCGAACTTCAAGGAAACCCAGCTCGAACATATCAGGTCCGGCCAGCGTGTGCGCATTCGCATCGACGGTTATCCGAACGATGCCCTTGAGGGTGTGGTTGACAGTTTTGCGCCCGGCAGTGGGTCTGCCTTCAGCTTGCTCCCCACCGACAATGCGACAGGCAACTTCGTTCGTGTCGTCCAGCGCGTTCCGGTGAAGATCCGGCTTGCCGGCAATCCGCTTCTTGGTCGTCTGGTTCCTGGCCTTTCGGCACGAGTCGCGATCGATCTGGGGAGCGGATCATGACAATGGCCGTCACCGCGATCCCTGGGCGTGAGAGATCGACGACAGGCGCACTTCTGGTCACTGGCATCGTGCTTGCCGCCCTGACGGAGGCGATCGCCAGCACTGTCCTGTCGCTCGGGCGGGGTGACATCATCGGCGACACATATGCAACGCCAGACCAGTTCGCCTGGCTGGATGTCGGATACACCAGCTTCAAGCTCATCGGCTTCATGACGGCCCCCTGGCTGCTCAGCCGCATCCATCCCTTGCGCCTGATCATTGCCTCGACCCTTGCCATGGGCTTGGCGTGCGGCATTGCCGCCTTGACGACTCGCCTGGACTTGCTGGTCGTCCTTCGAGTAGTTCAAGGCTTCTCCGGCGGCACCCTGTTGGTCGGCGGTCAGGCGATTATTTTCCTCGCCTATCCCAGTGCACGTCAACCAATCCTGCAAGCGTTGTTCGCCATGGGGGCCGTTGTCGCGCCAGCGACGATCGCCCCGGCGCTTCAGGGATGGTTGCTCGACAGCCAATCCTGGACATGGATCTTCTTCAGCGTCGTTCCGGTGTCGCTGGCGGCTGCCGGGCTTATGCTGATCGCAGACATGCCGATGCCGGCAAAAGCGGCGCACCGCCCGTTTGACCGGATCGGTTTTACACTGATGTCTGTCACGCTCTTTTCGCTCACGTATGTCCTCAGCCAGGGAAGTCGATGGGATTGGTTCGAGGAACCTCGCATCCTGTGGCTGACGGTGCTTGGCATGGCCACGCTGCTGGCGTTTCTTGGCCAACAGGTGCTGGCAAAAGGTCAGGGTCTGCTCGATTTTACCCTGTTCCGATCGGAGGACTTCAGCTTCGCCTTCATCGTCAGCTTCGTTGCCGGCGCCGCACTGTTCGGGAGCGCCTTCCTCATTCCCTCGTTCGCCGTGTCCGTTCTCGCATTCACGCCCACCGACGCTGGGCAGCTCTTGTTGCCGAGCGGCGCACTCTTCATCGGCGCGCTCCTGCTAGCTGCCTATCTCATGCAGGCCCGCCACCTTCCTCCGTTTGCCACGGTGCCCTTCGGCATCCTGATGATCATGGTCGCCATGTGGATGCTGTCGGGCTCGACCAGCGAGAGTGGCGCGGACGACATGATGGCGGCGGTCCTGTTGCGCGGTCTGGGCCTCGGCTTCCTGTTTTTATCGATCACCCTGATCGCGTTCAGCAACCTTAACAGCCGCAATCTCGCTTCCGGGATCGGCCTCTTCAATACCGGTCGTCAGCTTGGTGGACTGATCGGGGTCGCAGGGCTGCAAACATTGATAGACCATAACGTTGCCGCCAATGTCGCTGTGCTTGCCGCCGACGTGACCTCAGGGGAGATCGCGGTGCTCGAACGGCTGAAGATCACGACAGCCATGCTGATGGCGAAAGGGATGGAAGGAGCTGCCGCTAGCCGGGCAGCAACGAGCCTTCTGGGCCGGGCGGTCACAAGTCAATCGACGGTGATTGCCTTCGACACTGCCTTCAATGCCGTCGCACTGCTTTTTCTGTTTGCCGCCCCGGTGCTGGTCGCCATCAAGATCGGATTGGCAAAATATGCAAAGGCACGCGTTCGGCAATCGCAAGGCGAAGAAGTCGTATTGCAATCGCTTCGCCGATAACCCGCAGGGTGTCAGGACGGGCCACCGAGGTGGCAAGACGTACGGTTCCTCGTGTTCCAGCCGCTTCGGAGCGCACAAAATCAGTCACCGGCGTTTAAGCGGGACAAAAATAGTTTTCAGCGCCTGGCTGCGAGGTTTTGGAATGGCCGTGACGGCCGGCAACCGGTTCAACGCGTGCGGTGGAACGGGTCCAACTAGACGGCAACCGCAACGACCGCGACGCAGTCTCCTGCCTTGACGAGGCCTGGGAAATGCCGGGCGCACAGGATGCCATCCATCTTCGTGCAGACGTCGGAAGGCAGGGCGCCGGTTTTGCCGATCGGGTGGATGCGGGCGACGACCTGACCGGCAACGACGCTGTCCCCCATGTCGACCAGAGGTTCGATCAGGCCGGCGTCCTCGGCAAAGGAAAAGCAATTTCCATCCGGCATATCTAGCCATTGCGTCCGGCCGGCAGCCGACCTGTCCCCACCCTTCAGGATGCCGGCCGTGTGCAAGACGTTGGCGACACCCTGTTTGGCAATGCCTGCGCTTTTTGCAGTTGCCGTGCCACCGCCTCCAAGTTCCGTCGTGATGAAGACCTTGCCCATCTCCTCCGCCGCGGTGTCGTACATTCCAACCGCGTCGATCTCGAGCATCTTCATCGAGTAGGGCGCGCAAAATGCGTCTACGAGTTCAAACGATCGTGCCTCCTGCTGCTTGTCCGGCAGGATGTGCGCCGCGCAGAACGGCAGGAAATCCAGCGTCTTTCCGCCGGAGTGAAAATCGAGGACGATATCGGCGAGCGGCAGCAGTTCGCGCTGGAAGTAATCGGCGATCTTCTCCGTCACCGTGCCGTCGGGCCTTCCCGGGAAACTGCGGTTCATGTTGCCCTTGTCGATCGGCGATGTGCGCGTCCCCGATACGAAAGCGGGATAGTTCATGGCCGGCAGAATGATGACCCGGCCGGCCACATCTTCAGCCTTCAGCGTGCGCGCAAGGTCGAACAGGGCGATCGGCCCCTCATATTCGTCGCCGTGATTGCCACCCGTCAGAAGCGCCGTCGGCCCTTCTCCGTTTTTTACGACGGTGACGGGGATCATCACCGAGCCCCAGGCGGAATCATCGCGGCTATAGGGCAGCCGCAGGAAGCCATGCTGGACGCCGTCCATCGAGAAATCGACGGTCGGCGAGATCGCAGACGGGCGCAGCTCTGAAACCGTCATGATCAGTCCTTCACGAAAAGCTTGCGCGGCACATTGGCGAGGCATTCGACCCCCGTCTCGGTGATCAGGATGCTTTCTGTGGTCTCAAAACCCATGTCCTCGAGCCACAGGCCGGTCATGAAGTGGAAGGTCATGCCGGGCTTCAGCTCGGTCATGTCGCCGGGACGCAGGCTCATGGTGCGCTCGCCCCAATCCGGCGGATAGGACATGCCGATCGAGTAACCCGTGCGGTTGTCCTTGACGATGCCGTACTTCTTCAAGACAGTGAAGAACGCCTTGGCGATATCCTCGCAGGTGTTGCCCGGCTTGGCCTGGGCAAGCCCCGCCTCCATGCCTTCCAGTGTCGCCTTTTCTGCGTCGATAAACGCCGGCGTCGGCTTGCCGAGGAATACGGTACGCGATAGCGGCAGATGGTAGCGATTGTAGCAGCCGGCAATCTCGAAGAATGTGCCTTCACCCGACTTCATCGGCCGGTCGTCCCAGGTCAGATGTGGGGCAGACGCCTCGACGCCTGAAGGCAGCAATGGCACGATCGCGGGATAGTCGCCGCCGATGCCGTCGACGCCGCGCGTGCCGGCATCGTAGATCTCGGCGACGAGATCGCACTTGCGCATGCCGACCTCGATCTTGTCGAAAATGCGCTGATGCATGCCTTCGACGATACGGGCAGCGTTGCGCATATAGCCGATTTCGGTTGGGCTCTTGACCGCGCGCTGCCAGTTGACCAGCGCCGTCGTGTCGACGAAGCGGGCATTGGGCAGATGCTTCTGCAAGGCCACATAGGCGGCCGCCGAAAACCAGTAATTGTCCATCTCGACACCGATCCGCAGCTTGTCGAGACCGCGCTCGACAAGCTTTGCAGCGAGATAATCCATCGGATGGCGCTCCGTGGACTGCACATAGTGATCGGGGTAGCCGATGATGTTCTCATGGCTCAGATAGGCCGTCAGCTTGGCGCCATTGGCATCCTGCCCGCGCCCGTACCAGATCGGCTCGCCGGTCGGCGGCACCACCACCGCCTGATGCACGTAGAACGACCATCCGTCATAGCCGGTGAGCCAGGCCATATTGGTCGGATCGCTGACAATGAGCAGGTCGACGCCCTTTTCCTCCATGGCCTTGCGCGTCTTTTTCAGTCGCGCCTCATACTCCCCAAGGGAAAATTTGAGATTGGGTTGGGTCATGTCTCTCCCTCATTCTCCGGCCGCGCCGGTCTCAACTTTCAAATGTCGTGCCCTTGCCGCGCTCCTGCGAGCGGGCGAAGGCAAGCGTGGCAATGGCGGTGTCCTGGATCCCGGTGCCCGTCAGGTCGACGATCGTGATCTGGTTCGCATCGGTGCGTCCCTGCCGCTGGCCGGCGATGATTTGGCCGAGCTCGGCAAAGTCGGCGTCGGCGGCAATGGAGCCGGCCTTTATGGCGTGGTGCAGTTCGCCGAGACGCCGCGTCTGCTTCAGACTATCGGCGACATAGAGCGAGGCTCGGGCGATTGCTGCGGGTTCGATCTCGTTCTTGTGCTCGGCGTCGGAACCCATCGCGGTCAGATGTTGGCCGGGCTGCAGCCAGGCAGCTTGGAGGATCGGTGTTTCCGCCGGCGTCGTGGTGACGATCACATGCGCGCCATCCACCGCTCGCTGCGCATCGCGTTCAGCGCGCACGGGAAATCCGAACTTCGCTGTCAGCGACCGCGCCGCAGCCTCTGCCTTTTCGCTATCCCGACCCCAGATCCGCGCTTCCCGGATCGGCCGTACCAGGCAAAGCGCTTCGAGCTGCAGCGTTGCCTGCATGCCGGCACCGAAAATGGCGGCCACCGAGGCGTCCGGTCGCGAGACGTGCCTGGCAGCAACCGCGCCCGCCGCCGCTGTGCGCACGTCGGTTAAATAGCCATTGTCGAGGAGCAGCGCCTGCACGACACCTGTTGTGGCCGACAGCAACACCATCAGGCCGTTGGTGCTCGGCAGTCCGAGCATGGGATTGTCGAAGAAGCCGGGACTGATCTTGATCGCGAACCCGTCTAGACCGGGGACATAGGCGGTCTTGACGTCGACTTCGCCCCGGTGTTCGGGGATATCGAGGCGCAGGATCGGCGGCATCACCACAGCTTTCGTGGCGAGCGCGTGAAAGGCATTCTCGACGCAATCGACGGCCGCAAGGTCCAGCGGCACGAGCGCCCTCAGGTCGGCCTCGGTCAAAATGGTCATGCGTGTCATGCCGCGTTCTCCCGCAACAGATCCGTCTCGCCATTCACCACGCGCCGGTGCAGCCCCATGTCGACGTTTCGGCCGGAGAGGATCAGCGCAAGCGGGCGGCCGTGCGTGTCGATCTTGCCGGCAAGCAGTGCCGCAATACCGACCGCACCTGCGCCTTCGACGATCTCGCGCTCTTGCGCGTAGGCGTGCCGCATGCCAGCGGCGATCTCCGCTTCCGAGAGCAACACGATGTCATCGAGCAGCGCGTGACACATGGCAAAGGTGACGCGATTGGCAAGGCCGATACCGCCGCCGAGCGAGTCCGCAAGACTTGGCACCTCGGGAACCTCGACGGGGCGACCCGCATCGAGGCTCGCCCTCATCGCCGCGCCACGTTCCATGGTGATGCCGATCACGCGAACGCCCGGCCGGCGCGTCTTGACCGCCAGCGCCACGCCCGAGGCCAGGCCGCCGCCGGAAAGCGGAACGAGCACGGTTCCGACCTCCGGCATGCTGTCGACGATTTCGAGACCGAGCGTGCCCTGGCCGGCAACAACAGCCGGATTGTCGAACGGCGGCACCATCACGAGCCCGTCCTGCTCGACGAGCCTTTCGACTTCGCGCTGGGCATCGTCCTGCGAGGCACCGGTGATATGGACCCTGGCGCCAAGACGACGAATTTCAGCGACCTTGTTGTCGGGAACGAGGTGCGACATGCAGATCGTCGCAATCGTGCCTTCGGCCTTTGCGGCATGGGCGAGAGCCCGGCCGTGATTGCCGGTGGAGGCGGCAACGACGCCGCGCTTGCGCTCGTCAGGCGACATGGACAGCAAGGCGTTGCAGGCGCCGCGCAATTTGAAGCTGCCGGTGGTCTGGTGATGTTCCAGCTTGAGCCCGACAGGCACACCCGACAACTCGGACAGGGATGGTGAGAGAACCAAAGGCGTTCTCAGCACATGCGCCGAAATCCGGCGGGCGGCCGCTTCAATGTCGCCATAGGCCACGGGCAGGGGAGATCCGGCCATGCTCACGCTCCCGCCATCGGCAGCGTCATCAGCCGGCCGAGCTGAGGACGGTGCTCGTCATCGCCGCAAAGGCGCAGGCACGCCCAGGCGGTTGCCAGATTGCTGGTGACAACGGGCTTGCCAATCGCATCCTCGATCCGGGCAGCGACAGAGGCGGCGCGGACCGCCGTGCAGGAAATGAAGAGCGCGTCGGATTTCTCCGCCATCGCCTCCCTGGCGAAAGCAATGATTTCGTCGGAACCGATACGCGCCATTTCGCGATCATCCGTCAGGCCAAGGCAGGTAAACCGATCGATCGTAAATCCGCTCTCAGCAAAATAATCCGCCATCGGCCGGCTGGTCTCGAGGGTATAGGGGGTCAGCACGGAAATGCGGCGGGCACCGAGGGCATGGAGGCCTTTGACCGCCGCCGCCGTCGGGGTGACGACCGGCACGTTGGGCTTTGATGCATGGATTGCCGCCGTGACCTGCTCGTCGCCGATGACCACCGAGGCCGAGGTGCAGGAATACATGATAACGTCGAGCTGTTCGTCGGGCAGGATCAGGCCGGCGGCCGTCGTCAGCGACGGCTGCATCGCGCGCAGGTTTTCAGGCGTGACCGGATTGGCATAATGGATGCGCGCGACATAGATGCCGATACGATCGCTTGCGACCATGCGCTGGAAGTCCGGCTCGGTCGTGTGGTCGGTGGCGAGGATAATCAGCCCGACGCGTTTTTCGAGCGGGCGCTCGTCAAGCTTCGGTGCGCGAGAAGCAAGGGAAAGAGACAGCGTTTTTTCCATCAGCGTTCCTCCACCCGGCTGTAGCGTTCTTCCAGCCACCTGAGGAAGACGACAGAGATCAGGCTCATGATCAGGAAGAAGACGCCGACAAGCGTCATCGGTTCGATGTAGCGATAGTTGCTGTTGGCGATGCTTTTCGCCTGATTCATCAGTTCCAGTACGGTGATGGCCGACAACAGCGGTGTCTCCTTGAACATGGCAATCAGATAGTTCGCCAGCGCCGGGATCATGGGCGGTATCGCCTGCGGCAGGATCACGTGCAGCCAGGTCTGGCGCAGCGTCAGATTGGTGGCGCGCGCCGCCTCCCATTGCCCGCGCGGCACGTTCTCGATGCCGGCGCGATAGACTTCAGCCGTGTAGGTGCCGTAGTGGATTCCAAGCCCGATGACGCCGGCGACAAGCGCAGGCAGGCTGATGCCTATGTCAGGCAGGACGTAGAAGATGAAGTAAAGCTGGACAAGCAGCGGCGTGCCGCGAATGAACTCGAGGATGAAGCCGACCACTCGGGCAATCGGTTTCGGGGCCGAGAGCCTGAGGATCGCAAAGACGAGGCCGACGACGGCGGCGACCACTGCCCCCAGAACCGTGGCCAGGATCGTGATCTTCAGGCCTTCGAGCAGGGTCGGCATGATCTGCCAGACGAAATTCCAATCCCATTCCATCGGATCAAACCCTCACGCCATCAAGGCCGCGTGTCATGCGTCGCTCCAGCCACCGCATGCTGCGCGAAATGACCCAGGACATCAGGAAGTAGAGAACGAGGATCACCGTGAACGGGATCAGCGTATTGCCGGTCTGGGCACGCACGACCTGTGCCTGAAACGTCATGTCCGTCAGCGAGATCAACGAAACGACGGCCGTGCCCTTCAACAATTCGATGGCGTTGTTGCAGAAGGTCGGCAACATCAGCGGCAGGGCCTGGGGCAGGATGATGTGGCGCATGGCCTGAGAGCGGGTCAGGTTGAGCGCGATGCAGGCTTCGCGCTGCTCCCGGCCGATCGCCTTCACCGCACCGCGCACCACCTCGGCACCATAGGCACCGACATTCAGGCCGAGCGCCAGGACGCCCGCCTGTAGCGGCGTCAGCGTGATGCCTGCGAAAGGCAGCACGAAATAGACCCAGAACAGCTGCACGAAAATCGACGTGCCGCGGAAGAACTCGATATAGGTCGTCGCCAGCGCCCGCACCGCCATGAAGCGGCTGACGCGCGCAAGCCCTGCCACGAAGGCCATGACGACGGCGAGCGCCGAGCCAAGCACCGTCAGTTGCAGCGTCACCAGCGCGCCCTGCAATATCAGCCCTATGTAGCCGGACCAGTCGATCATCGTTGTTCACATTCCAGT
Source organism: Ensifer sp. ENS11 (assembly GCF_014851895.1). Classification (NCBI taxonomy): domain Bacteria; kingdom Pseudomonadati; phylum Pseudomonadota; class Alphaproteobacteria; order Hyphomicrobiales; family Rhizobiaceae; genus Ensifer; species Ensifer sp. ENS11. Next base: position 31,985 of record NZ_JACVAN010000033.1, on the reverse strand, counting down.
GGTCGTCGTGAGCGATCGAGACCGGCTCCCCTGGCGCAAGCGCGAAGAAGGGAGCCGGAGAACCTTACTGGGCCGCGCAGAGCTTTTCGCGCGTCGTCGACATCGCCGCCTTGGCGGAAAAGCCATAGGGTTCGATGATCTTGGCGAACTCACCGGATTCCTTCAGCTTTGCCAGCTCGACGTCGAAGGCGTCGCGCAGCGCTTCGTCGCCCTTCTTGAACGCGGCGCCGTCGCAGTAGACCGGCGCACCTTCGACAGGGGCGACAACCTCGAGGTTCGGATCGTTGGCTTTCGACATCAGGTCGTTGATCGACAGGACCGGGAGGGAGTAAACGTCGATGCGCCCATCCTGCAGCATCTTCAGCCCGCTCTGACCATCAGGCACAACAATGACGCGGTCGCGCGGAACGCCGGCTTCCAGCGCCAGCTTTTCCTCGGTGCCGCCGCCCGGCGCGCCGATCTTGACATCGGGATTGTCGGCAATGTCCTTGTAGCTCATCAGCTTCAAGGGATTGCCCTTCTTCAGCGCGAAGGCTTCCGCGTCGCAAAGAACCGGTTCCGAATAGGCAACCGCTGCACAGCGCTCGGGCTTCATGAAGAGGCCGGCGGTGATCGCATCGTGCCGCCCGGCCTGAAGACCGGGGATCATCGCGCCATATTCGGAGATGGATGCGGCGACATCGGCAACGCCGAGGCGCTTGAAGATTTCGCGGGCAACGTCCGGTGCGGCACCAGACACCTTGCCGTCGGCGCCGACTGCGGTGAACGGCGGCTCGTTGGCGATCGCAATGCGGGCAAAGCCCTGTTCCTTGAGCTGCTGCAACTTGTCGTCGTCAGCAGCGGCCGGGGTTGCGGCAACGAATGCCATCAGCGTCGAAACGCTTGCGGCCACTGTCATGAAATGCGTCATTTTCATCGGTATCGGCTCCTCTGGCTGTTCTTCATCTTCTTGTTTGGGGCACATCCCGGCGCGAACGCTCAGACGCGGTGCCCTGCCGCGATTATCTTGCGCAGGAACACTTGCGTGCGCTCTTGCTTCGGATGACGGAAGATGTCGTCCGGTTTGCCTTCCTCGACGATCTTGCCGCGGTCGAAGAAAAGGATCCGGTCGGCAAAATCGTGGGCAAAGCCCATCTCATGGGTGACGAGTAGCATCGTCATGTCGGTCTCGGCTGCGAGTTTGCGCATGACGTTCAACACTTCCTCGACAAGCTCGGGGTCGAGTGCGGATGTGACTTCGTCAAACAGCATGATCTTCGGCGACAGCGCCAGCGCCCGGGCAATCGCCACCCGCTGTTTCTGCCCGCCCGACAGCTGCGCGGGCATGCTTTTGGCCTTGTCGGCCATGCCCACCATGTCGAGAAGCTCCATTGCCCGCTTTTCCGCGGCCGGCCTTGCCATGCCCTTGGTCAGCATCGGCGCCAGCGTGACATTGTCGAGAACGCATTTGTGCGGAAACAGGTTGAAGTGCTGGAAGACCATGCCGATCTTCTCGCGCATCCGGTGAAGATAGCGCTCGTCTGCGGCAACGAGGCCGCCGTTCCCGGGCATATGATAGAGCTGTTCGCCATCGACGTGGATGTGGCCGCCGCTGATCGTCTCCAACGTCATCAGGATGCGCAGGATCGTCGTCTTGCCGGAGCCGGAAGGACCGATGAGCGCAAGCTTTTCGCCTGGCATAACCTGCATCGACAGACCGTCGAGCACCGTCAACGGACCGTAGCGCTTGATGATGTTATCGATGCGGATGATGGGTTCGGGCATTCACGTCTTTCCCTGGTGGGGACCGGTGATGCCTTAACGATGATCGCCCATCTAAATCATGTCAATTGGAATAATAATATCATGACAATTATTCCGATTCCGCCCGAAAAATAGGGTGTCCGCCTCAAATCGCAAGCAGAAGCGCTTCGGGATTTCCCATCGCAAGCGAGGCGACGATGCCGAGGCCCTGTCGCAATTCCTGCTCGGCGGTGGAGCCCAGCGATATGCGCACGGCCGGGCGCCAGCCGAGGTCCGAGGTGCGGAAGGAAGATCCTGGCGCAATCGCCACGCCACGCAGGCGCGCCTGCGAGACGAAGCCCTCTTCGGTATGACCCTCCGGCAGCGGCAGCCAGATATGCAGGCTCTGCGGATGCGAATGGTAGTCGAGATTGCCGAGCGTCTCGGCGGCAATGGCGTGGCGGGCAGCCAGTGCCCGCCGCTGCCAGTCGACCAGCTCGATTGCCGTTCCATCGCTCACCCAATGCGTCGCGATCTCGGCGATTGCCGGTGTCGCCATCCAGTTCGAGACGAGATGCCGGTTGGCAACGGCAGCCACATAGCGATCGGGTGCAGCGAGATAGCCGATGCGCAGGCCCGGAACGGTGATCTTGGTGAAACTGGTGATGTAGAGCGTCCGCTCCGGCGCAAAGGCCGCGACCGGCTTTAGTCCCGCATCGACGAGCGGACCGAGAATGTCGTTCTCGATGATCGCGATGTCATGACGACGGGCGACTTCGGCAAGGGCGGCGCGCCGCGCCTCGCTCATCAGCGTTGCCTTCGGGTTGATGACCGACGGCTGCAGGAAAATCGCCCGGATGACGCCTTTTCGGCAGGCTTCGTCCAGGGCCCCAGGGATCATGCCGTCATGGTCGATCGGCAGGCCTTCGAGGTGGATGCCGAGATAGGTCGACAGCGGCACCAGCGTATGATGGCTCACCGCCTCGGTCGCAATTGTCGATCCGGGAGGCGCGACGCTCATCAGCGCAACCGTCATGGCCGATGTCGCGCCGTTGGTGAGGCTGACATTGAGCGGCGATATCTCCAGGCCACAGCGCGCAAGCCATTCAGCCGCCACGTTGCGATGACGCGGGAACACCATGTTGGGGCGGAAGGAGAGCGCCGAACTCGAGGGCAGGTTCTCCGCAAGCCAGGCAAACGCCCCGCGCATCTTCTGTAGATGGAGCTGCTCGCAGACCGGTTTGAGGATCGAAAGGTCGATCAACTCGCCCAGGCGCTCCGGCAGATAGGGGGGCTCAGGCTCCTTTGCCTGGGTCTGCACGAAGCTGCCGCGCCCGATTTCGCCGGACACAAGCCCTCGGCGGATCAGTTCGTCATAGGCGCGGCTCACCGTTTGAACCGACAGCGACAGCTCGTCGGCAAGGTTGCGATGGGTCGGAAGGCGCTGACCGTTGGATAGCTTGCCCTCCTGGATCGCACGCGCGAACTGTTCGGCCAACGAGAGGTAGGCCGGACGGCGGAGCTGGGCAGGGTCGGGGCGCCAATTTGTCATGATTTTACACTGCTGAAAATCAGGTCAATTGACAACGGCAAAATCAACACCCAATCTCTTTTTCCAGATTTGACATGAAACAGCACGCGCGAAAGCCCTGAAATGAAACTCGACGCCATCGACCTGCGCATCCTTGAGGCTGTCCAGGAGGACGGTCGCATTACCAAATTGGCGCTCGCCGAAAAGGCCGGGCTGTCGCCGACGCCATGCTGGATGCGGCTTCGCAAACTGGAGAAGGCCGGCATCATCACCGGCTACCATGCCCGGGTGGCTGTGCGCCGCGTGGCGCCGGTGGCGAGCGTGATGATGGAAGTGACGCTCGGCAACCACCGGCAGGCTGATTTCGAGCGCTTCGAGCGCGCCGTCGCAACCATATCCGAGATCACCGCCTGCTGGTCGGTCGGCGGCGGCGTCGATTATATTCTGAAGATCATAGCGGCAGATATCGACGCCTATCAGCGGCTGGTCGACAGCCTGCTCGATCGCGAACTGGGGATCGACCGCTACTTCACCTACATCGTGACGAAGACCGTCAAGGAAGAAACCGTTCTCCCTCTGGCCGCATTACTGCCGGCAGCACCCTAGACAATCTCTCTTTCCTCCGGCGCGATTTCAGACCAAGTCTCTCTTGGCTGCTCGCTGAACAGACAATCTCTCGCCCATCCGCTGCCACTATCTCCTCAGCCCATGCCGAGGAGATGCCGATGGCCGCCGTTTTCGCCCGCACACCGTTTCACGACACGCTGAACCAGTTGGGAGATCGTCACCTGCTGCGCGAGCTTGCCTATGTCAACGGTCGCTGGACCTCTTCACGCCAGGGCAAGAGCTTTGCGGTGACCGACCCGGCCACGGGCGGGACCCTTGCTTGGGTGGCGTCGCTCGATGGCGATGAAACGACTGCGGCGATCGACGCGGCAGACAGGGCTTTCGCCGGGTGGCGGGACATGCTTCCGCAGGAGCGCGCCGGCATACTGCGCAAATGGTGCGAACTGATGCTGGCTGCCAAGGACGATCTCGCATTGATCATGACGCTGGAGCAGGGCAAGCCGATTGCCGAAGCGCGTGGAGAGATCGACTATGCTGCTTCCTTTCTTGAGTGGTACGGCGAAGAAGGCAAACGCGTGAATGCCGAAAGCGTGACAAGCCACCTTGCCGGCGCCGAGATGATCGTGCGCCGGGAGGCGCTCGGCGCCGTCGGTATTGTCACGCCTTGGAACTTCCCGTCCGCCATGGTGACGCGAAAGGCTGCCGCAGCACTTGCGGCGGGGTGCACGGTGGTCGCCCACCCGTCCTGCGAAACGCCGCTTTCGGCGCTGGCGCTCGCCGAACTCGCCGAACGGGCCGGAATTCCAGCAGGCGTCTTTAACGTCGTCACCGGCGATGCTGCGACCATCGTCGGTCAGATGAGCGCGGACAAGCGCCTGCGCGCCATGAGCTTTACCGGGTCCACCGAGATCGGCCGATTGATCGCCGGCCAATGCGCGCCGACGATGAAGCGCCTCGTCATGGAGCTTGGCGGACATGCCCCGCTCATCGTCTTTGCCGACGCGGATATCGAAAAAGCGGCCGACATCGCTATCAACGCCAAGTTCGCGACGTCCGGCCAGGACTGCCTGGCTGCCAATCGGATCTACGTCGAACGCCCGATCCTTAGGGCTTTCAATGCCGCGTTTGCGGCACGTATCGCCAAGCTGAACGTCGGGGGCGGTCTGGATGCCGGTGTCGACATCGGTCCGCTGATGCATGAGCGCGCTGTCGCCAAGGTCGAGGAACAGGTCGCCGACGCGCTGAAACGCGGAGCGACCCTTGTATCCGGCGGCAGGCGGCACCACGTGGGCGCGCTATTTTACGAGCCGACGCTGCTGACCGATGTTCCCGATGACGCGCTGATCATGCGGGAAGAGACATTTGGCCCTGTGGCGGCCGTCACTTCCTTCGACAGCGAGCCAGAGGTGATCGCCCGTGCCAACGACACGGACTATGGCCTGGTCGCCTATGTTGTCACCGAGAACGGGGCACGACAGATGCGGCTCGGCCGGGCGCTCGACTACGGCATGGTGGCGATCAACCGGGTGAAGATCACTGGCGGGCCCGTTCCCTTCGGCGGCTGGAAACAGTCGGGTCTCGGCCGCGAGGGATCGAGACACGGGCTCGAGGCCTTCACCGAGCTCAAATATCTCTGCATCGACACCGCGGCCTGAAGTCGCTCCATCAACCAATCGAAGACCGACAGCATAAGGACAAAAGACCATGCTCGACCGCAACAACGAACTGACCGCCTGGGACCGCGACCACTTCTTCCATCCGTCGACCCACATGGGCATGCATGCGCGCGGCGAGATCCCGACCCGGGTGATTGCCGGCGGCGAGGGCGTCTACATCACCGACGTCAACGGGCGGACCAGTCTCGATGCCTTTGCCGGGCTCTACTGCGTCAATGTCGGCTATGGCCGTCAGAAGATCGCTGACGCGATTGCCGAGCAGGCAAAGAACCTGGCCTACTATCACGCCTATGTCGGGCATGGCACCGAAGCCTCGATCACGCTGTCCAAGATGATCATCGACCGGGCACCGGAGAGCATGTCCCGCGTCTATTTCGGGCTTTCCGGTTCGGACGCCAACGAAACCAACATCAAGCTGATCTGGTACTACAACAACATTCTCGGACGGCCGGATAAAAAGAAGATCATTTCACGCTGGCGTGGCTATCACGGATCCGGCGTGATGACTGGATCGCTGACCGGTCTTGCGCTCTTTCACAACGCCTTCGACCTGCCACGCGCACCGATCCTGCACACGGAGGCACCCTATTATTTCCGCCGGCCCGACCGTTCGATGGACGAGGAGCAGTTCTCGCAATATTGCGCCGACAAGCTTGAGGAAATGATCGTCAATGAAGGGCCGGACACCGTTGCCGCCTTCATCGGTGAACCGATCCTCGGCACCGGCGGTATCGTTCCGCCGCCGAAGGGCTATTGGCAGAAGATCCAGGCGGTGCTTGCCAAATACGACATCCTGCTAATCGCCGATGAGGTCGTAACCGGCTTCGGCCGTCTCGGCACGATGTTTGGCTCGGATCACTACGGCATGAAGCCGGATCTCATCACCATCGCCAAGGGGCTGACCTCCGCCTATGCGCCGCTCTCGGGAACGATCGTCTCCGACAAGATGTGGCAGGTTCTGGTTCAGGGATCCGACGAACTCGGGGCCATCGGCCATGGCTGGACCTATTCCTCCCATCCGATCTGTGCTGCAGCCGGGGTCGCCAATCTCGAGCTGATCGACGAACTCGGCCTCATCGAAAATGCCGGTACGACCGGCGCCTATTTCCGCGAAAGACTCGCCGAAGCGGTTGGCGGCCACAGGCATGTGGGTGAGGTTCGTGGCGATGGGCTGATGGCAGCCGTCGAGTTCGTCGAAGACAGGGACGACCGTAGGTTCTTCGATGTGAGCCAGAAGATCGGCCCGCAGGTATCTGCCGCTCTTGCCGAGCGTGGCGTCATCGGCCGCGCCATGCCGCAAGGCGATATCCTCGGTTTTGCCCCGCCGCTATGCCTGACACGGGATGAAGCCGATATCGTCGTGAAAGCCGCGACGGCGGCAATCGAACAGGTTCTCGGGCGCTGAGGGAGGCGGTCATGACCTTGATACCGACAACGATGAACGCGGTGCAACTCGTCGGTCATGGCGGGCTCGACAAGCTCGTCTACAACGGCGCTGTCCCCGTGCCGGGGCCGGCCTCCGACGAGGTTCTGATAAGGGTGACGGCCTGCGGAATGAACAACACCGATGTCTGGGTGCGCCAGGGCGCCTATGGCACGGAGGACGACGCAGCGGCGGTTTCGACCTGGCGTCGCCAGGGCAACACCCTCACTTTCCCACGCATCCAGGGCACCGATGCCGTTGGTCGCATCGTCGCCACCGGATCGCGCGTCGATCCAGCGCGTATCGGTGAACGAGTGATGGTGGATTTTTCGATCTACAACCGCGATGACGACAGCCTTGCCGACATCGATTACATGGGCCATGGCCGCGACGGCGGCTATGCTCAATATATGGCGCTGCCAGCGGAAAATGCCCATGTCGTCGATACCGATCTGACGGATGTCGAGCTGGCGACGTTCTGTTGTGCTTACCTGACGGCGGAACGCATGTTGGAAAGGGCACGGCTGGTCGCCGGCGAGACCGTGCTGGTGACTGGTGCCTCGGGCGGCGTCGGTTCCGCCATTATCCAACTGGCGCGGGTTCGTGGCGCGGTGCCGATAGCCATTACCAGCGCGGGTAAAGAGCAGGCCCTTCTCGATATCGGCGCCAGTGCCGTGGTCACGCGCGACAAAGGCGATCTCGTGGACGCAGTCACCAAAGCATCACAGGGCAAACCGATCGATGTCGTTGCCGATCTCGTTGCCGGCCCGATGTTCAACGATCTTCTGAAGGTGCTGAAACCGGAGGGGCGCTACACCACCGCCGGCGCGATCGGCGGCGCCGTCGTTCAGCTCGATTTGCGCACGATGTATCTGAAGCAGCTTGAACTGCATGGTTCAAGCCAGGGCACCCGGGCCGATTTCAGGCGCTTGGTTCGCTATATCGAAGAAAACAGAATCCGGCCGCTGGTCGCAGGCGTCTATCCGCTGCGTGAGTTTCATCGCGCCCAGTCGGACTTCATGGCCAAGTCTTTTGTCGGCAATCTGGTTGTCGTTCCGGACTGAGGGCCGAGTTCCTTCATGCTTGACAAATTCGAGAACGAGCTATGCGGCCGGCGCCGCATGCGTCTCGCGCAGCAAGGCCGGCGAAACCATCGGACTTCACAATGTCGGAGTTGAGCCAATGTTCCATTGGTACCGCGACCGACTGTTAGAAATCTGTCCCACGATCGCGCCGGCGGAGCCTAGGGGATGCGGGCGATGACCTTGATCTCGAAGTCGAAGCCGGCGAGCCAATTGACACCGACTGCGGTCCAGTTCGGGTAAGGCGGCTTGCTAAAAATCTGTTGCTTGACGGTCATGATCGTTGCGAACTGGTTCTCGGGATCCGTGTGGAACGTCGTCACATCGACAAGATCGTCGAATGTGCACCCGGCCGCATTCAGCGTCGCCTTGAGGTTTTCGAAGGCCAGTTGGACCTGGCGTTCAAAGTCGGGTTCCGCCGTTCCGTCGCTACGGCTACCAACCTGGCCGGAGACGAACAATAGGTCACCGGATCGAATGGCGGCCGAATAACCGTGTTCCTCATAAAGAGCGTGCCGGTTTGCGGGAAAGATTGCTTCGCGCTCTGTCATTTTTGATCTCGCCTTGTTGTCATTTGACCGCATCCAATGAGCGGACGGCGGCGCTTCAAGCGCTTTCAATGCTCACTCGCTTCATGTACGGTGCGTATGTGAAATAGCCGAAATACGCCTCGTATGTCAAGTTCATATACGAGGCGTATATGAACTTGAGGGCAAGATGGCGAGACGGCGTGTCGAGACGATGGAGGAAAACCGCGTCAAGCTGATCGCGGCGGCGCGAAAAGCCTTTGCCGAAAAGGGATATTCCGCTGCTTCAATGGACGACTTGACAGCCGAGGTCGGGCTCACGCGAGGGGCGCTTTACCACAATTTTGGCGACAAGCGCGGCCTCTTGGCCGCGGTCGTCAACCAGATCGACTCCGACATGGCTTTGAGCGCGCAGGAGATCGGCGCCCGTGCGACAGACCCTTGGCAAGGCTTGCTGGCCGAGGGTGCCGCCTATATCGAGATGGCACTTGTCCCAGAAGTGCAACGCATTGTTCTGCTCGACGGACCTGCTGTCTTGGGCGATCCATCGCAATGGCCGAGCCAGAGTAGCTGTCTTCAGTCGACAAAGCGCACAGTTGAGCGGCTGACCGCGCAGGGGATACTCAAGCCGGTGGACGCGGAAGCCGCCGCCCGGCTTCTCAGTGGCGCTGCGCTCAATGCCGCCCTCTGGATTGCCGCCAGCGACGATCCGCAGGGCGTACTGCCGAAGGCTGTCGCCGCTTTCCACGCACTGGCCACGGGCTTTCTCATGAAACCCGCGTAGGTTCCCGGGCCAATTCAATGGCGCGAAATTTGTGATTTTGGCGCCACGAAACTTCGCGTGGCACTGCACCACATCGCTCCCTTGCGTCATCACCAACCGGCAACGCTGCCGGCCTCATGTGGCCCCGCTTGGTTTCTCATACAGTTATCCTTTGGACCCTGAGTCCAAAGCCGCCTGCTGGGGCGGGGGTCTTCAGGATTGGGATAAGGATCGCTGTCGCGAGGGTGGCCACAAGGCAGTCTGTGACCGGAAAGGCAAACCAGATCGCCGTGCTGTCGCCGAAGACCCCAAAGCAGACAATCAGCAGCGGGCTAAGCGCAAACGGCTTGACGAGCGTCAGCACCGCCGCTCTCCCAGGCTGACCCACGGCCTGGAAATAAAGCGCGAACACCAGAATGGGCCCGGTAAAGAGATAAAGAGAAACCATCGGCCGCAGGATTGCGCCGACTTCTGCGACGACAGACGCATCCTGCGCAAAGCCCGCGCCGATCCTGCTGCTTGCGCTCAGCAAGATGAGTTCGACCGCGACGCAATAGAAAAACGCAACGCTTACTGCGAGGCGCAACATTCTGTCCGAACGCTGATAAAAACCGGCTCCGACATTGTTGCCGACGATGCTTTGCGTGGAGAGCGCGATCGCCATGAGCGGCAGGAAGGCAAAGCTCAAAATGCGCATGACGATGCCATAAGCAGCAGCAGTGTCGGCGTAGCTGGCGCCGGCGGTCAGCCGCAATGTCGCGATCACCGTGGCCGCAACCAGTGCGATGCCGATGAAGCTCAGGCTCAGCGGCATGCCGAGGAGCACGATGGGCCGCCAGCCACCGGCCCAACTATGCGCCCCAAGCGAAGCGAGCGGTATCATCCAAACGCCGTGTAGCCGCATCCCGACCAGGAGTGCCAATCCAAGGGCCTGGGCCAGCGCCGTGCCCAACGCCGATCCGGCAATGCCAAGATCGAGCTCGACGATCAACACGTAGTTGAACGCGATATTGGCGAAGGTTACCCCGACCGACATCAATGCCATCAGGCCCACGCGGCCTTCGTTGCGGCAAGCATCCGCGTGCAGTCCCAGCAGAAACTGCACAGGCGTCGCGCAGATCATGATCAGGAGGTAACGATACGACATTTCGGCGATGTTGCCTTCGGTGCCTGCTATGTGGCCGGTGGCGGTGCGCCCGCCCACAAGGAAGGCAAAGATCAGCACCAGCGCCATCATGAGCGCGAGACCGTGGGCCCGTGCAAATACTGCCGCCGCCATCTCTCGCGCACCTGCGCCTAGATGCCGGGCAAGCAGGCTGGACATGCCGCCGCTGACAAGCGTCGACAATGCGATTGTGACCATCACCGCTGGAAAGACGATGCTGACCGCAGCCAGGGCATCGGCACCAATGAAATGCCCGAGGATGGCGGCATCAACCACGGTCAATAGTCCGCTCATCATCATGACAAGCATCATCGGCAAAGCATTGGTAATAAAGAGCCGCCCGATCGGAGCGGTCAGGAACGGATTTTGTTGTGCGTGTCCGGACGACATCGCTCACTCCTCAAATGAGGCATTTCGCATTTGACAGGGAGCCTGCTTTGCCTACCGACGAAATGCTTCGAGGGTGAGAAGATGAGTATCGTCGGGCTTCACCGTGACTTGCGTCCGCAGGCGGCAGGTGCCCGATACCTTAGCCGAGCTTTATCCGCCTGCCGGTCCCGATGTCAAATTCTTAGATCTATCAAGGCGGCCGGTCCGGCGCTTCTCAGCCAGCGCTGCTTTGAACTTGTTCGCTGTGTTGACGCATCAGACCCGCTCCCCATTGCGCTGATTGTGACGTGGTGCTGCACTATTGATTGGGACAAATGTGCGAAGCTTTGAGCCGTTGCACTCCGATACTGTAAGTTGACTTCGGCATGATTTTCCGCCTAATTCAACTTAGGATCGTGTGGAAATCTGATAGAGGTCGAGCGATTGGATTCAGGCGGCGAACCACAGTCCACGATCTTCCGCCTGCGGACATTTGGCGGTCTGGAGTTGCTCGATGAGCATGGGCACGCTATCCCGTTCCCCGCAAAGGCGCTTGTGATCCTCGCCTACCTTTTTTCCACAGGCCGTCGGACCGCCACGAGAATGGAGGTTGCGGAGCTGCTTTGGGGCAGGGGAACGCCATCAGTCGCTTTCACCAATCTTCGCAGGTTGATCTCGCGGATCAGAGGTCGTCAATCCGAGCTCAATGTGCATTTTCTTGTTTTTTCGAACCATGGGATCGAGCTCAAGTCATCCTTGATCACCTGCGATGTTTCGTTGTTTGGGATGGCCGAGCCTGAAGGCTCGTTCGATGAACTCAAGGAGCTTGTTGATCGGCTTCGATCGGCTTTTCTGGATAAAATCGACCTTCAAAATTCTTTGTTTGACCACTGGCTAGCGCAGCAGCGAGAGCGTCAGCTGATAGCGCTCGATCATGCCATGCGGCTGATGGCATCTCTGGCCAACACAGCTGCCCAGCGTGCCGTCGTCCAACAGGCCGCGCTGCTCGTCTTTCTCACAGGCTCAAACGACCAGATTGCACCCAAATTTCTGCTGCAGGCCTACGATGTGCAGGGAGAGGTTGAGCATCTCAGGCGCACGTTTGAACGGCGAAACGAGATGCTCGCATCCTGGATGAAGGAGAAACAATCGTTCCCGCCAGCCAAGATCGCGGCGCGGGCGGCAAATGTCGAGATAATCAATCCCGCTGAACTGACGGAACATTCAAGGCCTAGCCTGCCGCGCCTGGCGTTGCTCCCGCCCAGCAACTACAGCCGCGAACCCGCCGCAGCGATGATCGTGGCCTCGCTTCTGGAGGACATCACCATTGGCTTCTGTGTGCTGAATAGCGTTCAGGTGCTGGCACCTTACTCCGCCCTGCAGATAAGCCGCAAAACTGAAGACCAGCTCGCGATGCTTGAGCATCATGGCCTGACCTATGTGCTCGAGACACGGTTGAGCGGTGTGGACGAGGCGCTTTCCTTGTTCACACAGCTCGTGTTTCTTCCCACGAGCGAGATTGTCTGGGCGGAGCGGCTCAGCCTTGATGGCGCGCGCTTCGCGCAAAACAGGCGTGACATATCCGGGCGCCTGGCACTTTCGGTCGCGAGCGAAATCGAGCGCCACAGGATCACGCGCTCCAATTTCGATCGGAACCCGGCCACGTATCACCGCTATCTGCTCGGACGGCAGTTCTTCGACCGCTTGACGCTGCCCAACCTGCGCCGTGCCCGAAAGGAGATGAAAGCGGTATTGCAGGAAAGCCCCAACTTCGCGCCGGCGCTCAGCTCGCTTGCACGAACCTATTCGGAGGAGTGGCTTCTGACGGCGCGAGGCGAGGCGGATTTGCTGAAGTTGGCTGAGACCTATGCCTTGCAGGCCATTGAGACAAGCAGCGACATGGCGGATGGTTACCGCGAGCTTGGGGTGGCAAAGCTGCTGCAGGGTGCTCTCGACGAAAGTGTCGAGACTTTGCAACTGGCCGAGACGCTAAGCCCACACTACGCGGATATCATTGCCGACCACGCCGACGCCTTGGCCCACTGTTCGCGTCTGGATATCGCGTGTCGGACCATCGAGCGCGCCATCGAACTCAATCCCATAAGCCCGGATTCCTACCTGTGGACGGCGGCGGGCGCCTGCTACGGTCTCGGCCGTTTCCACGCGGCTATTGGCTACATCGATAGAATGGCAGATGGCAGCCTCGCCGACCGGTTGGCGGCTGCGAGCTGGGCCATGCTCGGCCACCGCGACAAAGCACATGTGTTCGTTACCAGAGCCCGAGAAACCCATCCCGACTTTGATGTCGAAAACTGGCTGTCGATCGTACCGATTAAGGAAAAATGGCACAAAGACATCTATCGTGAAGGTCTCAAGAAGGCAGGCTTCTAGACATAAAACCGAGCGGGGGAATGTGCATGGCAAAAGTTGCGATCTTAGGTTTCGCTGGCGAAGAGGGACTTTACATTGTTGACCTGGAGGCAGGGACCGTCGCGCCGATGACCGTGCCGGTCAAAGGCGCCCTTCAGACCGTCGTTGATCTCCAAAGGGCCGGAGGCACGGTTATCAAGGGCGTCAGCGTCGCGGTTTCCGTGACGTCGGCCGAGGACATCTCGAACGGCCGGTTCGACGGGTAGGGCGGTCCGGCCGGACGTCTTCACTGCGTTTGACGATGGTGCGCAGCGGCGGTGGCGCTTGAACGCGTGCGGCTGAGAAGCCCCATGGCATCGGGTTCTGCTGCTGCCTGGACGCAGAGCCTAAGCGGGTTCAGTGGCCCCGCCAGCAGGCGGGGCCAAAAGCTGCGACGTTACTTGTTGAGTGCGTCCTTCAGAGCCTTTGCCGGTACGAAGGACACCTTCCTTGCTGCCGCGACCTTGATGGTCGCTCCGGTTGCCGGATTGCGGGCTTCACGCTCAGGCGTGGCCTTGACCTTGAACTTGCCGAAGCCAGGCAGGGAGGTCTCGTTGCCGGAGACCGAAGCGGCGGAGATGGCTGCAAGCACGGATTCAACGACGGCTTTGCTTTGAGCCTTCGTCAGGCCATGCTCGCCGGCGATCTTTTCTGCGATTTCAGTTGTGGTGGTCAAAAGTTGTTCCTCCTCGTTTTTGACGAAAGGATACTTTGCCCGAATGGCGCCAATGTCATCGGTCTTGCGCAACAACACCCGCCTCCTCAGGTGATTTTCCACAGATTGCCTTGGCAACATAGCCTTTCGCCCTCTTTCTGCGGGCGATTTGGAGAAGGAGCGCAATGGCATCGGCCTCGGATGCGAAGTGATGGCTCATCTCCTGGCCGAGCGTACCGATGCGCCCCCAGGCGCGGATAAGGGAGATTTCGCCAAAGAGCGTCGGTTGTATCGAAAGCGCATAGTAGCGCGCCATGTTTCGGCTGGGATCTATCCGTTGAAAGTAGAGGTTGGAGCACTGCTGGGTCATGAACGCAGCATCGCGCGTCGGGGAATCCGCGTCCAATGAGAGTTTTGAATCGGTCGGGGCGAACCGATTCACGTCGTTGATGTGAAAGTCGGCGTCGCCGAGCCAAGCCTCGACCGTTCCGCGAAATGTCGACCTGAAAGGCGTCAAGGCCGCGCCTGCTGCAGCAGGGCGCGGCCTCTTTGATAGTTGCTACACTAACCGCCCGGGAAAACCGGAGCTTGTGCACCCTAGATGGATTTCATGCCACCGGAAAAACGGAGGTGGAGCAGGCGAAGCAACCCTCAAGTGATGCACTGGTTATCCACGAATGCGGGCAGGCTTAGGAGCTTGTAATTTCGTGCGAAATTCACGGGCTGTGGAGAACCGCCCGATCGTGAAATCAGGTTGCTGGCCGGCAACTCACGAGGAAATCTCGTCCTCCGCAATCGGGAATGAACATTCGATGGCCGCGCCAATGAAGGCCTTGCGGGAGAGCCCAAGGCTCTCCCCGCGCTCCAGCGCGGCGTGGCAGCGATTTCTGGCCCGTTCGTAGAACCATCCGCCTTGCGGCCATTCACTTAGATACTGCAGCGCATCCTCTGGCCCGTTGATACACCGCTCACCTTCTGGACCGACCCTGACGGGGTGATCCCAATTGATACCTTGCATCTGCGTTGCCTCCGTTTCGCCGCAGAACGCTTATCTTGCAAGTTTGTTCCTTCCTCCGGCCAGGCTTTCGCGCCCCTGGCAATCGGGCATGCCTTCCATTGTCAGGTGGTCGCCCAGTCTTCAAGACGCAAGCCAGGCACTCTTTCGAATTCCCGTCCATTGTTGGTGACCAGGATCAGTCCCTGTGAGCGGGCATGGCCAGCAATCAATTGATCGTAAGGTCCGATTGGCTTGCCGGCCCTGGCCAGCTCGGCCCGGAGTTGGCCGGTGTGTGCTGCCGCCAAGCGATCAAAGTTCAGAACGTCGAGCCTTGCCGCAAATCCTTCAACGACGTTGAGATTTCGCTCCGGCATTGCCGATTTTTCAGCGCCGAAAATCAGTTCCATAAGAGTGATCGAACTGATGCAGAGCTGCCCCTGGTGGCGGTTGAAAGCCTCGCGAACAGGCTCTGGACGATTCTTGATCGTGAAGATGCAGATGTTGGTATCGAGCATGTATTTGAGCATCAGAACGTCTCGCGCTCTTGCTGCTCGGGCTGGTCACGATCCGCCATGAAGTCGGCGCTCGCCCGTTCGCCGTTGAACCAACTGTCCCAAGCTTCCCCGGCCGGGGTTATTATTCGAGTCCTTCCGACCGCCACGACATCTACTTTCTTGACATCGTCGGGTAGCGCCACGGCCTTCGGTAGACGGATCGCCTGGCTGCGGTTGCTTTGAAATACGGAGCCCTGGTCCATCGATCACCTCTTGGGATATGGCTTAAGTATATCCCCATATAGGTTGTTGGCCGTGGATATGTCAATGGGATATACCAGGCGGCGATCATGCTGACTCCCTATTGGTGGAACCCGGCTTATCATCATCGACGCGGCATGAGGCAAGTGCCCGGATCAACCCCGTCGTCTCTCCGCCATCAGGAGAAAGGCCAGGACACAGCACAGCAGGCCAAGGGACAATGGCAATCCCTGATGTCCGATCAGTTGCATCGCCAGTCCTGTGACGGGCGAGCCCACGATGCCGCCGGTACCCCATAGGATCGCGAAGGCAGCGTTGCCGGCGATCAAGGCTTGACCGGCGAAACGCTCGCCGAGCTGGATCAGCGACATGGTGTAGATCCCGAACGAGACCCCGCCGCAGACGAAAACGAGCGGCCAGATGAGCCACGACGTGAAGAACCACGGCAGCAGCAGGCAGCCGGCCAGCGAGGCCAGGGCACAGCCTAACATGGTCCGTCTCTCGCCAAATTGTTCTGCCACACGGCCGAGCAAAATCTGCAGCACGGCATTGCCTACGATGAAACAGGTGATGAGCGAAGCGATGCGCTCTTCGGCACTGCCGAGTGCGGCCCCATAGACCGCGAACAGGGAAAGCAGGGTCTGCTCGAAAGCGGCGGCAGTGAAAACCGCAAACAGCAGGAGCGGTGCCAATGCGAAGAAGCCGCCGACCGATGTTGTCTCACCCTCATGCAGCATGTCAGGCAGGCGCGGCACGACTGCAAGCACGATCAGGCCGCAGAGAAGGAAGGCGACGATGCCGATCATAAAGGGCGGCCAGCCCTGCGTGCCAACCAGCCCGAGCGACAGAGGGCCGATGGCGAAGCCAGCCGAAACGATCGATGAATAGAGGCCCATGATGCGGCCCCTGCGCGGCGCGGGCGTGATCGAGAGCAGCCAGGTTTCGCTGATCACGTAAAGCGGATTGGCGAAAAAGCCGAGGAGGAAGCGCAGTGGCATCCAAGCCCATACTTCTTGCGTCCAGCCTATCGCGATCAGGGCGAGCGCGGCCAGCATCGAACAGAGGATCGCAAGCCGCGGCGCGCCCACCCGCCGCGTCAACGCGGGAATGAAAGGCGCGGACACAATGAAACCGAGCGGCGTCATCGCCGCCGACAGGCCGATCACGCCTGATGTCATTCCCTGCCGCTCCAGGATGAAGCTGAGCAGCGGATAGGTCAGCCCCTGTGCCACGGCGAACACCGTGATGGTCGCGATGATGCCTGCCATCGCGGCCCATGGGATCCGATCCTCGCGCGATATTGTCGTGCTTTCGGCAGTCATGAAGCATTCGCCTTATAAGGGGTTTGATACTTGCCACAAGGACTTGGCGATCTCTGCCTCGAACTGCTGTCTCGTCAGCCCGATGTCGTCGATCAAATGGGGATCGTCCTTCAATTTTTGCTCAAGTTCCCAGCGAAAGCGTATCCGCTCGGCCCAGGTGGCGATGATGCTTCGCAGGGTCGTCAGGCTGTGGTGCCGACGCGACACTTCCGCCGGCCGCACCGGCGTTTCTGGCCGCGTTGTCTGATGCGGGGCCGACGCAAGGGTGGGAGTATCGTTCATGGCAACCTCCATATGGTTTGAGCCAGCGGCCCTCGACCTGAAAGAGGATGGAGTCTGCCGGATACGAACGGCGTCGTAATTAAGCCCTCCCAAATAGTTCTCAAAAACTTCCAAACGGACTATAGATGCGCCGCATGCAGGGATCGCGCTTCGCCTTTGGTCCGTTCGTGCTTGATCCGGATGCGGGAACGCTGCTTCGGAACGGTGATCCCGTTGCGGTTGGCTACCGCGGGTTAAAGTTGCTTGCAGCACTCGTCGGACAACCCGGCGAAATTCTTGGAAAAACCGAGTTGATGGATGCGGCGTGGCCGGGCACGGCTGTCGAGGAAGGCAATCTCACCGTCCAGATCGCGCAGCTGCGCAAGCTGCTTGGTCCCGCCGCCGACGGCGGTGAATGGATCTCGACGGTTCCGCGCGTCGGCTACCGCTTCACCAGGGCCATCGAGCAGCTGAGTGGGGCGAAGCGAAAACCTTTGCCGCTGCCCGGCAAACCATCGATAGCCGTGCTGCCCTTCGTGAATATCAGCAACGACCCCGAACAGGAATCCTTTGCGGATGGGTTGACCGAAGATCTGATCACTGACCTGTCCAGGATCTCCGGCCTTTTTGTCATCGCACGCAATTCGGCCTTTGCCTACAAGGGGAGGGCGATGGACGTGCGCGGGATCGCTGAGGATCTTGGCGTGCGTTACCTGCTGGAGGGCAGCGCTCGTCGCGCCGGCGAGCATGTGCGCATCAACGCCCAGCTGGTCGATGCGGTGAGTGGCGAACACCTATGGGCGGAACGCTTCGATCGCAGCCTGGAAGATATCTTTGCCGTTCAGGACGAGGTCACCGGCAAGATCGTGGAAGCCTTGCTCGGCCGGCTGCGCGCACCGCCGTCGCGCAACCGACCCAACAATCTCGAGGCTTACGATCTCTGCGTGCGGGCGCGTAAGCTGATGGATGACACGCCGCAGTCGGCGCAGGAAGCGCATCTGATGCTCACGCGCGCAGTTTCGCTCGATCCTGATTATGCCGAGGCCTATCGCTGGCTTGCCATGAACCACTGGATGGGGTGGGTGCATTCGGGCGGACCCACCGAAGCTAGCCGTGGCATTGCGTTGGAACTGGCGCGCAAGGCCGTCGCGCTCGATCCCAACGATGCCGGCAGCCGCTGGGTTCTGGCGTATCTGCTTGCCTATGAGTGCAGCTTCGACGAAGCCGATCGGGAATTCGCCAAGGCGATCGAGCTCGACCCGAACGAGGCCGACAGCTGGGCAGCGCTCTCCGATGTTGCGGTCCTGGCCGGACGGGCAGAGGAAGGGCTTGAGCACATTCGCAAGGCGTTCCGGCTGAACCCGTTTCCGGCGAGTTGGTACTATCTGACGCTCGGCCAGGCACAATACGCGGTGGGCCAATACGAAGCCGCTGTCGAGACGCTGCGCAGGGACGAGACGTACCGTACAAGCTCGCGCCGTTTCCTGGCGGCAAGCCTTGCTCAGCTGGGCCGGCTCGACGAGGCACGCACAGAGGTCGAACTCTTCCTGGTTGGCAATCCGAGTTTCACAATCCACCACTGGGCGACGACCGAGCCATTCCGCGACGCTGCGACGCTTGCGCATTTCGTCGATGGCTACCGCAAGGCGGGGCTCCCGGAGTGACATGCCGGCGTGATCTCCCAAACGGTCATCTACCCTGAGCGTGGAAAAAACGGCGAGAGCCTCGCCGGTCTTTTTGCCGCTTGCTTGTGGCCGTCGGACGGCCTCCATCGCCCGGTCGAAAACATCGGCTCGTTGCTGTTCTTGGCGATTACGCGCGGTCGCTGGTCAGACCGGATGGGTGAGGGTGCCGGGTGCCGCGAGGTTGGCTCGATCAAGCGGAAAGGCTGCCGAGGCTCGTCTTCCCGGTCCCCCGCCTTCGCTATTTTGAACCCGCTGAGGCGAACTGGTCAAGCCGCGCCAACGAGGCTCTGGCAACATTGCTGCCGACGCCTGGTGCGCTCAATACCCTGGTTATCCGCGGGGGTCCGGCTCGAAGCCCTCCAAGGCGGCATGGATCGCATCGCGCAGCTCCTCTCCCGTGATGGGCTTGTGCAGAATGCGCGCGCGACTGGCGCTAACCTCCTTGAGGCGCGATGGCGAGGTGTCGCCGGTAACGATGATGGCCGGAACGCGGCGGCCGATGTGGTCGCAAAGGGTCTGGATCGCGTCCAGACCTGTGGCGCCATGCTCCAGGCGGTAATCGGCAACGATAAGATCGACCGGCGCGCTGCCGGCCACCAGGGCTTCGGAATGGACTCTCAGCACTTCCTCGGCAGACCGGCCGGCATAGATGCGATGCCCCTCCAGGGTCAGAAGCCGAACCATGGCGTCGGCCACCTCCTTCTCGTCCTCCACCAGTATGATACCGGCCGTGATGCCGGCCGCGGGAGATGGCCGGCCGGGTTGCAGGGGAGATCCTACCGAGCGAGCCCTCGGAACTGTGATCGAGAACATCGAGCCGCGCCCGGGCACGGACACCAATCTTAAGGGATGTTGCAGCAGCTCGGCCGTGCGCCGAACGATGGCAAGGCCCAAGCCCAGACCCTGTGTGCGGTCCCTTGCCGGGTTCTGCAACTGCATGAATTCCTCGAAGACCATCGCTTGCTGATCGGCAGGAATGCCGGAGCCCGAGTCCAAGACCTGGATTTCGACCGAATTGCCGCGCCTGCGGCAGCCAAGGAGGACGCCGCCCGCATTGGTGTAGCGAAACGCGTTCGACAACAGGTTGTTGAGGATCCGTCGGAGCATCATCGGGTCGCTGTCGATCAGCAAGTCGCTGTTGACGATCCGCCAGTCAAGACCGCGCTGGTTTGCTTCTGCGGCGAACTCGTCGCGAAGATCGCGAAAGAGGTCGCGCAACGACACTGTCTCGTTTGCGATCGTCACGATGCCGGCGTCAAGTCGGGAGATATCGAGCAGCGCATTCAGCAGTCCGCCGAGATTGCTGACGGCGGATTTCGCCCTCGTTGCCAGATCGCGAGCATCGGCTGAGGCGACGTTTCCACGCTGCCCCAATATTGCAAGTGTGGAAACAAGCAGGCTCAACGCATGGATCGGCTGGCGCAGGTCGTGGCTGGCGGCTGCCAGAAATCGAGTCTTGGCGCGGTCTGCTGCCTGTGCCCGATCACGTTCCTCTTGCAGGTGACCGACGAGGCTCTCGTTTTCCAGTCGCAGGCTGACGGTTTCACGCAACATCCGGTAGGTGATGCGGCAGTAGTAGAAGTTGATTGCCACAAGGGAGGCGAGCAGGAACAGGAAAGCGCCGGAAATATCGCTGTCCGTCAGAATGCAGCGGACGGCGATCGGCAAGACCGTCACAAGAATTGAGCCGATGAGCGCGGGCGGAAAGGCCGACAGAGACGGAACCGTGCCGCAGACGAGGCCGGTCAGCACGATAACCGTGAACGAAAGAACAATGGGCGCATCCGGAAGGAAGCCGACCCAGCCGAGCGTGCCCCACAGCAGGCCGGACGCCCAGGTGAATGCTGCAGCGAGCCAGGCCCATCGCATGATGGACCGGGAATCCCTTGGGCGGCTGAAAAAACGGCGGGAGGCGAGCACACGCAAGACGATGAGCAGATAGAGCGCGCCAACCCATCCGACCAGCCAACTCGCCGATACGGCATTGCGAAGGACGTACACCGCAGCGCCGGAAATGACGATGTTGGAGATGACCACGCCATAGGAGTTGCGATACAGAAGCTCGATGAGAGCCTGGCGGATCTTGTCTTCGTGCATTAGCCCTCTCCAGATGCCGGAGGGACATCATCCAGCGGTCCATCCCAGGACGATTGATTTATCGGAAAACTGTTTCCCATAAGTTGGCGGCCAAGAATTTGCGCCGAACCTTTCATCGAGGGTGGCCAGATGAACCACTCGTTCGCCGTCATCCTTGCCGGCGATCATGTGATTGTCTCCGGGCAGATGTCATCGGCAATCGTCCCGAAGTAGCCCGTGTACGTGGGAAGCTTCCGGTCATGGAACGTGTTGCGCTTGAAAAGACACTGGCTCCAGCATGGCAACACAGACGTGCTCACCCCAAAAAAAGCTGCCTCGGCGAGAATGGCCATCTCTGCACGTGATCCTTAGGGAACATCATCTGAAGGCAAGGCAACGTCCAACTGACGAACGCCGCATGACGGGAGTCATGCGGCGCCTTCGAGGTTGTATAGCATCGCGAACAGATAGTGGTCGCGTCTAGTTGTCGGTCAGACGATCGGTGATCTTCGAAGCGAAGTTCATCACATGGAAGATGTAGTTCTCCTCGACGGTGCCCTGGAACAGGTGAGCCCACGGCCCTGCTGCATAGATGCCAAGATCTTCGCCACCATGTGTTTCGCTGTTGAGTGGCACCAGCGAGTGCTGGACAAAGTCAGGCTTTGTCGTTTCTTCGGAGGTCAGCATCGGCCGTTCCTGCGGTTTTTCATAACCGCCCGGACCGTTCGCGAAGCCGATGGTAGTGTAAGTCTTGCCATCCTTCCCGTAGATCGGCTCTCCGTCGACGCCGACAGAAATCCCCAGGATAGGATTGCCGCGCTTGGCATAGCCGGCAATCGTCAATGTGTGGCTATGGTCGCCGGTGATGACGATCAGCGTCTCGTTGAGGTCGACCTTTCGTAGAACGGCCTTTACCGCCTCGTTCATGGCAGCGGCGTCAGACAGGGTACGGTAGGCGTTCGACTCGTGGCTGGCATGATCGATGCGTCCGCCTTCGACCAGAAGAACATATCCTTCCGGGTTGCGCGACAGGATGTCGATCGATTTTTCAGCCATCTCGGCAAGCGAAGGCTCGCCAGCCTTATCGGCTGCGCGGTCGACGTCGTATTGCATATGTGACGGCTCGAACAGGCCAAGGAGATGGTCTGTACGTGTGGTGTCGATCGCGTCAAACTGGGACTTGTTCCAGACATAGGCGCCCCTCTCGCCATACCGGTCAGTCCACGCCTTGGTTAGATCCATGCCATCCTTGCGCTTGCCGCTCTTCTTCGCGTTTCCTGGGTATTCAGGGTCTTCGACCGACGCGGGCAGGAAATTGCTGCGGCCGCCTCCAAGCGCCACTTCCAGACCATCGCCATAGCGCATTTCGACGAGCTGGCGCGCGATGTCGAGGCAACCGGCGCTGATCGCCTCTTCGGGCATATGAGCGTCGGATTCCCAGTCGCGATTGGCAATGTGTGCGTAAGTGGCGCCCGGCGTCGCATGCGTCATTCGCGCGGTCGTGATCGCGCCGGTAGACATGCCGATCGTCTCGGCCATCTCCCACAGTGTGGTCACCTGCTTGGTCTTCTGATCCTCGCACGAGTCCAGCTTGGCCGTGTGATCAAGCCCCATGGCATCGTTGATCGACTTCACGCCGGTTGTCATGGCAACGGCACTGGGAGCAGAGTCCGTAATCTGCGCATCCGACGAGTAGGTCTTCGAAGCGGCGAGGTAAGGAAAAGCCTCCCATGCAAGCACGTTGGACTCGCCATCGACGCCACGCTGCTGCCCCTCGAAGATCCGGGCAGCGGTGACCGTCGAAAATCCCATGCCGTCGCCGACAAAGAGGATAACGTTCTTCGCCGCGTTCGTGTTCTTCTGCAGCTTGAGGATGTTTGCCAGTGTGGTGTCGGCCTGCTTGAAGTAGGGGTCATCGGCCTGAACGAGCGTTGCGTCAGCGGCCGCCGCCCGCGTGGCTCCGACCAGGCCGAGAAACGCCAAGTGCAGAACCGTGCTCCGCAATCCGGCAGTTTTGATTGTCCTCATTCTCATTTCTCTCCTCCATGTTTGCCCTTCTCAAGGGCGGTTTGTGATCCGGTGCCACGCAAAGGTCATCGCCTGCGCAATGTTGGAATCTTCATTCTCGTGGCACCGCACCGCTACGCGCGTTCTCCCAACGCACGTTCCCTTTGTCGGGGCGCCGTGCGCCAGCCGACCAAGATCGTTTCATTTTCAGATGGACGGCCCGAAACGATCTAGCTCCTTGTTTCGACGCATTTCCTGGAGCCAAAACAGGTTCGTGCTTTTCCTGGAAACGCTATGCTGCAACCAGTCGCGCATCCGCCGGTTCGAAGCTGACGAACACGGATGATCCGACCTGTGGCGCACCGGCGATCGGCGGCGCCACGGCGAAAAGAGAACCGAGTTCTCCCTGCAGCGTGTATTGGATCTGGTTTCCCAGGTAGGCGGCATAGGTGATCTCCGCCGGAAAACTTCCGTGACCCGGCGTCGCTGCTAGCTTGATCTGATGAGGCCGCAAGACGAGTTTGGCCGGGCCGGTCGGCGCAGCAGCCGAGGGCAGCATCAACATCTTACCGCACAAAGCGATTTCTGCCCCAGACGAGGATGCTCCCATGACGTCAACATCCACGAGGTTCGCATCGCCGATGAAGTCGGCGATGAAAGCAGAGCCGGGGCGCTCGTAGAGATCGTGAGGCGATCCTTCCTGGGCGATCTCGGCGTTCCGCATGACGATGATGCGATCCGAAACCGCCATCGCCTCTTCCTGGTCGTGGGTCACGTAGACAGCCGTCAGACCTAGCCGCTGCTGTATCTGGCGAATTTCTTCGCGAACATGACGGCGCAGCTTCGCGTCAAGATTCGATAGCGGTTCGTCCAATAGGAGCACTTCCGGCTCGAGCACGATTGCGCGGGCGACGGCGACGCGCTGCTGCTGGCCGCCTGATAGTTCCGAAGGCAGGCGATTGCCGAACCCCTTGAGCCCGACGAGCTCAAGACCCGTTTCCGCCCGTTGCTGGGATTCGGCCTTGCGCATCCGCTTGACGGTCAGGCCGTATGCGACGTTCTCGAGAACAGTCATATGCGGGAAGAGTGCATAGGACTGGAACACCATCGAGACCTTTCTGTAGGTGGCCGACAGGTGCGTAACGTCCTGGCCGCCGATGAAGATGCTGCCTTCGCTGGCGCTTTCCAGCCCCGCGATCAGACGCAGCGTCGTCGTCTTGCCGCACCCTGAAGGGCCGAGAAGCGTCACAAGTGTTCCGGGCTCGATCTCCAGCGACAATTCCTTGAGAGCGGTCACGTTGCCGTAGCGCTTCACGACCCGGTCGAAACGGACGGATCCTTTCGGCTGTGTGTTCGTCATGGGTTGGTCCTTTCGTTCAGGCCGCTTCGAGGCGGTTGGTCCGCCGCAGGCGCCTTTGGCCGATGGCAAATTGAAGGGTGAGGATGGCGGCGAGCATCGTCAGGATCAGCACGGCGGAATAGGCGATGGCGACGCCGAAATCGCCGTTCTCGACGCGGCCGACGATGAAGGATGTCGCCATGTTGTGGCGGGCACTGACCAGAAAGATGACGGCCGAGACTGACGTGATGGAGCGCACGAAACTGTAGGTCACGGCGGCAAGAATTGCGGGGCCGAGCAGTGGCGCAAGAACGCGACGAGCCGTGGTAAAGCTGTTGGCACCGAGCATCGTTGAGGCTTCGTCGAGGCTCTTGTCGAGCTGGGACATCGCGGCAATCCCGCCACGCACGCCAACCGGCATGTTGCGGAAGATGAAGACGATCACCAGGATGATGGCCGTACCCGTCAGCTCGATCGGCGGGAAGTTGAAGGCCAGGACATAGGCCACGCCGATAACCGTGCCGGGGATGGCGAAGGAGAGCATCGTCGAAAATTCGAATGCCGCCTTGCCGAAGAACCTCTGTCGAACCAGCAGATATGCAGTGGCCAGACCGATCAGGGCGGTCAGCGGCGCTGATATTGCGGCGATACCCAGCGTCGTGAAGAAGCTGTCCCAGGCCGAGCCGGTGAAGCGCAGGCCGTTGCCGAGATCGATGGCGAAGGCGCGAGCATAGTGCGCAAGGGTGAATGTATGGTCGTAACCCCAAAGCTTCACCAGGCTGCCGAACGCAATCATCGAATAGACGACGGCCGTGAAGGCGGCCCAGGGCAGTGCAAGTGCGTAGCAGGCGGTCCTCAGTCCGGGGTTGAGCGCCGCATGCCGGCCGGAATCTGCTTTACCGGTCACCGTCGTATAGGATTTCGTACCGACCCAGCGACGCTGAACCAGAAAAACGCCCAGCGTCAGAAACAGGAGGGCAATCGACAGGATGGCGGCACGCGCCGGATCGGCGACGGCGCCAACGATCGCAAAGTAGATTTCGGTCGAAAGCACGTTGAAATTGCCGCCGAGCACGAGCGGGTTGCCGAAATCGGCAAGACTTTCGATGAAGCCGAGCAGGAAGGCATTGGCAAGTCCGGGCCGCATCAGGGGAAGCGAGACGTAACGAAATGTCTGCCAGCGGTCCGCATCGAGCGTCTGCGAGGCCTCTTCCATCGAGGGGCTGACTCCCTCGACGACACCGATCAGCACCAGAAAGGCAATTGGCGTGAAGCTCAGAACCTGTGCCAGATACACACCCCAGAAGCCGTAGAGCCAGCGCGTCCGCTCCATTTCGAAGACGTCGGCCAGCAAGTTCGTCACGGTGCCTGATCGGCCGAAAAGCAGGATGAGTGCCAGACCGATCACGAATGGAGGGGTGATGATCGGGATGATCGTCAGCACCCGCAGAAGGCCCTTGGCCTTGAAGTTCGTGCGCGTGAAGATCAGCGCGAAGGCAAGCCCGAGCACGGTCGTGCCCAAGCCGGTCATGAGGGCAAGGATCAGCGAATTGGTTCCCGAGCCGCAAGGCCCCGCAAAGACAAGGCACTTCGCGCCCCAGATGTCGGACGAAAGGAGGCGTGGCAAGAACTCGCTGAGACCGTAACCTGTCTTGTCGCGCAGTTCGAAAGCGCGCAGCAGGACATGCGAGACAGGGTAAAAAACGAAAACGCCGACGGAGGCGAAAATGGCGCCGATCAGCCCACAAACGAACGCATCGCCCCGACCCTTGCCGAGACCGGAAATGCCTGTGGTCACGGTGAACAGCAGGCCGCAGAACGTCAGCAAGGCACCGAGACCCATACTGCCCTGACCTGCTGCGGTACCGGGAAGTGAGAGGACGCGTGCGCCCGAAGGGATGATCAACAGGCCCTGCATCGCAGTAAGCGTGAGACCGGCCGCGGCAAAGGCGACAAGGCCGAGAGCCGCCGGCCGTTGCGCCTTGACGGCGAGAAGCACAGCAAGCGAGCCTGCAAAACCGATGAGCGGAGCGGCAAGCCACCAGTGTCCATGAAACAGCAATTGGGCCAGACCGGACGGCAATTCGCCTCTGACATAGCTTGCCAGAAAGGCGGGATCGAGCAGGCCCGCATCCGTCTCGTACCATGGCAACAGGACATAGCCCGCCAGCCCCAGCACTAGCCAAAGCGCGGTGGTCGTTTTCATTGGAGATGTTCCCTAACTAAGGCCGATCAGCGCAAGAACGGCGCAAATGGCATCGTTGCCGCGTCGCGAGCGACGTCAGCCTGTGCCGGAGACGGACGACGGCGTGCGCGCGGCAGGCCGTCGCCGCTGGCTGTTATTGTTCGATGGCGCCGCCGGCCGATTTTACCTCCGCATCCCAACGGGCAAGGAGCTTCTCGCGCGTCTTCGACGAGCCGTACGTTGCAAAATCGTAGTCGATCAGCTTGACCGAAGAGAGGTTTCCCACTTCAGGCGGCACGGGCGTGTTCAGGTTGGAAGGCGTCTGATAGGACTGTGCCTGAGCGCCGAGCTTCTGGCCATCCGGAGACAGCACGAAGTCGATGAACCGTTTGGCGGTCGCGGTGTTCTTGGTGCCCTTGACCATCGAAACCGCGCCGACTTCATAGCCCGTGCCTTCGCACGGAGCGACGATCTCGAGCGGAAAGCCCGAATTCTTCTGCTGCACCATGTTGGCCATGAAGCCGATGGCGAAAACGGATTCGCCACGCGCAGCGGCCTTCACGGGCGCCGAGCCAGACTTGGTGTACTGGTTGACGTTCTTGCCAATTTCGGCGAGCAGGCGGAAAGCCTCATCCTCGCCGAAGAGCTGCACCAATGTTGCAATCTCGGTGTAGGCAGTGCCGGAGCTGTTCGGGTTGGAAACCTGGATTTCGCCACGATAGGCGGGGTCTGCAAGATCCTTCCAGCAGGCCGGTGCCTTCAAGCCCTTTTCCTTGAGCAGTTCGGCGTTGTAACCGATGCCGAGTGCGCCAGCGTAGACGCCGATGGCCTTGCCGTCGGTGATCTCGGCCATGTTCTTCGCCCAGCCGAGCAAATTCGTCGTGTCCGCGCCGGAGGCCTCCGTGAGGTTTTCCTCGGCGGCGATCATATGCGGATCACCTGTTCCGGCAAACCAGACGTCGATCTTGGGGTTGCCGGACTCGGCCCGGATCTGTGCGAGTGTCTCACCCGTGCTTTTGCGGATCAAGGAAATGTCCGCACCGCTGGCGGCGCGAAATTCATTCGCGACTAGGTCGCAATGGTCTTGTTCCGAGCTGCAGACGACGCTGAGCTGCTGGGCAGCCGCAGTTGTCGCGGTTGCCGCGATCAGCGCGGAACTCATGAATAGTGTCTTCAACATCATTGGCCGTTGCTCCTCCCTGCCATGGCTATTCGACAAACCGTTGCCGAACAACCGGCTCTAATATGTCAGTCGCGTTGGCGATTTTGCCACGATCATTGCATTAACAATCCTGCGCCGTACCGGCTTATTGATTGGGATTGTTTCAAAAGTTACAGCCGTGCCAACTTTGGCAATCAAACGCGTCGTGCAGACTTGTCCGCTTCAATATATGGTCGCTCCATGCCGCCATGTGCGGCATGGGAGGAGCTTTCGAGGTGAGGGGACTATCAGACAGACGGAGCGTCATCGCTATCGTTGATGACGATCGCGAGCATCGCGATATGGTGGCGAGCCTACTTACGGAGAACGGATTTTCAGCGATTGCGCTTGCCAGCATCGCCGAATTTGTCGCGCTCGGTGAACGGCCGGAGGTAGATCTGGCGCTCATCGACCTGAAACTCAAGGGGGAGTCGGGTCATACGCTCGCCATGCATATCCGCGCGCGCCTCGATATGCCTATCGTGATGCTCACGGGCCGAGGTGATGAGATCGATCGTATCATCGGCTTGGAGACGGCGGCGGACGACTTCATCACCAAACCCTTCAATCCGCGCGAGTTGCTGGCGCGTATTCGCGCCGTGCTGCGAAGATACGGCCGGCCGGCTGCAGGAATAGTATCGCCCGACACTGCGGCGCCGTCATCGATCGCGTTTGGCGAGCTGCGGGTCGACAAATCAAGGCGCCAGTTGCTGGACTCTGATGGCAACGAGGTCGCGCTCACGAATTCGGAATATCGTCTGCTTGAATATTTCCTCGATAATCCAAATCGCGTCATTCCTCGCACGGAGTTGCTGACCGATCTTGGTAGCGACCTCACGAACTACGGGGATCGAACGATAGACGTCCTGATATTGAGGCTGAGACGCAAGATCGAGCGCGTCCCTTCGAAACCAGTGCATCTTCAGACACGTCGAACGCAAGGGTACATCTTCGTCACATCCCAGGCGCCGCACGAATGATGGTGCGCTTCCGACACCTCAGCGTGCAGCAGAAGTTGCTGGCAGCATTGATGCTGCTGTCGGCTGCGACGGTGTTGATCGGCGCTGTGGCATGGGTCGCGCTCGACCGTTCCGAGAAACGGCTTACAGCGCTGCATTCCGCCACGGTCCAGGATGTCGGTGACGCGCTTGCCATTTCACGTCTTGTCTCTCAGCTCTCGAGCACGGCTCCGTTCTTGCTGACCCTGCAATCGTCGTATCTGATCGAGAAGGAGGCCGCAGCGGTACTGGAAACGGCGGGCCGGATCGAAGAACAGGTTGGGACGCTCTCCAGCTCCCACCCAAGGCTCGCGGTGCAGTTCGACATGCCGCTCGGCGCGCTCAGAACAGCGGTCGCGGATCTGGTCGCAGCGACCGAGCGGCAGTCGGTCATTCGCGATGCGAAGTTGCGTCTCGACCGGGAACTTCTTTTGTTGGATTCTGCCATTCTTCCCGGGCAGGACACATCCGCGCTTGCCAACCCCCGGCAGCAATTTGCTGTCAGGCAGTTGATCGATCTGCTCGCGGCCGCACGCCGCACGGACAATCTGTTCCATCTCGGCGAACTTGACCGCGAATATCACGCCGTACGACGACTGGTCTCAGTGACCATGCCCGGTCAGCTGTCAGCGCTGACAAGCGATGGCGAAGGGCCGGCTCGAATTTTTGAATTGCGCCGGATGGAGTTCGCTTTTCTGGCAAAGGCAAGAAACGCGCTCTCGCGTATTCGCGAGCAAACAGAAAACATCAACCAGCTGAGCGCGACAGTCATCGCACAAGCCGATGTAAAGCTCTATGCCGTGCGGCTCGATACTCGCTCCTCCATTGACTATGCGAAGGTCGTCATCCTTGCCGTCGGGGCGATCAGCGCGGGGGTCACCATTGCCGCCGCTCTTTTTGTCGTTCGATATGTCGCCGCCAATCTCAGGGCCATTTCTGAAGCCATGGTGCGGCTGGCCCTCGGTGACCGGAGCAGCCGGCTGGCGCGAACCCGGCAGCCGGACGATGAGATAGGCAAGCTCTTCCACGCGTTCCGGATGTTCCGCGCGACCGTTTTGAGATTGGACCGATCGAACCGGCAGCTTCGCCGCAAGAACCTGCTCTTCGAGACGGTCGTCGCTGGAATGAGCGACGGCGTGGCAATAACCACACCGCAAGGCACGATTGCGGCCGTGAGTCCGAACCTGCCGAAAGTATTGCGGATCGAGGCCGGTGCTGTTGCCGTGAACCGGACGCTTTCCGGTGTCTTCGAGGCTTCACCGTTCACAAGCACCGGCATCCGTCACGACGCAGCACCAGAAAATCACGAGCTTAAAAGTGCCGACGGCGGCGTGATTGAATGCAGGCTGGCCTCTCTTCCCGATGGTGGTGTCGTTTGGCTGTTTTCGGATGTTACCGAGCGGCGACGCGTCGAGGCGCGCTTGAACGAGATAAGACGGATCGAGAGCCTCGGCAAAATCGCCGGCGAAGTCGCGCACGATTTTGGCAACATCCTGTCCACCTTGTCAGGTAATCTTCATCTGATCGAGACGGCGAGACCCGACGCCGCGGCAAAATTGTGTCAACGCATGGGGGCTTCCGTCGAGCTTGGCGCGACCTTGGTGCAGCGACTGCTTGCCTTTGCGCGAAAGCAGCATCTGGAGCCCGAGATCATAGACCTCAATCTCCTCGTTTCAGGTATGGGGGATCTGGTCGAGATCGCGTTGAATGGCGAGGTTGACCTCGTCATCAGTCCCCACGGCCAACCGCTGCTTGCCAAGATGGACCCTGGCCAGCTCGAGAGCGCAATTCTCAACCTGTGCCTCAACGCGCGACAGGCCATGGATGAGCGAGGACGGATCGGCATTACCCTTCGCGCACGAGGGGATCAGGCAGCAGAGATCGAAATCACCGACACGGGCTGTGGCATGGCGCCTGATATACGCAGGCAATGTCTTGAGCCCTTTTTTACCGCGCGGCGCGACGGGCAGGGAACGGGTCTCGGTCTTTCGATGGTCTATGGGTTCATCCGTCAATCGGGCGGCGACTTGTCGATTGAGTCTGAACCTGGACGCGGCACAACCGTTACGCTTGTCATTCCGCTTGCCACCGCGACTGACGGTCCCTCAATCGGGTACACCGACCGCCGGCGTTGCCTGCTGGTCGACGACGATCCGATGGCGCTCACCAACGGCGAGCGCATGCTCACGGCCGCCGGGTTCAATGTGGTCGTGGCAAATTCAAAGTCCTCCGCCGAAGGGCAGTTGCGGTCGCTATCGCCGCTACATGTGCTTGTCACCGACCTTCACCTCGATGGCTTGCCGAGCGGGTGGGACCTTGCCAGCAAATGGCTGGATTCATCGGCGCAAGCGCGCGCGGTCGTCGTTTCCGGTCGGTTTCCTGAAATCAATCCTTTGGCGGACCGCTATCCGGGCCGGCTGATTTGTGTTGGCAAACCACTGACCGGGAGCAAGCTCGCGGCTCTCAACCTATAACGGCCCAATAGCAGAGGAGCAGTGCGTCCCCGGCGAGTGCATCATCTTCCTTGCCGTAGAGGAAGCGATAGATCGTCTCGGTGCAGACACGCACAGCGCTCACGCCATCGAGCAGGCGGCCGGCGATCTGTTCCGGTGATCAAAGCGCCTTCAGCTGCTCGATGACCAGTTCACGCAGTTGCGGATGACGTCTGAGCTTCCTCAGGCGCCGCCGACGCTCCTTGCTGATGTCGTCGGCAACCGTCGAGAAGTAGCCGCTATATTCGGGCAGCTCGCGATCGTGGAATGTATTGCGTCTGATCTCGCGATAGATCGTCGATCGATGCCGACCGAGTTGGCGCGCCATTTCATTGATCGGCACTTTGCGTTCGACAAAATGGTGTAGTCGACGTCGATCGGCGAGACTCAGTTGCGAATAGCGTTGTGACATTCCAAAATCTCCAAGGGGAAGCCGTTGAAATCATTGGCATGTCGCACTTGAAAATAGAATGTACCCGGCTACACACGATGTGGCAGCAAGGTTGAACTGTCCACGTTGGCGCAAAGTAGAAATGTCACTTTGGGCGGCGCGTCGTCAGCCATTTAGACATGCGACACTCGACATCTCCACTGGCGCTGAGGCAAGCCCCCGACCGGACCGGGTTGCAAGGGAAGGGAGGGGGCGGATGAGACGCTCCCCTTCGGCTTTAGCTTGGACAGTTGAAGCAGCCGGTCATTCCGCCGCATCGAGGTCAGAGAGCGCCTGTCGCCGCCGGGCAATGACCGCAGGATCGTTCATGAAATCCTTCCGACGTCC
>NZ_JACVAN010000032.1:0-52099 GCF_014851895.1 Ensifer sp. ENS11 | reverse complement strand
ATGATCGAGGCGTGGTTCAAGGCGTCGGAGATGATCGCGTCCTCTTCGCCCAGCAGCGTCTCGAACAGGCCGCCATTGGCGTCGAAACAGGAGGAATAAAGGATCGTGTCTTCCAGGCCGAGGAAGGAGGAGATCCGCGCCTCCAGCTGCTTGTGCTCTTCCTGCGTGCCGCAGATGAAGCGTACCGACGCCATACCGTAGCCGTAACGATCGAGCGCCTTTTTGCCGGCCTCAGTCAGTTCCGCATTGTCGGCCAGGCCGAGATAGTTGTTGGCGCAGAAGTTCAGCACCCGCTCGCCCGAGGCAACCCCGATCTCGCCCGCCTGCTTCGAGACGATCACCCGCTCCGACTTGTAGAGACCGGATGATTTCAAGCCATCGAGTTCGGAGCGGAGGTGGGAAAGAAAAGCATTGGTCATGGCAGGTAAAGCCTCTTGCCGGCGACACACTTCCGTGTCGCAGCACTGGGAAATCCATATTGAACAACGAGGACCGGGCTGTTGCCCGATCGTTTGCCACAATCGCCCGGCCTTCACGCACGATCGGCGGGCTGGCTGCCGCGAGCGCGTGAAAGCGGGCAATCAGGACTGAAGTCAGGCCGCCGCGGCAAACCCGTTGCGGCACAGCTCCTTGAGCTCGTCCAGCGACATCGCGTCGAGATCAAGGGCCGTCAGAAGGTCGTTCTCCGCAGTGAAATCACGGCCATACATCGCCGAGAAAATTCGGATGCCCGCCTCGTGCAGTTCCGCGGGATGGCCTGCGAGACGTCCGATCTTCGCCGTCATGACCAGACCGAAGGGCACGTCTTCCGTCACGTAGCGGCTATCGGCGGTGGTCGGGCCGCTGCCGCCATTGCCGGCTTCGTGCATCTCCTGATTCATCTGGGAGATGGAGCTCATCGGCACGTGGAATGACAGATGAAAGTGCTGAAAGATATTGCGCACCTCAAGTCCGAGCTTGCTGGCGATGGCGATGCGCTCCCGGTCGAGATCCTCAAGAAGGCGTCCGACGTTCGGCGTCACGTTCTGGCCCTGGCTCCAGCTTTCGCCGCGCTCCATGCGGGTCATGTTGCCGAGCGCGATGCCCATATGGTTCTGCGGATTGAGGTTGGAAAGCGCGATCGCCATCAGGCTGCCGCGGTCGAGGAAACGGTCGCCGAACAAGGACTGGCAGATCGAGAGCCCCTTGGCGCTCTCGGATGCCGGCACCGTCGCGAGATCGACCTGCTTGCGGATCGTGTTCACATTGACCGAGGTCGGGCTCAACTGCCTGCCCGACACAGCTGTCGTGCCCCAGGCAACGATCGGAACGACGACGCCGCGTGCGGCCAGCAGGCGGGACAGGTACAGCGCGCCAAACGAGGCGTGCGAACTGAAGATGACGATCTGTCCCGGGGTAATGTGCGGTGCAATCGCATCGAGGACAGTCTTGTGACCATAGGCCGGCAGCGCGATGACGAGCGCCTCGGCATCGGCGACGAGATCTTCGGCACTTGTTGCAACGGCCGGATGGAAGGTGTCCTTGATCGCGCCTTCCGCAACCAGCGCCTGGCCGCTGGCCAAGGCACGCGTCCGTTCGCCGGATGGAGACCACAAGGTCACCTTGTGGCCTGCTGCTCAACAAGCGCCGCCGTTCCAAAAGCGATCGAACCCGCCCCGACTATTCCTACCCGCATTATCATTCCCTTTTCTGCTCATGAATTCGGCCCGCTGGCCGATCGTTATTTCGGACGTATCGACGTTCTCGGCGTGTTCGGCCCGACATCGCCGGACGCAACCACCAGGAATGCCCCCGCCCCGACAGGACCGACGCTTGTCAGCGAATGGGGGACGTCGGCGGCATAGCGCGCCGTTTCTCCGGCCCGAACGATCATGGTGTTGTCTGCGCTGCGCACCACGATCTCACCCTTGGTGCAGTGCAGATGCTCAACGGTGCCTGCCCCATGCGGGTCGCTCACCAGTTCCCCTTCAGCCTCAAAACTCAGCAGATACCATTCGATCAGCGACACCATGCTGGCCGGTGACAGGATCTGCAGCGTGCAACTGCCGTCCGCACTGCGGATGGTCGGCGTCAGGTTTCCCGGTTGGAGATCGATGATGGAACCGCCGCGCTCTTCGCTTGCGCCGCTGACCAGACTGTTGAGGTCGATCTTGAGCGCACGCGTCAGATGCCACAGCGTTCCGTAGGTCGGGTTGGCATTGCCGCGCTCAATCTCCGACAGCATGGAGCGCGATACGCCGGACATTGCAGCCAGTTCGGCGAGTGTCAGATTCAACTCTTTTCGATATGCCTGCAAGCGCGGCCCGATCTCGGGCGGGTTGACCAACACCATGGCTTGTCCCTCTTTGCCAATCGAGTGAGTGTCTCCTCCTGTCATTCCCTGATCGGTTCGCCGAGCGTATGCATAAGCCGGTTGGCCCAGCCGAACAGAGACGTGGACAGGATGAGATCGAGGATTTCCTCCTTACCTAAACCAGCCTCCACCAGCGCCGCCATATCATCGGCGCTTGCTTCGGACGGGCATTTCGAAAGTTTGACCGCAAACTTCAAGATCGCCTTCAACCGCGGGTCGATCTCGGCATCGACGCCATCGGCAAAAATGGACGCAATCACATCGGTGCTTTTGGTCAACTGGTTGTAGCGACTGGCATGAACCGCCGCACAGTAGACGCAACGGTTGACGATGGAAGCACCGACGGCGCCGATCTCGCGCTCGGCGCGTGACAGGCCGCCACTATTATACATGACACCGTTGAAGAGCGGGCTTCTGTGCGTCAGCGTTTCGACATCATGCGCCAGCACCAGCACATAGTCCGAGACCTTGGTGTTGGATGGAGTGACCTTGAGCGCTTCGAGCTGCTCGGCGCTCGCGTCCGCCAGCTTGAGCGGGGTCACATAAGGCCTCCAGACCGGGATATCGGTGGTCAAGTCGTGCACGATCTCGCTCATGCCAGCCCCCTCATCAACTCCAGGCCGACGGCAACCCTGATCTGGTAGCTGACGAAGGCGACGAGTTCTGAAAGCCGCACGATGTCGTCATCGGCAAGACCCGCTTCCTGCAACAATTCGATGTCACGGCGGGTTGCCTGCTTCGGCGCATGCGCCACCAGGTCGACGTGGCGGATCAGCGCCTTGGCACGGATATCGCTGCCACCATCGAACCAGATATCGGCCATCCGGGCAGCGGCGTCGGGCGCACCGGCTTTTTCCAGCAAAGCCTCGAAATGATCCTCGAAGGCTTTATGGTCATTGATCTTTGCAATGCGCCAGGCAAGTGCTGCGCGCTCGGCATGCGACAGGCCTCCGGGATTTTCCGGCGTCAGCGCACTGTCATGTGTCTTCTGGGTCAGCGCCATGATGTCCGCGCGCGCCGATAGCACGCCGGCCATCGCGCTGCCGGGCTCGATGCCGACGATCGCGGCAATCACGTCCTCGTTTTCAGCCATGTGATCCTCCTATGCCTGCTTGCGATCGTTGACCGCTACGCTGTCCGGCAAGGGCGATGCCGTCCATTCGTCGCCGCGCAATTCGGGCGTGTCGTAGTCAAGCAAACGCTGCCAATATTGGTCGAAATTCTCTGAGTAGAGCTTGGCGGCGATCTCCCGCACCAGCCACGACGCGCCTTCACTTATGCCCGGAATGTCGCCACTCACCTTGCCGAGGCTGGCGGCAGCGCCCGAGTTGAAGCTGTGGATGTTGGCAAGCCACGGCGCCTGGCCTGGTTCGCGCTCGAGGAAACTGAAATCGTCGGCGAGATAGGGGAACCGGCCGAGTTGGTCATTCTCCTCGCTTTCAGGCGGCGTGAATCGGTCCTGCCACAAAAGGATCTTGTCGGCGTAGCCGTCGAGTTCCTTGCGCGCCAGCGGATCGACCCCAAAGCCGGTGCCGAGGATAAGGAAATCCGCGCGGACCGACTTGCCTTGCGACGTCTCGATGACGATTTCGCCGCCGTCGAGTTCGACACTTTCGACGGCGGCGTCAAAATGGAAATAGGCGTTGGGATGGCGGCTGACGCGCATCGTCGACCCACGCGGCGCCGGCGTCTGGGTGCGCAGCGAGTAGTTCATGATCTGCCACCGCCTGGCGTCACCCAGCTGCGGGAACGCAGCGGTGAAGCCGAACGAGCCGATACCCATCAGTTTGTTGATGCAGGGCATTTCCTTGCGCCGGATGAGATGGCGGACTTCGGCAGCCCCCGCTTCCAGCGCCTCGGCGGCGTTGTCGACCGCCGAGGCGCCGACCCCGACAACCACGACCCGCTTGCCGCTGAGGGCAGCAAAGTCGATCTCGTGGGAGGAATGCGCCCAGTATTTCTCCGGCAGATCGCCGACGAAGTCGGGAATGCTGGGATGCCCCATGCCGTCGCGGCCGGTTGCCATCACCACCTTCCGGGTAAGCACCGACGTTTCCCGCGCGCCCTGGCCTGTTATCGCCAACCGCATGAAAGCGCCCTCGGGCTGGATCGCCTTGACCTCGACGCCGTTTTCGACCGGCAGATCGAGCACCTTGCGGTACCAGCGCAGATACTCCATCCACATCGGGCGGGGGATCTTGTCGAGCTTGGCCCATGCGTCATTGCCGAACTGGGCAACGTGCCAGGCGCGGAAGGTGAGCGAGGCCATGCCATATGCCGGGCCGGTCAGTTGCTTGGGCGAACGCAGAGTCTCCATGCGCGCATAGGTCAGCCAGGGCCCTTCGAGGCCCTCTTCGCTGCGATCGAAGATGCGGATATTCTGAATGCCGGCGCCGATCAGAGCGAAACTGGCCACCAGGCCGCACATGCCGCCACCGATGACGACGACGTCATGGACCTGTTCATCAGAGGCGGTGGGCACAACCCAGTTTGCCGGCGGATAGCACAGGCAGGCAAGATCGTCGCGGACACGCTGTTCCAGCTCCAGCAGGCTCGTCGCCGCCGATGGGATCGGTGTCTCTACGTTATAAGCCATGGTTCACCTCCGTCGGCCGATGGAACTTGGGGTTCGCATTGGCCGCCTTGCCTGCTTAGGACCCGCACCAATGCGATGCGCGCCGTTGGTTGATTAGTTGTGAGCGTGCCGGTCGGGAATGACCGTCGCCGTCTCGGGCTTCCAACCGACCCAGATGTCCTCGCCGTTAAGTTGCGCGACATCGCTTGGATGCACAAGGGTGTTGAGCAAGGTGCCCGCGCCGACTTCGACCATCAGCGAGGTGTGGTTGCCCTTGAACACCCGTTGACGGATCTTGCCCTTGATGCGGTTTCCGCTGGTCGGCTCGCTCGCCGAACAATGGATCGCCTCCGGGCGCAGGACCACGTAGAGATGCTCGCCGACCTTCGGCGAAAGCCCGCCTTGGTTTGCCGTGATGGTGATGCCGTTCCAGCTGAGAGCCGCGACATCGCCTTCGGTTCCGACAACGGTACTGCGCAACAGGTTGGTCTCACCGATGAAGTTGGCGACGAAGACCGAGCCGGGGCGGCCGTACAGCGTGTGGGGATCGCCCATCTGCTCGATCCGGCCCTTGTTCATGACCACGATCGTGTCGGACATGGTCAACGCTTCTTCCTGATCGTGGGTGACGAACATGAAGGTCTTGCCGGTCTTTTCCTGGATGGCCTTGAGCTCGATCTGCATCTGCTGACGCAGCTTGGCGTCGAGTGCGGAAAGCGGCTCATCGAGCAGCAGCACGTCCGGATCCGGCGCAAGGGCGCGCATGAGCGCGACGCGCTGGCGCTGACCGCCGGACAGCTCCGCCGGCAGGCGATTGGCATAGTCCTGGAGCTGGACCAGTTCCAGGAGTTCCGATACCCGGCGATGAATCGCCTGGTTGTCGAGGCCCTTCAGCTCGAGGCCGAAGGCAATGTTCTTGGCAACAGTCATATGCGGAAATAGCGCATAGTCCTGGAAGACGATGTTAACGTTGCGCTTGTTGGGCGGAACCTTGGTGACGTCCTTGCCCCTCAGCAGGATGCGGCCGGATGTCGGCGTTTCGAAACCGCCAAGCATGCGAAGCGACGTCGACTTTCCGCAACCGGAAGGTCCGAGCAAGGTGACGAACTTGCCAGCCTCGATGCTCAGGTTCAGGTTGTCGACGGCGACGTGTTTGCCGTAGCTCTTGTTGACATTGTCGAATTGGACGACGGGTTCCATCAGCGGGTCCTCGCGCGGCGGGTGAGATGTTCGGCGTACAGTCCGACCGCGGCCGTAACCACGAGGACAAGCGTCGCCATTGCGTTGATTTCAGGAGACATGCCGCCCTGCACCTTGGCGAAGATCAGCATGGGCAGGGTCGGGCGATAGCCGCCAAGGAAGAAGGTGCGGACAAAATCGTCGATCGACAGAAGCACACAGAAGATCATGCCACCGAGCAGCGCCGGTCCGAGATAGGGCAGCGTCACGCGGAAGAAGGCAACGACGCTGTCGGCACCGAGATCGCGTGCCGCATCGACGAGGTTGCCGGGCATCGAGCGCAGGCGGGTGAGCGCCATAACGACGACGAAGGGCACGGCGTGCACGGTGTGGCCGAGGATGACGGCCGCCGTACCCGTCGGCATGTCGATGGTCGAGATGAAGATGCGCAGTGAGATCGCTGAGATCATGCCCGGGACGACCGCCGGCAGACAGGCGAGCGCGAAGATGATGACCTGGCCGCGGACGCCCTCGGCAACGATCAGCATGGCGATCCAGACACCGAGGATTGTCGCCGCAAGCGTCGTCGCTCCCGCGATCATGATGGAATAGAGGCAGGCTTCCAGGAACTGCTTGTCCTGCATCACCTTGACGTACCAGTCAAACGTCCACTCCCCGATCGGGAAGGCGACGAAATTGGCGCCCTTGAAGCTCATGGCCATCATCAGCGTGAGCGGCAGAAGCAGATAGAGGATGAAGGCCCAATAGAACGCGGTCAGTGATGCGCGCGGGGCATCGGAAAACAGATTGCGCATTAGATTGCTCTCCTTTTACGCCCACCGACCAGCCGCATGAAGATGGCGGCGGCGACAAGTGCGGTCACCAGCATGATCAGGGCGAAGGCGGCGCCGACCGGCCACTTGTCGCTGGCACCATGGAAGAAACCGCTGATCGTTTCGGGAAACAGCACGGTGTTGGGGCCGCCGAGCAGCATGGGGGTGGCAAAGACGCCGATACATGTCAGGAAGACCAGGCAGCACCCCGATACGATGCCATCGCGCGACAGCGGCAGGATGATCCGGCGGAAGCGCGTGAACGGCCCGGCGCCGAGATCGGCAGCCGCATCCAGCAACGGCGACGGGATCTTTTCGATCGCCGAATAAAGCGGCAGCAGCATGTAGAGGCAGATCAGGTAGACAAGGCCGAAGCCCAGCGAGAACGACGTATAAAGCATCGGAATCGGCCGGTCGATCAGGCCGATCTCGCGCAGCAGAACGTTGACGGCGCCGCGGTTGGCAAGCAGCATGATCACCGAAAACGTCCGGATCAGTTCGCCCGCCCAGAACGGCACGAGCAACAACAGCAGCGCCTTGGAGCGGCCCTCCGGCCTGACGACCTTGGCGACGTAGTAGGCAACCGGATAGACAACGACCAGGGTCGCGGCGGTCGCGACGGTGGCAAAGATGAAGCTCTTGATCAGCGGCGTGAAATAGATCGCTTCCCGGAAGAAGATCGCATAGTTGTCGAGGGTGAAGCGCGACTCCACGCCCGGCTGAACCGGGTAATGGGACAGGAGGCTGATCTTCAGCATCTGATAGATCGGCCCGACATGCAGCATGATCAGCCAGATCATCGGCACACCGGCCAGAAGGATGATGCGACCGATCCGCGATTCCACCGCCGCCCCCAGCGTTTTCCGGTAAAGCGAGGAGTTGACCACCTTGGCTATGCCGGTGGAATATCTCGGCACGGCCGCATCGCGCACCGTGCCGTATCCGGCTGTCGTGTTGCTAGTCACCATTAGACGATCTCAGTTGGCGCAGCCCGACCAGTGCCGCGCGGCGTCGCCGGCGGTCAGTCATTGCGCGTTGTTGGCTGGAAGGGGCCAGCAGGCCGGCCACCGGCCCGGAGATCGCCGAAGCGCTCCGGGACAGGTGTAAGCTATGCGAAGCTTCGCCTGATCAGGCCGCCTTGACCTCTGTGGTCGCACGGTCGATCATTTCGTTCTTCATGTCGCGGTTGACCGACGAGAAGAAGATGATGCGCTCGACTTCTTCCTGAGGAAGCGTCGAGGCGAGCTTTTCGCGTTCGTTGAGCAGATCGCCGACGCCGTTCATCGTCGAGCTGTAGCCCGACTGGCGGGTCATTGCAGCACCTACTTCCGGGCTCGCCAGGATGGCGTCGAGCAGCTTGTACGCATTCGCTGCGTTCGGCGCGTTATTGACGACATTGAGTGTGTAGCAAAAGCCGAACGTGCCTTCCTTCGGCACTGACAGCTGGATCGGATGACCGTCGATGATCAGCTTTGCAGCCGGGCCAGACCACGAATGGGCCAGATAGATGTCCTCGTTGATGAACATCTGCTGCACTTCAGACCCGGCATCATAGTACTTGCGAACCATGTCCTTGTTCTTGATCAGGAAGTCGCGCGCCTCGTTGGTCGCCTTCTGGGCGACGTCCGCTTTACCGGCATAGCTGACGAAGTCGCCGTCATGGCCGAGATATTGCATGACGATGGTCATGAAATCGCTGACGATGTAGGAGGTTTGGCCCTTGAACTGCGGATCGAACATGATCTCCCAGCTCGGCGCCTCCTTCACATAGTCGACGTTGCGGGCGAGACCCTCGTAGCCGGCCAGGATTGGCAGACCCCACAGATTGCCGTCGACACGCGCCCAGGGCGCGTCCTGATAGGCGGGATTGAGGTTCTTCCAGTTGGCAATCTTGCCGGTGTCGAGCGGCTGCAGCAGCTTTGAGCTGATGAACTGCGAATAGCGGTGGCCGGCAACGGTGACGATATCGGTCGACGGATTAGCACCCTCGGCGGTAAGCAGGTTGTACTGTTTGCCCTGGTCGTCGGTCAGACGGATGCGAACCTCGATACCGGTGTCCTTCTGGAACTTGTCGATGAATTCCTGCGGCAGGAACTTGTCATAGGTGGTGATGTTGAGGACACCATTGTCGGCCCAGGCCGGGCGCGGACGAATAATGTAAGGCGCCGCAAGAACAGCCCCTCCCGCACCAAGCAGTTTCAGCGCAGTTCTACGATTGATGGATACAATTTCACTCATTTAAGTCCCCCTTTTTTAGTTTTGACTTGTGAGAGCAGGTATTCTGGAATGTTCACGCACCAACTGGGCGCATTCGTCCGCCGGCAACATGGTGTCGCTGCGCGATCTGTAGAAAAGGCCTCCCCGCCTTCGTCCGGTATACCGAACTTTATATCCGCTAAACAGGAATTGACCTGTATAATGGACGAATGTCAAGCGAGCTTTGCAGGAAAATTACTGGGATCATCGACCATGATGGGGTGGAATCGAACCCGAGAAAAAACGCACAGGTCCGGTTGACGGAAACCGCCCAGCACGGTCTCTCTGGTTTCGTCGCTCAAAGTCGTGATTAACAGTGATTGCTTTCCTATATCGAGAGATGCCAAACCCGGCAGAGTGACGTGTTTCCGAGAAGACAAGGTTGAATTTTCATGACCGAGAAATCCCCCGCCGATAATTTCCCCGCCGGCTATGCACTTCCTAAGGTCTGGACCTGGGAAGCGGGCAATGGCGGCGCGTTTGCCAGCATCAACCGCCCGATTGCCGGCCCGACCCATGACAAGGCGTTGCCCGTCGGCAAGCATCCGCTGCAGCTCTATTCGCTCGCCACACCCAATGGCGTTAAGGTCACGATCATGCTGGAAGAGCTTCTGGCTGCCGGCCATTCAGGCGCGGAATACGACGCCTGGCCAATCCGCATCGGCGATGGCGACCAGTTCGGTTCCGGCTTCGTCGAGGCCAATCCGAATTCCAAGATCCCGGCGATGATGGACCACGCGCCGAAGGGTGGCGGGGCGCCGGTTCGCGTTTTCGAATCTGCTTCCATCCTGCTCTATCTCGCCGAAAAGTTTGGCGCCTTCCTGCCAACCGAGCTTCGCGCCCGCACGGAAACGTTCAACTGGCTGTTCTGGCAGATGGGCTCCGCGCCCTTTCTCGGGGGCGGCTTCGGCCATTTCTATGCCTATGCGCCGATGCACATCAAATACGCCATCGACCGCTACGCCATGGAAGTGAAGCGTCAGCTCGACGTGCTCGACCGCCATCTCGAAGGCAATCGGTTCATGGCCGGGTCCGAATTCACTATCGCCGACATGGCCATCTGGCCCTGGTATGGCGGCCTGGCCCTCCACCAGACCTATGGTGACGCCGGCACCTTTCTCGATGTAGGGAGCTACAAGCACGTCCAGCGCTGGACGGCCGAAATCGCGGCGCGTCCGGCAGTCAAGCGCGGCCGCATGGTCAACCGCCTGAGCGGTGATCCGTCGGAACAATTGCACGAACGCCACGATGCCTCCGACTTCGACACGAAGACGCAGGATAAGATCGCCCAGAAAGAGACCGCGTAAGGAGAGTGGAATGGCCAAGCTGCCTGATATGACGAAACACCGGGGATTTCCCTACGCCATGCCGGGTACAGGCATCCAGTTCGTGATCCGTCGCGCCAATCCAAAGGGGGCAACGCCGATCAAGGCGTTGCCCCGCCATGCGCGGCCGGGCTCGGGAGCGCACCGCATCGACGCGGCCTTCCTCCACGCCCTTTGGCATCATTTCGGCGCGGAACCGTTCGAACGTGGCAATCTTGACGCCGCCCGGCTGAACCTCCTGTTCGGCCGCGAGGTCTTGGCTGTGGACAAGGACTTCGACCCGGTGTCCTATGAAGCCTTGTTCGTCATCAACGAAAAGGTCGCTCGCCAGAGCTTCCCGGAATCGTTCGAGGACGTCTTCGAGGTATGAAGGTAACGGGCCGCGACCAGTGCGCCTGTTAGCGGCCCGCACCAGCAGATACGGGGATCAATGGCGACCTGAGCCAAACGTAGGGCGAAGGCAAACTCTCCGAACCTGGAGGCGACAATGCCTCGACACGACGCGGGCCATCCTCGCCCCCACGCGCAAGCTGCCCCGATTGAGGGCCGTCAGCTAGTTCGGAGCGATTGCCTTGATACCGGCAGAACTGAGCTGGCCGCATCGCCAGACACCGTAGCCGGCGTTGGTATCCCAGTCATAATAGAAAGCGGCTTCCAATCGCCCTGACGACATGAGGTCGCTAAAAACTGATCGTATCGCCGCCACCGCCCCGGTGCGCTTCTGGTCGTCGAGCGGGCAGGAACGGGCGGAGTTCGCCACGCCCCATTCGGTGATCCAGCAGGGCTTGCCTGTGTCCCCTGCCCCGCAGAAACGAAGGAGTTCGCGGATATAGCCGGCAAGCTTCGGCCCTGCCTTACGTCCCGGATAGACGTGAATGCCATAGGCGTCGACATACTCATCGAGCCCACGCAATTTAAGAAGGGTGATCACTTCTTCCGGGTCCAGGCGCTCCATGCCCCTATGATCCGCCTCCCCGGCGCTCATGTCGGACAAGCCGGCAGAAACGACCACCGCGTCGCGGCTATGGATCGTCGCCTTCAGCTCCTGCCGGGTAATCCTGGCAACCTCCACATAGGTTGCCAGTCCTCGCTCGAAGGCCTGCCTGTTGCGGATGTCGGAGACACGGCGCGGTGTGACGGCACCGGGTTTTCGATAAACGACGAGATCG
Organism: Ensifer sp. ENS11; assembly: GCF_014851895.1. Taxonomy (NCBI): domain Bacteria; kingdom Pseudomonadati; phylum Pseudomonadota; class Alphaproteobacteria; order Hyphomicrobiales; family Rhizobiaceae; genus Ensifer; species Ensifer sp. ENS11. The sequence continues at coordinate 40,409 of NZ_JACVAN010000032.1, read as the reverse complement.
CCATTGTAGGCGCTGTAATTGATCTCGTTACCGGGCTCGACGGCCATCAGCGTAACGCCTGCATCGTCCAATCTGCGCAATGCCGCCTTGAGGCTTTCGCGGTACTTCGCCGGATCGAGGTCGGAGAGGCGGCGAATGTCCCAGATACGACCGAAGCCGGTTCGAGCACGAACCTCATCCGCGTAGTAGTCGGGATTCGCGAGCTGAATCTCCAGCAGGATCTCCAAGCCGAGGCCATGAGCGATCTCGACCGCGTCGATGCTCTTGTCTACCGGGGCCGACAGGGATAGCCGCACGTGGGTTGCGCCGCTCGCGGCGATGTCACCAAGGATTTTTCTCTGCTCGTCGGGTGTCTGCCAAGCGAGATTGACCCTATTGATCCCGACGATCGCCGCCGGGTTTTGATCCTGTGCGATCGCCGATCTGGGCTCGAAGACAAGAAGCGAAATCAGCGCGCAAAGAAGGACTTTGCGCGCTGCAACCTTCCATGCCACGCGCTCAGATCCCAATCTGGCCGAGCACATTTCTGAAGTTGGTCTCACAGGCGCGATAACGGTCGACGGCCGCCTCTGCGTCGATCTTGGAAAGGAAGTTCGAAAGATAGGTCCGCTTGTCGGCCTCGCGATTCCAGGTCGCCGCCTCGATATAGGGGAAGCCGATGAACTCGAGCATTTCGCGCATGCGGTCGTCGACCGCGATCATCAGCGCCGGAACGCCGGCCTGCATGCCGATGATGCAGCCATGGAATCGACGGCCGAAACACATGTCTCTGGTCGTCGTCCAGCCTCGCCATTGGTTTGTGTCGAAGAAGGCGATCAGCTCGTGTTCGCGCTGCCACTTCTCCTTGTGCTTGTACTGCGTCGCCCCGGTAATACGTCCACTGGCGCGATCGTAAACCGGGGTCGTATCCTCACCCGGCAGATCGAGATTGTAGGCGATGACCTCGTCCTGGACCACATAGCTGGCAACGGACTTCGGCCCCAGTAGTGCGTGCGCGTCGACGATCGTGTCGGCGACGCTGCCGAGGTAACCACCGAAGGCGATCTTCTGCGCGTCCGCCAAGGCCGGATTGGCGAGTGCCGTGAGCGATCGGACCATTTCGTTCGGGGCGAAATAGAGCGAAGGGCAGCCCGTCGGCTTGACGAATTTCATCCCCTGCTCTCTCAGGAACTCCGCGGTAAAATAGCCGCGTGTCAGGAAGAAGCTTTCCCTGTTCCTGAGCACGTCCAGGAACTTGAGCGTGCCTGCCGGCAGCAACTCCTTGAGACCTTCCTTGCGCTGGATGCCGATGCCCATCACCACCACGGGCATCTTCAGCTTGGCGAAAACCTCGGCTTCGAGATCGGCGGAATATCCGGGCCGCAACAGGTTGGCGGAAGCGAAGACGCAGATATCGAATTCGCGGTTGGCCTGCTCGTAGAGATCGTCCGAGGTGCGATTGTTGACCAGGTGCCAGAAGGGCACATAGGTGACATCGTGCCCCCGCAGGCTTTGTGCAGCACCCTCGCCGATCAGATAATTGCCGGTATTGGCGATTCGCCTGACCTGGGAGAGGAAGTCCTTCTTCGCCGTCACCTCGTCGAAATAGGGGCGATGGTGCACCGTCATACCGGCAACTGAGCCGATCGTGCGCTGCAGATACGAGGGGATCCCTGTAAGTAAGATACGCATAACTGTCCTTTGAACGAGCGCTTGGGAGGATGCCGAGTTCTGCTAGTGACCGATGCCGATTTCCCGCAAAGTCGAACGGAATGTGCGCTCGCGATCGGAATATCTGTCGACGAGCTCCGAAGCATTGAGCTTCCCCAGATGGTCGGCGACGAATTCGCTGCGGTTCTCGGCGCTGTCGATCTCGTTGATGTCGACTGCAGGCAATCCGGTGTAGCCGAGCATTTCGCGCATGCGGTCGTCCACCGCGACCATCAGGCTCGGTACGGCCGCCTGCATGGCAATGATCGAGCCGTGGAAACGGCGACCCAGATTGAAGTCCATCGACGAAGCCCAGGCTCGCCACTGGTTGGTGTCGAAGAAGGTGCGCACCTGGAATGGTTTGCCCAGCCTGTCGGCGCCGGGATAGGCGAGGTTGCCCACCATTGTGCCCGACGCCGTGTCGTAGACGCGCCCCTCCCCATTGGGCTCGACGCTCATGTCGAAGTGCAGAAACTCGTCCTGGACCACGTATTGCGGGACGCTGTCGCCGCCAGGCAGAGCCTTGGCATCCAGGACCGTATCCTGATTGCCGCCAAGGTAACCGGAGAAAATGGTGCGCGCCTTGCCGACATCGACCTCAGGCAGCTTTCTGAGCGATTTCCGCATGTTGTCGGGCATGAAATAGACGGACGGGCAACCGGTCGGCCGCACGAAGTTAAAGCCTTGATCTTTCAGGAAACCTTCCGTCTCGAAGCCGCGCGTCAGGAAGAAGTGCTCACGCTCCTTGAGAATGGCCAGCAGCCGTTTCGTGCCCTCTGGCAGATTGTTCTCCAGGTCCTTGCGGTTCTGCTGACCGATGCCGAGCATGACGATCGGCATCTTGAGCTGCTCGAGCACATCGGCTTCCGCGTCGGCTGAAAGCCCCTTGCGCAGCAGATTGGCGCAAGTGAAGACGCAGATGTCGAAGTTCGAGTTGAATTCGTCGAGGCCGACGCCATTCTTGGCGCAATTATAGAGATGCCAGAACGGCACGTGCTTGGCGTGGGGTGAAAGCGCGCGCAGGGCACCTTCGCCGATGAGGTAGTTGCCGGTGTTGCTGATATTGCGCAACTCCTGCAGAAACTCCTCTTTCGTCTCCGGCTGTTTTTGACGCTCCGCATAGGAGACGGACAAACCGTGGGCGCCATTGACGAGGCGGGTGTAGTGACCGGGAATACCGGTCACAAGAATCCTTGCAGGCATGCAATCGACCTTTCTGCTTGAAATACCGGCGTGGGCTCAACTGGCCGCCCGGATGCCGGCGTCTACCGCTGGATCCGCTGGAAAGACGGCCGTTCTTGACTGGGACGAGTTATCGACCCAGGTGTCGCACCACGCGAGAAACTGCGAAAACGAGGATGTCCACGAACGACGGGATGCAGTCTTGATGCAGCCTTCGATCAGCGGAGCAAGTTGGTCTGGGTTGCGGGCAACCGCCTCGATGGCCTGTGCCATCGACCTGACGACTTCGGGATCGGCCGCCGCATGGATCAGCACGCCATCTTCGCCGTCGATGATGAGTTCGTCGACGGCGCCAACCGCCGTGGCAATCGGAACGCATCCGAGCTGCTGCGCCTCGGCGATGGCGAGCGGCGCACCTTCCCAACGGGACGGCATGACGAGCACATCCGCCCAGGACAGTGCCTTGATGAGTTCCTTGCTGGCGAAGGCCGGTGGACGGACGTCGACGGAGAGGTCCTTCAATCGTTCCGTCCATGAGACGCTCGAGTCGGCAAGAATCTCGCCGCCGACGGCACGCGCCTCGAATGGAACATTCCTCGCTCGAAGCTCGGACAGCGTCGCTGCCAGCCTGTCGATCCCCTTCTGCCGATCAAGTCGCCCCATGTAGAGTACGTGCAAGCGCGCATCGTCGCGCGGCTGCCGTCGGGCGGCGATCACGTCTGCCTGGACTTTCGGTGGCACCGTAAAGCCCGCGCTGTTGGAGACGGCAAAGACCTTTGCGTGCGGCACGCCGAAACTGTGCAGGTAGGTCTTCAACTGCTCGGAGCAGGTCAGGAACGCGTCGTAGCAATGTTCGTGAGCGATCGCAGCAAAAGGCTGGCCCGCCGGGCGCTTGAACGCGGTGTTGTCGACGACGTGAAGATAGCATGCCGTGCGCGTTCCCTCGGAACGCAGCCGGGCGATGAGGGGATGTACGGCCATGACATGGTTGTTGATCACCAGATCGAAACCAGACAGCTGGCCCTTCAACGCCTGCCAATCGACTCCATGCTCGTCGGCGATAAAATCCTGTCCGAGGAATGAGCCCGACCCGCCCCATGCAGGAACGCCGGCATCCCAGAAGTGAATGTGATCAAAGCTCGCATCGAATTCGTCGATGACATCCATCTTGGCGCTGCCGAGCACGAACAGATGTGTTTCGAAACCGGTTCGCTTCAGCTCGCGCGCGACAGCATAAATGACCTTTTCGGCCCCACCGAAAGAGGCGTTCGGCACCAGCAGAGCCGCAGTGCGCTTGCCGGAGCTGTGCCCGAGCGGCAGGACCGGCGAACCGCCGACTTCCCTTCGCAGCTCCTTGTATAGCTCGCCATAGGGCACCAGCCGCGAAGGTCGCCATGTCCACCGTTTGCCCGCCGTATGGCGCAAGGGGCTCGAAGCAATGGCATTGATGCAATTGATCATCATCTGCTGCGGCGTGATCAGCGAACGGCGCGACAGGCTCTTGGGGAAGGGAAAGCGAACTTTCAGCAGCGTCACCGTCGGCCAGATCTGCTGGTTGCCGATCGATGCGAACCACTCCAGCGCGTTGTTCTGGATCACGTCTCTGACCAGCGGCGTCGGAAGGAAAACAAGGTCAGCCGGGCCGACATTCTGCGAACCTGCCGGTAGTGCAACCGCCTCGATCCCGCGCTTCACGCCGTCATTTGCAAGTTGAACGAACAACGCGTTGGTATTTTCGCTCAACCGCTCCAGGTGGGCGAGAATGTTTGGAAGCATGCGCGAGCGCAGCAAGAGATCGAAAGCCGAACCACTGCCCGCCACGAGAAAGGGCGGGAAGTGTGCATTGTCGGGTTCGCCGACATTTGCCCAGAACGCCGGGATGATGTCGTCCAGCCGAAGCACGGTTGGTGCCTTGGTCGGATCGGTAAACAGCGAGATCGACGCATTTTCGGTGCGGGCGAAGAGATAGCGCGGCGCTTCCTCATGCTCGAAATCGACGAGCATCGGGCGGCGATACAGAGCCTTGTGGCGTTTTCTGAGGTAACTGACCGAAGTAGCGCGCTCCCGGTTGGCTTCCTTGAAACGGCTTTCGGCGCGCAACCGATACTCGAAGACCGTGTCGTGGCATGGCACCCCGACGAAGCCATTCTCGATGCAGGACAACCAGAATTCCCAGTCTTCAAATCCGTTCTGCCGGTCGTCGCTGAAGCGCACGCCGGCGCGGAAAACGTCGATGGAAATCAGCGACCCCGTGTCGCAAATGTTGTCCGTGATGCAGTGCGCCAGTCGCGAATATTGATTGCCGTAATGCGCGCGCCACGACACGGAGAACGTATCGATGTTGGTATAGACCCAGCCACAAGCACTGCTGCCGAGCTTTTCATAGAGGGTCTCGATGGTGCGAGGCAGAACACGATTGTCGGCATCGAGGAAATACACCGCCCGCGCCTCGGGCAGATGCTCGAGAATGAAGTCGATGGCGCGGTTGCGGGCACCACCCGGCCCCGCGTTGCGGCCGAATATCACGTGAATGAACGGATGGACCGCAGCATAGAGCAACAGCTGGTCGAACGTTTCGTGGCACGGGTCGCCATCGACCGAAACCACGATCGCGAGCCTGGATGTGTTCAGATCGGACGCAAGAGCGGATTCGATGGCTTCCAGGACAAGCGCCGCATGACCGTAAAGCGGCATCGCGATGGCGATGAGATCGGCCTCCGGATTACCTGGCATTCAGGGCCTCCGTCGACTGCTTTACCAGTCGGAAGCTCGACAACTTGAGCCAGCAAAAATCGACGGTCTCATCCACGGCCCGGCTGAGGATGATCAGATCCATTGGCACGCGGATCGCCTCGTCCATCTGCATGCTGATGCTGATGGATTGCTGGGCACCGACCTCGCGCCAGCCGCTGAACAGGGTCGAAGGTTTCACCGAACCCTTGCGCGCGAGCTCGGCGACTTCCGCGCGCGCGTTCGAACTGGCGGGGCTCAAGAGAAAACTGACTGCTGCCGGCGCGCCCTTGGGATGATCGATAATGGCGCTTGCCGACAACGAGACGGTGCCAGGCTCGATGGCGCGGTTGATCGCCCCGGCTGAGATACCGGTCGGCAGCGGGTGGCAGACGATCGCATGTTCGTGTTCGAGGAACCGGATCGTCTGGAAATCCGGGACGATCTGGGTCACCGAAACGTCAGTGATCTGGCTGAGCTTCTCGATCCCCAGCCTGTAGTCGACGGTGAATTGTCCTTCCAGCAAACTGGTGGGAGCGATCATGTTCGCGGTGCTGGCGGGCTTGACCCCGGGCAGCCCCGTAAACACCCGGAACGCGAGCGGGCGCAGGTCGAGGTCAGGATGCGGGTGTTCCGATCGCGCCGAGTAGCGCTCGCTGGCGATGTGGTGCCCGAGCGAAAGGCCAAGCGCGTCGGAGCCGCTTGCAGATACGCGCAGGCGAAGGGTTCTTGCCGCGCCGCCGCAGGCACGCGGCAGAGAAAAGAAGTTCCAGCCGGAAACCAGGCCGACATAGGGAACATTCCATTCCGCCACGCCTTCGCCACTTTCCAGGTAGTTCAAAGTGACGATCAGCTCTCCACTGCCCTTCGGCAATGAGTGCAGATGTAGCGCGAAGCCGGCGACCCCGAGGCTCGAGACGGGCAGGAGCTGCTCGATGAACGCGCTGCTCAACAGCTGCCCTACACCCTCGTCCTTCGGATCGGCAAAGGGATCATGGCCAAAGACTTCGGCGACCGGCTCCCAGTTTCGCGCATGGAAGGCGTCTTCCAGAAGGCGATAGTTTTCGAACAACTCTTCGCGCTCACGCCTCAGCATGGCGAGTTCCGACGTGATCGAAGCCGAATATCGGGCGAGCCGACCTACGCCGTCTTCGGCAAGCGCACGCAGGAGCGCCGAGCTCTCCGCCACATTGGCCGGGTCAAGACGCAAGACCGCCAGCTCCGGCAGCGTTCGCAAGGCAGACAGTCGCGCCAGCCCCTTCTTCAGGTCCACCTCTCCCTTGTCGGAAAAGGCGACCGCGGCGATCGGAAACGTATCCTTCAACGTGTCGAAGGAACCACCGTCGGCTTCCACATAGTCCACCAGATGGGCAACATTGCTGCCCTGCAAGATCGCCCGATCGCGATCCGATGCCAGAAGCAGCTTTTTCAAACCGAGCCGAGGCCCCATGGCGGAGTGTCTTACTTCTTGCACGTAACGCCCTCAGAAGAAACGATAACGCATATCGATGGAGTTTCTGAACCGACGACAGCTATACTGTCGATCGCCATTCATCACGCTGATTACGTAGCAGTGAATTTCGCAGTGCACAACGGCAAAATACATAGAGCGTCCAACAATAAACATAACAAATACTTCAATATTTGAAGTATTCTGAAATGTTATTGTCACATTGCTGCCGGACGCCCCGTCATCGTTGTCATAAGGTCTCGCTGACGCAGCAGACAATCCTCGAGCCGGAAGCGCCGCTCGACAGTCCTTCGCGCTGCCGCCCGCATGCCGACGGACGCCTGCGGATTGCTGACGGCGCCGAGGATTGCTTCACTGAGCGCGTCGGCGTCGAAGAACGGCACAAGGATACCGTTGTGACCCGAGCGAATGACTTCGCGAACCGGAGGCGTGTCGGATCCGATAACCAAGGCGCCGCATGCCATGGCCTCGAGCACGGACCAGGAAAGCACGAACGGATAGGTCATGTAGACATGGGCCGCGGAGACCTGAAAAAGCTGGCGAAGGATGTGGTGCGGGACAACGCCTGGAAAGATGATGTTGTCAGGCGGCACGTCAAGCGAGGCGAGCAGGTGCGATTTCCACGATCCACCACCAGGAGGCGGCGGCCCGTAGCTGGTTCCGTCACCTCCGACGAAGACGAAAACCGTGTCAGGACGCTTCTTCACGACTTGAGCGGCGGCCTGCAGCGCCTGGGGAAAACCACGATAGGGCTCAAGATCGCGGGCGACAAAGGTGACCACCGGCGGATCGTTGGCCTTCAGCACGCGACCGTCCGGAAGCCGCACCGACGCCGAAGCGTTGGGGCGGAACAGCGCGGTATCGATACCTTCGTGGCAAACGGCAATGCGCTCGCGCGTATCGGCGGGATAAAGGCTCTTTTGCCATTCGGTGGGGCTGATGCCGCCATCCATGGCTTCCAGTGACAGCAATTGCGCGACGTTGCGCAGTCGCAATCTCTTGCGCTCTTCGAGGTCAGGTTGATCGTCGGGCGCAAAGCCGATATCGGCCCCCTGCGACCGATAGAAAAACTCGCAGTAGCCAAGGGCCGGAACGCGAGGAAGGGCATCCTTGACGAACATCATGCTGCCCCAGCCGATGTGGCCGACGACGATGTCCGGCGTCATGTCCTGTCGCGTCATCGCATCGAGCGTTTCGGCAACGCGATGTCCGATCCGGGCATGGTGATCCGGCACCGCCATGTGCCGAGCGATGGCCGCGGACATGCGCGGCCCAGGCTCGGCCCGGTGCCGAATGACGCGCACGGACGGAATCTTCTGATCCACGGTTTCGGTGATCAGGCTGACGCTGTTGCCCGACCGCACCAGGTCAGCCGCCAACGCGGCGAACTGGCCGAAGCCGCGCCGATGAACAAATGCCACATGCATGCTATCTAATCCGCTACCTGAATGACGTCCACATTGGGTTCCGCCCGGTCACATGTCGTAACGTGACGCGCTGCCCCAGACGAGTTCGAGTTGATGCAGGGTCTGAAAGGCGGTCTCCAGGTTCTGGCGATCCTGATGGCCGCGATTGAGCGCCCGCTCGTAGGCCATCGCCGCGTCGCGCAAGTTCGCCCTCAGCAGCCGGCCCTTTTCCGTCAGCTTGATGCGCGCCGAACGCTTGTCGCGCTGGGAGGCAACCCGATCGATGTAGTCGCCATCTGCCAGTTGCTTCAGATAGTACGACACGTTCGAGCCGACATAGTGCCCGCGATCGAGCAGCTCGGCCACCGAAAGCTCGGCATCTCCGATTGCCAGCAAGACCATGGCCTGAGCCGGACCGATGTCGTCGACACGCAGCTTGGTCAGCTCGGCGCGCACCAAACCGGAAAACCGCCTACTCACCCTCTCCATCAGGCGCGCAAGCTCGAAATAGGTCAGCTGTCGGCAATCGTTCGCGGCTTCGGCTTGATCGTGGGCTCCTACCGCCTTCGACGTCTGGTCCTCCTGCTGGAGCAACGACACATCTTTGATCCCCGTGGACGGATAGAGTACTCTTTCATTCATCCAACTCTCCATTTCGAAATTTACTTCAAATCTTGAAGTAAATCATACTACAACAACCCCTCCCCTCTACCTTGAACTTGCATTACCTCTTACTTTTGTGCCACACATAGCGAAGCAATACTATGCTTCACCCTATTTTAAAGCCAGACGTCCTCCACGGATGGCTTTAACGTCAACCTCAGGCTACCGCCCATGCGTGATACTGTTCGGAACGAGACGATAAGCAACGCTCAAATTTTAGGGGTTCTGCGCCAGGATGAGATTATCAATCCAAGATTGCTAATATTGCAAGCCAAGCGTGTGTTTCTTTCCGTATCGCTTTACGCCGCATTGCTCAGTGTCTGCATAAGCCTGCTTCAGCTCACGATACCGCTGTTCATGTTGCAGATTCATGACAGGGTTCTCAACAGCCAGAGCTTTGATACGCTTACCATGCTGACGCTGCTCGCGATCAGCGCATTGGTCGTCTATGGGGTCCTAGATCTTATCCGAGCCCTAGCTTTCCAGGCCATGGGCAGCGCCATCGTGCGAAAACTGAATGCTCCGGTTCTGGCATCGGCGGTGCAGGCATCGGTGAACCAGGGGCTTACTCGCGCCGCCCAATCCCTCCGCGACCTGTCGGAACTTCGCAGCTTCCTCACTTCATCGGCGGTGGTCGCGCCGCTCGACGCCGCTTGGTCCCCGATTTTTCTAGGGGCGCTGTTCCTGCTGCATCCGCTTTTCGGCCTGATCGGCGTCGTGTCCGTGGTGTTGCTCGTGTGCTGCGGACTGGTCAACGATTTGATGACGCGCCAGCTCACCAAGGAGGCCAACCAGGCGAATGTCGAAGCGGTCTCAAAGATCGCCGGCTCCCTTAGGCACGCCGAAGCGATCGAGGCGATGGGTATGTTGCCGGCGCTCGCAAAGCGCTGGCGCGGCCTGCAAATCCACGCTTTGGGCGCTCTTGAGGCCGGAGGAACCAGGAGCAGGGCGATGGCGTCGCTGACGCGCAGCCTGCGCTATTCGATCCAGGTGATCACGCTCGCGGCCGGCGCCCTGCTGGTTCTCGACCAGGCCATCACCCCCGGCCCGATGATGGCTTCGAGCATCCTTGTCGGCCGTCTGCTCATCCCCTTCGACACGATCATTGAAAACTGGCGCCAATGGGTGCTTGCCATTGCCGGCTGGCGCCGGCTCGAGGCGGCAATCGGCGAAGATCTGGCAATCCGCCAGACGACACCAACGCCCCATTCGGTCGGCGACGTGGGCGACATGATTGTGGATAAACTCGTTTACGCCGTCCCCGGTGTCGAGGTTCCGATCATCAAGGGCATTTCCTTCTCGCTTTCCCCCGGCGAAGTGCTGGGCGTGGTCGGTCCGTCGGCCGCCGGAAAATCGACGCTGGCCCGGCTGCTGGTCGGCATCTTGAAGCCGACCTCGGGTGGGGTCTTTCTCGATGGCCACAATACTTACCTTTGGGAGCGCGGGTCCTTCGGGGAATCGGTCGGATACCTCCCGCAATCGGTATCGCTGCTGGAGGGCACGATCCGGGAAAACATCGCCAGAATGGAAGATGGGGACCCCTACAAGGTCATAGAGGCCGCGCGGCTTGCAGAAGTGCACGAGATGATCGGCCGCCTGCCGCTCGGCTATGACACGCCCGTCGGCGATGGCCACCTGACGCTTTCCGGTGGACAAAGGCAGCGCATCGCGCTGGCGCGCTGCCTCTACAATCGCCCGCGCCTAGTCGTTCTCGATGAACCCAATGCCAACCTCGATTCGCTTGGCGAGCGCGCTTTGGTGCGTGCGATCCAGCGCATGCGCGACCAGGGTGCCATCGTCATCATGATCGCCCACCGGCCATCGATCATGCAGGTCGCCGACAAGCTTCTTGTCCTCGAAAATGGTCGTATCAGCCAGTTTGGGCCGCGAACGGATATCCTGACGACCGTGCCTGGGCCCGGCGAAACTCGGCGCGAGGTTGCTTCCGCATGACCGACAAACAGATGCTTCCGCTTCGTCCGCAGCCTTCAGAGCCCGTTGTCAGACCGCTGACAAAAATCGCCCCTCAGGCGGCACCGACCCTGGCCGATATCGATGAGGCGCATTCCGAACGCGCGCTTCGCCGCCTGATGGTCGCGGGGCTTGCGACCATCATCGTATCCTTCGGTGGCTTCTTCACATGGGCGGTGTCGACGGAACTTAGCAGCGCGACCGTTGCCAACGGCAGCGTGATCGTCGACTCCAAGCGCAAGACGATCAGCCATTTCGAAGGAGGCGTCATGGGGCGCCTTCTGGTTCAGGAGGGCGAACAGGTGGCCGTGGGTCAGCCGCTCATCCTCTTGGAAGACACGCGGGCACGCTCCAACTTGAATGCCCTCACCAGCCGTCGCATCGGCCTCATTGCCAGGCTCGCCAGGCTCAAGGCGGAACAGGACGGCGCCGCCGCAATCGCCTTCCCTAAAAATTTCGGCGAAGCCGGCGAGATCGCCGTCGACGAAGCGATCAAGGCGGAGAATGTCTTCTTCGACAAGCGACACGAGGCCAAGGCCGGGCGCGTCGACGTTCAGACGAAAACCATCGAGGAATATGGCGAGCAGACGAAATCGCTGCTCATCCAGCTTGAAGCGACCGACCGGCAGATCGCCCTCATCACCGAACAGCGCACCGCAATCGCCACGCTGGTCGAGAAGGGCTTCGTGCAGCGCGCGAAGCTCATAGAGGTCGATACGCGCCTGAGTGAGCTCGCCAGAGCGCGCGGCGAACTGGCCGGCGATAAGGCGCAGGCAGAAAAGGCAAGGGCTGGCGCCCAACTCGCGCTGATCGGCATCGAAAGCGAGTTTCAATCGACCATCGCGGGTGAGATCACCACGGCGCGCATCGACCTGACGGATGTCGAAGAACAGATCGTTGCGGCAAAGGATGTCCTGCGGCGCATGGAAATCCGCTCGCCCCAGGCAGGCGTGGTCAGCAACATCTGGCTGCGCACCCCCGGAAGTGCTGTCACGCCCGGCCAGCCCCTGATGGAAATCGTACCGGAAGACGAGCCGTTGGTCGTCGAGATGCGCGTCAACCCTCGTGACATCGACAGCATATCGGTGGGCTCTCCGACGCAGATCCGTCTGACCGCCTACAATCAGCGCTCGCGCATGCCCTTCAATGGCGCGGTGACCTACATTGCCGCGGACCAGACGGTCGATGAGAAGTCGGGTGCCTCCTATTTCACCGCTCGCGCCAAGATCGATGCGGCGTCTCTTGCCGCCGATCCCGATGTTCGCCTGTATCCGGGCGCGCCTGCCGAGGTGCTGATCGTGCACAAGGCACGCCGCGCCATCGACTACCTGGTGTCTCCGCTGACAGAGAGCTTCAATCGCGCTTTCAGGGAAGATTGATCCAGCGCCGGCAAGCGGGATACGTAGTAAACTACTGCAAATATTGAACTAGTTTGCTACTAAACTACCCAATGAATCGCGGAAAACTATGCATAGTTTAATTTCTGTATTGATTTCCCACGAAAATTGGCAATAATGTCGCGAAGATTTCATGATTTAATCTGGAATCGATGTTGAAATATATTCGAGGCCGATGCACACTCCCGGCGCATCAACATCGACCTGGTCGGTGGACGTGCGATTTATCCACCAAGAGGAGAGGCAGATGGCCACACTAGAAGGCGGCGCATACGACGACGCGCTGTTCGGCTCTCGCTTCAACGATTTCATCCATGCTCGAGCGGGTGATGATTTCGTGAGCGGCGGCAACGGACATGACATCATTTTCGGTGACGAAGGTGACGACCAGCTTTTCGGCGGCAACGGCAACGATACGCTGTTTGGCGGCGAAGGCGACGACGTTCTCTATGGCGAGAACGGCAACGATACGCTAACCGGTGGATGGGGTGACGATCTCCTTTCCGGCGGCAAAGGCGACGACATTTTGCTCGGCGGTCAAGGTAACGACTTCCTGTCCGGCGGCAAAGGCAGCGACATGCTCTTCGGCGGTGGCGGCAATGACGTCATCGACGGCGGCGCTGGCGACGACCTCCTGGTTGGCGGTGCCGGCAGTGACGTCTTCGTATTCGACGGCGGCGGCGGCAACGACGTCATCCTCGACTTCACGCCCGGCGAAGATCTGCTGCAGATCTCGAAGGGCATCAATGGTCTCGATATCACCTCGCCTGACGACCTCGCTTCGCGGGTCACCCAGGTCGGCGGCAATGTCATCATCGACCTCGGCCACGGCGATTCACTGACCCTGGTCAACGTCGACGTCGACGACATTCACGCAAATCCCGAGAACTATTTCACGGTTCACTAAGCGTGGACTAGGCGTGCCCTGCATTCCTCCCGCAGGGCGCGCACTCCAAGAGGGATTGAATTTGCCGTTCAGCGATATCAAGCAGCCGAATACCGATCATCGGGACGCAAAGGCATTTCGTTTAGGATCGGACCTGGCTGTTCTCATCTGGGACCTGCCGCCGGGGCTGCCAATTCCAACGCGGCCGGTGCTGACGATGTCAAAGCCGCCGGTGCCGCTCGTGAGCGTAACTCTTTCGCTCGTTGACGGACATCAGCGAACGCTGTGGGCGATGCGGACAGCGAGAGCGCCGATGTCGGCTGTCATTGCCGTCGAAGGCAGCGACAGCGCAGTGCCGATCGGCATCGAACCGGCAAGCGGTCTGCCTCCACTCGACATGGAGCAGCTGTTCCTGGAACTCGCGCCGGAAGCGCGTATCAGATTTCTCAACGTCCTGCTGACGACGTGGCGAAGCGCATTCAAGGTCGCTAGCGACCCATATTTCTCACTTATCGTCGAAGACGCCCTCAACGCATTGGCGCCAACGCCTCGACCGGCGCGCATCACCTGCGAGCTGGGCCGCGGACGGTTCTTGATCGAAACGACCATCAATCCGGAGTTCGACGACAAGCTCGGGATCTATGTCGTGAGCGCTGCAAGCGTCAGCCAATTAAGGCCGAAGGCGATCATCCGTCGCGGCACACGCTCGGCCTGGCAGGCCTGCCACTTCATTGCCGAGATGCCAAGCCTCAGCCCACCCTTTCAGATTGTGCTGCTCAGCAAGAACGGCATCGCCATAAGACAGCTTTCCGAGCGCGAAGCGCAATGTCCAAGCCTTACGCGCTGGTGGGCAGACAATCGCGACGCGCTCGAACTGCGCGAATTGCTCGTTCAGCATCTCGCCGCCTGGCCGAACGGTGGACCGGCGACCGCAATCGACCTGCAGGTCCGGGCGCCCTTGAAAGAGCGTCACGTTCCGAGAGCGGCACAGCAGCCATCCGGACAGGTCGACCTGGCGCTCGCCCTTTCCGACAGCCTGCTGGTCGGCGGATGGTATCATGATCCGTCATCCATGCTCGCCGGCATCGACTATCTGCAGGCGGATGGCAAAGCGGTGCCGCTGGACGGCAATATCTACGAATTCCCCGGATGGGCGCAGACACAGGCCGACAAATCGAAGACGGACGTGACCGGCTTCGTTGCCCGTCTACCCCTCGATCAACCGCTCGGCCCGCTGCTTCAGCCGCGTTTTCAGATGCGGCTCGCCTCCGGGGCCGTGAGGTCCCTCATCCCGCCGCCGCAACCCTTCGAACCCGTGCTGCAGCGAAACCAGATCCTGCGCGCGGTGCCGCCGCAACACGCTATCGACGATGCATTCCGCACGATACTTGCGCCGGCGCTTAGAGAAGTGGAGCAACGTCTGGGCAAGACGGTCGAGGTAAAGCGGACGAGAGACTACGGCCTGCCGCAGCATGCACCGCTCGTTTCCATCGTCATCCCGCTCTACAAGGTTCTCGATTTTCTCCGCTTCCAGTTGTCGGGCATGGCGACGGACCCCTGGCTCATGGAAAACGCGGAACTGGTCTTCGTTCTGGATTCCCCGGAAATTCAGGACGAGACCGAGCATCTGCTCGGCGGGCTGCACCTGTTGCACGGTTTGCCCATGCGGCTGGTGGTCATGAACCGGAACGGCGGCTACGCGCGGGCGTGCAATACCGGCGCGCGTATGGCGCGCGGCTCCGTTCTGGTCATGCTCAATTCCGATGTCGTGCCCTGCGAACCCGGCTGGGTGCAGACGCTGATAGATCCGATCATGAGCGGGGCGTACGGCGCGGTCGGCCCCAGGCTGATCTTCGAAGACAAATCGCTGCAGCACGCAGGCCTCTATTTCGGCCGCGACCAGCGTGGGATCTGGCTGAACCACCACTTCTACAAGGGCATGCCCAGCGACTACATGCCGGCGCAGCAGGCGCGAACGGTTCCCGGTGTCACGGGCGCCTGCCTCGTCACCACGAGGGATCTCTACGAGAGCGTCGGCGGCTTCACCGAGGACTATATCATCGGTGATTATGAAGACAGCGACCTTTGCCTGAAGATCCGCCGGGCCGGCTTCGAGATCGGCTACGAGCCGTCGGCCTGCCTGTATCACTTCGAGCGCCAGTCGATCCGGCGCAGCCAGGACTACATGCGCGGGGTCGCCAGCCAATACAACTCCTGGCTCCACACCCAGCGCTGGGACGATGACATCGCCGCGCTGATGGCGCGCGACCATCGATCGCCGAGCAGCCCCAAGACCGCGTCTCCCGATGACCACGCAATTGAATGGACGAATGCATGATCGATGCCCTGCCCCGCGATGAAATCGGTGCGCCACCGCCACTGGACGACGCACATCTTCGCTGGCTGACCGACAGCGTGTCGCGCAACCGGTTCCTTCCGCAGCCGGACGCGAACAGCATTTTTGTCGGCGACGGTGATTTCCGTGCGATCGGCGCGGAGTTTCTCGGACATTTCATCCGCATGGGCGGCTTGCGGGCCAATCATCGCGTTCTCGATATCGGCTGCGGCATCGGCCGCATGGCCGTGCCGCTCACCCAATATCTCGATGGCGACCGAGGCCGTTATGATGGCCTCGATCCCGTGGAGGGCGGCATCCGCTGGTGCCGGGCGACGGTGACGCCGACCTATCCGAACTTCACCTTCCAACGCCTCGACATCGCCCATGATCTCTACAACCCGACGGGGACGATCAAGGGCCGGGAACTGAAACTGCCATTTGCAGACGCGCAGTTCGATTTCATCATCATGACGTCGGTCGTCACGCACCTGCCGGCTGACGAGGTCATGGCCTATCTGGCGGAGATCGTCCGGGTCCTGGCACATGGCGGCCGTTTGTTCATGACCGCCTTCATCGTCGACGACATCGCCAGGCGAAATGCCACGGGGCGGCGCGATCCGCGCCTTGCCTTCGAGCGCGCCGGTCAGGGGCCTTGCTGGTTCGTACCGGGTCAGCCGCCATTGGCCGCCGTCGGCTTCGACGATGGTTTTCTCGACGGCGCGTTCAATCGCACCGGTCTCTCGCTCGCGCTCAAGTCCTTTGGCCATTGGCGCGAACCGGGCGGCACGCACTATCAGGATGTGCTCGTGGGTGAGCGTCACCGGGGCCGCCCATGAGCAAGCGCATTCTCGTGGTGGCGCACAATCATCCGGCCCTTCATCCCGGCGGCACGGAAGTCTTTGCGCACGATCTCTTCCGCGCCTACCAGCGCGCAGGACACGAGGCCCTGTTCCTGGGCGCGGTCAACCAGGTCCATCGCGAGGCCAGACCGGGCACGAGTTTCCAGGCCATAGGGCCGACAGGCGACGAAATCCTGCTTTGGGCGGGGCATTTCGATCGCTTTTTCATGAGCCAGATCGACCTTTACGGTTTCGTGCCGGATCTGGTGGAACTGCTGCGCGAATTCCGGCCCGATGTGGTGCATCTCCACCATATTCTGCTGATGGGCGCCGAGTTTCCACATATCGTGCGCAGAACGTTGCCGGCGTGCAAGATCGTCATGACCCTGCATGATTACTACCCGATCTGCCATCATGACGGTCTGATGGTGCGCACCGACAAGCGGGAGCTCTGCCACGGCTCTAGTCCGGACCGTTGTCACGCCTGCTTCAAGGACATCAAGCCCGACCGCTTCGCGCTCAGGGAACAACATCTCAAGGCGCTTCTGAGCACGGTTGATTGCTTCGCCGCGCCGAGCGAGTTCCTGAAACGACGCTATGTCGACTGGGGAATTGCCGAAGACCGCATCTCCGTCATTGCCAACGGCCTACCGCCCCAGGCGTTTGAGGCCGGCAAGGACAAACCTAAGAGCGGCCGCCCCGTCTTCGGCTATTTCGGCAACCTGAACCCTTGGAAAGGTATCAAGGTGCTACTGGAGGCGGCGCGCCAACTGATCGCCGATGGCGTCGACTTCGAGCTGCGCGTCCATGGCGGCGCACCGTTTCAGACCCAGGAATTCGTCGCCGTCACCGACCGCCTGTTTTCCGAAACCGCACCCTTCGTCCAGCGGCGCGGCCCCTATCGGCGAGAAGATGTGGCAGCCCTCATCGGCGGCGTCGACTGCACCGTTGTCCCCTCCATCTGGTGGGAAAATGCGCCGCTGGTGATCCAGGAGGCGCAGGCGCAGGGACGCCCGGTGATCGCCAGCAATATCGGCGGAATGGCCGAACTGGTCAGGAACGGCGTCAATGGCCTGACCGTGGCACCCGACGATCCACGCCAGCTCGCAGCCGCCATGCGGCAGGTCATCGAAAAGCCGACGCTTTTGCGACAGCTTTCCGGCCGAGCCGTTCGCCCTGATGACATCGACACCACAGCCGGTCGTTACCTTGCTCTTTTCAATCTCCAGCAGGTTCAGGCCGCATAAAGAGGACCCATGGCCCAAGTCGCAGAAAAACTCGACACGCCGCCGCCCGAGAATGAAGGCGCCAAACCCATCAACGGTCGCGTCGATGCCATCGATGGGGGACGCCTGTTCGGCTGGGCGCACGATCCCGCCGCCCCCGGCCAACGCCTCAAAGTGCGCGTCCTCCTCGATGGCGCACCGGTCGCCGAAGCGATCGCCGACCGCAATCGCCCGGACCTCAAGCGAAACGGGATCGGTGACGGCCAGCACGCATTCGAAATCGCCCTGCCTGAGGCTGTGCAGAAGCGCAGCCGCGATCTTGTCGTCATGGCGTTTACGGGAGACGGAGCGGGGCAGCCCCTGCGCGTGCCGCAACCAGACGAACAGGCAGCCGAAGCGCTGATCGCAGCACCATTGACCAGGGTGCTCGACAAACTGGACGTGCTGATGGCTGCGCAGCGTCAGCTGCAGATTTCCCAACGTTCGCTGCAGCGCGTACCTCATATCGGTGCAGATGCGGCGGAAACCGACGGAGCGGCAGACCCGAGCGCCGGCATCGACGGCCTTCGTGCCGAGATGAGCCGACGGCTCGACGATCTGGACGTGCATCTGCTGCGAATGGATGGCGTCGTGGCGGGCATGGAGAAGACACTCTCCACACTTCAAAAACGGTCGGGCGGCGAGACCAGGCCGCTCGTGTTGCTTCTCTTCGTCCTCATGGGATTTGCAGCCGGAGCGCTGCTGGCATTGCTGGCAAGATGATGATGCGGCAGGCGATGGCGAACGATGAAAGGCCCGCTGGCACCAACGGCACCCGCGCCGCGGGGGCGCCCTTGCGCTTCGGCAAGGGTCGGGCTGTTTCCGCTCGGATCGATCCGGAAACCATGCTCGTCCTTGGCAGCGGACGGGCCAGGGGCCACGCTGTTTCCGTCAGAGCCGATGGCGCCAAGCCCGCGCGAGACGGCGCTTCCGTTGCAAGCTGGCCCTTGACTGCATCGTCGCCGTCGGCGACGCACGGTTTTGCGGCACTCCTGACGCAACCGAATCCCGATGTGCCCATCTCGCTGATCGACGTTGACGATGGGCGCATCAGCGAGCGCTTCATCGTTGCCCCCAGACCGATTTCGATCGAAGACGCGGCAACCCTTATTGCGCAGACCGCAGCAGGAGAAACGGCCGCCGTCGTCAGTCGCCTCGCCGATCAGCTCATGGCGCAACCGGGCAACCGCAACAGGGTTTTCGCCGGACTTTCGCTGATCAAGGCACTGCAGCCGTCCGACGGCTTCATCGAACTGGTCGGAGAGACCCATGACGGCGTCATCGTCATCATGGGCTGGAGCCGCGCGTTCGTTCCCGGCCGTTGCCAGGCCTATCTTCTAGCCGGCGCGACGACCGTCGCCGATTGTTTCGTCGCCAGTTTTGCCCGGCCGGATATACCGGAGGGCGAGCTGGGTTTCATCGCCGTTCTGGAAACGGGCGGGAGGGTACGCGCAGACGCGCTCAAAGGCATCGTCTACAATGCTGGCGGAGGCTGGCACCTGACACCGGCGCATTCGCGCGTGCAGATCAGCGCGGCCCTGGACACTCCGGACCACATCCGTTCCGTGCTGCTCGAAGCCCGGGCAACGCCAGAGGCCATGCTGCGCCTGCGTTCAGCGGCAAACGGTTTCACCGGAAAGGACACGATATCGAGCCTTCCATACCCGGTTCGCCTGGACGTCGACCGGGTGTTCGAAACCGATGAAGGCGACATGCTGATTTCGGGCTGGCTGCTCGACCCGGAGCACCATGTTTCCTCCGTCAAACTGCGGCGACCTGGCGCAGAGGCCAGGCTCGACGACATCTGGACGCGCCTCGATCGGCTCGACGTTTCGCAAAGCTTCGCCGATCAACCCGCATTCCGGGCATCACTCGACAGCGACGATCAGGCCCACGGATTTGTCGCCCATGCGAGACTGCCTGCCGGCAATCTCGACGCTACACCCTATCTTGAACTGACCTTGAGAGAAGGTCGGCGCGCGTTTCTGCCATTGACACCCAAGCGGATGCCGGCGCGACGGGCCGCAATCCAGCAATTGTCTTTGTTCGATGCCGCCAACTGGGCGCTGCCGGCGATCGTCGATCACCAGATCGTTCCGCTTCTCTCCAAGGCCGCCTGCGCCGCGCCGCGCATGGAAACGATCATCGACGTCGGGGTGTTCGACGAAAATGCCGGCGTTCCCATCATCGTCGGCTCCACCGTCGGAATGCCGGAAGTCGGCCCGCTCCTCGCATTGTTTGCGCTCGACCCGCAGACGCGCTGCGCTCCGCTCGTGATCGTTGTCAGCAAGCCCGCCTTCCAGAGGGATCTCGTCCGTCTTAGGCAACTGGCACGGTTTTATGGTCTCTCGGTTCGCCTGGTCTGCGCGGCCGCGGCACAGGATCGCTTCGATCTGCTGTCGGTCGGGGCGGAGGTGGTTTCATGCGACACGATCGTAACCATGGCGGGCTCACTCGTCCCTACCGGCAAAGGCTGGTACGACGCACTGACGGCAGTCGGAGAGGCCCACGTCGGAAGCGTGATTTCGCCGATGCTTGCCTATGACGATCACTCGGTGAAATGGGCAGGAAGCTGGCTCTCCGAGGACGGCGATCAACTGCTGCTCGATCGCTATGCCGGTTATCCGCTGATGGCGATTGCGGCACTGCAATTGACACGGGTCGACGTGGCGTCGCTCGAATGCTGCATCATGCCGCGTGCGGTCCTGAACGACGCGATGCGCGATTGCGGCGTCTATCTCGGCTCAAAACAGAAGGCCTGCGAAATCGGCCTGCGGATCAACCGGGCAGGCACCGCTGCCTATTTGCTGCCGTCGATCCAATTGCTCGGCTGCGACGAGCCGATGTCGGGAGAGCAAAACGGCAAGCTTGCAGCTCTCGCCGAACGCATCGATGCGGAAATACTCAAGTCGCGGTGGCGAAGCGCTCACCAGAGCCAAAGATCGTTTGACAGGATTTCCGCATGAGGGAACAAAAGCTTCGCGTCCTGGTGATCTCGCATGCGCACCCCTCCTTTTCGCTGGGCGGGGCGGAGATTGCCTCGCACAACCTGCACCGCGGCCTGAACGCGATGGAAGGTGTCGAATCCGTGTACTTGGCGGCCGCCTCCCCGCCGCTGCAACGACACGCCTCATCGGCGCTGATGAGTGCGCGCCTGCCGCAGGAAGAGGTGTTGTTCCACACCGATGCCTATGATCATTTTCACCTGGCGAATGAGGACGTCGAGTCGATCGAGCGCGATCTCCTGCGCTTCGTGCGCGACGTGAAACCGGATGTCATTCATTTCCATCACGTTCTGGGGTTCGGTCTCGAGGCGCTCTATGCGGTGCGCTCCGCACTGCCAGACGCGGCAATCCTTCTCACGCTCCACGAATTCGTGCCGATCTGCCACAACCACGGGCAGATGGTGAAACGGCCGACCGGCCAGCTTTGCGAGCAGGCTTCGCCGACCGCCTGCAACAGCTGTTTTCCGGATATTCCGGCGTCAAGGTTCCTCCGGCGTGAAGCGCTCGTGCGGACCATGCTCCTCGATATGGTCGACGCGTTCGTTGCGCCAAGCGCCTTTCTCGCCAAGCGCTATGCGGAGTGGGGCATAGATCGCCAACGCATTCACGTCATCGAAAACGGGATCATGGGCGAGGAAGCGACACCCGCGCGCGAACTTGCGCGAAGCGACGCGCGTCGCAACCGCTTCGCCTTCTTCGGCCAGATGACGCCGTTCAAGGGCGTCGACGTGCTGATCGATGCCATCGGCCGCGTACCGGATGAGATCTGGGGCGATGACGCCTACCTGATGATCTTTGGCGCCAATCTCGAACGCCAGCCGGTCGAATTTCAGGCGCGGATGAAGAAGCTGATCGAGCGAGCCGGTCGTCGGGTCCGCTTCTACGGCAGCTATCAGAATGCCGATCTGCCGAAGCTCATGCGCTCCGTCGATTGGGTGATCTTCCCATCAATCTGGTGGGAAAACTCACCCGTCGTCATCCAGGAAGCGCTGCTGCACCGCCGGCCGATCATCTGCTCCGACATTGGCGGCATGGCCGAGAAAGTTCGCGATGGCGCCGATGGCCTGCATTTTCGCGCCGGCAACGGCCAGCACCTCGCGGATCGGATCGTCGAGGTCCTGAACGACGACACGGTCTGGGACCGCTTGCGCAGCAGCATGCGCGGTCCCTTCAGCTCCAAGGATTGCGCACGGGAACACCTGGGCGTCTATCGCAGCCTGCTGCGCGAAAAAGACGGTGCCGCGCAACGCGAACATCGCGTCGAGATGCGCGTCTCGTCACAGTTCCAATGACGGATTAAGCTTTTGGCACGCATATTGGTCATGATCCCCGCCGGCGAAGTCTACGCACATGACAGCGTTCGCTGGTATCAACATCAAGACATCCAGTCTCACATCAACCACTACCACAATATGGGCGATGCCTTCGTCTTCGACTCGTCGCTGAAACTGCTGCGGTTCGATGAACTCGGTGTGCTCGAAATATCGGAATTCAGGCCACGCGACATCGCCCGGCTTCGGGAGGAATACGATTACGTGTTCCTGCGCGGATCAAATTACATTCACGACGCCATGAACTGGGAGGCGGCAGCAACGGTCCTGAAGGCGCTCGGCCTGCCAGTGATCGGCTTTGGGATCGGTGCACAGGCTCCGGTGGATGGAAAAATCAGGCTCTCCGACGATACGCGTGCCGTCCTGCGCCTGATGTCCGAATCGACGACATCAATCGGTGTGCGGGGTGCCTATTCGGCCGAGGTTCTGTGGGATCTCGGCATCCGCAACGTCCGGATCATCGGATGCCCGACCGCCTTCCGTCTGAACGATCCGGAATTGCGCATCACGCTGCCGCCGCTCGAACAGGTCCGCAAGGTCGGGGTCACCGTCAGGCGAGAAGTCTCCAATGCCTATGCCAAGGATATAGAACGCTATCTCGGCTTCCACCGCGAACTGGTGAAAACCATGGCCGGGCGCTTCGAGACCGTGCTGTTGACGCAGGGCGAGGTCGAGGAAAAGAAGCTTGTCCTGGGAGACGAGGCCCAGCGCGAAGAAGCACTCGCCGCGCTCAAGGCCGACCATTGGACATCGTCCTGGTATCTCGATGAGGTGATGCTGCGCCTCTACCAGCAAAGGCTGTTCTATTCCGATGTGGTTGCCGATTACGAACGGCTGATCCGCGCCCAGGACCTGGTGCTCGGCTACCGCCTGCACGGCAATCTCATGGCGCTGGCGAATGGGGTTCCGTCGATCTACTGCACCTATGACAGCCGAACGGCCGAGTTCTGCGACACATTCAAGATCCCCAGTTTCGACATCTTCGGGCAGCAGGCGTTCTGCCTCGAGGACTATTGGGACCAGGCCCTCTTCGACAGGTACAACCGTGCCTGGTTCCACACCTACGGCGAAATGTACCGTTTCCTCACTGAAAATGGTGTCGAGCACAAGATGCACGACATCCTCAAATCCCCACCCGCAAAAATCTCCCGAGTTGCTTGAAGCGAAAAGGTGCTGACATGCAGAACAAAGTGCGCAAGGCGATCATCCCGGCCGCCGGATTCGGTACGCGAATGCTGCCGGCGACAAAAAGCGTTCCCAAGGAACTGCTGCCGATCGTTGATCGGCCGATCCTCGACTACATCGTCAGCGAGGCGTTTGCCGCAGGCATCGAACACGTCATCATCGTCACCGGCCGCATGAAGGGTGCGATCGAGGATTATTTCGATCACGCATTCGAGGTCGACGCAACGCTGCGGCGAGCCGGCAAGAACCCGCTTGCCGATCGGCTGGCGACGGCAACGCCTGATGTCGGCAGCATCTCATTCGTGCGCCAGCAACAGGCGCGTGGCCTTGGCCACGCGGTCTGGACGGCGCGCCACATCGTCGGCGACGAACCTTTCGCCGTGTTGCTGCCGGATATGCTGATGGTCGATCACGAACCCTGCCTCCAATCGATGACGACCCTCCACCAGCGACACGGCGGCAATGTCGTGGCGGTCGAACGATGCCTGCCGGAAGAGGCTCACAAATTCGGCATCGTTTCCCTGAAGCAGACCATTGGGGGCGCACTGGTCGATGGCCTTGTGGAAAAACCGGCCCCGGGCACGGCGCCGAGCAACCTGTTTATCTCAGGGCGCTACATTCTGCAGCCGGAGATCTTCAACATCCTCGAAAACCAGGAGCCCGGCGCAGGCGGCGAGATCCAGTTGACCGACGCGATGATCACCCTGATGAAAGACCAGGAAATTCGCGCTTTCGAATTCGGCGGCCGCACGTTCGACTGCGGAAATCCGACCGGCTTCGTCGCGGCCAACCTGCACATGGCAATGGCGCGCGCCGACATTGCAGCAGGGATCTCCGGCGAGATGCATGCGCTCATGACGCCCCTGCGCGCAATCGCCTGATGGCGCTACGCCGCAAGGAGCGGCCGTGCCGCCAGGTTGCGCAATCTGTGTTCATGGCGGCGGCGTTTAAGGATAAAAACATGCAGCAGTTCAAAGGGCTACAGCGACCTTTGCGCGTCTAATAAGACGTGCGGCGCTGTAGAACATCAAAAGGCCCGCAAACATTTCGTTTGCGGGCCTTGTTTGATTTGGCTGTCAATCTCTTCCGGCTATGCACCAATTGCGAGACCGGAGCATCTTTGGCGCCCCGTTATCTGCCGACCACGATCAACTGTCTGGCCCCGCCGAATGGCGGTCCACAATCGTCAATTCACGGGTGCCGGAGGAAGCGTTTCGCGGATCTGATCGATCTTGCCGACGTCGGGCCCGACGCCAAGGATATCCTTGGCTTCGTCAAGCATATCATCGGTTACGACACCGTCTTTCGAGAAGCCGGCAAGCGCATCGCGCAGAGCCTCGTCGCTGAGGGCCGGGTCGCTTGGGATGGCGTCTACGCCGTTCTCAGCTTCAAACTCTGCATAGGCGATGGCGTAGGCGGAAACCGCGGCCATTCGGGGATCGTTCGAGTTGAGATAAGCGTGATAGTTGCGGTTCAGCGAGCGCAGTCCCGGCGTGCCGACGCCAGCTTCAATTGGCTCCACCTTGGTCAGCTTGTCGGCCTTGGCAGCTTTTTTCGCCGTGTCCGGGCCTTTTTTGCCACGTGTGAACAACGATTTCCACGTCGGCGTGTCGCTGGCCTTGCTCGAGGTGTCGTTGCTTGCGCGCGTGGTTCCCGATTTTCCATGGCTGGAACCTGATTTTCCATGGCTGGAACCTGAGCCCCCGCCATGGCTGCCGCCATTTCCATTTCCATTTCCATTACCACCGCCGCCACCGCCACCGGAATTGCCATGGCCTTCCTTGGCCAGGGCTGTGCCCGCCGCACCGACCATCCCGCCTACCGCGGGGGCTACGACCAGACTCAGCGCCAAGGCGCCACGAGCGATTGCTTTCGCGAAAACCATAAGAAACTCCTCTTCGAATAGCCGCGGCACCGACTTCGATGAAGGCCGCGTTTGTAGAGAAGCGTAACTTATCTTGGGCAAAAGGGAGCTACTATGCCCCCCGGACCATTGCGGCGGCCTATAGGACCTTGGTCCTGTCGGGCAGACAGCCTAAGGTCCGATAAGGATTGAGAACCGAGCCACGGCATTGACCAGCCTGCCCAAGCGTTTAGGTTAACGCGGGTTTGTTGTACCACAGCGACGCTGACGACCAGCAGTCGATCCCGGGAAATTTCGTGCGCGCCACCCAACTCATCAAAAATTGGAACGCCCGCTCACTGGCAACGCAGTTCCTGCTGATCGGCGGCCTTGTTGCAGCGGCTGCGATGGTGCTGGTTGGGGCGTTTGTTTCACGCCTTATCGAGGAGGCAGTCACTCGCAACTCCGCCGCAACCACGGCTCTCTATGTGGACAGTGTGATCGCACCGTTGTTGCCCGATATGCAGACGACCCAGATACTCGACGGCGGTGTCGCGCGCGCGCTCGACGAAACCCTTGGTCAGGGCGCCCTGGGAGACCGTCTCTTGTCCTTCCGCCTTTGGCGGGCGGACGGCACGGTTCTGTACTCAAGCGACGAAGCCCAGATTGGAAAACGGCTCGAGCTCAGCGACGAGTTGCGAACGGCATTCTCCGGCAGGATGGTGGCGCTCTTCGATCAATCAGGGGAGCAGTCAGACAAACGCCCAGCCGACATGCCGATCCTTGAGATCTACAATCCGGTGCTGCAACCGTGGTCGGGAGAGGTCGTCGCAGTTTCTGAATTTCATGAGGTCTCCTATGATTTCCAACACGGCTTGAACCAAGCGCGCTTCTATACCTGGTTAGCGGTCGCAGCCTTTACGCTTGCTTTTTTCGTGGTTCTCTCTGCGATCGTGCTGCGAGGCAGCCGGACCATTGAGACGCAGCGCCATGCGCTCAAGGATCGGATCGCCCAGCTTTCAGCGCTGCTCGCGCAGAACGAAGCTCTACGGGGGCGGCTTCAGCGGGCCTCACAGCGCACGGCGGCGCTCAACGAAAGTCATCTGCGCCGCATCGGTGCTGATCTGCACGACGGGCCCGCGCAACTGCTGGCCTTCGCCTCCCTGCGGCTCGACAGCGATGCTTTGACGAACCCGAAAGCACCCGGAGCGACGCGCGAGCGCAGCATCGCCGAAATCAAGGAAAGCCTCGATGAAGCAATGCAGGAGATCCGGACGATCTGCAGCGGTCTTGTTTTGCCGCAGATCGAAACGGCGACCCTGCCCGAGATCTTGAAGCGGGTCGTTCACGCCCATCAGCAACGAACGGAAACGACCGTGGAACTGTCGGTTTTCGACCCGCCTGATCACCTCGCTCTGTCCGCCAAAATCTGTATCTACCGCTTCGTGCAGGAAGCGCTCAACAACGCGTACCGCCATGGCGGCGGCGTCGGCCAGCGTGTCTCACAATCGACAGTGGGTGAGCAGGTGATGGTCGAGGTCGGGGACAATGGGCCTGGCTTCGACCCGGATCGCGTCGAGCCAACGGGCCTTGGCCTTGAGGGATTAAGGGAACGCATCGAAAGCTTGGGTGGAGCCTTCGAGATTAAAGTCTCAACAACTGGCACCGTTGTTCGAATGACAATCAGCACCGAGGAGACAAAAGCGGTATGAAGACAGCGATACGCATAGCCGTGGTAGATGACCATCCCTTGTTTCGAGAGGGCGTAACAAGAAGCCTGCTGGAGATCGGCGGATTCGAAATCGTTGCCGAGGGGAGTTCTAGGGATGATGCCCTGCTTATTGCCGAGAATCTGCGTCCCGATGTCATGCTGCTGGACATATCCATGCCGGGGGGCGGCTTGAACGCAATCCTCCCTATCCTCGAGTTATCGCCGTCGCAAAAAATCATCATGCTGACCGTTTCCGAAACGAGCGACGATGTTACTGCAGCCCTCGAACGAGGGGCGCTGGGATATGTGCTGAAGGGTGTAGGTGGCCGAGCCCTGGCGGAAATCATACGCAACGTCGCCACGGGCGAGAGCTATGTCACTCCGGCGCTCTCGGCCAAACTTCTCTCCAATCGGACGCGCGGTCCATCAAACCTGTCGGCCCTGGTCGCCAGCCTGACCGCGCGTGAACATGAAGTGCTGCAGTTGGTGGCCGCAGGCATGAGCAACAAGCACGTCGCCCGGAAACTCGAACTTCAGGAAAAGACAGTAAAGCACCATATGACGCAGATCATGGCCAAGCTCAGCGTCACCAACCGAACCGAGGCTGCCATGGTGCTGCGCGACGCGGCCGATTGGCGTCCCCTCACTGAATGAGGGACTGAATTCGTTTCAAGTCCGCCAGGGTCGCCTTTCGGTTGATGATCGTGCGCCCCCGCGCATCCTTCATGATGTAGCGGCCGTTATTGATCTCCTCGCTCATGCCATCGGCATGGCGCACGCCGACCCTGGAAGCACCGCCGCCGGCACCCTTCGAATTGCCACGGGCGTTGCCGCCGCTCGAGTTGTCTTTTCCAGACCTGCCCCCTCCGTTTCCTCCACCGTTTCCTCCACCGTTACCACCGCCATTTCCTCCGCCATTGCCTCCACCGTTACCACCGCCGCCGCCACCACCATTGCCGTTATTCTCGCCGCTCTTGGCAAAAGCGGCCTGGGGAACAAGTTCCAGTAACGAGCCGGCAGGGCCGAGGGTATATGGAAGGGCTGTGGCGAACAGACAAACGGCTCCCGAGCTGACTGCGGTAAGAAACTTCCGACGCGTAGGCATGACATCTCCTCAGAACAGAACTTTGCCCGGGCTTCGACAGGTTGTCGAGATTGGGCATGCTCTGCCAGACCGCAAACCGGCGGCCGATAGCATGAGTTCAACCGAGACAACCGCCTCGACAAACCCCTGTAACCGAAAGCCCTGATCGCTGAAACGCGTTGGGCCAGGGCGCCGCGAACGACCCGTGGCAGGCTTTCAGTGCGGACCTTCGGCTTTGCCGGCACAGTCCACCTTCTCAATACAGGACATGAGCCGCATTTCAATATCGCGACACAGAACTTCAAACTCCCGGATCGCATCCTGCCGCGGATGCGTTTCTAGCTGCAACCTGTGCAGCTCCGTGACCGCCAGGTTGTAGGCTTGGCAAAGGTCAAGAAGAGACTCCAGAACATGTGTCCTGGGCGCCAGTTCTTGCCCGAGCGCCGGCGAAAGAAGTCGGTTCAGAGAGTTCTTGATCCTCATTTTCGTGACACCAGCCCAACATGCTGTCAGCGTGCGGAACAAGCGGGCCCGTGTCAAAGCGGACTGAAGTCGGATCAGGAGTAGGACCAAAGTCCGCCGGACGCGCTTTCCCGACAGCAGAAGAACCAGTTTTCCCCGCAGCCATCTTGAATTTGCTCGCCGAGTGCGAATATTCAGGCGGCAGTTATGCCGTTTTGGTGCATTTCCTCGGGCATTCTATGCGGTGCATAAAGTTGTAGATACCTAGGAAAGGGAATATGCATAAAACTGCACTAGACCGATTATCGTCAGTGAATCGGGAGCTGGATGCATGCAGAGAGAGTTACCATTCAACGGGCAGAGGGATTGGCGGATCGTGCGCTATGTCCTCGCCGGCATCGTTGGTTTCGCCGTACTCGCCCAGGTTCTGGTTTATCTCAGCCTGGTCGCTCTCGTCGATCGGCCCTATGCGGCAGCGATGGTCGGCGCGGCCTTGATTTCCTTGCTGATGGGTGTGCCGCTGATCGTCGTCGCGGCCATGCAGTTTCGCCGGGCCCAGCGCCTGCGCAACCAGATCAACCACGTCGTTGCCCATGACGCCACGACCGGCTGCGTTACCGGCCGCGGGCTCGTCCAGCATGTTAATGGTCTCGAGCGCCGCCGTCAGCGCGGTGCCGAGGAGCTTCACGGGGCTCTCATCCATCTGCGGATCAACAACCTCGACGATGTCGGCGCCGCTTTCGGCCCGGAATGGAGTGATGAACTGCTCCAATTCGTCGCCTCCACCATCAGCACCTCGGTGCGGCGCGACGATGTCGTCGCGCGAACCGGTCCAGCGAGCTTCGACGTCCTGTTGGTGGGTGCGACCGAAGCCGATGCAGAGCAGGTTTGCACACGCCTGACGAAAGCGCTGACCTCGTCGCATTTCGCTGCCGACGGCAGCAAGGTCGATCTTGCCTTCAGCGTTGGCGGTGCGTTGTTCGACGGCAGCGTTGACCTGGAGCAGCTGCGCCGCACTGCCGCTTCCGAGGCCGTTGCTGTTGCGGCGACTCAGAGCGTCGGTTTTGTCCGCCTGCCCTCGGCTTGAATCAATGTGGGCGCTGGCGCTCACGTTAGGTGAAGATACAACCTTTGCGCGCGGCGACTGAGATCCAGCGGCTGAATTCGCGCCTGCATTGAGTTGTAGACGGCAACTTAGTCGCTCAAATCCTGAAGACGCGATGCGCGATCGGTTCTATTTCAATAGCTTAACGGATCTCGGCTTAGAGGGCGCGATTGTTCCATTTTTGCAACATGGCCGTGCGAAAGGCTGGGATACTCTTGCACCACCCCAAAAGTGGTGGCCGCCTTTTATTACAGCTGTATTATTTAGCGATAAATTTCTGCAGTTGTAATGTGCGCTTGGATTTGCAAGCGTGACGTACTGATTGCGAGGGGGATAGTATTGAACGTGGGGAAAACCTTTAAGGGCGGGTTGTTTTCTATTCTGCTCGCGTCAACCGTGTTTGCGGGCGGTGCGGCCGATGCGATGACGCTCAGGGAAGCGCTTCAAATCGCGATGGAATCGAACCCGGAGATCGGGCAGTCGATGGAGAACCGCGAGGCGATCGAGTTCGAACTGCGGCAGGCCCGCGGTCTCTACCTGCCGAGCCTCGATGTGGAAGCTTCCACGGGCGTGCAACACCTCGAGGACGAAGCACGACGGCTCGGCTCCATCGAAAACGACCCGCTCTATCCTTCCGATGTCGGTCTGACAGTCACTCAGAAGCTCTTTGACGGCGGTGGTCGTCGTGCCGAACTGGAGCGGCAGGCAGCACGCGTCGACAGCGCCTCCTTCCGTGTGCTGGAACGTTCCGAAACCATTGGGTTGCAGATCGTCCGCGAGTACTTCGAGTATATTCTTCAGCAGCAGATCGTGGCGGAGGCCCGCAAGAACGTCGGCGTTCATCAGTCGATCCTATCGGATATCAGCTCGCTGATTTCAGGTGGAACGCTGACTGATGCGGATCGCCAACAGGCCAGTGAACGCCTGCTTTCCGCAAAGGCCCGCCTATTGGAAGCGGAGGAAGCGCTCGATACCGTCAAGATCAGCTTCAATCGCCTGGTGGGCCAGCCGCTTACCAAGCCGTCGATGCCGAAGTCGGTTGCGAACGTCTTGCCGAAAACGCTGGAGACGGCGATCGGCATCGCCCGCGGCAACAACCCGCGCATCAAGGCTGCCGATTCCGACATCAGTGTCGCGGACTCGCAGGTAAAGGCTGCGCGCTCGAGCATGTTTCCGGAGGTCTTTGCCGAAGGAAGCGTGCGCTCCGGAAACGATATCGACGGCGCGACCGGCAATTCCTGGGACGCGCAAGCGCGGATCGTCGCAAAATGGAATCTCTATCGTGGCGGCATAGACATCGCCAACGAGCAGGAACAGATGCGCCGGGCGAGCGAGCAGCGGCTGGTCTTCCACCAGGCGCATCGCGAGGTCGAGGAGGCCGTTCGCATTTCCTGGGAACGCCGCACGAGCCAGTATGACATTTCGCGCACGCTGAATGCACAGGCCCAGATGAACGTGCAGATCGTCGAGTCCTATCGCGAGCAGCTCAAGGTCGGCCAGCGCTCGCTGCTCGACGTGCTGGGCGCGCAGAACGCACGTTTCAATGTCAGCGTCCTGGCGAAAACATCGCAATATGCAGCCTTGTTTGCCGAATATCGCCTGCTTGCCGCAACTGGCCAGCTCCTGGCGACGATGCAGATCAAGGCACCGGCTCAATCCGAAGCCTATGCGCGCACCGAGTTCAATGTTCCGGACACGCCTGCTACGGAAACCTATCGCCGTGTTCCGTCGCGCCAGACGAACGATTTGCCGCTCGACTTGTTGGCGCCGATCCGGCAGAAATGATAGTCCTCGTGAGGGCGGACACAACCGGTGGTGATGCAAGCTATTGACAGGCATGCGCAGATTGGCCCGTCCTTGACTGGCTTTTCCGAGGCGTTCAAGGAGATTTGCATCTTCTTGAACCGCCCCTCGTCAGACAGTGTGCTCTATTCCGACGTGCCCTTCGACGCCCGGTCGCCGAGCGCCGAAGACGTTTCCCGCATAGCTGAGCGCGTTGGCCTGGAGACGGAGCTTGTTTCCACGCGGGCCCTTGCCAATCGTGATTTCGTGTTCCCGCTGCTGCTCGTCTTTCGCGATGGCAGCGCCACGGCGTTGTTGGAGGAGGCGCCGGACGGGACTCTCAGTCTTTCGAACAAATTGGCAAGGCCGGACGAGACGGCGGTGAAGCTGTCTGATCTGCAACTCGGCGGGCTCGCCTATGCCGCGTCGTTCTCGGCGACCTATTTGAACGCGGCTGCCGGCCGGGGTGTTGGCGAGGCGCGCAACATTGACCGCCGACACTGGCTGACTTCGACGATCAAGCCCTTCTGGCAAGCCTATGTCCAGGTGGCGATCGCCACATTCTTCATCAACGTCCTGGCGCTCGCCGCGCCGCTGTTCACGATGAACGTGTACGATCGCATCCTGCCGAACAAGGCGATCGCGACGCTCTGGGTCCTGGCGCTGGGCATCAGCACCGCCATCCTCTTCGATTTCCTATTGAAGACGGTACGCGCGGCGCTGATCGACTACGCCGGCCGCAAGGCCGATCTGAAACTCTCCTACATGCTGTTCGAGAAGATTCTGCATGCAACCATGGCGTCGCGGCCGCCGTCCACCGGCGAGTATGCGAACCGGGCGATGCAGTACGAATTCGTGCGGGAGTTTTTCACGTCGAATACGCTCAGCATGATCATCGACAGTCTCTTCGTCTTCGTCTTCATCGCCGCCATCTATGCGGTGGCAGGTTGGATCGCGCTCATTCCAGCGATTGCTTTTATCTTGAGCCTCGTGATCGGCTACGTTGCGCAGTACAAGATCGGCAATCGCGTCGCCGCGGCATCCAACGAGTCCGCCCAGCGCCAGGCACTCCTGGTCGAAACGATCAGCGCGATCGAGACGGTGAAAACGCTGCATTCGGAAAAACAGCTGCTTCGCCGCTGGAACGAATTGGCCAAGCATTCCTCGAACACGGCCGAGAAAATCAAGGAGATTTCCTCCTGGGCGTCGCACGCGACGCAGTTCGTGCAGCAGTTGGTGACAGTCTGCATCGTCGTGGCCGGCGCCTATGAATTCACGGAGGGAAACATCTCCTCCGGCGCGATCATCGCCGCCAGCATGCTGGCCGGCCGCGCCGTCGCACCGCTCGGCCAGATTGCGATGACGCTGGCGCGACTGCGCCAGGCGCTTCTATCGCTGCGGATCCTGAATGCGGTGATGGAGCAGCCGGAGGATCGGCCCGATACGATCGGTTTCGTCAATCGCGAGATCCGCAACGGCAGCATTACCTTCGCCAATCTCGACTTCGCCTACCCGGGGACCGACCACAAAGTGGTAAGCGGCATGAATGTGGCGATCAAAGCGGGAGAGCGGGTGGGCATCATCGGCCGCATCGGTTCCGGCAAGACGACGATCGGCCGGCTGCTTGCCGGCCTCTACCCACCAAGCGCGGGGCGAATCCTGCTCGACGGCGTCGACATTCGCCAACTGCACCCCTCTGTCGTTCGCTCGGCGGTCTCGTTCGTGTCGCAGAATTCTGATCTGTTCTCGGGCACGATCAAGGAAAACCTCCTGATGGCAAATCCGACTGCCAGCGATGAAGAAGTGGTGGCGGCAGCGAGGCTTGCCGGCGTGGACGAATTCGTCTCCCACCATCCGCGCGGCTATGACATGCCCGTGGGTGAACGCGGTTCTCAGCTCTCCGGCGGGCAACGCCAGGCGGTTGCCATCGCACGGCTGCTGTTGCGCAAGCCGAAGGTCGTCTTCCTTGATGAACCCTCCGGGGCAATGGACCTTGCAAGCGAGCGTGAGCTGATCAACAAGCTCTCTACTGTCTTCAGTAGCGATGTCACTCTTTTGATATCGACACATCGCCACAGCATGCTGAGCCTCGTCGATCGGCTGCTGGTTCTTGATCGCGGGCGCGTCGTTGCCGATGGCCCGAAGGCCGAGGTCATCGAGCAGTTGCAAAGACGGCCCGGTCCTGCTGGCCCAGTGGCCGGAGCCGGCCTATGATGCACGCCTTCACAAAGATGACGAAAAGACGTCGGTTTGCACGTGGCAGGAGGGATCAGCATGACTGAGAAACCGCCGCTTGCCGCGCGCGCCGGGTTGCTTGTCATCGGCTTGCTGATCAGCTCTTTCGTCGCCTGGGCGGCGATCGCCGAGGTTGATGAGATCGCCCGCGGTGAAGGCAAGGTCATCCCCGTCTCGAAGACGCAGATTATCCAGTCGAGTGAACCCGGCATCGTGCGCGAGATCGCGGTACAGCCCGGACAGGTCGTTCGCCGCGGCGATCTGATCCTCCGGCTCGACGATACCGCGAGCGGCTCCTCCCTTGGCGAACTCGAGGCCAAGGGGCGATCGCTGCGCGCGCAAGTCGCGCGGCTCAAACTCGAGGAGACCGGGGCCTACGACGCAAAATACCAATGTCCTGAGGACATCACTAAGGTCGCGCCGGCCATATGCGCCAACGAGGAACAACTGCTTCAAGCCAAGGCCGGCAATTTCAACAACAAGCTGTCGGTCATGCAAGCGCGTGAAGGCCAGCGGCAGAAGGAGCTTGCCGAGGCGGAGGCCAATATCACCCGCCTGACAGAGAGCCTGCAGTTGACTGAGCAAGAACAGGAAATGCTCGCGCCGATGGTCAAGCGCAAGCTCGTCGCGCAAACCGAGGTGCTCAGGGTCGAGAAGGAGCTGACCGATACCCGGGGTCAGCTCGCCCTCTGGAAGGAGTCAGTCGGAAAGCTAGAGGCGGCGCTCAGGGAGGCAACCCTCCAGGTGACCGAATTGTCGTTGCAACTGAAGCAGGAGGCCCTGGCGGAGAAGACCGAGGCGCTTTCGCAACTTTCCGTAATCGAGGAAACCATCCGCGGCGCCAGCAGCCGGGTCGCCAACACCGACATTCGCTCACCAGTCGACGGCATCATCAATACGCTCGATGTCAACACGGTCGGCGCCTATGTGACGCCCGGTGGGGTGATCGCCGGCGTCGTACCGACATCGGAAGTACTGCTCGTTGAGGCACGGCTATCTCCAAGGGACGTTGCGTTCGTGCGCGCCGGCCAGCCGGCGCTGATCAAGGTCTCGGCTTATGACTTCTCGATTTACGGTGGCCTCGGCGGTGTCGTTGAGACCATCAGCGCCGACAGCCTGGTCGATCAGAACAATGGCGAAACCTACTATCTCGTGCGCGTCAAGACCGACACAGCCGCGCTGGTGAAGGATGGGCGCGAATATGCGATCATGCCCGGCATGATTGCGTCCGTGGATATCATGACCGGCAAGAAAACGATCCTTGCCTATCTGATGAAGCCGATCAACAAGGCGCGCGAGGAAGCTCTGCGGGAGCGCTGACGATGAACGAGACGCCGCCTCCCCCGTCCGACGCGGACCTGAGCGCTCTGCGGTTCCGTGTCGTCACCGTCGGCGGTCAGCGCCGCGGGATCAAGCTTGAGGAGATCTATTGGCAGAGCCTTGGCGAGCTTGCCGCGCGGCAAGGCCGTAAGCTCGCGGATATCGTTGCCGCCTGCGAAACAGAACTCGAGGGCGAAGGCAATCTGACGGCGCGGCTGCGTTTTATCGCCACCCGCTACCTGCGCAACGAACTTTCGTCGGCCAATGAGCGCAGCAACTTGGCTGTGGTTGCAGCCCAGGTCCGAGCAAGCCCGTCGCCGGCCTTTGCGCTCACGGGGAACAAACATATCATTGCCTATAACCCCGCCTTCCTCTCCTTCGTCCAATCACGTGTCCTGCGGTCGCACCTGCCCCAACCGGCACGAGGCTTGAAGCTCTCTTTCGACGTTCAGTTTGTCGATCTCGTGCGCCGCCTCAAGGAGACCCCCGGCGAACCGCAATCGGCAGGCTTCACCATAGGAGCGCAGGGGCAGAACACGCGGGGCAAACTCACCGCCGCCCTCGCACCGCTCTCCGACCAGGACGTCATCATCGGCTTTATTCTGGCCTGATCCAATGCGACCGCCGCTGCGACAGCGTAGTTACAATGGCGACCCTTTCGAGCGGTCACCCATTCGACGAAAGGCATTGCGTTTGGAGATGAGGTTTAGCGAAGCGCGACGCCCTCTCCGGGCATGACATCGGACAGAGGTGCGGCCGAAGCGACCTTGTCGCCGGTCGACTTGACGCCGTGGATCCAAGAGCGGTCGGCGCTGACCGAGAAGAGCGGCTGGTAGTTGGGCAGGGCACGGTCGGGCTTCACCTCGTCGCTCAGATTGTCGAGAATGAAGTGGCCCTGGCTCGTCGTGATCGCGAGCACCGCGTGATAGAGGTTGCGTCGGACATCGCGCAGAACGACGACCGACATGGCTTCCGGCGGCAGGCCGGCCGCCTTGAGAGCGGCCATCTTCAGGATGGCATAGTCTTCGCAGTCGCCCTTGCCGCGGGCGAGAATTTCGTCCGGCGTTGCCCAATAATCCTTGGAGCCGTAGTTCTCAGCGTCCGGCTGGTAGCGGACAAGCCGGTTCACCGTCCGGTTGATGCCGCTGATCTTCTGCCGGAAGGCGAGGCCGTTGGCGTTTTCGATCGCCCTGCCGAGGATGCCGCGAGCGGCACAACCACTCTCGTTGGCGCAGTGGTCGAAATCGGCTGCAGCGACCGCCGGAAAGACGGTTTTCCATTTGCGGGCCACGGGGATCGAAGAGACGCGGAAGGCGACGGAATGGAAAACGGCGGAGGGCGTCGACTGCGCCGGTGTTTGGCCACCGAGGTTGGTGCCTGCCGTCACCGCCACTTTCCGCACCCGCTGCCGCTTGAGCCCTTCGGAGGCTTGCTTCGACCAGGTGCCGATTGCCTCAGTGGCGACGGCCGCCAGCGGACTCGCGAGGCTCAGCATCTGCTGGAAGACGCCGGGCTGGAGCATGCCGGGCTGTCCGGCCTGCACGGAGGATATCGCTGAAAGCGATGCCAGGCCGATCGCAAACACCGAAGTCTTCAGGTATTTTCCGCAGTGCTTCCAGCTCTTCTTGTTCATCGCCGTGTCTCTCGGTTGCATGGAGACACTCTACGAATCAAAAGAAAAACGCAGGTAAAGCCGTATGTATTATTTAGTATGTGTCACGCCAATACGTTTTATGTAAAATTTTATTCAAACTTTATACTTGTGTATGCTTTTGGAGCACTGACGGATTCGTGTATAGAAGTCGCCGACTCCGTCATCATGAAAGCGATCGCCAGCCCGGAGCATGCCGTTTGGCACCTGTGCCGGTTGTTTCATGAGGATGCGTTCAACGGAACGTCTTGCAACGCGGCCAGTTGCGATTGACGGGCGCATTTTGCCACTGTTCTCTGTGACATCAGGGCTTCTTTTTATAGCTCCGGCGGCCCGGATGGGGCATTCGTTTCGAACCCATGACCAGAACTATTAAAATTGCGTCAATCTAACCAATTTTGGGTATTAGCATATCATATTATGCTGTTTTTCTCTAATCCCTTCGATGCCGATTGCGGCTGCACAAGGTTGATGTTCTCTTGCCCGCAAAGGTCGAGGGGTATTTTCTATGGCAACCGCAGGCACCACAAATTCCAACGAAGCCGCCGCAAACCCGGCAGAGGCAATCGAGTACCGCGACGCACCGGATGGCAAAGCCGGCCGGTTGGTAGCACAGACCGGTGGTGGCGCGACGGAAGAGCCGCAGCTCCTGGACCAGGCAACCGGCGCTCCGGTGAAGGGCGCTGAGAACGCGCCCCAAACGCCGCCGATGCCGGCGACGGTCAGCGCCGATGCTTCAAATATCGTGCACCTCCCTGCAGGCGCATCGATCGAAAAGATCCAGGTGGTCGGCACTGATATCGTTTTAGAACAGCCTGATGGCTCTACAATCACGATCCAGAACGCCGCATTGAAAGTTCCGACCTTCGTCATCGGTGACGCCGAAATCCCCCGCGAAACCCTCGTGGCGGTGCTTGGAGAAAACGGTATCAACGTCGCCGCGGGCCCGGATGGCACCATCAGCGTCGTGTCGAACCAAAGCAGCGGCGGGGATCTCTCCGATGCGACCGGCGACATCGGCCAGGCCGGGCCGGTCATCGACTTGCTCGCCCCGACCGCCCTGGAGTTTCCTGCGCTTGAAGCGACCGAGCGTCTGCCCTTCGCGCTTGACCCCAACGATGACCCGTCGATCATCCCCGACTCCAAAGATAATCCAGGCGGCATCGCGGTGAGCGACAGGCAAGTCGACGAAGCCGGCCTCGCAGTCGGATCGCGTGCGGGCGATGGCAGTGCGTCGGTCAGCGGTGTGTTTGCGCTCACCGATCCGGACGGGCTTGACGACATCGCTGGCCTGACCATCAACGGTCAGACGTTCGCCATCGGCGGTCTCGTCGGGCAAACGGTTGTGGGTCAATTCGGTACATTGACCATCACCGGCTACAACCCGCTTACCGGTGTGGCGGAGTACACCTACGAGCTGACGAGCGCAGTCACGAGTTCCGGGGTCAATCCCGGTACGAATATCGAGCAGGACCGGGACATCTTCGACCTCACGGTCACCGATCACGATGGTGCCGGCGGTTCGGCCACCCTCCAGATCGATATCATCGACGACGTTCCGGTGATCGGGATCACCGATCCGGCCGCGCCGAGCGTGGTGGAAGGCCAGACGCTTGCCGGCAGCTGGACGCTTTCGGCAGGTGCCGATGGCGTCGGCACAGTCGACGTGACGGTCGGCAACACGACGCAGACGCTGACCCTGACGGCGGGCCAGTCGGTGGCGTTTGCGCTTGCCGAGGGTACGCTGACGGTCAATGCCGACAAGACCTGGTCGTTTGCAGCGGCCAGCAACCTCAACAATGCGGGCGGAGTCAATGTCAGCTTCACGCTGTCGGCCAAGGATGCCGACAACGACACGACGAGCGACAGCCAGACGATCACCGTGACGGACGGCGCCGGCCCGGCAGTCGATCCGCTTGCGGCTTCCGCCTCGCTTGCACTCGACGACCAGAACCTGGCCGACGGCACCACGCCGGGCGCCGACACCAGCAGCGGCACGATCGGCTTCGTGGCCGGTTCAGATGCCATCGCCACCATCGTGTTCGGCGACACCAGCACCCTCACCGGTGCGCTGACCTGGGATCGGGTCTCCGACACCCAGATCGTCGGCAAGGCCGGCGGCGTGACCATCGTCACCCTCGACCTGGTGCGCAGCGGCGACAGCGCGACCGTGACGGCGACGCTTACCGACAACTATGCCAGCCATCCCGGCGTCAATGCCGACGATCTCGCCGCACTCGGCTCGGTCAAGGTCATCGCTTCCGACACGGACGGCGACACGGCGGAAGGCACCGTCTCCGTCTCGGTCTCCGACGACGTTGCGACGGCTGCAGCGGACACGGATAGCGCGACCGAAGATGGTGTGCTCGTTGCGGATGGCAATGTACTGACCGGCTCGGGTGGCACGGATGCCAATGGTACGGACGGCGTCAAGGACGTGCGGGGGGCAGACGGGGCGTCGGTCACGGCCGTATCGTCTGGCGACGCGGCGGGCGTGGTTGGTGGCGCAACGGTCGGCCAGTTCGGTACGCTGGTTTTGGGCGCTGACGGCAGCTACACCTATACACTGAACAACGCGCATGGCGCCGTCCAAGGTCTTGCTGCGGGCCAGACAGTGACGGATACGTTCAGTTACGAGATCACTGATGGCGATGGCGACAAATCGTCGACGACGGTGACGATCACCATCACCGGCACGAACGACGTTCCGGTGATCACCTCGGGCACGCAGAGTGGCTCGGTGACGGAGATCGCCGACGGTGCTGCGGGCGAGAATGCTTCAACGCATGCACAGAATGGTGCGGTAACCTTTGCCGATGTCGATACGCTCGACACCCACAGTGCCGGCTTCACGGCCCAGGGCCCCAGCTACCTCGGCACCTTCGCGCTCGGCGCGCTGAACCAGGCGGGTGACTCGGTCGGCTGGAACTTCGAGGTCGCCGATGGCGTGCTCGACAGCCTGCAGGCCGGCCAGACGCTGACGCAGAAGTATGACGTGACCGTCGATGACGGCCATGGCGGCACGGCAGTGCAGACGGTGACGATTGTGATCACCGGCACGAACGACGTTCCACTGATCACCTCGGGCACGCAGAGTGGCTCCGTGACGGAGATCGCCGACGGTGTTGCGGGCGAGAATGCGACAACGCATGCACAGAATGGTGCGGTAACCTTTGCCGACGTCGATACGCTCGACACGCACAGCGCAACTTTCACCGCACAGGGCGCCAGCTACCTCGGCACCTTCGCGCTCGGCGCGCTGAACCAGGCGGGTGACTCGGTCGGCTGGAACTTCCAGGTCGCCGACGGCGTGCTCGACTCGCTGCAGGCCGGCCAGACGCTGACGCAGAAGTATGACGTGACGGTCGATGACGGCCATGGCGGCACGGCAGTGCAGACGGTGACGATTGTGATCACCGGCACGAACGACGTTCCGGTGATCACCTCTGCGGTGCAGAGCGGTGCGGTGACGGAACGAGCTGATAACGCGGCCGGTGAGAATGCGGTTGTGCATGTGCAGGGCGGCGCGGTCACTTTTGCCGATGTGGATACGCTCGACACACACAACGCCAGCTTCGCGGCGCAGGGTGGCGGTTATCTCGGCGCATTCTCGCTC
Organism: Ensifer sp. ENS11; assembly: GCF_014851895.1. NCBI lineage: Bacteria > Pseudomonadati > Pseudomonadota > Alphaproteobacteria > Hyphomicrobiales > Rhizobiaceae > Ensifer > Ensifer sp. ENS11. Next base: position 242 of record NZ_JACVAN010000032.1, on the reverse strand, counting down.
GGCCCGGTGAATCAGGCGACTGACAAGGTTGGCTGGAGCTTCAAGGTGGCCGACGGCGTGCTCGACTCGCTGCAGGCAGGCCAGACGTTGACGCAGAAGTACGACGTGACCGTCAATGACGGCCATGGCGGCACGGCAGTGCAGACGGTGACGATCGTCATCACCGGCACCAACGACGCCCCGGTGATCACGTCCGGTTGGCAGCTTGGCGGCGTGGTGGAACGGCTTGACGGTACCGTGGG